>NZ_JACDXJ010000001.1:2410000-3155000 GCF_013520865.1 Microvirga mediterraneensis
CCGACAACCCGTGCAGATGCCTTTCTCAAGCAGCTTGTCGATGCGCTGGTTCTGACGATTCATCTGCTCGGTTGCCGTCGCGTCGTTCGTCGAAAAGTCGTTTCGCGGTTGTGTCGCCGAGTCCCGCTCAAGGGCTTTTTGGGACGGGATCACCACCTCGCCGTTGCGGACCGGCGGCTGGCGGGAATTCTGTCCCTGAGCCGAAACCGACGTCGCCGCTGCCAATCCGGCGAGCGCGATGGGTAAAACGAGACGCCGCATGGTTCTCTCCTGGTTCCAGAGGATTCCAGTCAAGATTGCCACCGGCCGGACGGCGCTGCTTGACAATAGGGGACAGGCTTCGAACGTGATCAGAAACGCGCGCTGATGCCGAGAACCGGTCCGTGCTGGAGCATGTCGAACTGATAGCGCTGCCGGCCCTCGCCCTGGGCGTAATCCACGTAGAGCGCGCGATATCCGATGACGCCGGAGAACGTGATGCTCTGGTAGGTGCCGAGTTCGAAGCCGTAGGCCCCGATGGCCTGCCAGGAGAGATCGCTCCCGAGGCCGAACCCGCCGATATCGCCGCGCAGCAGGAGTTCATGCCCGGGCGCCACGGTGTAGCGGATGCGTCCGCCGATCATGGGATCGAGCCAGTCGACCGACCCCGAATGGGCAATCGCGCGGGCGCCCACCACGTCGAGATCGGCCGTCGAGACGGTGCCCGCGACAGCCAGCGAAAGATCAGCCGACTGGTGCCAGTATCTCGCCCCGGCGAGCAGGTCGAAGGCCAGCGGTCCCGTGCGGTAGACCTCGTAGGCCGCGCCGGCTTCGACGATGGCCATTTCGATGTCGAGGCTCAGGGAGGTGGCGAGCGTTCCCGTCACGCCGGGCGCCAATGTGCGGCTTCTGATGTTGCCGCCGTCGAGGCCGATCTTGCTCCAGACGACGTCGGTAAAAAGAGACAGCGGACCGTTGCGGGCCTCGAAGTCGCCCATCAGGGCGACGAGCGTGTCCGACTTCTCCACGATGTCGGCGAAACTCGCATTGACCTTCGCGGACCGGCCACGAATGGTCTGGGTGCCGTTCAATGCGGTCAGCCAGCCATAGGGCGTGAAGCGGTAGGTCCAGCCGGGAAGGGCAGGGGCTTCGATCACAGGAGCGGGCGGGGGGCTCAGGTCCGCGGCAAGCGCGCTGTCAGCACCTCCGCAGAGGAGCCCGGCCGGAACCATGAGGGCACATGACAACCAGTGCGGAAGATAACGCATCGTTCCCCCTTGGATTCTGATCCTTGTCCCAGCCTCGCCATAGCAGCCGAGGCCATGCCCGGCGTCAAGGCGGGAATCATCGGTGCGGGGGCGGATGCCGCCGAATAGCCCTTTGGAGGTATTTTCGCGCGGGAGCGGTTTCGATTGTCGGGCGTGAATCCGCTCTGTCCTGATTTGGTAAGTGAATGGCTCAACGGATCAAGCAGGGCAGATTGGTCCGGTTAGGATCAATCCCGCGTATTCACCTGACGCTTGATCGATGCGTGCGCCGATCAACTCCCGTGCCCTGTTCTTGACGATCGGATCGGCCCTCGCCGGGCGACCGTCGCGGAGCGGCGCGTTGATGGGCTGACTCATCGTCGGGTTCAGCTGCGAGTCGCGATGCCGTGCATGAGGGCAGGCTTGGCGGGCTTCACCTCGCGTGAAACCCTGGAGCCTGCCCTCGGTCTCGGCGGACGATCATTCGTCGACGTCGTGCAACAGGGGCGAACCGCAGTGCCTCTGCATGCCGCATTTCTTGCCGTCTGCGGAGAGGAGGCCTCCATGAGAACGCTGACGATCCTGTCCGTTGCAGGGATTGTGTCCATTGCCGGGCTCGCGGCCGCGCAGGCTCAGTCGCAGCCCAATCCCATACAAGGGACGCCCGGCTCGCTCTTTCCCTATGCGGCGCCGAACGAGGTCCAGATCATCAACGGCGTGCCCTGCCGGACCGTCCTGATCGGAGGGTCCAACGTCCGCGTTCCCGTCGAATGCGCCGGGCAGGCGCCGACCGGGACGTTCGAGCCTGGGACGACCGGCAGCATCCGCATCGAGGATGGAGGTGCGCGCTCGATCGGTGGCCGGCCGCTGACGGGCAGCCCCGATGCGCTGTTCCCCTATGCCATGCCGAACGAGGTCCAGATCATCAACGGCGTGCCGTGCCGGACCGTCCTGATCGGAGGGTCCAACGTCCGCGTTCCCATCGAATGTATCCGCTAGCCGATACGTCGGAAAAGCGACCCTGTTTTCCGGACCTCCATGATGCGCAAACGCAAGAGTGGAGCACCATGCGGGTTCAAAGCTGTGGCTAATAGGATACAGGAAAAAGAAAAGGCAGCGATGCTGCCCTTTGATGCTTGCCGCTTTTTGCGGCACATAATACTTTATTGCAATGCAGGACGGTGATCGGTGTCACCGTCCTGCTCGCCCTTCTTGGGCGTTTCCTCCCTAAACTTCGGGGTCGCTTTGTTGCGGCCCTTTTTCTTGTGAGGGGAGAGTATTCAGGCTTCGGCAGCCCAGCAACAGAAAAGCTGCGTCCCGACCTTGCACAAAAGTAGTAGTCGATGAGGGGCCCTGTTCCTCTCCTGCCTACGTACGGGGGGCATAGGCCTTCCGCCTCGATCCCGCCCCGCCTGCCGCATCATGTGCAAATGTGCATTCCACTTTCAGGATCGATGCTCTAGGAATTTCCTGCTGATGAGGGGGGAGTTCTATGGGGGGAAGTGATCAACTCGGCGCTGCCGTGACGCTGGGTATCGTCCTGGCGGTCGGGCTGCTCCTGTTCGTCCTGGTCGCTTTGATCGTTCGCGCCATCTGGCGCTGGATTGCCGGCAGCGGCTCGAAGCCGAAGAATCAGGGAGACGAACCGATGCTCGATGTGAAGCCGGCGATCGGGACATCCGGTGTGTCCGCCTCGGACCTGTTCGTCATCAGAACGAACCTCAATGCGGTCGCCAGGCAGGTCGAGGATTTGGAGCGCAGGCTCCGGCTGGCATCCGGCGATCAGGTGAAGGCCGTCGAAAGCTCCCGGCGCTGAAGCATCGGACGCGAGTTCGAATTCGCACTCGCTGCTCTACAGCATCGGACCCACAAGTGGACTTGCACTTTTGGGATTGATCCGATGCTTCGTCTATAGAGGACAGCATCGTTCGGGCCGGACCCAGAGGGCCGCGTCGGCGAAAACCGGGCCCGCTTTTCCGGACGATGCTCTAAGATGTCGCCCTCGGCATAGGCCGAGGGGAATGAACCGCGACGCTCTCGGAATTACGGCTGCGCGGCCGTCTGTCTGCTCTGAAGCGCCCGAAGGGTCGCGCCCTCGAGCTTTCCGGTGACCGGGAGCCCACGGGCCTGTTGGAAGGCCTCGATCGAGCGCCGTGTGCCCGGGCCGAATACCCCGTCGGCTTTCAAGGGACCGAAGCCCAGCGCCGTCAGCGCCTGCTGCGCAAAGCCGATTTCCTCTTTCGAAAGGGCCTCGCCGGCCGCGTCCGGAGGGGCGGGATTCTGGGGTGGGGGCAAGGGTTGAGATGAGGCCTTCGAGGGTTGAGGCCGCATCACGTCGATCTCGCCGCTGATCCTGGACCGGAGATATTCCAGGTGCTTCAACTCCTGAGTGGCGGCGGCAATCCGGTTCTGGACATGCTGCAGGTCCTGGTGTCCCTCCTTGAAATGCTGCAGTTCGGCCGCGAGGGCGTCACGGTCGGCCCCGGCTGCTTCAGCGACCTGGCGCAGCCGTGCGATCTCGGTCTTGGGATCGGCGCCGGTCGGCATCAGGGCCGAGAAGCCGTACAAGGCCCACCCGGCCACGGCTATGGCGATCGTCAGACGGTTCATCATCGCGCACCGGGTTCCTGTCCTGCTTCCTGTCTATCGCCTCCAAGAGGGCGGAAGCATGGCAGGAAGGGTGAAAAGGGAGTTATACGGTTCAGGAGCGTTAAGAAACCATAATGAAGAGGGGGAGCCGCGCCCTGGGCCGTGATCCTTTGAGCATCGAGCGCAAAAGTGGGAACCGGTTTTACGCGGGAAGATGAAAGTGTTCGAAAACCTAAAGCCTCGGATGTGAGTTCGGATCCACGTCCGATGCTTCAGGAGATCCGCTTTCCGCGGGTCAGGAGCATGGCAAAGGCCGCGCCGATCAGGGCGCCCGACACTTTGACCAGGCCATCCGGCAGGCGGCCATGCCGGCTCGGCACATAGTTCTGCGCGACCTCGAGGACGGTGATCATCCCGATCATCAGCACGATGATCTGGAGGCGGTGTCTCGGATAGCCCAGGCAGAAGGCCGTTCCGATCATCGCGAAGGCGGCAAATCGCTCCAGTCCGACCGATGCTCCGGTGACAGGCCGGAACTGTATGGGCGCAACGGTGAAGATCGCGATCGCAAGGACGAGAAGCCATGCGACCCAGCGGAAAAACAGTTTGGGCGTCATGGCGATCTATCTAGTCGATTGCATCGAAGGCGAACATTGCCCTTTTGCGCTCACCCATCCGGCTTGTCCGCGCGGCGGGCGAGACGAAAAAGGGGGCCTGCATGCAGAATGGATGGAGGGCTTGCCCCTGTCCGAGAGGGGGGCTGTAGGTCCCGGCCGCTCTGGGCTCTTATCGGCTTTCCGTCGTCCGCAACGTCCGGGTCGGATCCCTATCACCTGCGCGGTCATGGCTCGTGCCGGCCTCATCCGCGGTTCGCCTGTACACCAGAACCGCGGCGGCGAGGGCCAGCAGGCTCCCGGCAATCGGCATGCTGAGCAGCGCAATGGCCGCCCCGTAGGGCCACAGCAGGACGCAACTGACGAGACCGCCAACCAAAGCCACCATTGGGTAGACGATCGCCATGGCGCTGACCTTCCTCGGGAGTACCTCGGCCGCACTATAGCGCGGTTTTAGGGACCCGCACTAGGCCTGCCGTCGAGGTTTTGTGGAGAGCTTATAGTGGGGAAGGATGAAGAGAGAGTTGTCGTTCTCGGCAATTGTTAGCCGGACCAGTTCATGGTTGAGGCTATCTACAGCTTTCGCAACAGGAAAGCTGATGCAAGCAGTCTTGCTCAGGCCATCCGCGCGGGCAAGAGGGGACGCAATTGTCCAGCTTCGACGGATCGAAATGTCTAACCCGCGAGATCCGTGTCTGAGAAAATACTGCTAAGTGCTTGAAAGAGGGGCTGGCTGGGGGACCTGGATTCGAACCAAGACTAACGGAGTCAGAGTCCGCTGTTCTACCATTAAACTATCCCCCACCGAAGCCATCGAACCCTTGGCCTTTCCGGAGGCTTTGTCTCAAGCATCGGGGGCTGGGATTCGAAACCGGCGTCGCGGTTGGCGGTGAGATAGGGGGCTTTTCATGGCGCGTCAAGCCTCGAAATGGGCGCGCGTGGGTCTCCGGCTAATCGTCGAGCGATCCGCCTTCCGGTGGATTGTCCAGGTCGAGGCCCGACCGGAGGGCGGCTTCGTCCGCCGCGTCCTCGGCATCGGCCGCGATGCGCTCGTAGCGGTCGAGGGCGCCCTGGAGGATGTAGGCAGCGGCCATCTTGTCGACCGCGTCGGCCCGCTTGGCGCGGGACGCGTCCGCATCGAGGAGCGTGCGGGTCACCACCATGGTGGACATGCGCTCGTCCCAGAACAGAATGGGCAGCGGCAGGAGGGGCTTCATGTTGCGCACGAAGGCGCGGGTCGCCTGGGAGCGGGGGCCCTCCGTGCCGTCCATGTTGAGCGGCAGGCCGAAGACGAGGCCGCCGACGTCATAGCGGGAGGCGAGGTCCTTGATGCGGCCGACATCGGGGGTGAACTTCACCCGCTTGATCGTCTCCAGGGGGGTGGCGATGCGCCGCTCCACGTCCGAGAGGGCGAGCCCGATGGTCTTGGTCCCGAGATCGAGGCCCATGAGGCGGGCACGGGGCGGCAGGCCGTCGATGAAGGCGACCAGTTCGTCGTCTCGTGAGATCATGGGCTGCCTCCTCGTCATCCTGCCGGCTCCCAGCCAGTATAGGGGAAGCGGGCCGGCGTCGAGACGGGAGAGTGGTGTTCGCTATGATCCTCGACGTCATCACCGGCCTTGTGCCGGTGATCTCGATTCATGAGGGCGCCGAGCTTTTCCGTATCGGGATGGCCGGCACAAGGCCGGCCATGACGGGGAGTGTCACGCCGCGCTCGTCAGGTCCGGCGAGGACGGAGCCGGGTTCACGGTCCCGGCGCGCGACGGCAGTGCTGCCCCCGAGCGCTTGAACAGGTGGCAGGATTCGCGGTCGATCTCGAGGGTGACGGTGTTTCCCGCCTCGTGGCGCGCGTCGCCCGGCTCGCGGACGGTGAGGCGGCGTCCCTTGCCCATGTCCACGTAGAGAAGGTGGTTCTCGCCGAGCTCCTCCACCAGCTCGACGCGCCCGGTGAGAGAGCCTTGGGGGTTGACCCGCACGTGGTCGGGCCTGACGCCGAGGGTGACGGCCTCGCCCGGATTAACGGCTTCCGGAGCCACCGGGACGGACAGGGTACCGCCGCTGGGAAGGCTCACCAGCACCTCGTCGAGGCCGACGCCGGCGACCTGGCACTCGATGAAATTCATCTGAGGCGAGCCGATGAAGCCAGCGACGAAGAGATTGGCCGGGCGATGATAGAGATCCAGCGGCGTGCCGACCTGCTCGATCCGTCCCCCGTTGAGCACCACGATCCGGTCTGCGAGGGTCATCGCCTCCACCTGGTCATGGGTCACGTAGATCATGGTCGCGCCTGTGTCGTTGTGGAGCTTGGCGATCTCGATGCGGGTCTGCACGCGAAGCGCCGCGTCGAGATTCGAGAGCGGTTCATCGAAGAGGAAGACCTTCGGGTCGCGCACGATGGCACGGCCGATGGCGACGCGCTGGCGCTGGCCGCCGGAGAGCTGCCTGGGCTTGCGGTCGAGGAGATTGTCGATCTGCAGCATGCGCGCGGCCTCACGCACCTTGGCGTCGATCTGGGCTTTCGAGGACTTCGCCAGTTCCAACCCGAAGGCCATGTTGTCGTAGACGTTCATGTGCGGGTAGAGCGCGTAGGACTGGAACACCATGGCGATGCCGCGCTTGGCCGGCACGAGATCGTTCACGCGCTCGCCGCCGATGAGGAGATCGCCCGCCGTGATGTCCTCGAGCCCGGCGATGAGGCGCAGCAGCGTGGATTTTCCGCAGCCCGAGGGACCGACGAAGACCACGAACTCGCCGTCGCGGATATCGAGATCGACGCCGTGGATGATCTTCACCCGGCCGAAGGACTTCTGGACGTTCTTGAGGACGACATCAGCCATTGCGGAAACTTCCTAAACTAGCCCTTCACCGCGCCGGCCGTGAGGCCGGCGACGATCTTGCGTTGGAATACGAGCACCAGGACGATGATCGGAATCGTCACGATGACGGAGCCGGCCATGATCGCGCCCCAGGGCAGCTCATAAGCAGTCGAGCCGCTCATGAGGGCGATGGCGGGCGGCACAGTGCGCTGCTCGTTGGTGAGCGTGAAGGTGAGGGCGAAGAGAAACTCGTTCCACGAGACGATGAAGGCCAGCAGTCCCGTGGTCACCGCCGCGGGGGCCATGAGCGGCAGGAACACGCGCCGCACCACGATCCACGGCGTTGCGCCGTCGACGAAAGCCGCTTCCTCGATCTCCCTCGGCAGCTCGCGCATGAAGGTGGTGAGCACCCAGATCGTGAAGGGCAGGGTGAGCATGAGGTTGGCGAGGATCAGGCCGGGCAGGGTGTTGTAGAGGCCGAAGGAGCGGATCAGCTCGAACATGCCGGCGAGCACCGCCACCTGCGGGAACATCGAGACGGACAGGATCGTCATGAGCAGCAGCGAGCGGCCGCGAAAGGCGATGCGCCCGAAGGCGTAGGCCGCCGTGATGCCTAAGCCCAGCGACAGGACCACCACGGAGCCGGATACGATGACCGAGTTCAGGATGTTGCGGCCGAAGGGCTGGCGTTCGAACACGGCGACGTAGTTCGAGAAATCGAAGGTCTCGGGCAGGTAGGCTACCGAGAACAGGGCGCTCCCCGTGCGGAAGGACGAGATGATCGCGTAATAGAACGGAAACAGCGCGAAGAACGCGATGACGATCACGAGCAGCCAGAAGCCAATGCGGGCCAGCAGCTTCATCGTGGATCCTCCCCGAGGCGCACGCGTCCGGCCGCGAGGGTGATCACGACCACGAGGGCGATGATGAGGAAGATCAGCGTCGATGCGGCCGAGCCGAGGCCCACTTCCTGGAAATCGACGAGCTGCTGGCGCGCATAGACGGACATGGAGGCCGTGTCCTTGGAGTTCGACGTCAGGACATAGATGAGGTCGAAGACCCGCAGGGCGTCGAGGGAGCGGAAGATCACCGCGACCAGCAGCGCCGGCTTGATGAGCGGCAGGGTCACGCGGAAGAACACGCGGACAGGCGAGACGCCGTCCACCTTCGCGGCCTCGTAGATGTCCTGCGGCAGCATCTGGAGGGCGGCCAGGATGAGCAGCGCCATGAACGACGTGTGCTTCCAGACATCCACCATGACGGCAGACCACAGGGCCGTGTCGGCATTGGCCGTCCAGGTGACCGGCGCGGCGATCAGGCCGATGCGCAGGAGGAGGTCGTTGATCACGCCGAACTGGTCGTGCAGCATCCAGCTCCACATCTTGGCGGACACGATGGTCGGGATCGCCCAGGGGATCAGGATCACGGCCCGCATGAGGCCGTGCCCCGGGAACGCCGCGTTCAGGATCAGCGCCACCACGGTGCCGAGCACCGTCTCGAGCGAGACCGACACGAGGGTGAACCACAGGGTGTTCCACACCGAACGCCACCAGTCGGGCTCGATCAGGATCCCGAACCACTCGCCGTCGTACTTGGCGAGATAATTCTCCAGGCCGATGAAGTTATAGTCGCTCAGGTTGTTGAGGCTGGCGTCCGTGAAACTGAACCAGATCGTCCGCGCCAGGGGCCAGCCCGCGATGAGCGCGACGACGATCAGGCTCGGCGCGATGAAGAGCCACGCCGCCCTGACGCGCGAGCGCGTCAGGGACGAGCCGCGTCCCCGCGCCTGCTGCGCGATGGGAGCGCCGGCCTCGGCGACGGCGCTGCTCATGATCATTGCCAGCCGTTGCGCTTGATCCGCTTCAGGTCGCGGTCGAGGCGGCTCAGCGCCTGCGCGGGCTCGGAACGCTTCGAAAGGACCTGATGCACCGCGTTGAAGAACTCGGTCGAGACCTTGTTGTAGTTCTGGCCCGTCACGGTGGCCGGGCGTGCGACCGCGTTGCTGAACACGTCGACCAGATCGCCGATGAAGGGATTGGCCTTGGCGATGTCCGGGTCGCTGTAGAGCGACACGATGGTCGGGTTGAAGGCGCCTTCGACCGCGCGGCGCTTCTGCTCCGCCTCGCTCGTCAGGTACAGGACGAGATCGGTCGCGGCATCGGCGTTCTTCGAATATTTGGAGACGGCAAGCAACTGGCCGCCGAGGGTGCCCGCGTGGCGGCCGTCCGCACCGCCTTTCGGCAGGGGCGCGATGCCGATCTTGTCCTTGATGGTGCTGTCGCCGCCCTGCGCCAGGGCCCAGGCAT
This sequence comes from Microvirga mediterraneensis, assembly GCF_013520865.1. Lineage (NCBI taxonomy): Bacteria > Pseudomonadati > Pseudomonadota > Alphaproteobacteria > Hyphomicrobiales > Methylobacteriaceae > Microvirga > Microvirga mediterraneensis. The sequence goes on from NZ_JACDXJ010000001.1 coordinate 2,419,552, forward strand.
AGGGCCAGTTGCGCATGAACACGGCATTGCCGGCTTGGAAGATTCCGCGCGCCTCCTCCTCCGTATAGTTGAGCACGCCCTCGGGCGTGATCGTGCCGACCCAGCCGGCGGCGGTCTTCAGGGCCTCGGCGGCCTTGGGGTTCTCGATGGTGACGTCGCCCTTCTCGTCCACGATGGTGCCGCCATTGTTGGAGGCGATCCATTCGAGGGCGTTGGTGGTCAGGCCCTCATAGGCGCGGCCCTGCCAGGTATAGCCCCAGAAGTCGCCCCGGCCCTCCTTGCGCTCGCCCTCCTGGATCAGGCGGGCGGTCTCCGTGAGGTCGGCCCAGGTCTGCGGCACGGGCCGCTTGTACTTGTCCAGCAGGTCCTTGCGGTAATAGAGCAGCCCCGCGTCGGCGAACCACGGCACGGCCATCAGCTTGCCCTCGACACGGCTGGTCTCGACCATCGCGGGGAGGTGGTCGCCGATCGCGCCTTGCGCCTTCGAAGTCAGGTCGAGGAGGTGGTTGCCGAGCGTGCCGGTCCAGACCACGTCGATCTGGAACACGTCGATGTCACCGGCTCCGGCCGCGAGAAGCTGCTGGAACAGGGCGAGGCGCTCGGTGGCGGAGTTCGGGGTCGAGACGATTTTGACCGTGTTGCCGGTCTTCTTCGCCCAGGCGTCGGTGCCCTGCTTGCAGATCTCGTATTCCTTGCCGAGCGCGCTGCACGAGATCGAAATCTCGACGGCCCAGGCGCTGGTGGAGGCCAGGAGCCCGGCGGCTGCGGCAAAACTGGCGATGAGGCGGGACATGGCAATCCTCCTGCAGGCTTGATGTTTATTGCTTAGCTTCTTAAAGCCCGACCTGCGGATTTGTTCCTGGGGGGCGTGGTCGGAAGGGTGCGGCTGCCCCATGTGATGTTGCCGAAAGCGAGGGTATTCCCATGAAAATTACGTGGTTCGGCCATTCCGCCTTCCGGCTCGATTTCGCCGGAAAGGCCGTGCTCATCGATCCGTTCTTCACCGGCAATCCGGCCTTCGAGGGAGACAAGGGCAAGATCGTCCAGGGTGTCTCGCATATCCTCATCACTCACGGGCATGGGGACCACGTGGGCGATACGGTCGACATCGCCAAGGCGACGGGCGCCAAGGTGGTCACCAATTTCGAGCTCTGCATGTATCTCGCCAAGCAGGGCGTCGAGAACATCGATACCATGAACACGGGCGGCACGACGGAGCAGGACGGCTTCACCGTCACCCTGGTGCGGGCGGACCATTCCGCCGGCCTCGTGGAGATGGACGTGAACTTCCCGCTCGGCAACGCCAACGGAATCATCGTGAAGGCCCCGGGCGAGCCGACCGTGTATCACATGGGCGATACCGACATTTTCGGCGACATGGCCCTGATCGCCGAGATCCACCGGCCCGATGTGGTCATCGTGCCCATCGGCGACCGCTTCACCATGGGTCCGGAGGTCGCGGCCCTGGCCGTCGAGCGGTATTTCAGCGGCGCCAAGGCGGCCATCCCGTGCCATTACGCCACTTTCCCGCCCCTCGTCCCCAACGCCGACCGCTTCGTCGCGGCCCTGGACGGCAAGGGGATCCAGGTGGTGGTGCCGCACAAGACCGTGGGGGTGACGGTTTAAAGCTCCACGTCATCACCGGGCTCGTCCCGGTGATCTCGATCGGAAGGGGGCGGCGCTTCAGAGTATCGGGATGGCCGGGACAAGCCCGGCCATGACGTTGAGGGCGTCAGATCGGTCTGCCGCACATCCAGCGTTGCCCCCCGAGGCGGGCGGGTGCTATAGGCCGCCAAGCAGATTTCCAAGAGGTTAGACCATTCATGTCGGTCGATGAGAAAACGGTCCGCCGCATCGCCCATCTGGCGCGCATTGCCGTGACGGATGCGGAGGTGCCTCATCTCCAGGGCGAGCTCAACGCGATTCTCTCCTTCGTCGAGCAGCTCAACGAGGTGGACGTGGAGGGCATCGAGCCGATGACCTCCGTGACCCCCATGGTCATGAAGAAGCGCCAGGACGGCGTGACCGACGGCGGCTACGCGGACAAGATCGTCCGCAACGCCCCCGCCACGGAAGACAACTTCTTCCTCGTGCCCAAGGTGGTCGAGTAAACCGCGGACCGCCGGTTCCTCGACCATCCCCGGGCAAGCGCAGCGCGACCCGGGGATCTCCCGCAGAATAAGGCGTGCATGGCCGGGGCGAGCCCGGCCTGACGTCGAGACAAGAGATCCAGTCCCGTGACCGAACTGACCCATCTCACGATTGCCGAGGCCCGCGACGGCCTGAAGGCCAAGACCTTCTCCGCCACCGAGCTCGCCCAGGCGCATCTCGCCGCCATGGAGAAGGCGAGGGCGCTCAATGCCTATGTGCTCGAGACGCCGGAAAAGGCGCTCGCCATGGCCAAGGCCTCGGATGAGAAGCTGTCCAGGGGCGAGGGCGGGGCGCTCGAGGGCATTCCGCTCGGCATCAAGGACCTGTTCTGCACCGACGGCGTGACCACGACCGCGGGGTCCAGGATCCTGGGCAACTTCAACCCGCCCTACGAATCCACCGTCACCCGGAACCTCTGGAACGACGGCGCCGTGATGCTCGGCAAGCTCAACCTGGACGAGTTCGCCATGGGCTCCTCCAACGAGACCAGCGCCTTCGGGCCGGTGGTGTCGCCCTGGCGGCGCGAGGGCTCGAACGTGAGTGCGGGCGCGGCCGGCGCCATCGAGGGCACCCATCTGGTGCCCGGCGGCTCCTCGGGCGGCTCGGCGGCGGCGGTTGCCGCCCATCTGTGCCTGGGCGCCACCGCGACCGATACGGGCGGTTCCATCCGCCAGCCGGCGGCCTTCACCGGCACGGTCGGCATCAAGCCGACCTATGGGCGCGTCTCCCGCTGGGGCACGGTGGCCTTCGCCTCGTCCCTGGACCAGGCCGGCCCCATCGCCCGCACCGTGCGCGACACGGCCATCATGCTGCGCTCCATGGCGGGGCCCGACGACCGGGACACCACCTGCGTCGATCTTCCGGTGCCGGATTTCGAGGCGGCCATCTCCCGGGGCGTGAAGGGGCTCAAGATCGGCATTCCGAAGGAATACCGGATCGACGGCATGTCGCCCGAGATCGAGAGGCTCTGGCAGCAGGGCACGGAATGGCTGCGCGCCGCCGGTGCCGAGATCGTCGAGGTCTCCCTGCCGCACACCAAATACGCGCTGCCGGCCTATTACATCGTGGCCCCGGCCGAGGCATCGTCGAACCTCGCCCGCTATGACGGCGTGCGCTACGGCCTGCGCGAGAACGGCCGGGACATCGTCGAGCTCTACGAGAAGACCCGTGCGGCCGGGTTCGGCCGCGAGGTCAAGCGCCGCATCATGATCGGCACCTATGTGCTCTCGGCCGGCTATTACGATGCCTATTACGTCCGGGCCCAGAAGCTCCGCACCCTGATCAAGCGCGACTTCGAAGAGGTCTATGCTCAGGGCGTCCATGCCATCCTGACCCCGGCGACGCCGTCCGCCGCCTTCGGCATCGGCGAGAAGGGCTCGGGCGATCCGGTCGAGATGTATCTCAACGACATCTTCACCGTGACGGTGAACATGGCCGGCCTGCCGGGCATCGCCGTTCCGGCCGGGCTCGACGCTCAAGGCCTGCCGCTCGGCCTCCAGCTCATCGGCCGCGCCTTCGACGAGGAGACCCTCTTCGCGGCCGGCCAGGTGATCGAGGATTCCGCCGGTCGGATCAAGCTGCCCCAGGCCTGGTGGGCGTGAGCGACGTGCATCCCACGGTTCCCGTCGTTCATCTCTGGGACTGGCTGCCTGCGGCCTTCGATCCGGTCCTGATCCTCCTCGCGGTGTGGCTCGGCTGGAAGGCCGACCAGTTCGGCAAGGTACTGATCGTCGGCATGGTCGCCTTGGCCGTGTCGGTGCTCGTCTCCTGGGGAATCAGCAGCCTCGGGCTGCCCTGGATTGCCCCGGTGCGCTCTGACGGCCTGACGCTGTTCCCGGTCCGCTTCGTCGCCGCGATGCTCTGGGCGAGCGGCGCCTATGCCGTGCGCCGGGCGATCAGGCGCTAAAGCATCGGACGCAAAAGTGGGAACCGGTTTTGCGTGGAAAGATGCGTCAAACCAGTAAGTTGACGCATCGGATGGGAATACAAATTCACATCCGATGCTTTAGAAGCCGATAGGGCTCAAGCCTTCGTGCCGCCCTTGAGGCGTGTGTTGCACTCGCTCCAGAACTTCGGCCACTTGGCATCCTTGGGGAGCTTGGAGCCAGCCTTGGCTTCCTTCCATTCCGCGCTGCACTTGCTCATGCGCTCGCGTGCGGCAAGCTGGGCGGCGGTCGGCTCCTTCTTCGGCTTCGTTTCAGCGGCGGCCTGGGCGGCACCCGCCATGGACAGGGCCATCAAGGCGACGAGAGTGGAGCTCACGAAACGGTTCATCATAGATCCCCTGGGAACTTTGTCATGCCCGGGCATCTCATGATGAAATACTGAAACATGCAAGGGCCCGGGAGCAGCCACGCATCCTTTCCACGGAATTTCATTGCGCCTGAGGGTGCGCATTCCGATCTAATATCTTAACGTCCCGCACGGACCCGTGCGTCAGGTAAGGAGAGGGAAATCCATGGCGGCTTCCGCGCAGCAACCGATCGATCTCTATTACTGGCCGACCCCGAACGGATGGAAGATCACCATCATGCTCGAGGAATGCGGGCTGCCTTACGCGATCCACCCGATCAATATCGGCAAGGGCGACCAGTTCCAGCCGGAATTCCTGGCGATCTCGCCCAACAACAAGATGCCGGCGATCGTCGACCACGATGGGCCGGACGGGCGGCCGATCTCCGTCTTCGAGTCCGGGGCGATCCTGCAATATCTCGGCCGCAAGACCGGGCAGTTCTATCCGCAGGACGAGCGCGGGCGGGTCGAGGTCGATCAATGGCTGTTCTGGCAGATGGGCGGCTTTGGCCCCATGCTCGGCCAGACCCACCATTTCCGCATCTATGCGCCGGAGAAGGTGCAATATGCCATCGACCGCTATACCAACGAGACCAACCGCCTTTACGGCGTGCTGAACAAGCGCCTTGCGGACCGGGAATTCGTGGCGGGCGAGTATTCCATTGCCGACATGGCCATTGCCCCATGGGCGAAGCTGTGGGAGCGCCAGGGCCAGAACATCGACGACTTCCCGCATGCCAAGCGCTGGCTGGAAACGGTTCTCGCCCGCCCGGCGGTGCAGCGCGGCATCAAGGTCAGCTCCGAGGATCGCGAGAAGACCGACCTGACGGACCCCTCGGTTCAGGCAGTCCTGTTCGGCCAGAGGGCGCGGTAGGGCCCATTGCTTGTCATGGCCGGCCTTGTGCCGGCTATCTGGTTCGAGTGAAGCGCTCCGCTGTCAAGTCCCTGCGCAGGCAGTGAGGGTCGCGGGCCACGGTGCGGAGCGGCGGGTGGAGTCCTTATCCCCTCCGCTGCGCTCCGTCCGGGAATGACAATGGACCGCCTCAATTCGTCTTCGTCCAGGTCTGCGACCGGCAGATCAGGCCGCCGAGGACGCAGCCGGAGAGCTGCAGGGTCGTGGGGCTCATGACCTTGAGCTTGCCCGTATAGGTCTTGCCGTCCTGCGGGTTGTAGAGCTGGCCGCTGTAGCCGTCCCCTTCCGGCTTGGCATCCCAGATCATCCGGACCCCCACGATGTTGCGGCCCCTCAGTTTCGGGTCCGCGTTGTTCGTATCCTTCTCGTAGGTGGACGACACGATGGTGCCGCAATAGGCGCCTCCGCATTGGGCAATCCTTACCCGGGTATCGCCGCTTTGCGTGAGCCATGTCCCGCTCGGATTGGCCTGCTGGGCCTGCGCCGGAACCGCGAGAAGGGCGAGGCCGAAAGCAGCAAAGATCGCGTGTTTCATGGGAAAGTCCCTCTTTTCCGGCCCCCGCCGGACCTATAGGGACAGAAGATTAGGGGAGGCCATTAAGCTTTCCAAGCGGCGGGGGCAAAAGGCGCTTGAGGCGCGGGGGGCGCACCGTTATAAGCGCCGCACTTCATCATTTCCCTTCTCAGATCAAAGCGAGTTGTCATGGCCATCGAGCGCACCTTCTCCATCATCAAGCCCGACGCGACCGAGCGTAACCTCACGGGCGCCATCAATGCCGTCATCGAGAATGCCGGGCTGCGCATCGTGGCGCAGAAGCGCATCCTCATGAGCCGCCGCGAGGCCGAGACCTTCTACGCGGTCCACAAGGAGCGTCCCTTCTTCGGCGAGCTCGTGGACTTCATGATCTCCGCTCCGGTCGTCGTGCAGGTTCTCGAGGGCGAGGGCGCCGTGCTCCGCTACCGCGAGATCATGGGCGCCACCAACCCGGAGAGCGCCGCCGAGGGCACGATCCGCAAGCTCTACGCCAAGTCCATCGGCGAGAACTCGGTCCACGGCTCCGACAGCCTCGACAACGCCAAGGTCGAGATCGCCCAGTTCTTCTCGGGCAACGAGATCGTCGGCTAAGCTCTTAGAGCATAGCCTTCATGTTCAGGCCGCCCTTTGGGCGGCCTTTTCTTTGGCCTCACGCTCCGTCATGATGCGCCCGCCATGAACCAAGCTCCCCGCATCGAACGCCGCTCGTCCGTCTGCCCGCACGATTGCCCCTCCGTGTGCTCCCTCGAGGTCGAGGTGATCGACGGCCGCTCCATCGGGCGCGTGCACGGGGCGAAGAGCAACAGCTACACGGCGGGCGTCATCTGCGCCAAGGTGGCCCGCTATGCGGAGCGCATCCACAATCCGGATCGGCTGCTCTATCCGATGAGGCGCACGGGGCCGAAGGGCTCGGGGCAGTTCGAGCGCATCTCCTGGGACGAGGCCCTCGATATCGTGGCCGAAAAGTTCCTGGAGGCGGAGCGGGACTTCGGCTCGGAATCCGTCTGGCCCTACTACTATGCCGGCACCATGGGCTTCGTCATGCGCGACGGCATCAACCGCCTCCGCCATGTGAAGAAGTATTCCGGGCAGTACTCCACCATCTGCACGGCCATGAGCTGGACGGGCTATGTCGCCGGCACCGGCCACCTGCGTGGCTCCGACCCGCGCGAGATGGCCGTGTCCGACTGCATCGTGATCTGGGGCACCAACCCGGTCCACACCCAGGTCAACGTGATGACCCACGCGATGAAGGCCCGCAAGGAGCGTGGCGCCAAGCTCGTGGTGATCGACATCTACCAGAACGCCACCATGAAGCAGGCCGACATGGCGCTTCTGGTGAAGCCCGGTACCGACGGGGCTCTCGCCTGTGCGGTCATGCATGTGCTCTTCCGCGACGGCCTGGCGGATCGGGAATACCTGGAGCGCTACACCGATCATCCGCAGGGGCTCGAGGAGCACCTCAAGACCCGCGACCCGGCCTGGGCGTCCGCCATCACGGGTCTGTCCGTGGAGGAGATCGAAGCCTTCGCCAGGCTCGTCGGCACGACGAAGCGCACCTTCTTCCGCCTCGGCTACGGCTTTGCCCGCCAGCGCAACGGCGTGGTCAACATGCACGCGGCCGCATCCATCCCGGCCGTGACCGGCGCCTGGCAATACGAGGGCGGCGGCGCGTTCCATTCGAACAGCGGCATCTTCCACTGGAACAAGGCCCTGATCGAGGGCCACGACGCCATCGATCCCGCGATCCGCATTCTCGACCAGTCTCAGATCGGCCGCGTCCTCACGGGCGACGCCGAGGCCCTCCATAACGGCCCGCCCGTCAAGGCGATGCTGATCCAGAACACCAACCCGGTCTCGGTCGCGCCGGAGCAGGAGCTGGTCAAGCGGGGCTTTTCCCGCGAGGACCTGTTCGTCTGCGTCCACGAGCAGTTCATGACCGAGACGGCCCTCATGGCCGACATCGTCCTGCCCGCGACCATGTTCATGGAGCACGACGATCTCTACTCCGGCGGCGGCCACCAGCATTTCCAGGTCGGTCCCAAGCTCATCGACCCGCCGGGGGAATGCCGCTCCAACCATGAGGTGTTCCGCGGTCTCGCCACGCGCCTCGGCGCCGAGCATCGCGGCTTTGCCATGGAGCCGCGCGAAATCATCGATTGGACTCTGCGGAATTCCGGCTGGGGCTCCCTGGAGGAGCTGGAAGCCCGGATCCATTTCGACGCGCAGCCGCCCTTCGAGGAAGCCCATTTCCTGAGAGGCTTCGGCTATCCGGACGGCAAGTTCCGCTTCAGGCCCGATTGGGCCTCGGTTCCGTCCTACAACAACGGCGCCATGGGCCCGTGGGCCGAAATGCCGTCCTTCCCGGACCATTGGGGCGTGATCGAAGCGGCCACCGAGGAGCATCCGTTCCGGCTCGCCACGAGCCCGGCCCGCAACTTCCTCAATTCGAGCTTCACCGAGACGCCGACCTCCCTCGACAAGGAGCGGCGGCCGGAGGTGATGATCCATCCGCTCGACGCCGAGCGGCAGGGGATCACCGACGGCGACTGGGTGAAGCTGAGGAACCATCGCGGCGAGGTTTACCTGCGCGCCCGGCTCTTCGACGGCGTGCGGCGCGGCGTGCTCATCGCCGAGGGCATCTGGCCCAACGCCGCTCACCCGTTCGGTCGGGGCATCAACACGCTCACCGGCGGCGATCAGGTGGCGCCCTATGGCGGCGCGGCCTTCCACGACAACCGGGTCGCGCTGGAAAAAGCCGATCTCGATCCGGCCCTGGAACTGCCGCTCGCCCGGAAGCACCATCGCGCCGAGGCGGTTGTTTAGATTTTCCAGCTTGAGGGAAACTCTGACCTCGTCCTGAGGAGCAGCGACGCTGCGTCTCCAAGGATCGTCCAGTTTGCACTGGAGGCGCCCTCGTCCTTCGAGACGGATTGCTGCGCAATCCCCTCAGGATGAGGGCTCAGGTCAGCGGCAATGACGATGGTTCAGTCACACCTTCTTAAGCCTGTTCGCAGCTCCCCCTTGAACCCGAACGGCCAAGCCTATTCTTAACCACCGAACGTGATTTCATCCCTGGGGAGCCATCCATGAATTCGATCATTCGCGCACTGCTCGTGTCGGCCGCCTTGTCCGTCGGCGCGACCGCGGCCCATGCCGCCGCCTCCAACACGCCGACCCAATACCAGCCCGATCCCGCGCTCAAGACGGAAAGCGTGTCCCAGTTGCGTGCCCGCGTCAGCCAGGCCTGCGCCATCACGCAAGGCAGGGTCCTGACCAGCGTGAGCGAGACGTCCCTCAACCGGTCCTGCGACTGCTATGCCGGCCGCACGATGCGCTCGCTGAGCGCCGATGAACTCCAGGCCTATCGCGACACGGGCGTGTTCAACGAAACCGCCCGCGGCAAGGCGCTTGCCGCCCTCGACGCCTGCAAGCTGCCGCGGCCGCAGATTTGAGTGAAAGAGCAAACGCGATCCCGGAAGCAAGGCGATCCGGGCTCGCGTTCAGAGGGGCTTGTCGCTTTCGGCAAGCCAGTCCTGGACTTTGAGCAGAAAGTTGCGGGCAGCGGCAGGGCGGTGGAACATGACGTCGGTGCCCGTCTTGTCCCACAATGCATTGATCTCCTTGTCGCTCATATGGCCATCGAGGGTTTCCATGAGGTAGAGTTCAAGGCGCTGTCGCTGCTGAGGCTTGAGACCCTTCAATATATGATCGCGGATTCCTTCCAACGAACGGATTCCAAGAATATCGGCTGTGAGGACATCAAAAGCGAGCTTCTTGAACTCGTCAGGATAGTTCATGTCAAAAACCTTATTGATCGTCGTTTCTCGGGTTAGGCGGTGTGAACTCTGAAGCCGTTCGGTGAACGCTTGTCGTGAATGATCAAAACTCCAATCCCGTAAGTTCGACGAAGAATAATCGTTCGCCGCTCCGGAAGAACGATTGCTTCGCGGCCAGTGACAAATCCCAACCGGTGCGTGAAAAATGCTGATGGCTCTCTGCCAGCCGCAACTTCCTCGACGATGGCTCGATTGGCGTCCAGGGCCGCATTCACATACTCGTTCGCCTCGCCAATGGAAAAGAAGGAGCCGGCTCGTTTCCTGCCGAGCTCTATAATCCGCAAATCCCAATATTCACGCTCGACGCGGCCTGTCAGTTCAGCCTCGGTCTTCCCGACATGCTCGCGCATTGCGTGACCGCCACGCACTTCCGCCTCTCTGAGATCAACTGTGTGGCGGCGACCTTCCTCGCGGTAGCCGACTTGCACCGGGGTCGGATCGGTGGAAGCGCCAACCCCGCTGCCGCCGTCTCCGCTCGTCCATTGCCCGCCATTCGGGCTGCCGGCAGGCACGCGAGGCTGCTGCGGGTTGAAACGCTTGAGTGCCCGCAACAGGCGCAGCGTCGTCAGGTCGAGGTGGAGACTGGTCAGGCGACGCTTCAAGGCGAGCCAATCCCGCAGGATCGGCTTGCCGTCGGAGAAGAGAGGAGGAACCATGTACAATCCATTCGTTCTATAATAACATATGATAACAGAACAAAACGAGTACATTTTCAAGCTGGCGATTGATTGCCGCCCGCATCGGCTCAGCGCGAGAGTTGGCAAAAGCGATAGGGGTGAGAGGGCCTGGGCCTATAGCATCGGACCCAAAAGTGGACTTGCACATTTGGGATTCAATCCGATGCTCCTTCTCTTGGCTGGCGCATCGGATGGACCGGAAAACCGGGTCCACTTTTCGTCCGATGCGTTAGCGTCAGTCCGGCGAATGCAGCGCCCCGTAGCCGTCCCAGCCGCGAGAGAACACCACCCGACCGTTCTCAAGCCGGGCCGTCCCATCGCAGATCATGCGCAGGGCGTGCGGATAGAGCTTGTGCTCCTGGACGATCACGCGGGCCGCGAGGCTTTCCTCCGTGTCGCCCGGCACCACGGGAACGACAGCCTGAGCGATGATGGGGCCGGCGTCCAGTTCCGGCACCACGAAGTGCACGGTGCAGCCGTGGACCAGCACACCTTCCTCCAGGGCCCGGCGATGGGTCTGCGTGCCCCGGAACAGGGGCAGGAGGGAGGGGTGGATATTGACCATCCGGCCCGACCAGCGCTCCACGAACCAATCGGTCAGCACCCGCATGAAGCCCGCAAGGCAGATGAACTCGATGCCGTGCGCGGCGAGGGCCGCATCCATCGCCTGCTCGAAATCCTCCCGGGTGGGATGGGCCTTGTGGTCGACCACGCAGGTGGCGATACCGGCTTCCTTCGCCCGGTCGAGACCTGCCGCGTCGGGACGGTTCGACAGGACGAGGGCGATCTCGGCCGGATAATCCCCGGCGCGGGCGGCTTCGATCAGCGAGACCATGTTCGAGCCGCGGCCCGAGATCAGGATGGCGACGCGGCGGCGGGACATCAGAGCTTCAGGGACCCCGAGGTCAGGACGCGCTCGCCGCCCGCATGGGCCACCGTCTCGCCGATGCGGACCGGGTGCTCGCCGGCCTTCGCCAGCCGGTCCATCACGGCATCGGCCCTGTCAGCGCCAGCCACCACGATCATGCCGATCCCGCAATTGAAGGTGCGCAGCATCTCGGCCTCGGCCACGCTGCCGGTCTTAGCGAGCCAGCCGAAGACGGGCGGGGCGGCGATCGCGTCGAGGTCGAGGCGCACGCCGACCCCGTCGGGCAGGACACGCGGGATGTTGTCCGGGAAGCCGCCGCCGGTGATGTGGCAGAGCGCGTTGATCCCGTCCCCCGCCTTCAGCGCCTCCAGGAGCGCCTTCACGTAGATCCGGGTCGGCTCCAGCAGGGCCTGGGCGAGGGTCTTGCCCGCCGCGAAGGGGGCGGGCGCGTCCCAGGCGAGGCCGGAATGCTCGACGATCCGGCGCACCAGCGAGAAGCCGTTCGAATGGACGCCGGAGGAGGGCAGGCCGATGAGCACGTCGCCGATCTTCACGTCCTTCGGCAGCAGGGTGCCGCGCTCGGCCGCGCCGACCGCGAAGCCCGCGAGGTCGTAATCGCCCTTTGCGTAGAGCCCCGGCATCTCGGCGGTTTCGCCGCCGATCAGCGCGCAGCCCGCCTGGAGGCAGCCCTCGGCGATGCCTTTGACGATGTGCACGCCGACCTCGGGGGAGAGCTTCCCGGTGGCGAAATAATCGAGGAAGAACAAGGGCTCTGCGCCCTGGACGATGATGTCGTTCACGCACATGGCCACGAGGTCGATGCCGATGGTGTCGTGGATGCCCGTATCGATGGCGATCTTGACCTTGGTGCCGACGCCGTCATTGGCGGCGACCAGAATGGGATCCTTGAAGCCCGCCGCCTTGAGGTCGAACAGCCCGCCGAACCCGCCGATCTCCGCGTCGGCGCCCGGCCGGCGCGTGGAGCGCACCAGGGGCTTGATCTGGTCGACCATGGCGTTGCCCGCGTCGATGTCGACGCCCGCTTGGGCATAGGTCAGGCCGTTCGTCTGCTTCTCGGTCGTCATGGCTCACCCCGTGTTGGCTCGGGCAGTAAGGCGAGAGGGACCGGGAGGCAAGGGGAGAGTTCGCATTTTGCGGGCCCTGTCGTCCCCTGTCATTCCGGGCTCGGCTGCGCAGCCCCGGAATGACGGTCCCGGGTTCCAGCGAGCCGATCTTATCCCCATGCCCTCGGCTCGGCGATTGAACTCCGTCTTCCGACCCGTCATCATCATGACCCGATGACCATCCCGAACATCATCTCCATCGGCCGCCTCATCCTCGTGCCCATCGTGATCGTCATGATCATGCAGCAGCGGTGGGCCATGGCCTTCGCGCTTTTCGTCGTGGCCGGGGTCTCCGATGCGATCGACGGGTTCATCGCCCGCAAGTTCGACATGAGGAGCGAGTTCGGGGCCTATATCGATCCCCTGGCCGACAAGTCGCTCCTGGTCTCGATCTACGTGACCCTCGCGATCGTGGGGGCGATCCCCGGCTGGCTCGCCATCGTCGTGGTCTCGCGGGATGCCATGATCGTGGCGGCCGTGATCCTGTCCTGGGTCATGAGCCGTCCGGTCGAGATCAAGCCGCTCATCGTCAGCAAGCTCAACACCGGGGCGCAGCTTGGGTTTGCCGCCTATGCGCTCGCGGCCAACGCCTTCGGCGTAGAGCTCGGGGGGCTCGAGGAAATCGTCACGGTGCTGGTGGCGACCTTGACCATAGCCTCTGCCGGTGCCTATCTCGTCGGCTGGCTGCGCCACATGTCCACCTGATGGCCAAAATGATGATGTATGGGGAACCGATGACGGTCCAACGGCAGATCGGATTTTGGATTGCGGCGCTGGTCGTCGCGGTTCTGCTGCTGTTCATCCTGCGCGGCATCCTCCTGCCGTTCGTCGCGGGCTTCGCGCTCGCCTACCTGCTCGACCCCCTGGCCGACCGGCTGCAGAAGGTCGGTCTCGGGCGGTTGGGCGCGAGCCTTCTCATCCTGATCCTCTTCGTTCTGATCTTCATCACCGCCCTCATGATCCTGGTGCCCTTCGCGGCCCAGCAGGTGGGAGCCTTCGTGGAGCGGCTGCCCGGCTACGTGACGAGGCTTCAGGAGCTGGGGGCCCAGCAGCTCGGCCCGCTGATCCACAAGCTCGGCATCGAGGACGCGCTCCCCGCGACGCCTCCCTCCGTGGGCAACCTCATCAGCCAGGGCGTCGCGTGGATCACCGCCTTCATGCAGGGGCTCTGGTCCGGCGGACAGGCCCTCATCGGCATCTTCTCCCTGCTGGTGGTGACGCCGGTCGTGGCCTTCTACATGCTGGTCGACTGGGACCGCATGGTCAGGACCGTGGATTCCTGGATGCCCATGCGGCACCGCGACACGATCCGGTCCATCGCCGGCGATATCGACCGGGCCATTGCCGGCTTCGTCCGGGGTCAGGCCCTGGTCTGCCTCATCCTGGGCACGTTCTACGCGGTCAGCCTCACCATCGTCGGGCTGAATTTCGGCGCCCTCATCGGCATGACGGCCGGGCTCCTGAGCTTCATCCCCTATGTGGGCTCGCTCACGGGCCTCATCCTCTCGGTGGGCGTCGCCATCGTGCAGTTCTGGCCCGACTGGACCATGATCGCCGCGACGCTGGGCATCTTCATCTTCGGCCAGTTCGTGGAGGGCAACATCCTTTCGCCGAAACTGGTGGGGGATTCCGTCGGCCTGCACCCGGTCTGGCTCATGTTCGCCCTCGTGGCCTTCGGCGCCCTCTTCGGCTTCGTCGGGCTGCTGCTGGCCGTGCCGCTCGCCGCGGCCATGGGCGTCATCGCGCGCTTCGCCCTGAGGCAATATCTGGCGAGCCCCCTCTATCGCGGGGCGGAGCCGATGATCCTCAAACCCAGGATCGAGCCCGGGAAGGTCGATCTCGATGCGTGAGATGCCCAAGCAGCTCGCCTTCGACTTACCTCTCGATCCCCGTTTCGGCGCCGAGGACTTCCTCGTCAGTCCTTCGAACGAGCAGGCCTACGGCCTCATCGAGAGCTGGCCCGAATGGCCGGACACGATCCTGCTCCTCGTGGGCCCCCGCGGCAGCGGCAAGAGCCACCTGGCGTCGATCTGGGCGACGAATGCCCGCGCCTGGACCATCGACGCCTCCGGGATCACGCAGGACAAGGTTCCGCACCTCGTCTCGAACGGCGCGCTCGCCATCGAGGACATGGACCGGGGCGAGCGGGACGAGGCGGCCCTGTTCCACCTCCTGAACCTCGCGCGGGAGAGAAAGGCGTCGCTCCTGATCACCTCGGAGACGCCGCCCGACCGCTGGTCCCTGCGCACTCCCGATCTGCTGTCGCGCCTTCGCCTCGCGCCGAGCGTATCCCTCGAGGCGCCGGACGATGCGCTGCTGAAAGCCGTGCTGGTGAAGCTTTTCGTCGACAGGCAACTCGTGGTCGACACCTCCGTTGTCGACTATATTGCCCTTCGGATCGAACGCTCATTGGCGAAGGCCTCCGAACTCGTGGCGCTCCTCGACCGGGAGGCCCTGAGCCGGGGGCGCCGCGTGTCCCGGGCGATCGCGGCGGAGATTCTGGGGGCCGCACAGGAAACGGATGAGAGCGAGTGAAGTCTGACACCAACGCCGCACTGACGAACCGTCGTGAAACCGTCACGAAGCCGAGAGCAAAACGATCTCCGAAGAACGAGAACGCGGAGAACGAAGTGCGCAGCGCGATCGCCCTGAAAGAGGTGGAGACCATCAGCGAGGCTCCGTTGCCGAAGGCGCCGCCGGATATCGAGCTCGACGGGGCGGTGCTGCGGAAGTTCCCCCAGCGTTTCATCAATCGCGAGCTGTCCTGGCTTGAGTTCAACCGCCGGGTCTTCGAGGAGGCATCGAACCGCAACCACCCGCTCCTGGAGCAGCTGCGCTTCCTGTCGATCTCGGCCGACAACCTGGACGAGTTCTTCATGGTCCGCGTCGCGGGCCTGATCGGGCAGGTGCGCTCGGGCGTCGCCACGACCTCGCAGGACGGGCTCACGCCGCAGGAGCAGCTGGCGAAGATCTCCGTGGCCGTCTCCCACCTCGCCTCGGATCAGCAGCGACGCTGGCGCGAGCTGCGCGATGCGCTCCTGGAGGAGGGCATCGTCCTCACCGAGGGGGCGGGGCTGACGAAGGCCGAGGCCTCCTGGCTCGAGGATTACTTCCTCAACCATGTCTTCCCGGTGCTGACGCCGCTCGCCATTGATCCGGCGCATCCCTTTCCGTTCATTCCCAATCTCGGCTCGTCCATCGCCCTCAAACTGGTGCGCCAGAGCGACGGCAAGGTGCTGAACGCGCTGATCCGCCTGCCGTCGCGGGCGGAACGCTTCATCCGCCTGCCCGATTTCGCCGAGACGGGCGCAACCCGCTTCATCGCCCTGGAGCAGATGATCGTGCTCTATACGAGCCGCCTGTTCCCCGGCTACGCGGTGCAGGGGCAGGGCGCCTTCCGGGTCATCCGCGATTCCGACATCGAGGTGGAGGAGGAGGCCGAGGATCTCGTGCGCCTGTTCGAGACGGCGCTCAAGCAGCGCCGTCGGGGCAGCGTGATCCGGCTGGAGGTCGAGGCGGCCATGCCCGAGGATCTGCGCCTCTTCGTGGCCGAGGAAATGGAAGTGTCCAAGGACGAGGTCTTCGTCGTCGAGGGCATGATGGGCCTGCGGGACCTGTCGCAGCTCGTCGCCCTGGAACGGCCCGACCTCAAGTTCAAGCCCTACAATCCGCGCTTCCCGGAGCGCATCCGCGAGCATAGCGGCGATTGCTTCGCGGCGATCCGCGAGAAGGACATCATCGTCCACCATCCCTACGAATCCTTCGACGCGGTGGTGCAGTTCCTGCGTCAGGCCGCGCGCGATCCGAACGTGGTGGCGATCAAGCAGACGCTCTACCGCACCTCGTCGGATTCCCCCATCGTGGCGGCGCTCGCCGAGGCCGCCGAGGCGGGCAAATCCGTCACCGCCCTCGTGGAGCTGAAGGCCCGCTTCGACGAGGAGGCCAATATCCGCTGGGCGCGCGACCTGGAGCGCGCCGGCGCCCAGGTGGTGTTCGGCTTCATCGAGCTGAAGACGCACGCCAAGCTGTCCATGGTCGTGCGCCGCGAAGGCAGCCAGCTCATCACCTATTGCCATGTGGGCACGGGCAACTACCACCCGATCACCGCGCGCATCTACACCGACCTGTCCTATTTCACCGCCGATCCGGTGATCGGCCGGGATGTATCGCGCATCTTCAACTTCGTGACCGGCTACGCGGAACCTGCTGAGCTGGAGCGCATGGCGGTGTCGCCGCTTACCCTCAAGAAGCGGCTGCTGCAGCACATCGAGGAGGAGGTGGCCCATGCCAAGGCGGGGCGGCCGGGGTCGATCTGGGGCAAGTGCAACTCGCTCGTGGACGCCGACATCATCGACGCGCTCTACGATGCAAGCGCCGCGGGCGTGCAGGTGGATCTCATCGTGCGCGGCATCTGCTGCCTCAGGCCGGGCATCAAGGGCCTGTCGGAGAACATCCGGGTCAAGTCCATCGTCGGGCGCTTCCTGGAGCACACCCGCATCTATGCCTTCGGCAACGGGCAGGCGCTGCCGAACAACAAGGCCCATGTCTACATCTCGTCCGCCGACCTCATGTCGCGCAACCTCGACCGTCGCGTCGAGGCCCTGATGCCGATCCTCAACCCGACCGTGCACCAGCAGGTGCTCGACCAGATCATGCTCGCCAACCTCCTCGACAACGAGCAGAGCTGGACCGTGCTGCCCGACGGGTCGAGCCAGCGGGTCGTGCCGGCCAAGGGCGAGGAACCATTCAACGCTCACAAGTATTTCATGACAAATCCGAGTCTGTCGGGCCGTGGCAAATCCCTCAAAACCTCCAGTCCCAAGGCGCTCGCCAAGCGCGGGCAACGCTGACATGCAGGCCGTGAGCCAGGAGGCCCAGGGGCGGCTCAAGATCGGCCGCCCCGTGGCCATCATCGATATCGGGTCGAACTCCGTGCGCCTCGTGGCCTATGAGGGGCTCTCCCGCGCCGTCACGCCGATCTACAACGAGAAGGTCCTCTGCGGCCTCGGCCGCCATGTGGCGACCACCGGCCGCCTGGACGACGAGGCCGTGGACCGGGCCCTGCGGGCCCTCGCCCGGTTCCGCGTCCTGTGCGACACGATGCATGTGTCCGAGGTCTTCGTGCTGGCCACCGCCGCCGCGCGCGACGCCTCCAACGGCCCCGCCTTCCTGGAGGCGGCCGCGGAAGCCTGCGGCCAGCCGATCAGCCTGCTCTCCGGGGCCGAGGAGGCGAGGGCCTCCGCCCTCGGCGTCATCGCGGGCTTCCACGCGCCGGACGGCATGGTCGGCGACATGGGCGGCGGCAGCCTGGAACTGGTCGACGTGCGGGGCTCCCGGGTCGGGCAGGGGATCACCATGCCGCTCGGCGGCCTCGCCCTGCAGGACGTCAGCGGCGGCTCGCTCAAGCGGGCCCAGCGGATCGTGCGCGAGGCCCTGGAACGCGCCCCGGAATACCTGGAAGACCTGCACGGCCGCACCTTCTACGCGGTCGGCGGCACCTGGCGCGCCTTGGCGCGGCTGCACCAGGCGGCACGGGATTACCCGCTCCACGTGATGCACGGCTACATCATCGACCCGGATGACGGCCTCGACTTCCTGCACCTCGTCGAGGAGGCCGATTCCAAGACCCTGAAGGACATCGAGAGCATTTCCGAGGCCCGGCGTCCGCTCCTAGCCTATGGGGCCATCGTGCTGGAGGAGATCATCCGCCTCGGCGAGCCCAAGGAGGTCGCCATCTCGGCCTTCGGCGTGCGCGAAGGCGTTCTGTTCGACAGGCTCGACCCGGAGACGCGCGAGCGCGACCCGCTGCTCGCCGCCGCCAGCGACCTCAACCTCCTGCGCTCCCGCTCGCCCCGCCACGGGGTGGAGCTGTGCCAGTGGACCGAAGCCTTCATCAAAAGCCTGGGCCTGCCGGAGACGGACAACGACACCCGCCTGCGCCAGGCAGCCTGCCTCCTGGCCGATATCGGCTGGCGGGCGCATCCCGACTACCGGGGCGAGCAGAGCCTCAACCTGATCGCCTATGGAGCCTTCGCCGGGCTCGACCACCCGGGCCGGGCCTATCTGGCCCTGTCGATCTTCTTCCGCCACGAGGGGCTTTCGCCCGACAAGGTCTCCTCGCGGATCAAGTCTCTTGCCGGTCCCCGGCTCCTCGAGCGGGCGCGGCTGCTCGCCGCCCTGATGCGCATCGCCTATCCGGTCTCGGTCGCCATGGAGGGGATCCTGCCCCAGGCTCCCCTCACGGCCCGTGGCAGCCAGATCGTGCTCAGCCTGCCCGCCGGCCTGGGGCCGCTCGCCAATGAGCGCCTCTCGGGCCGCCTTCGCGGTCTGGGCAAGCTCCTCAACATGGATCCCGTCGTCGAAATCCACTAGAACGCCATCATCGGTCGCGGGCGAAGCTGATCGACTTCCGACCCGTGCATGATTAAGGCTTTACAGAGCAAGGGACTTCAATACTTTCTCTTCCCAAGTGGGAAGGAAGCTTAGCCTTTGGGGACAACTATGGAATTGATCGACCTTACAGCCGTTCGCAACGCCGAGCGGTCCAGCGAGCCCTACAACTACGTTCTGGCCTCGAACCTTCTGAAGCAGGACAAGATCGACGACCTGCGGCGGGATTTTCCCGACATCAACAAGCCCGGCTACCTGACGGTGGACGAGGTCAAGCTTCACGGCAACTTCAAGAAGCTCATCGAGGAGCTGGAAGGCCCCGAGCTGACCGAGGAGCTGTCCAAGAAATTCGGCCTGGACCTGCACCAGTATCCGCGCCTGACGACCATCATGAAGAAGTCGCAGCCCAAATACGGGTCCATCCACACGGACGGCCCGTCCAAGGTCATGACCATGCTGGTCTACATGAACGACGAGTGGCAGCAGGACGAGGGCGGTCGCCTGCGCGTCCTCTACGACGACAAGAACTACGACAAGTTCAAGCTGGAAGTGCCGCCCGTCATGGGCACCATGTTCGCCTTCCTGCGCTCGGACAATTCCTGGCACGGCCACCTGCCGTTCTCCGGCGAACGCCGCGTGGTCCAGATCGCCTGGGTCAAGAGCCAGGCCGACGTGGACCGCAAGAAGAAGCACAACAAGCTTGCCCAGGTCTTCAAGGGCATTTTCGGACGGTAAGGACGTTTTCCGAACCGATTTCTCTCGTCATGGCCGGGCTTGCCCCGGCCATTTGCGTATTGGAGCCGCCATGCCGCCGGATATCAGAGCCACCGCAACGCGCATCGTCTACGAGAACCGATGGATGCGGGTGCGGGAGGATGCAATCGTCCGTCAGGACGGGTCGCCCGGTATTTATGGCGTCGTCGAGAAGACGGACTTCGCGATCATCGCCCCGGTCGATGACGGCAGGATCCACCTGGTGGAGCAGTACCGCTACCCGGTACAGGGCCGCTATTGGGAATTGCCGCAGGGGTCCTGGGAAGATGCCCCGGGCACAAATCCGCTGGAACTGGCCCGCGCCGAACTGCGCGAGGAGACTGGGCTAACAGCCGAGACCATGCTGTCCGTAGGTCACCTGTTCGAATGCTACGGATATTCGAACCAGGGTTTCCACATTTACCTCGCGCAGGGGCTTCGGCAGGGCGAGGCCCGACGTGAGCGCACCGAGCAGGACATGATCAGCCGTGCCTTCCCGCTCGATCAGGTCACCGCCATGATCACAGAAGGCGTCATCAAGGACGCGGCGACGGTGGCAACCATCGGACTGCTGCGGCTGAAGGGGCTCATTTAATCAAAGTAGTAACTGTCAATCGCGTCGGAGCGTGTTACTTTGTGGCAAAAGTATCAACCGCTCGACGAATGCACAAGGCACCTATGTCCTATCCCTATGCGCGTACCTTGACAGCAGCAGCCTGCCTTTTGGGACTAATGACCTGTGAGGCAATAAGTCGGCCAAGCGTTGGGCTTGCTAAGGACAGCAGGGAAGTAGCAGCGATTCATCCAGCTAACCTCCCCACCAGAGAGGAGGTCAGAGAGCGGATCATGGCCGCAGCAAAGTCATGCTGGCTCAACAATAAGTCTCAGGCTTTCTCAGGATTGGCGCTACGCACCAACGATAAGCATCCGATCGTCCCATATGGTTATTACCTGACTTTTAGCGGTCCTAAGAACTCTCCTCGTTACTTGAATATTCATATCATCCCTGCTGATGATCCTGATGGAGGTTACATGGTTTATGTCGATCAGGAGAGCAGGAATATGGATGCCGTTAACGCAATCAGAGGAGCCATCGAACGGCTTGAGGCGAAATACCAAAAAGGTTGGTTTCAAAATCCAAGCCAGCCCTTGTGCTAGCCCGACGAAGCCAGCCTTCACAGAATCTCGCGCAGCCTTACCCGCCCGCGCTCCAGCACCAGCCCGAGTTCGCCGTTCTTCAGCGCAATCGCCTTCTCGCCGAAGAGCCTGCGGCGCCAGCCGTGCAGGGATGGCACGTCGGCTTCATCGCTGTCGGCGATGGCTTCCAGCTCCTCGACGGTGGCGATGATCTTGGGCGCGACGCCCTCCTGCTCGGATACAGCCTTGAGCAGCACCTTCAGCAGGTCCACGACGGAGCCGGTATTGGAGCGGCCGCGGCTGCGCTCCGGAACCGGGATCGTCGCCATGTCGCGAGAGAGCGCGCGTTCCACCGCGTCCAGGATCTCGCCCCCGGTGCGGGAGCGCTCGAAACCGTTGGGGATGGTGCGCAGGCGGCCCAAAGCCTCCACGCTGCGCGGAGCCGAGGTAGCGATGTCGATCACCGCGTCGTCCTTGAGGATGCGCCCACGGGGCACGTCCCGCCCTTGCGCCTCGCGCTCGCGCCAGGCGGAGACTTCCATGAGCACGGCGATCTCGCGCGGCTTGCGCAGGCGGCCCGCGAGGCGGCGCCAGGCATTGCCGGGATCGGCCTGATAGGTCTCGGGCGAGGTGAGGATCGCCATCTCCTCGGCGAGCCAGTCGAGCCGGCCGTTCGTCTGCAGCTGCTCCATCAGCGCCTCGTAGACCTTCACCAGATGGGTGACGTCCGAGAGGGCGTAGGTGAGCTGCGCATCCGTGAGCGGGCGGCGCGACCAGTCGGTGAAGCGGGAGGATTTGTCGATCTTGGCCTTGGCGAGATCGTTGGCGAGCTGCTCGTAGGATACCGAATCCCCGTAGCCGCACACCATGGCGGCGACCTGGGTGTCGAAGAGGGGCGTGGGCACGATGCCGCCGAGGTTCCAGACGATCTCCAGGTCCTGCCGGGCCGAATGGAAGACTTTTACCACGTTCGGGTCCGACATCAGCGCCATGAACGGGTCGAGGCTGATGCCCTCGGCCAGGGGGTCGATGAGACAGGCATCCGCAGGATCGGGGCCCGCCATCTGGATCAGGCAGAGCTTCGGGTAATAGGTGGTCTCGCGCAGGAACTCCGTGTCGACGGTCACGAACGGATGCTGGCTGAGACGGGCGCAGGCGGCGGCCAGGGCGTCGGTGGAGGTGATCAGGTCCATGGAGCGTTCATAGCCTATCGGAAAGGGGCCCGCGAGTCCGTCCTCGCCGGACCCGCCGATTGTCGGAGGATAAGGTAAAGCTCCGCACGGACGGAAGGGATCAGGGGCAGGGACAGCCGGTCAGGCGCCAGCTTGGCCGCGGACAAGCTGCTTGGCAAGGAACTTGCGCCGTGCCTTCGCCTGCCGCTCGGCGCGCTTCACGAGCCAGTCGAGGATGTTGTGCTCGACCACGAGCCCGGTCTCCGCGTCTTCCAGGCGCTGGATCCGGTCGACCCGGAAGCCGCGATAGCCGTCCTCGGACAGGATGTCGATCCCGCCCAGCAGCATCTTGCCCGGCCCCACCTTCAGCTCGCGCGCCAGCACCCACCGCCGGCTTGGATGGCCGGCCTGGTCCACATAGTCGAGCTCCAGCGCGCCATCCAGCGGATAGACGTGCCAATTGCCCTCGATCCGCTCCTCGACGGGAGCGTTCCGGGCCGGTCTCAACAGGGATGTCGCAAGGGTGCTAACCATAGGAGTAATATGGGAATTCACCCTTTGTTCCGCAAGGATTTAAGTCGGGTGAAGAACGAGAAAGTCGTTGGAAAATAAGGGGCGAGCCGCCGGCGGCGCTGGTGCCGGCGTCTGCCAGTCAGGCATGAGGCCAGCGATGACGAGCGCGTGTCATTTCCGGCCGGAGCGGAGGGGAAGGGAATCCACCCACAGGCGCAACGCCATGGATCCCCTTCCCGCAGGGCGTGCGCCGGGGATGACATCGACCCGTCATGGCCGAGCTTGTTCCGGTCCCACGTCTCAACCCCAGGGCGCGCTCACGGCGTGGATGGCGCGACGAGCCGACCCGCACGGCGAAGTTGGTAGGGTCGATTCACCCTGTCGGCGGAAGAGTCCGTGTTGGCGCGCCGCGCGACGTGCGGACCTATATGTTCACGTTGTGTTCTTGACATCGCTTCTGACGTAAGATATATCGTTGCTTGTCCGGTCTCGCGAGGGACGCGCCCGAGGCGTCGGCGAAGGAGACCGGATACGGTTCTGGCCTCTGGCGGGAAAGACGCTGTTCCGCCATGCCGGGGTCCTGAGTGGAGGATACCGGGCGTCAAGACCTGTTCGGGCAGGATCGGCGCTGGGTCGCCGAAGCCTCGCCGGCACCGGTGCACCCGGGGCTGCGCGACAAGACGCGCCGTAGCGCCCTCTGAGGGTTTGTCCCTGATGGGCTGGAGAGCGAGGCTCAGGTTCGAAAAGCCGTGCGCGGGAGACCGGTTGTCTTCCCGTCCGGGCGGATCTCCCGTCCCGACCCGATTTTCGCGCGCTCCGCTGGAGCGGGTGAAGACATCCAAGTCCCGCGCTTCCCTCAATTGATGAGACGAGCCAGGACCAGCCTAAAAGCCGCCAGCCCCGTCAGGGGAGGGAGCGCTTTTGCGCGGCTTCAATTCGTCCTTCCACCTTGACTTCCCCCGACTCCCATGGATGTTGCGCTTCAAATCGAACCAGCAGGCTTTCCCATGTCCGCCTCCATGCACCGTTACCGTTCCCATACCTGCGGCGCGCTCCGCGAATCCGATGTCGGCCAGGTGGCCCGGCTCTCCGGCTGGTGCCACCGCATCCGCGACCATGGCGGCGTGCTGTTCATCGACCTGCGCGACCATTACGGCATGACGCAATGCGTGATCGATCCGGATTCCCCGGCCTTCAAGCAGGCCGAGGCGGCGCGCTCCGAATGGGTGATCCGGGTCGACGGCAAGGTGCGCAAGCGCCCGGCCGGTACCGAGAACCCGGAGCTGCCGACCGGCATGGTCGAGGTCTACATCACCGACATCGAGGTGCTGGGCCCGGCGGCCGAGCTGCCGATGCCGGTCTTCGGCGACCAGGAATATCCGGAGGAGACCCGTCTCACCTACCGGTATCTCGACCTGCGCCGCGAGAAGCTGCACAACAACATCATGAAGCGCGGCGCGATCATCAACAGCCTGCGCAGCCGCATGCAGCAGAGCGGCTTCTTCGAGTTCACGACGCCGATCCTGACCGCGTCCTCTCCTGAGGGCGCTCGCGACTTCCTCGTGCCGTCGCGCATCCATCCCGGCAAGTTCTATGCGCTGCCGCAGGCGCCGCAGCAGTTCAAGCAGCTCATCATGATCTCCGGCTTCGACCGGTACTTCCAGATGGCGCCCTGCTTCCGCGACGAGGACCCGCGCGCCGACCGCCTGCCGGGCGAGTTCTACCAGCTCGACGTGGAGATGAGCTTCGTCACGCAGGAAGACATCTTCCAGACCATGGAGCCGGTGATCCGCGATACCTTCAAGGAATTCGCCGACGGCAAGCCGGTGACCGAGGTCTTCCCGCGCATCCCGTATTTCGAGTCGATGCTGAAATATGGCAACGACAAGCCGGACCTGCGCAACCCGCTGATCATCGCCGACGTGTCGGAGGTGTTCACTCGGGATGATGTGACCTTCAACGCATTCAAGAACGTGATCAAGTCCGGCGGCGTCGTGCGCGCCATTCCGGCGACCGGCGCCGCCTCGCAGCCGCGCTCCTTCTTCGACAAGCTCAACGACTGGGCCCGCTCGGAAGGCGCGCCGGGCCTGGGCTACATCGTGTTCGAGGAAGAGAACGGCCAGATCCAGGCCAAGGGCCCCATCGCCAAGTTCATCCCGGAAGCCGCGCAGGCCGTCATCCGGGAGAAGGCCGGCATCAAGGCCGGCGACGCGGTGTTCTTCTCGGCCGGCGTCGAGGACAAGGCGGCGTCGCTCGCCGGCAAGGCGCGCACCCGCATCGGCGAGGAGCTCAACCTGATCGACAAGGACCGGTACGAGTTCTGCTGGATCGTCGACTTCCCGCAATACGAGTGGAACGAGGACGAGAAGAAGATCGACTTCTCCCACAACCCGTTCTCCATGGCGGATTTCGACCACGACGCCTTCATGGCCCTCGATCCGAAGGACAAGGACACGATCCTCAAGATCACGGCCTTCCAGTACGACATGGTCTGCAACGGCTACGAGATGGCCTCAGGGAGCATCCGCAACCATCGTCCCGACCGGATGGTGAAGGCCTTCGAGATCGCCGGCTACGGCGAGAAGGAGGTCATGGAGCGGTTCGGCGGCATGTACCGCGCGTTCCAGTACGGCGCGCCGCCCCACGGCGGCATGGCGGCGGGCGTGGACCGGATCGTGATGCTTCTCTGCGGCGCGCATAACCTGCGCGAGATCACGCTGTTCCCCATGAACCAGAAGGCGGAAGACCTGCTGCTCGGCGCCCCCTCCGAGGCGACCCCGAAGCAGCTGCGCGAGCTGCACATCCGGACGAACCTGCCGGAGAAATGAGCCCTCAGGACGTCACCGCCATAGTCGTGACCTTCGACAGCGCCCATGCGCTGCCGGAGTGTCTCGGCGCGCTGCGGGCGGACGGCGTGCCGGCGATCGTCGTGGACAACGCCTCGACCGACGGGACCGCCGCCATGGCCGAGGGGCAGGGCGCCCGCGTCATCGTCAATCCCCGGAACGAGGGCTATGGCCGCGCCAACAACATCGGCGTGCGGGCGGCCGACAGCGAATTCGTGCTGATCGTCAATCCGGACTGCATCGTCGACAGGGGCGCGGTCGCGGCCCTCGTCGATGCGGCGCGGCGCCATCCCGATGCGGCGTTCTTCGCGCCGCAGATCGTGGAGCCGAGCGGGCGGGTGTTCTATCAGCCGCGCTCCCTGCTCGCCGCTTCGCTGACCAATCCCGGCGGCAAGCTCGTCGTGCCGGAAGGCGAGGCCTGCGCGCCGTTCTTCTCGGGCGCCTGCTTCCTCATCCGCCGCGAGGCTTTCCTGCGGCTCGGCGGCTTCGACGAGAACATCTTCCTGTTCTACGAGGACGACGACCTCTGCCGCCGCGTGGCGGATTCCGGCTCTGCTCTGATCTATGTCCCGCAGGCCGTCGTCAGGCATGGACGCGGCCGGTCGAGCGGCGACAAGCCGGGTCGCGTCTTCACCTCCCGCTGGCACCAGGCGTGGTCGCGGGCCTATGTGAGCCGCAAATACGGGCTGCCGAACCCGGCGCCGGGCATGTTCGCCATCAATGCCCTCAAGACCCTGGGCGCGAGCCTGACGTTCCAGCGCAAGCTCGTCGAGCGCTATGGCGGCTCGGCGTCCGGAGCCTGGGCGGCGATGCGGGGACGCAAGGCGTTCTGACCGGGACCGCATGGGGATTGCCCGGGCGTATTGCCGTCCTATCGCGGTTGATTTAATGCCTTCTCCTGACAGGCTCCGACAGCGGAGCGCAGGAGAAGGTAACCCGGCACGATGGCTCCTGCGCGTTCCTGGAACGGTGTAAAGGTCGAGAGCGCGATTGCCGGGCCTCACAACAATCTCACCCTGATCCGCCTGGGCCTCGCCCTCGCCGTCGTGATGTCCCACGCCTTCAGCGTCACCACGGGTGAGCTGTCCGACGAGCCCCTGTTCGCCTCGACCGGGTTCACCCTGGGCGAGCATGCGGTGAACGGCTTCTTCGCCATCTCGGGCTTCCTGGTCACCATGAGCTTCGACCGGCGCGGTTGGCGGGACTATGCCATCGCCCGGACCTTGCGCATCGCGCCCGGGCTGATCGTTGCGGTGCTCGCGGTGGCGCTTCTTCTCGGCTCCGCCATGACCACGCTGCCCCTCGGAGAGTATCTTGGGAGCCCGGCCTTGCGCCGCTTCATCACGGCGACGCTCACGAGCTTCAAGAGCAACACGGAGTTGCCCGGCGTGTTCACCGGCAATCCCCTGGTGCTCCCCATGGGAACCGTCTGGACCCTCAAATACGAGGTCATGTGCTATGCGGCGGTTTTTGTCATAGGGCTCCTGGGGCTGCTGCAATCCCGGACCGCTGCGCTCGTCATCGTGGCCGCGATGGCGCTCGGCTCGGCGGGGCTGAACCTTCTTCAGCCAGACGCGCCCAAAGGCATGGAGACGGCACTCCGCCTGCCGCTGATCTTCGCCTTCGGCGGCGCGCTCTACGTCTGGCGCAGCCGGGTCCGGCTTTCGGGGCTTGTCGTGCTGGTCCTTCTCCTCGCCACGTGGCTGAGCGCCGGATCTTTCCTGTACAAGACGCTGCTGTTCATGGGCTCCACCTACGGCATCCTGTGGCTGGCCTTCACGCCGATGCTGACGCGTTTCGCCTACGAGCCCAAGGTGGACCTGTCCTACGGCACGTATCTCTATGGCTGGCCGATCCAGCAGAGTCTGCACGCGCTTTGGCCGGGCGCGACAGCCGTCGCGCTGCTGCCGCCGTCGCTGGCGATCACCCTCGTGGTCGCGGCCGCGTCATGGATCCTGGTCGAGAAGCCTGCTTTGGGCCTGAAGGCGAGGGCGCTCGGCCGCCGGACGCTCAGGACGATTGAGCCCGCAGCACCCTGACGGCCGCGATCAGCTCGCGGATCCGGTCGCTCTGCAGGAGCGGGATGAGGGTCGCGATCTTCTCCCGCGGCAGCTCCCACCATTGCGCATCGAGCAGGGCCGCGATGGTGTCCTCGTCGAAGCGGTAGCGGATCACGCGGGCCGGATTGCCGCCGACGATGGCGTAGGGCGGCACGTCCCTGGTCACGATGGCATGAGCCGCGACCACGGCGCCATGCCCTATGGTCACACCAGACATGACGATGGCGCCGGAGCCGAGCCAGACGTCGTGGCCGATGACCACGTCGCCCCGGGAGGTATGGTAGTCCTCGCTCTCGGGCGCTCCTGGCCACAGCTCCCGGAACGCGGAGAAGGGATAGGTCGTGCCCCAGTCGGTGCGGTGGTTGCCGCCGAGCAGGATCTCCACCTTGTCGGCAATGGAGCCGTAGCGCCCGATGGTGAGCTTGCGGCCCGACTCTGGGAAACGGACCTTGGGCTTGCCGTAGGTGAATTCGCCGATTTCGTAGCCGTAGCGTCCGGTCATGCGGGCTAAGTGGATTCGGGTCTGGTTGTGCGGGTTGCGCCAGTTCTTCAGGCGATGCCGAAGCTTCATCGCGCGGCCCCGAGGCTTAAGACAAGAACATTGACGGCAGGGTGAAGGGCGCGCACAAGGGCCTCCAAAGTGGTTTGGTCAGTGCAAGGAGTGTCGGGGATGGGAGACAACATCTCGCAGGATCTGAAATCGGGAGCGATGTTCTACCACCAGCATCCGCGCCCCGGAAAGCTCGAGATCCAGCCGACCAAGCCGCTCGGCAACCAGCGCGACCTGGCCCTGGCCTATTCTCCCGGCGTGGCCGCCCCCTGCGAGGCCATCGCGGCCGATCCGGCGGAGGCCGCCAATCTCACGTCGCGCCAGAACTTGGTGGCCGTGATCTCCAACGGCACGGCCGTTCTGGGCCTGGGCGACATCGGCCCGCTCGCCTCCAAGCCGGTGATGGAAGGCAAGGCTGTCCTGTTCAAGAAGTTCTCCGGCATCGACGTGTTCGACATCGAGCTGGCCGAGAAGAACGTGGACAAGATGGTCGAGGTGATCGCCGCCCTCGAGCCGACCTTCGGAGGCATCAACCTCGAGGACATCAAGGCGCCGGAATGCTTCGAGGTCGAGGAGCGGTTGAAGGCCCGCATGGGCATCCCGGTCTTCCACGACGACCAGCACGGCACAGCCATCATCGTGGGCGCGGCGGTGACGAACGCGCTCGAACTCGCGGGCAAGCGCATCGAGGACGTGAAGATCGTCACCTCGGGTGCCGGCGCCGCGGCGCTCGCCTGCCTCAATCTCCTGGTGTCGCTCGGCGCCAAGCGTGAGAACATCTGGGTCACGGACATCGAAGGCGTCGTGCACGAGGGCCGCAACGAGCTCATGGACCGCTGGAAATCGGTCTATGCGCAGAAGACGGATGCGCGCACGCTCGCCGACGTAATCCCCAATGCGGACGTGTTCCTCGGCCTCTCGGCTGGCGGCGTCCTCAAGAAGGAGCTGCTCGCCCAGATGGCGCCGCGCCCGCTGATCATGGCGCTCGCCAATCCCTATCCCGAGATCATGCCGGAGGAGGCGGAAGCCGCCCGGCCCGACGCGATGATCTGCACCGGCCGGTCCGACTATCCGAACCAGGTCAACAACGTCCTGTGCTTCCCCTACATCTTCCGCGGCGCGCTCGACGTGCAGGCGACCACGATCAACGAGGAGATGAAGGCCGCCGCCGTGAAGGCCATCGCCGGGCTGGCCCGCGAGGCCCCGTCCGAGGTGGTGGCGCGCGCCTATGGCGGCGAGGCGCATCCCTTCGGCCGCAAGTCCCTGATCCCGAGCCCGTTCGATCCGCGCCTCATTCTCCGCATCGCCCCGGCGGTCGCCAAGGCGGCGATGGATTCCGGCGTCGCGAAGCGGCCCCTGGCGGATCTGGAAGCCTATGCGGAATCCCTCGGCCGCTTCGTCTTCCGCTCCGGCTTCATCATGAAGCCGCTGTTTTCGCAGGCGAAGGCAGCACCCAAGCGTGTGATCTATGCGGAGGGCGAGGACGAGCGCGTGCTGCGCGCCGTGCAGGTCATCGTCGAGGAAGGCATCGCCAAGCCGATCCTGATCGGGCGCCCGAACGTCGTCGAGGCGCGCATGAAGCGCTTCGGCCTGTCGATGGAGATCGGGCGGCATTTCGAGCTGGTGAACCCGGAGGACGACCCGCGCTACCGCGACTACGTCGCCACTTACGTCGAGGCGGCCGGCCGCAAGGGCATCACGCCCGATGCGGCGCGGACGCTGGTGCGCACCAACAACACCGTCATCGGTGCGCTCGCGGTGAGGCGAGGGGATGCGGATGCGCTGATCTGCGGGCTCGAGGGCCGCTTCCAGTCCCGCCTCAAGCACATCAAGGACATTATCGGGCTCGCGCCCGGCGTGCACGAGATGGCGGCCCTGTCGCTCGTCATCACCTCGAAGGGCGCCTATTTCCTTGCCGACACGCACGTGCAGTTCGATCCGACGGCGGAGGAGATCGCCGACATGACGATCGCCTGCGCCAGCCACGTGCGGCGCTTCGGCATGGAGCCCAAGATCGCGCTCCTGTCACACTCGGATTTCGGCGGGGCGGATAGCCGCTCGGCGTTGAAGATGCGCGAGGCCCTGGCCTGCATCAACGAGCGTGCGCCGGATCTTGAAGTCGACGGCGAGATGCAGGCGGACGCAGCCCTGTCCCAGATGATCCGCGACCGGATCAACCCCAACTCGCGCCTGAAGGGCGAGGCCAACGTGCTGATCATGCCGAACCTGGACGCGGCCAACATCGCGTTCCAGTTCACGAAGGTCCTGGCGGATTCGCTCCCCGTCGGACCCATCCTCATCGGTCCGGCCAAGCCCGCCCATATCCTGACCCCGTCCGTGACGGCTCGCGGCATCGTCAACCTGACGGCCATCGCTGTCGTGGAGGCGCAGGCGGCGGAAGCGGACCAGCCGACGCTGATCTGAGGAGCGGCACGACAGGCGGCCAGCCCCACCACGTCATCACCGGGCTTGTGCCGGTGATCTCGCCGTATCGGTATGGCCGGCGCAAGGCCGGCCATGACGTGAGAGCGGCGGCTTACTCCACCTTCGCCGTGATGTTCAGCTTTTGAATCGCATCGGCAGGTTTCGCTGCCAGGGCAACATCCATGAAGCCAAAGCCGGAAGGGCTTTTCGATGTCGCCTCGATCATGAGCTTCCCGGGCTTTGCGATGAAGCTTGCGATCGCCCTTGCCAAGGTCGAGGTTTGCTCAGAGCTGCCGGCCATGGAGGTGAGGACCAGCGGCGCGGCATCCGCGTAGAGCTTGCGCAGAGTATCCGGCTTGGTCTTCTGCTTCTTGGCGGTTTCGGCGAGATAACGGTCAAAC
The DNA here is from genome assembly GCF_013520865.1 of Microvirga mediterraneensis. Lineage (NCBI taxonomy): Bacteria > Pseudomonadati > Pseudomonadota > Alphaproteobacteria > Hyphomicrobiales > Methylobacteriaceae > Microvirga > Microvirga mediterraneensis. The sequence goes on from NZ_JACDXJ010000001.1 coordinate 2,450,197, forward strand.
AGCCCATTGTCCTCCACAACGAGACTGGCGGACTTCGCCTTCATGGCGATCAGCGCAGCGGCGGCCGTGGCCTCGTCCGTGCTGAAGAGATCCTTGTTGGCGCTGCCGATCACGCCCGTCAGGGAAAAACGACCCATTCCCTTGGCTTCGCCTGCAACCTGCTTAAGCAGGATTTCATTGGTGCTCTCGTTCCAGCTTGCGTCGAGCAGGAAGGATGAAGTCAGCTTCTCGGAGCCTGGTCCCAGAAGACCGGCGATCAGCTCGTCCGATCCGCCCGAGGGGAGTTTCATCGCAACGTCGCGGGTTTCGAACCTGACATTCGTCGGAAAGCCATTCAAAGGTTTGTCGGCCGTCAGCTCGAGCCCCTTCATCGTGATGACGATGCGCCCAGGCTTGCCGCCTTCTTCATCGCTCGGACCGTCGATATCGACATCGGAAACACGCAGCGTGCCCAAGGTCGGAATCAGAGGCCGCATATCGGCTTGGTCGAGATCGTCGAGAGACTTGTCCTGGAGAGTTTTCAAGCCATTCAGCGTCGACTCGAAAGAAAAGCCCGTCAGACTTATGCCGCCGAATTTGATATGCATGTCCTGATCGCTGACCGCGAACCCCTCCATGCGGACACTGGCGGCCGCGGAGCCTATCGCGCCCGTATAGGCGATCCGCTCGATGCGACCGGCCGCGGAAGGCTGCTTGCTCTTGTCCTTCTTGGGAACTGCAAACTCGATTCCGGCCGCTTCGGCGGATGCGATGTTAAAGGCGCCGAGCAAGTCGGCAATCGACGTCATCAGCTGCTTTTGCTCGGCGTCGGAAAGATCGGCTTTATTCCCGAGCCTCTCCAAGAGAGCCGAGGTGCCGGTCCAGGAATCGAGGGTTGGCCGTGCCATGAAGTCACGGCCGCTGATACGGGCGATCTTGAAGCCGACCTGTTCCTTGGCGGCGCGCAATTCGGTTTTCTCGATGGAGAATTGACCGTGGATCAACGCCATGGGGTCGGACGTGGAGGCGGCCTTGGTTTCGTAGAGGCGTGCGAAGGCCGGCAGATCGAAATCGCTGATCGCGGCACGTCCGAAGCTGCCGACGAGATCAACCTCGGGCCCTTTCTCGTCCATGGCCATGGCCTCGACCGTGGTCGAGGCAATCTTGCCCTTCACGATGTCGCTCAGGGTCACGTTCGAGTACGTGACCGTCACGGTACGTCCATTGGACTGTTGCGTCAGCTTGACCTCAGGAAGCACGATCTTCTTGGCGCTGACCCGCGCCAGACGGCCAGCCAATGGCTCGGATGCACTGCTCGAGAACAGCGCCTCGATGTCCGCTCTCGATGAGGCCGAACCGGAAACTTCGATGCGCTTGGCTTCATACCGAGCTCCACCGAATGAGAAACTCACGTTTTCAAGGGCGAAGCTGTCCGCGCTCTGCGCGAAAGCGGCGCTCCATAGCGGAACCTTGACGGCCCCTACGGAAATGCGGTGTCCGCCATTGTCGACTACGAGGTTCCGGATCACGGTAGGTTCGAACTGCAAAGCCGCAGAACCTGCCACCAAGGCGAGTGCGCAAACGCCTGCGCGATAACGAAGTCCCATGCTGTCTCCCTGGCCGGTCGAATCTGACGCCGGCCATCTCAGAAAAATGCGGAGGCAGAATAGGACATTATGTAACGATTTTACAATGAGAACGAGGTGCCGCAGCCGCAAGAGGCGGTGGCATGGGGATTCTCGATCTTGAAGGACTGGCCGATCAGGTCGTCCACGAAATCGATGACGGAGCCGTCCATGTACTGGATCGATACCTCGTCCACGACCACGGTCGCTCCGTCCCTTTCGATCACGAGGTCGTCGTCCTGCCGGGTGCGATCCACGTCGAAGGCATATTGGAACCCGGAGCAGCCACCGCCGTTCACGCTGATTCTCAGGTGGGAGCCAGCGGGCTCGGACGACATGATCTCGTTGATGCGGCGGGCGGCGCGGGCAGTCAGGGTGATACCGGTCATGGGCACTTCCAGTCCTCAGGAGGACGTAATTCTTGGACAAGGTGTTAAGAGCAAGGTAAGTGCGCCCTGACAAGGCTTCAACCCGGGGATGATTGTGCGGCCCTTTGGCGAGAGATGGCGAGCCCCCTATGCCTGCGACCCCTGGGGAAGCAGAGGCCGGCTGTTCCCGGAGGCGGTCTCGCCGACCCGCAGCGAGTTCCAGCGCGACCGGGACCGGATCATCCATTCCTCGGCCTTTCGGCGCCTGAAGCACAAGACGCAGGTCTTCGTCTATCACGAGGGCGACCACTTCCGGACCCGGCTGACCCACACCATCGAGGTGAGCCAGATCGCCCGGGCGCTCGCCCGCTCCCTCGGCCTTGACGAGGATTTGGCCGAGGCACTGGCGCTGTCCCACGACCTGGGCCATACCCCCTTCGGCCATACGGGCGAGGATACCCTCGATGAATGCATGGCCGGGTTCGGCGGCTTCGACCACAACGCCCAGGCCCTGCGGGTCGTAACCCGCCTGGAGCGCCGTTACGCCGAGTATGACGGGCTCAACCTGACCTGGGAAACCCTGGAGGGGTTGGTCAAGCACAACGGCCCGCTCCTGGATGCCCAGGGCCAGCCGACCCTGCGCTATGCCGCGCGCGGCGTCCCGCTGGCGATCCTCGAATATAACGCCCTGCAGGACCTGGAACTCGCCACCCATGCCGGAGGCGAGGCCCAGGCGGCCGCCATCGCGGACGACATCGCCTACGATGCTCACGACATCGACGACGGCTTGCGGGCCGGGCTGTTCAGGATCGAGGAACTGTGCGAGGTGCCGTTCCTCGACGGCCTCCTGACCGAAATCGGCGCGCGCTATCCAACCCTCGACCTTTCCCGGCGCATCCACGAACTGACCCGGCGCGTCATCACCCGTTTCGTCGAGGACGTGGTCGCGGAGGGCGAGCGCCGGATCTCCGCGCTGTCGCCGCAGAGCGCCGAGGACATCCGGAGGGCGGGCGACACTATGGTTTGTTTCTCGCAGGCCATGAAGGAGGCCGATGCCTCCATCAAGCGTTTCCTCTATGCCCGCATGTACCGGCACCCGGACGTGATGCGGGTCCGCGCCCAGGCGGACGCCGTGCTGCGGGATCTTTTCCGACGCTTCAAGGCAGAGCCGGAGCTGATGCCGGAGGAATGGCAGGCCGATCTGCCGAAAGACGACGAGCCCCGGCTCGCCCGCCGCGTTGCCGATTACATCGCCGGCATGACGGACCGATATGCGATCCTCGAGCACCGGCGCCTGTTTGACGTGACGCCGGACCTGCGCTAGGCGGCACCCAAGGAATTCCGGGGCTAATGGCCCCTCAGAGACAAAGTACCATGAACATTTTCGGGCTGTTTGAGAAGCGGGTTGCGGATGCGCTCGGCCGGTTGGCCGAGGCGGGCAGGATGCCGTCAGGGCTGGATGTCAGCCGCGTCGTGGTCGAGCCGCCGCGCGATTCCTCCCATGGCGACCTCGCCACGAACGCCGCCATGGTCCTGGCCAAGGAGGCGCGGATGAACCCGCGTGCCCTCGCTGAGCTTCTCGTCGCCGACCTCAAGGATGATCCGCGCGTTACCAACGTGGAGATCGCCGGTCCCGGCTTCATCAATATCCGCCTTGCGCCTTCGGTGCTGCACGAGGTCCTGCGCGCCGCCGTCGTCGACAGCGACGGCTTCGGTCGGAGCGGGCAGGGGGCGGGCGCGCCGGTCAATGTCGAGTATGTCTCGGCCAACCCGACCGGCCCGATGCATGTGGGTCATTGCCGGGGCGCGGTCTTCGGCGATGCCCTGGCCGGTCTCCTGGATTTCGCGGGCTACAAGGTCACGCGGGAATACTACATCAACGATGCCGGCGCGCAGGTCGATGTCCTCGCCCGCTCGGCCTATCTCCGTTACAAAGAGGCCCTTGGGCACGAGATCGGAGAGATCCCGGAGGGTCTCTATCCCGGCGATTACCTGAAGCCCGTCGGCGAGCGGATGGCCAAGGAATATGGCACGAGCCTGATCGACAAGCCTGAAGCCGAGTGGCTGCCGCTCGTGCGCGAGACCTCCATCGACGCCATGATGGACATGATCCGGGACGATCTTGCGGTCCTCAACATTCACCACGACGTCTTCTTCTCCGAGCGCTCCCTGCAGCAAGGAAATGGGGGAGAAGTCGCCAGATTGATCGCCGAACTGCGCGGTCGCGATCTGGTCTATATGGGCCGCCTCCCGCCACCGAAGGGCCAGAAGGACGAGGATTGGGAGGACCGGGAGCAGCTTCTGTTCCGCGCCACGGCCTTCGGCGACGAGGTGGATCGTCCGCTGCTGAAGTCCGACGGCTCCTACACCTATTTCGCCTCCGACATCGCCTATCACCGCTCGAAATACGAGCGTGGCTTTGCCTCCATGATCGACGTGTGGGGCGCCGACCACGGCGGCTATGTGAAGCGCATGCAGGCGGCCGTGAAGGCCGTGACCGACGGCAAGGGCGATCTGGATGTAAAGCTCTGCCAGCTCGTGAAGCTTCTGCGCGGCGGCGAGCCGGTGAAGATGTCCAAGCGCTCGGGCGACTTCGTGACCCTGCGGGAAGTGGTCGATGAGGTGGGCCGTGATGCCGCCCGCTTCATGATGATCTTCCGCAAGAATGATGCGACCCTGGATTTCGACCTCGCCAAGGTGGTCGAGCAGTCCAAGGACAACCCGGTCTTCTACGTCCAGTACGCCCATGCCCGCTGTGCCTCGGTCTTCCGTCAGGCGGCGGAAGCGTTCCCGGGGGCTGACTTCACGCCGGCTCAGCTGGAGAAGGCGGATCTGTCGATTTTGAGTGACGAAGCGGAAATGGACGTCATTCACCGCATCGCTCAGTTTCCCCGGATGATCGAAGCCGCGGCCGAGGCTCACGAGCCGCACAGGGTCGCATTCTACCTCTATGACCTGGCCAGTGCGTTCCACAGCTTATGGAATAAGGGCAAAGACTTGCCGCAATTACGCTTTGTTAATCTAACTGATAAAGATTCAACACAAGCGAGGCTCGCTCTCGTGCATGCCCTCAAGGGCGTGCTCGCATCTGGTCTCGCAATCCTGGGCGTCACGGCACCCGAAGAAATGCGATAGTGTTTCTTGAGGCGGATCAACCGCTTACGAAGCATTCGCGTCGGGTCTCGTTACGTCATGCAGGCGGAGCAACGGTGCTCCTGTCGCGTAACTGGAGATCCGGCGCATGAGCGAATCAGTAAAGCCCCGTTTTGCCGTCGACCTCAACGAGATCGAACGGCAACTCGCGCAGGCGGGTACCCCGCAATCCCAGCCGGCCAGCGCCGGGCGGAACGATCCGCTCGCGGAATTGGCCCGGATCGTAGGGCAAGACGACCCATTTCAGGCTCTCTTGGCCAATGACGGATCCGCCCGTCCGCGTCAGCAGGGCTCCTCGATCGACGATCTTTTCGCCGTCCGCGACACCATGCCGCAACCCGCCCGCGAGGTGCCGGTCCGTGCCCCGCAGGGAGGTCACGCCGCGCCGTCGTTCGACCTCGGCGGGTACCCGCAAAGCCATGTCCGCGCCCCTGAACCGGCCTATCCCCGCCAGCCTGCTCACCAGAATCAGGATGCCTACGGCAACGAGGCCTATGCGCAGGACTACTACGCCGATCAGGCCGGGCCTTACGCCGACCAGGATTACGATCAGCCGCAGGATTATGCTCCGATCGAGAAGGGCCGGTCCCGCAAGGGCGTTATCGCCATGGCGGCGGTCGTGGGCGCAGTCGTGCTCGGCGGTGGCGGAGCCTACATGGCTTCGGGCTCATCGGCGATCACCGGGGGCGAGCCGCCGCTGGTGAAGGCGAACAACGAGCCCACCAAGGTCCAGCCGCAGAACCCGGGCGGGGTCGAGATCCCGAACCAGAACAAGCAGATCTACGAGCGCGCCAATCAGAACGCGGCGACAAAGGTCGTCAACCGCGAGGAGCAGCCGGTCGACCTGCAGCAGGCCGTGCGCATGAATGGCGGCGCCGTGGCCGACGCCACGGGCGGTACGATCCCTACCAGCTCGGTCAAGCCTCATCAGACCGCCAGTCTGAATCTCGGGGAGCCGAAGAAAGTCCGCACGGTCACCATCCGCCCCGACGGCACCGTGGCGGGCTCGGAGCGTCCAGCCGCCCAGCCGGCGGCTCCCGCAGCCATGACGCTGCCGCCCCAGGCCCAGGCTGCTCCGGTGCAGACCGCATCGGCCCAGCCCCGCGCTGCTGCGAGCACTCCGGTCGCGGCTCCGGCCACGCCCGCTCCGACTCCGAAGCCCGCGGCAGCAACGCCCGCACCGACGCAGGTCGCGTCGGTTCAGCCGGTCGCTCCGGCCGCGGCGGCAGCGGAAACGACGCCCAGCGGCGGCTTTGCCGTGCAGCTCGGCCTCGCCAATTCGGAAGCCGGCGCTCAGACGGCCTTCGCTTCGTTCCAGCGCAGGTACCCCGACCTCGAAGGCATGCCGTCCCTCATCCGCAAGGCCGAGGTGAACGGGAACACCATCTATCGCGTCCGGGTCGGGCCCCTGTCCAAAGACGAGGCCTCTTCCCTCTGCTCCAAGCTGCAGGGCCAGGGCGGCCAGTGCTTCGTCGCCAAGAACTGAGGCGGGATAAACTGAGACAAGATAACTTGGCGGTCGAGATTTCTTGACCCTGCCGAGCAGGAGACTTAAGGCGCGGGTATGAAAACCCGCGCCTTTATTGCTGGATGCTCCGGCACCGAACTCACCCCGGACGAGGTCGCCTTCTTCAAGGAGGCGGATCCCTGGGGATTCATCCTGTTCCGCCGCAATGTAGAGAGCCCCGAGCAGGTGAGGGCGCTCTGCGGTGCCCTAAGGGACGCAGTCGGCCGGGCCGACGCTCCCATCCTGATCGATCAGGAGGGCGGACGGGTTCAGCGCCTGGGGCCGCCGCACTGGCCCAAATATCCTTCCGGCCGCGCCTATGGTCGCCTTCACGCGAACGATCCGCTCGTCCAGCGCGAGATCGCCCGGCTCGGCGCCCGGCTGATCGCCCACGACCTCCGCTCGGTCGGCATCACGGTCGATTGCCTGCCGGTCCTGGACGTTCCCTCGCCGGGCGCCCACGACGTAATCGGGGACCGGGCCTACGGCCAGACGCCGAGTCAGGTCGCGATCCTGGGCCGGGCCGCCGCCGAGGGCCTCCTGGCGGGCGGCGTGCTGCCGGTGGTCAAGCATATGCCGGGCCATGGCCGGGCCGGCGCCGACAGCCACCTGGCGCTTCCCGTGGTCGATGCCTCGCGCGAGGAGCTGGAGCGGCACGATTTCGCGCCGTTCCGCATGCTCACCGACATGCCCCTCGCCATGACGGCGCACGTGGTCTACACCGCCCTGGACCCGGACCGGCCCGCGACCACTTCCCCGGTCGTCATGCAGGAGATCATCCGCGGCCAAATTGGCTATGACGGTCTGGTGATGACCGACGATCTGTCGATGCACGCCCTTTCCGGTTCATTCCGGGGCCGGACGGAGGCCGCCTTTTCGGCAGGCTGTGACATGGCTCTTCACTGCAACGGCAACATGGAGGAGATGAGTGCCGTCGCCGAAGCCGCGCCTACCTTAAGCGGGGAAGCCCTCCGCCGCGCTAACGCTGCGTTAGCACGCATCACCCATGATCCGGAGCCTTTGGATCCTGTGGATGCCCGGTCCAGGCTCGATTCTGCTCTTGCGATGATCGCCTAAAGCTAATGAAGCTTCGAACCCCATGAGTTGAGTACGGTCGATGGCAAATCCCTTACCCTTCGAAGACGTCGAACGCACGGAGCGGGCCGAGAGCGAGCCCGCCCTGCTCGTCGACGTGGACGGGTTCGAGGGGCCGCTCGACCTGCTGCTGGAACTCGCCCGGCGCCAGAAGGTGGATCTCCACCGGATCTCGATCCTGGCGCTGGCCGAGCAGTACATCGCCTTCATCGAGGCCGCGCGCCGCATGCGTCTCGAGCTGGCGGCCGATTACCTCGTGATGGCGGCCTGGCTCGCCTATCTCAAGTCGCGCCTCCTGCTGCCCGAGCCGCCGAAGGGCGAGGAGCCGAGCGCCGAGGAGCTGGCCTCGGCCCTGGCCCTGCGCCTGCGCCGCCTGGAGGCGATCCGCGAGGCCGCCAAGAAGATGGGCGAGCGTGCCTGGCTCGGTCGTGACGTCTTCGCCCGAGGCGCGCCCGAACCCGTGATCATCCTCCGGGATTCCCACTACGAGGCGAGCCTTTACGACCTGCTCAAGGCCTATGCCCAGCAGCGGCAGATCCAGTTCAACGCCCGTGTGTCCCTGCACAAGCGGAACGTCTGGTCGCTGGTCGATGCGCGCGAGGCCCTCGAGCGTCTCGTCGGTCACTTGAACGACTGGGTGACACTCGACACCTATCTGATGGAATACATGGTCGAGCCTTCCATGCGACCGACGATACTGGCTTCGGCCCTTTCCGCCACCCTGGAAATGGTGCGCGAGGGCAAGCTGACGGTTCGGCAGGACGAGGCCTTCGCACCGGTCTGGGTCAAGCCCGTCGCCGATCCGGCCGAGGCAGGAGTTTAAGATGCTGCCCGACATGCAGGAAGACACGACCGAGATGACGGAAGCCGAGGCGCCGGAGATCAGCCATGTCCCCGATCACGGCGAGGCCATGCGGATCGCCGAGGCGCTCCTGTTCGCCGCGCCCGCACCTTTGAGCGCCGAGGAACTGAGCGGGCGTCTGCCTGAAGGCGCGGATGTGGAGAAGATCCTTCAGGACCTGACCGAGCTCTATGCCCCCCGGGGCGTCAACCTCGTCCGGGTGGCCGGGAAATGGACCTTCCGCACGGCCGGCGACCTGTCCTTCGTGCTCGCCCGCGATGTGGTCGAGCAGCGCAGGCTTTCCCGCGCCGCGATGGAGACCTTGGCGATCATCGCCTACCACCAGCCGGTGACCCGCGCCGAGATCGAAGAGATCCGCGGCGTCGCCACGTCCAAGGGCACCATCGATACCCTCCTGGAAACCGGCTGGATTCGTCTGAGGGGGCGCAGGAAGGCGCCCGGCCGTCCCGTGACCTACGGTACGACGCCGGGCTTCCTGGAGCATTTCGGCCTCGATGCCATCGAGGATCTTCCAGGTCTCGAGGAACTCAAGGGGGCGGGCTTCATCGAGGGACGCGTGCCTTCTGATTTCTCGGTGCCGACCCCTTCCGATGCGGATGCCCTGCGCGAGGATGAGGACCCGCTCGACGACGATCTGCTTCAGCCTCTCGACATGCATCAGACCGAGGTGGGCGAGGAATGAACGCCAGACCCGCCGGGTCCGCCCGCGACCTGTTCCGTCTGCCCCGTTGGGGTCAGCGAGGAACGGCCGGCGCGTCGATACCGGCCCAGTTGAGCTTCGAGAGCATCGTCCAGGCCTATGACAGCCAGCGGGCGCTCGACGGCGTGTCGCTGACCATCGAGCCGGGAGAGATCGTCTGCCTGCTCGGTCATTCCGGCTGCGGCAAGACCACCCTGCTGCGCATCGCCGCGGGAGTCGAGATGCCGACTTCCGGCCGGGTGCTCATGGATGGGCGGGAGGTCAGTGGACCTAAGGTGTTCCTGGAGCCGGAACGGCGGGGCATCGGGCTGATGTTCCAGGATTATGCCCTGTTCCCGCACATGACGATCCTCCAGAACATCATGTTCGGCCTGAAGGACCTGTCGGCCTCCGAGGCGGGCATCGCCGCGCGGCGCGCCCTGTCCCGCGTGGGGCTCGAACACTACGCCAACGAGTACCCGCATACCCTGTCGGGCGGCGAGCAGCAGCGGGTGGCGCTGGCGCGCTCGATCGCGCCTCGGCCCGGCGTCCTGCTCATGGACGAGCCGTTTTCGAATCTCGACCGGCGCATGCGCGATGCGATCCGCGACGAGACCGTCGCAATCCTGAGAGAAACCGGCGCTACGACCATCGTCGTCACGCACGACCCGGAGGAGGCAATGCGGATCGCCGACAGGATCGTGCTCATGCGTTCCGGCAGGATCATCCAGCAGGGCGAGGCGGAGGAGATCTATCGGCGCCCGGCGAATCTGTTCGCCGCCCGCTTCTTCTGCGACTTCAACGAGCTTGAGGGCGTGGTTCGCAACGGCCAGGTTTCCTGTCCGGTCGGAATCTTCCCGGCACCGCATCTGGACGATGGTCCCGCCATCGTCTGCGTGCGGCCGCAGGGCCTGAAGCTCAAGCCCGCGGGCTTCTGCCTGCCGGGACGTGTGATGTCTCGTCGCTTTCTCGGCGAGGTCGATCTGGTGCACATTGACGTGCAGGGGGTGGATCGCCCCCTGCAGGCCCGCGTTCACGATCCCGTTGGCGTGAACGAGGGGCAGGATGTGGGCATCGAGATCGCTACTAAGGATGTCCTTGTTTTCGCCGCCTCCGACGCATAGGTTGACGGCGAGTTCATATCGAGAAGCCGCGCCTTCCGGGGCGCAGGAGGAATTGCCATGGGTGGCACGAGTATTTGGCACTGGATCGTCGTGGGTCTGATCGTCGTCCTGCTGTTCGGACGCGGCAAGATCTCCGACATGATGGGCGACGTCGCGAAGGGCATCAAGGCCTTCAAGAAGGGCATGTCCGAGGACGATACGCCGGCAAAGCCGGTGCAGCCGTCCGAGCCGGTCCGCACCATCGATCATCAGAACGGTACGACGACGACCACAGTGACGACCGATCATAAGGTCGGCTAAGCTTTAGTGCGCAGCCACTTTGGTGGCGTGTCAGTACGCGTGAGTACCTAAGAGGCAGGTTCGAGGCCACGTCATGTTGGACATGAGCTGGGGTGAGGTCATGGTGATCGGCGCCGTCGCGCTGATCGTGATCGGCCCAAAGGATCTGCCGAAGGCACTGCGGACGGTCGGGCAGGTGACGGGGAAGCTTCGCCGCATGGCGGCGGAATTCCAGGGGCAGTTCAACGAGGCCATGCGCGAGGCCGAGCTCGACGACGTCAAGAAGCAGCTCCAGGGGATGAACGATTCCGTCTCCTCCGTCGGCAATGCGAGCTTCAACCCCATCCAGACCATACGGGACGAGCTCAAGACCTCCATCGAAGCGCCCGTATCTCCTGACCCGAAGGCTCCCGAGACCGAGACCGGGCCGGCTGTCCCGGCGGTGGCGTCCGAACAGGTGGCGCCTGAGCCGGCGGCACTTGCAAAGGACGCCTCCGACGCCTCGGTCCAAGCGGTTGTGGAAGGACGCGAGCCCGCGCCCACCGATCCCCTGATCGACCTGCCTCCTCCGCCGACCGTCGATCCAGCGACGGAAATCGCCGAATCCTTGCGGCGGGAGGCTGAGTACGAGGCCCAGCAGGCTGCCCTTGCCGAGCAACTTTCAGAAAAACCAGAAAAATCGGACGCGAAAGCCGGATGACCACCGCCGCTGAAGACGATGAGGTCGAAGCTTCGCGCGCGCCTCTGATCGAGCACCTGACCGAGCTGCGTTCACGCCTGATCAAGGCGCTGGTCGCGTTCGTGATCATGTTTTTCATCTGCTTCGCCGCCGCGAAGTACATCTACAACGCGCTCGTCTGGCCCTACGTCCTCGCGGTCGGTTCGCCGGAGAAGGCGCACCTGGTCTATACGCACGGCCTGGAATACCTGTTCACGCAGATCCAGGTGGCGGCCTTCGGTGCCGGCTTCCTGGCTTTCCCGGTCATCGCCATGCAGATCTACAAGTTCGTGGCGCCGGGCCTCTACAAGAACGAGCGTCGGGCCTTCGTCCCGTACCTCTTCGCGACGCCGATCCTCTTCGTCATCGGCGCGGCCTGCGTCTATTTCATCGCCATGCCGCTCCTCATGCGCTTTTCCGTGGGCATGCAGCAGCTGGCGACGGATACGAGCCCGGCCATCGAGTTCCTGCCGAAGGTCAGCGAGTATCTGTCGCTGATCATGACGCTGATCTTCGCCTTCGGTATCTGCTTCCAGCTGCCCGTCATCCTGACCCTGCTCGCCCGCGCCGGGATCATCGACTCGCAGTTCCTGAAGGACAAACGCCGCTACGCCGTCGTCATCGTGTTCGTGATTGCCGCGGTTCTCACCCCTCCGGACGTGATCAGCCAGTTCGCCCTTGCGATCCCCACCTTGCTTCTTTACGAGGCATCCATCTTCTCCGTGACCATGGTCGAGAAGAAGCGTGCGGAAGCCGAGGCCGCGCGCGCGGCAGAGGGGTAGAGACCGAAAGGACTCCACATCGGCCGCCATCCTCGGCATAAGTTGAAGGGGCGGCCTCGTCGAAAAAGGGCAGGTCCGCTCGATGAAGCAGGTCCCCATCCCATGCACGACATCCGTTCCATCCGCGAGAATCCCGCGGCTTTCGACCAAGGCCTCCGGAACCGGGGCATGGAGCCCCTGTCCGCGCAGCTGATCGCCCTCGACGATTCCCGAAAAGGCGCGGTTTCCGCCCTGCAGGCTGCCACCGAGCGCCGCAACGCCCTATCCAAGGAAATCGGTCAGGCGAAGGCCAAGAAGGACGAGGTCCGTGCGCAGGAGCTGATGGCCGAGGTCGCCCGGATCAAGGAGACGATGCCGGAGCTGGAGGAGGGCGAGCGGGCCGCCGAGAAGGCACTGTTCGCGGCTCTCGCCGCCATCCCCAACATCCCGAAGGAGGATGTGCCGGTCGGGGCCGACGAGCACGGCAACGTGGAGCGCCACCGCTTCGGCACGCCGCCGACCCTGAACAGCGCCAAGCAGCATTTCGAGATCGGCGAAGCTCTCGGCCTCATGGATTTCGAAACAGCCGCCAAGCTCTCCGGCTCGCGGTTCGTTGTCCTGAAAGGCGGGCTGGCGCGCCTGGAGCGCGCCCTCGGCCAGTTCATGATCGACCTCCACACCAACGAGCATGGCTACACGGAAGTGAACCCGCCGCTGCTGGTGCGGGACGACGCCATGTTCGGCACGGCGCAGCTGCCGAAATTCGAGGACGACCAGTTCTGGGCCTTCCCCGGCAACTCGCTCGAACAGATCGTGGCCGCCGCGCTCGAAGGTCAGCCGAGCGATGCGATCGCCAAGCTGGTCAAGGACACCCGCTACGGCATGATCCCGACCGCGGAGGTCACGCTCACCAATCTCGTGCGTGAGCAGATCCTCTCCGAGGAGGAGCTGCCCCTGCGCTTCACCGCGCTCACCCCGAGCTTCCGTGCCGAGGCGGGATCCGCCGGACGCGACACGCGCGGCATGATCCGCCAGCACCAGTTCGTGAAATGCGAGCTCGTCTCGATCACGACGCCGCAGACCTCCGCCGACGAGCACGAGCGCATGCTCACGAGCGCCGAGAACGTGCTGAAGAAGCTCGAACTGCCGTTCCGTACCATGACGCTCTGCACGGGCGACATGGGCTTCTCCTCGACCAAGACCTACGACATTGAGGTCTGGCTGCCCGGGCAGGGAATGTATCGCGAGATTTCGAGCTGCTCGGTCTGCTCCGATTTCCAGGCCCGGCGCATGAACGCCCGCTACCGCGCGGCCGGCGAGAAGCAGCCCCGTTTCGTGCACACGCTCAACGGCTCCGGCCTCGCGGTCGGGCGGACGCTCGTGGCCGTACTGGAGAACTACCAGAATGAGGACGGCAGCGTCACGATTCCGTCGGTACTCCAGCCCTATATGGGCGGGATGACCCGCATCGAGCGTCAGGCTTAGACGATGCGCATTCTCTGCACCAACGACGACGGCATTCATGCTCCTGGCTTGAAGACCCTGGAAGCCATCGCCCGCAACCTGTCGGACGATGTCTGGGTCGTCGCCCCCGAGACCGATCAGAGCGGCGTCGCCCATTCGCTCTCGCTCAACGATCCCTTGCGCCTGCGCGAGGTGTCCAGCCGACATTTCGCCGTGAAGGGCACGCCGACCGATTGCGTCATCATGGGCGTGCGTCACCTCATGCGGGACGCCAAGCCTGATCTCGTGCTCTCCGGAGTCAATCGGGGACAGAACGTGGCCGAGGACGTGACCTATTCCGGCACGGTGGCTGGCGCCATTGAGGGCACGATCCTCGGTATCCCGTCCATCGCGCTCTCCCAGGCTTACGGGCCGGGCACGCGCAACGCGCCGCGCTGGCAATGCGCGGAGCATCACGGCCCCAAGGTGGTACGCAGGGTCCTCGAGGCGGGCGTCGACAAGGGCATCCTGGTCAACGTCAACTTTCCCGATTGCGAGCCCGAGGATGTCGAGGGGACGGCTCTCGTCAACCAGGGCCAGCGCACGCAGGAACTCCTGCGCCTCGACGAGCGGCAGGACGGGCGCGGCAACCCTTACTTCTGGATCGCCTTCGAGCGCCGCCCCTTCACGCCCGGCAACGGCACGGATCTCTGGGCCATCGCGAACCGGCGCATCGCCGTCACGCCGCTCCGTATCGACATGACGGACGAGCCGACGCTGACGCGCTACGCGCAGGCCTTCGGCGGTTGAGCGAGCGGACGCGATGAACCAGGACGTGCCTTTCTTAGCCGAAGCGGATCTCCGCGACGAGCAGGAGGCGATCGGCGCTGCGTCCTTCATCCTGTCCCTTCGCGCGAAGGGCATCCGCGACACCGCGCTGCTGCGCGCCATGGAGCTCGTGCCGCGCGAAGTCTTCGCCCCCCGTCGCTTCAGCGATCTCGCCCGCACGGACGTGGCGCTTCCGCTGCCCTGCGGGCAGACTATGACGGGACCTGCCACGGTCGCAGCCATGCTGCTGTCGCTCGGGGTCCAGCCGGGCCAGCGCATCCTGGAGGTCGGCACCGGCAGCGGCTACGTGACCGCCCTGCTGGCGAGGCTCAGCGCGGAGGTCACGAGCGTCGAGCGTTTCAACACGCTGGCGGAAAGCGCCGCGCAGCATCTCAGGATCGTCGAGGCGGGAAAGGTCCGCCTGGAAGTGGGCGACGGCTTGGCTACCCGGGTGCGGGACCGCTTCGACCGCATCCTGCTCAACGGCGCCTGTCCCGAAATCCCCGAGACCGTGACGAATCTTCTCGGACCGGGCAGCCGTCTGGTAGGAGCGGTCACCATCGAGGGCGTGCCGCATCTCGTGCGGATCGAGCGCAACGCCGAGGGGGAACTCGCACAGTCGGTCGGCGCAGCCTTGCGCCTATCGCCGCTCGTCTCGGGGATTGCGGCCACACTCTGACCGGACCGAAATATTTTCGGACAGGGTTACGACAATCCGCACAGCGTCAACCGTTGCTTAACCTGAACAGGCTTTTAATGGCTTCATCGAGTTGCGTTCGGTTGGGGTTGAGTGATGCGGTTGCGTGTGTGTTCTGGGCATTGGGGTGCGGTGTCGCGGATCGCTCTGGTAGGGCTGATCGGCAGTGCGGCGGCGGCTTGCAGTACCGATAGTGCGCGGTTCGCCGAGAACCCGTTCTCGAACCCCTTCGCGGCCAGCGAGCGCATGGACAACACGGCTTCCATGGCGCCTCAGCCCACTCCGTCCTATTCGGCCGCGCCGATGCCGACGCCGAGTGTTCAGGCGCAGGCCCTGCCTCCTGTGCAGTCCCAGCCCCTGTCGCAGCCTGCCCGCATCGCCTCCGCTCCCACGCCCGCTCCGCTTCAGTCTCGGCCCATGCCGGTCGCCCAGGCTGCGCCGGCGCAGCCCGCGAGCCGCCCTCAATTCCGTCTCGTCGATACGTCGAAGGTGCCGGCTGCGACCACGCCTGTCGCGGCGGCCGAACCGGCCAAGCGCGTTCGTCCGGGCATGACCGCGACGGCTCAGGCTCCCGCTCCGGCCGCTGCGGCTCCTGCCCGGTCCGCGCCGATGCAGGTCGCGTCCGCGACCAACGAGCCGCTGGTCTCGGCGCCCAGGCCCCTCGTGTCCGCTCCGAAGCCGGTCGTGGAGCAGCCCAAGGTCGCGGCTCTCACCCAGCCCGAGCAGGTGAAGCCCGCCGTTCAGCCGGTCGCGCCGGCGCCCCAGCCGGAGGCCGCCAAGGCTCCCGTGCAGGAGCCGGAGCAGACTGCCAGCCTGTCGGGCGATTTCCGCTGGCCGGCCCGCGGCCGCGTCATTGCCGGGTTCGGCGCCAATGGCGGCAATGAAGGCATCAACATCGCGGTCCCCGAAGGCACGCCGGTCAAGGCCGCCGAAGCCGGCACCGTGACCTATGCGGGCAGCGAGGTGAAGGGCTACGGCAACCTCGTCCTGATCAAGCACGAGAACGGCTACGTCTCCGCCTACGCCCATAACGGCTCGCTCAACGTGAAGCGCGGCGAGCAGGTGAAGCGCGGCCAGGTGATCGCGACATCCGGCCAGACCGGCAACGTGACCTCGCCGCAGCTCCACTTCGAGATCCGCAAGGGCGCGCAGCCCGTCGACCCGATGAAGCATCTCGGCGGCTGATCAGGCGAATAGTTTAGATCGGTCCAGGGATAACCAGGCTGATCGAATGAGGGGACGGTGGAGCTCAGCCACCGTCCCTTTGTCGTTTCAGATCGGGTTTCAAATCGCCTTGCCCAGGCGCCCGGCCAGATCCTGGATAAACTGCCAGGCCGTGCGTCCGGAACGGGCTCCGCGGGTCGTGGCCCATTCCAGCGCCTCGGCGCGGACAGCGTTGCGGTCCGCCTGCAGGCCGAGATGATCCACATAGGCGAAGACCATGTCGAGATATTCGTCCTGGCTGCATTTGTGGAAGCCGAGCCAGAGGCCGAAGCGGTCGGAGAGCGAGACCTTCTCCTCCACGGCTTCGCCCGGATTGATGGCGGTCGAGCGCTCGTTCTCCATCATGTCGCGCGGCAGCAGATGGCGGCGGTTCGAGGTGGCGTAGAAGATCACGTTGTCGGGCCGCCCCTCGATCCCACCTTCCAGCACCGCTTTGAGAGACTTGTAGGAGGTGTCGTCGGCGTCGAAGGAGAGGTCGTCGCAGAAGACGATGAAGCGGTGCGGATCCGGGCGCAGCAGGCTCATGAGGTCCGGCAGGGTCTCGATGTCTTCCCGGTGGATCTCGATCAGCTTGAGAGGGAGGGCGTCTGCCGTCTTGGTGTGGTTGATTTCCGCATGGACGGCCTTGACGAGGGACGACTTGCCCATGCCCCGGGCGCCCCAGAGGAGGGCATTGTTCGCCGGCAGGCCCCGGGCGAAGCGCTGTGTGTTCTCCGCCAACTGGTCCCGAACCCGGTCGATCCCGCGCAGGAGGCTCATCTCGACACGGTTGACCTTGGGGACGGGGGAGAGCCTGCGCCCGGCGGCCTGCCAGACGAAGGCGTCGGCCTGCGTGAAGTCGGCCTGGGCGGTGCCTGAGGGGGCGAGGTGCTCAAGGGCGTCGGCGATCCGCGTCAAAAGCGCCAGGGATTCGGGGGAGTTCAGATTGGCGGGCATGAATTTCCGGCTTCAAGAAACAGTGAGGATGTCGTGCTTAGCGCGAAAATGGCCGTCCGGTCCACGCAGGAGAGGGCATCGACCCTGCAAGGAGCCTTGGGAAAGGCCTTGAACTTCATTGATTTCGTCGAGTCGATGGGTATAGTCCGCCACGCTTTGTAATCCCGTCCGGCGCGGGCGGGCCCGAAACGGGCCTGCCACGCGCCTTTATCCATGGAGAGCCGCTTGTTCATTTCGCCAGCCTTCGCACAAGGGGCCCCCGCCGGGGGCGGAACGGAGATGATCCTTCAATTCGTTCCGTTCATCCTCATATTCGTCATCATGTGGTTCCTGATCATCCGGCCCCAGCAGCGCCGCGTGAAAGCCCATCAGGAGATGATCAAGAATGTGCGCCGCGGCGACACGGTCGTCACCTCGGGCGGGATCATCGGCAAGGTGACGAAGGTCCTCGAGGATTCGAACGACATCGAAGTCGAGATCGCCGATGGCGTGAAGGTGAAGGTGGCCCGCGCCATGATCTCCGAGGTCCGCTCCAAGAGCGAACCGGTCAAGGCCTGATGTGAAAGGAAGCCGGCCCCCGACTTGTCCGGCAGGGGCCGGTTCGCCGCAGATCCGATGCGGCTTTGTGTGTGAGAAAGGTTGAGCTGACGATGCTGCGCTTCTCGAGGTCGAAGATCATCGCCACCGTGGCGATCATTGTGATCGGCCTGCTTCTTGCGGTTCCGAGCATGATGAATCGCGAGCAGCGTCAGGCCTACCTGAATGCCATTCCGAGCTGGGTTCCGTCCTGGCTCGTTCCGTCCCGGGCCATCGTGCTGGGCCTCGACCTGCAGGGCGGCTCGCACGTCCTCCTGGAGGTCGACGCGCAGGACCTGCTGCGCGGCCAGATCACGCTCCTGCGCGACGACGTTCGCCGCATTCTGCGCGATACCCGGGTTTCGTCCCAGAACGGCATTCAGACCGTCCCGCGGGGCGTGCAGATCCGTGTGCCGGACGCGGCCGACCGCGAGCGGCTGATGCCGCGCCTGAGGGAATTGTCCCAGCCCATCGGCAACGCCATGCTCGGCCAGTCTGGCGGGAATTCGGTCCAGATCAACACCACGCCGGACGGGGTGATCACGCTGACCTACACGGATGCGGGCATCAACGAGCGCATCCGCCGCGCCGTCGACCAGTCCATCGAGGTGGTCCGTCGCCGTATCGATGCCACCGGCACCACGGAGCCGAGCATCCAGCGCCAGGGCGCCGACCGCGTTCTCGTGCAGGTTCCGGGCCTGCAGGATCCGCAGCAGCTGAAGGCCCTGCTGGGTGAAACCGGCAACCTCGAATTCCGCCTGCTGGCTCAAGCAGGCGCCACCGACGTCGACATGCTGCCTATGGAAGACGCGGGCGGCCAGCGCGTTCCGGTCGAGCGCCGGGTGATCGCCGAAGGCGGCGACCTGACGGACGCGCAGCCGGCCTTCGACAGCCAGACCCGTCAGCCCATCGTCAATTTCCGCTTCAACATCCGTGGCGCCCAGCGCTTCGGCCAGGCAACGACGGAAAATCTCGGCCGCCAGCTGGCCATCGTCCTCGACAACCGGGTGATCTCGGCCCCGACGATCCAGTCGCCCATCACCGGCGGCTCCGGCCAGATCTCGGGCAGCTTCACCGTCGAGCAGGTCAACAATCTCGCGGTCCTGCTGCGCTCCGGCGCCCTTCCTGCCAAGCTCACCATCGTCGAAGAGCGCACGGTGGGTCCGGGCCTTGGGCGCGATTCCATCGAGGCGGGCAAGATGGCCACCTATGTGGCGGGCATCTTCGTGGTCATCTTCATGTTCGCCACCTACGGCGTCTTCGGCCTCATCGCGAACATCGCGCTCATCGTCCACGTGGGCCTCATCTTCGGCCTCATGTCGGTGCTCGAGGCCACGCTGACCCTGCCGGGCATCGCGGGCATCGTTCTCACCATCGGCACGGCCGTCGACTCGAACGTGCTCATCTACGAGCGTATCCGCGAAGAGGTGCGTTCCGGACGCTCCATCGTGTCCGGCATTCAGGCAGGCTTCGACCGGGCCTTCGCGACCATCGTCGACTCGAACAGCACCATGGCGATTGCGGCCCTGATCCTGTTCTTCCTCGGCTCCGGTCCCGTGCGCGGCTTCGCCGTCGTGTTCATCCTCGGCATCCTGACGACCGTGATCACCGCCGTCACCCTGACGCGCATGATGATCGCGCTCTGGTATCAGTGGATGCGTCCCAAAGTTCTTCCGTTCTAAGGAGTGCGTATCGTGCGCCTCATTCGCCTCTGGCCCGAAAACTCCCACTTCGACTTCATGCGCCTGCGGCGCTTCTCGTTCCCGCTGTCCGCCATCATTTCGATTGCCACGGCGATCGTGCTCGTGACGATCGGCCTCAACTTCGGCATCGACTTCAAGGGCGGCACGCTCATGGAGATCCAGGCCAAGTCCGGCCAGGCCAATGTCGCGCAGATCCGCCAGACGGCCGAAAGCTTCGGCTTCGGCGACGTGGAGGTGCAGGAGTTCGGTACGGGCGGCGAGGTTTCCCTCCGCTTCCCGATCCAGGCCGGCGGCGAGTCCGCGCAGGCGGCCGTGGTGCAGAAGGCCCGCGACACCTTCAGCAACGAATACGACTTCCGCCGTGTCGAGACGGTCGGTCCGCGCGTGTCGGGAGAGCTCGTGCAGTCCGGCACCATCGGCGTCGTGCTTTCGGTCATCGCGGTGCTGTTCTATCTCTGGTTCCGCTTCGAGCGCGAGCTGGCGATCGCATCCATCATCGGTACGCTCCACGACATCGTGCTCACCATCGGCTTCTTCGTGATCACCCGTCACGAGTTCAACATGACGTCCATCGCGGCGATCCTGACCATCGTGGGTTATTCGCTCAATGAAACCGTGGTGGTGTTCGACCGGACCCGTGAGCTGATGCGCCGCTACAAGACGATGCCGGCCGAAGAACTGCTGAACCTGTCGATCAACCACACCATGTCCCGTACGATCATGACGGCGGCGACGACGGCGCTGTCGCTGCTGGCCCTGGTCCTCTTCGGCGGGCAGGCGATCCAGGGCTTCGCGCAGGTCATGCTCTATGGTGTCGTCATCTGTACTTACTCGGCCATCTGCATTTCGTCCCCCATGCTGATCTATATCGGCCTGCGCGGGTCGGAGAGCGTCAAGGTGCCGGAGGGCAGGGCCGCCGCAGCGGAGTAGGACCATGAGCGAGGGTCGCCTCTACGACGGCTTCCTGCCGGGACGCCATCCGTTCGACGCCTATGGCAATGGCGGCTTTCGCTTCGCGGACATGTCCCATCGCGGGTCGGTGCTCGCCCTGCCGTCGGGGATCAGGGCCTGGCCTGTGAACGCCGTGGCCGAACTCACGGACGAGGTACTGGACCCGATCTTCGCCGAGGCCGGTTCGATCGACCTCCTGCTCCTCGGCACGGGTGCCGACATTGCGGCCATCCCCGGTGCGTTCCGCACCCGGTTCCGTGATGCGGGAATCGGTCTCGACGTGATGCAGACGGGTGCCGCCGCGCGCACGTACAACATCCTACTGGCCGAGAACCGCAAGGTCGCGGCGGCGCTGATCGCCGTCCCCTGACATGGCAGAGGCGATCTCCAACTTCGCCCATTGCGAAGCGCTCGTGCGCGAGGCCGATCCGGATCGCTACTGGGCAAGCCTCTTCGCGCCCGCCGACAAGCGCCCGCATCTCCATGCGCTCTATGCCTTCAACTTCGAGGTCGCCCGC
The DNA here is from genome assembly GCF_013520865.1 of Microvirga mediterraneensis. NCBI lineage: Bacteria > Pseudomonadati > Pseudomonadota > Alphaproteobacteria > Hyphomicrobiales > Methylobacteriaceae > Microvirga > Microvirga mediterraneensis. The sequence continues at coordinate 2,471,223 of NZ_JACDXJ010000001.1, forward strand.
GTCCGCGAGGCGGTCCGTGAAGCGCTCGTCGGCGAGATACGCCTGCAATGGTGGCGCGATGCTCTTCAAGGCGAGGCGAGAGGCGACGTGCGGGCGAACCCGGTCGCCGCCGCTCTCGACGACACCATCGTGCAGTTCCGCCTGCCGCGACAATCGTTCGTCGACCTGATCGATGCCCGGATCTTCGATCTCTACGACGACCCGATGCCGAACTTGAACGACTTGGAAGGCTATTGCGGCGAGACCTCGTCGAGCCTGATCCAGCTCTCAAGCCTCGTCCTCGCCGACGGTTCCAATCCCGGCACGGCGGACGCCGCCGGACATGCGGGTGTCGCTTATGCGATCACGGGCCTTCTGCGCGCTTTCCCGCACCATGCGCGTCAGGGACAGGTCTTCATTCCCGCCGACATCCTGACGCGGCACGGGGTGGTCCGCGAGGATATCGTGACCGGGCGCGGCGGACCGGGGCTCAAAGGGGCCCTGGCCGACCTGCGCGCCATCGCGCGTCGGCATCTCGATCAGGCGCGCCAGTTGCGGACGACGATTCCCGGCGCCTCGAAGCCCGCCTTCCAGCCGCTCGCCTTGGTCGAACCCTATCTCAAGGTCATGGAGCGGCGGGACTACGACCCGTTCCACACCCCCGTGGACCTGCCGCAATGGCGGCGGGTCTGGGCACTCTGGCGCGGGCCGTTCTGAGGATCGGGTGCAAGCCTCCGGGCTCGATCAGCCGTTGTCTCCGTTGTCGATGATGACGTGCTTCTTCCCCAGCGAACAATACTCGATATAAGTCTTGCCGTTCCGGCGGTACTCGATCTTGTGACGGCCCTCGACAGGCTTGCCATCGACAACGCAGTTCAGTTCAGGCTTCGGTTTCGTCTCTTCCTGACCATAGGCGGCAGGAAAGAAGCCGAGAGAAGCTATCAGTCCAAGAACAGCCGTATGCTTCATGAGCGGCACTCCCTAACGTGGATATTGCACTATATATCGTAGCCTAAATCTTGGCCAGGGAGCCAGGGCTTTCGTGTGAAGCGGTTCTTGACGGCGGACAAGAGCCATTTGGCCGAGAACGGCCCTCGTCGCACCGAGAGGCGGTTTGCCCCTTACTCCGCCGCCGCAGGCAAGGCGGCACCCGAGAGCCATGCCGCCAGATCGGCACGCGCCCGATCCGTCAACGCCTTCTTGCGGGCGACGGCCTTGGCCGGGCCGCGCAGGCGCTTGCCATCCTCGGCCTTCGGAGCCTGGGCGAGCGGCGGGAACAGGCCGAAATTGACGTTCATCGGCTGGAAGGAGCGCGGCCCTTCGTCAATGGTCTCGATGTGGCCGCCCGTGATGTGGTTTATGAGGGCTCCCAGGGCCGTGGTGTGCGGCAGGGGCTGGATCGGACGGCCGAGCCGCTCGGCGGCGGCGAAGCGGCCGGTCATCAGGCCCACGGCGGCGCTTTCCACATAGCCCTCGCAGCCGGTGATCTGGCCGGCGAAGCGCAGGCGCGGCATCGCCTTCAGGCGCAGGGTCGGGTCGAGGAGCTTGGGCGAGTTGAGATAGGTATTGCGGTGGATGCCGCCGAGGCGCGCGAATTCGGCGTTCTCCAGGCCCGGGATCATGCGGAGGATGCCCGTCTGGGCGCCGTATTTCAGCTTGGTCTGGAAACCCACCATGTTGAACAGGGTGCCGAGCGCGTTGTCCTGGCGCAGCTGCACGATCGCGTAGGGCTTCTTGTCCGGATTGCGCGGATCGGTGAGGCCCACGGGCTTCATGGGGCCGTGGCGCAGGGTCTCGCGGCCGCGCTCGGCCATGACCTCGATGGGCAGGCAGCCGTCGAAATAGGGGGTGTCGGCCTCCCATTCCTTGAACTCGGTCTTGTCGCCGGCGATCAGGGCATCGATGAAGGCGTCGTACTGTTCCCTGGTCATGGGGCAGTTGATGTAGTCCTTGCCCGTGCCGCCCGGCCCGACCTTGTCGTAGCGCGACTGGAACCACGCGATGTCCATGTTGATGGATTCGCGGTAGACGATGGGCGCTATCGCGTCGAAGAACGCCAGCGATGTCTCGCCCGTCAGCCCGAGGATTGCCTCGGCCAGGGCCGGTGAGGTGAGGGGGCCGGTAGCGACGATCACGGAGGACCATTCCTCGGGCGGCAGGCCGGCGATCTCACCGCGCTCGATGGTGACGAGCGGGTGAGCCTCGAGAGCCGCGGTCACCGCATCGGAGAAGCCGTCCCGATCCACCGCCAGCGCTCCGCCCGCGGGCACCTGGTTGGCGTCGCCCTTGGCCATGATGAGAGAGCCGAGGCTGCGCATTTCCTGGTGCAACAGGCCGACCGCGTTCGTCTCGGCATCGTCCGAGCGGAAGGAGTTCGAGCAGACAAGCTCGGCGAGGCCTTCCGTCTTGTGGGCATCGGTGCCGCGCACGGGGCGCATCTCATGGAGCACGACCGGCACACCGGCCTGGGCGATCTGCCAGGTCGCTTCCGAACCGGCGAGGCCGCCGCCGATGACATGGATGGGTTCGATGGTGCTCATGGTCATTCTCCCGAGCGGCTTTGTTGACTCCCTGGAGAGCCCTGGTCAAGTTGAGCCGGTTTATTGGAAAGGCTTAGAACGCTATGCAATCGATGCGTCCCGTCGTCCTTATTACAGGTGGAAGCCGCGGCATAGGGGCCGCGGTGGCACAGCTTGCGGCGGCGCGTGGTTACGATGTCGCCATCACGTACCGATCCGAGCGGGATGCGGCCGAGCAGGTGCTCGCCGCCTGCCGTGCATCGGGAGCGGCCGTCGCCGCGTGCCAGGGCGATGTAGCCATCGAGGGGGACGTGACGCGCCTGTTCGACGAGGCTGAAGCGGCTTTGGGGCCTATCTCGCATGTGGTCAACAATGCGGGGATCACGGGCAAGTCCAGCAAGCTGGCGGAGGCATCGACCGAGACGATCCGCACCTGCATGGATGTGAACGTGCTGGGAGCCGTCTGGGTCGCACGGGAGGCGGCGCGGCGGCTCTCCACAAGCCGCGGTGGGGCGGGCGGCACGATCGTCAACATCTCGTCCGTCGCGGCCTCCCTGGGGAGTCCGAACGAGTACGTCTGGTATGCGGCCTCGAAAGGAGCCGTCGACTCGCTGACCGTGGGACTGGCCAAAGAACTGGCCGGCGAGGGCGTCCGGGTGAATGCGGTCTCGCCGGGCATGACGAAGACCGACATTCACGAGCGGAGCACCCAGGATGTCGGGCGTCTGGAGCGGATTCGTCCCCTCATCCCCCTCAACCGGATCGGAGAGCCCGAGGAGATTGCCGAGGCCGTGCTGTTCCTGATGTCGGACGCCGCATCCTACATTACCGGCGCCAATATCCCTGTGTCGGGAGGCCGATGACACCCCGGATGCAGGGCTCCAGACAAGCGAAAGCCCGCCGGAGGGCGGGCTAGAGCCTTTGCTGCGATGCAGCGTAAACTTACGCGACAGCGTTCTGGCGAGCGATGCTCTCGATCTGGAAGCGGGAGATGCCGAGATCGTCGAGTTCGCGATCCGAAAGCAGCGACAGCTCACGGACGGTTTCGCGATAACGCATATAAGCGCGGACTTTAGAGAGGATGTACGAAACGAACATGGGAAGCTCCTGAGAAGTGACCGGCCCCTATGACCGGTGGCCTTTGTTCTTGCGTTTGCAGTGCGGATATAAGGGTGTGCAGTGCGGAAGAGGAGTGGTAATAATGTAGGTCTGTTATGCTTTAGTAGCATACCGTCCTAATGCCACATTAACCGTGCTGCGGACCGCGAATGGCTTCCTGGCTCCGAAAACGGAAGCGGCCCCGTTTCCGGGGCCGCTCAGGAGGCTTGGTCAGGTTTCAGATCGCCACCGGAGTGACCGGTTCCCACGGGCTTCGGGCAATGCCCGAGCTTTCGCCTACAGCACGAAGAAATCCGCTTTCGTGAGCGTGAGCCCTGCGTTGAGCTGGGCGAACTTGACCGCCGCGACGCCGCCGTAGCCGTCGGCGTCGTACAGCAGGGCGCCGGTCTGCTTGTTGTAGATGATCCGGTCGGAGGAATCCCGGGCGCCCGAGCCGATGTTGAAGGCCCCGCCTGAGAGCCAGCCATCCCGCCCGACCCGGGTGAAGACCTGATTGTCGAGCATGATCGTATCGTCGCTGGGCCGGAAGTCGACGATGCGGTCGACATTCGTGCGGGACGGGCGCGTGTCGAAAACGAAATAGTCCTTGCCGGAGCCGCCGGTCAGCTGGTCGTTGTCCGCGCCGCCGCTGAGGTAGTCGCTGCCGGCCCCGCCGCTCAGGGCATCGCGGCCGGAGCCTCCGTACAGGTCGTCGTCGCCCCAGTCCCCGAAGAGCTTGTCGCCTCCCTGGTCCCCGTAAACGATGTCGTCGCCGTCATTGGCATATACGAAGTCGTTGCCCGCCCCGGCACGGATGACATCGTCGTAATCGTTGCCGTGGAAAGTATCGTGGCCGCCGTTCAGGTTCACGTACCAGGCATAGCCCTGGAGCGCATCGACCGTCGTGTAGAGGCCGAGATCCTGAATGGTCAGGACGTCCGCGCCGTTGTTCTCGTAGAACAGGTCATCGATGATGACCGTGTATCCGTCGCTCCAATAGCGGGCCGTGAAGTAATCCACCAGCGAACTGCCATACACCTCGTACTCGGCGATCGTGCCGTTGTCATAAACGAGATCCGTCGAGACGGAGGGGTGGGCCCCGATGAATGCCCAGCCTGAGCTGTCGGTGCTGGACATGTCGAAGCCCACACCCGCTGCGTTGAAAGCCTGAAAAACTGCCATGGCTGCGCTATTCCCGATGAACGTCCGATATCGTCAAGCTAGAACGATGAACGTGAACTTAAGCTGTATGCATGCAGGGGTCAGCATTCAGGAGAATGGTAAAGATTTGGTTGGGCGATAGGTTGCCTCCCTCAGGGTTCGTCCCTGTCGGGCGCCGAAACGTCGAATCTTGAACGGATGTTCATCTTCGGATGATAAATCCAGTGTAAAGCCTGTTACTTGAAGTTATTGGGAACACTCCCCGGTGGCCGGCGTTCATCTCCCACCTTTACTATTGTGGAGATTGTTCCGTGAAGAAAATCGCTCTCGGAGCCGCCCTTCTCTTGTTGAGCAGTGCGGCCTACGCACAAACTTCGATGCAGTCGAATACGAACGCCAACACAGGTTCTCAGTCGTCGTCCGAGTCGAATACGCTGCTGCGCAATCAGTCCGGCAGCGGCAATCGGGCCCAGACCGAGACCACCGGCGCGACGCGCAGCGAAACATCTGGTGCGCAGATCAACGTCCGCAGCCGTCAGGAAACAGGCGCGCGCGTCGGCGTCGAGACCCGGGAGCGCTCAGGCGTTTCGGTTCACTCCCGCACGGTTCGCGAGATCGATGAGCCGCGGGTGTCGGTCACCCGCCGCCGCAGCGTGACGACCTATGAAGAGCCCAGCACCGAAATCCATCGCACCGTGGTGAAGAAGAAGCCCACCAAGAAGGTCGCGGTGAAGAAGACGAAGCGCACCAACAAGGTCGTGTCGAAGAAGCGTCGTTATCATGTGGTCGAGGAGCAGCCGGTGGAGGTTCGTCGCCGGACCGTGCGCCGCTATGAGGAGGTCAACGAGCCGAGCGTGTCCGTGCGGAGCCGCACGACGGTTCGCCGGACGCACGACACTTCCCCGAGCGTGGGCGTATCCGTCGAGCAACGTCGCTCCAACGACGTGAATGTCTCGACCACCCGGACGCGATCGAGCGCGCCGGACACGACCGGTTCCGTCTCGACCCGCAGCCGGACGGAGATGAACGGCAACACGTCGAACTCCGGTGGCTCGACCAATATGCGCCTGCCGCAGCAGGGCGGTTCCTCCTCGCAGAGCAACGGCTCGAACCAGTAATCGCGGCGAACAGAGGGGAAGGGGCCTGATGATGGCTCCTTCCCCGGCCCGACTGCCGCCCATCGCGTTCAGGAGACTGACGATGAAGAAGCTCATGGTAACGATCAGCGTAGCGCTCTTGGCTGCTGCTTCCTTCAGCGGCGCTGCCGATGCCCGCCCCGGCAAGGGCAAGGGGCATGCCTATGGACACTACAAAAATCACGCCGCTCAGCGGTATTACGTTCATAGGCGGGGCAGCAACAATGCCGCCATCGCGGCCGGCGTGACCGGCGCAATCCTCGGCGGAGCCCTGGCGGCCACGGCCCGGCCGACCTATCGGACGTATGACAGGTCTTACTACCGGACCTATGAGGCTCCGCGACGGAGCTACTACCGGGAAGAATACTACGACGACGGCTACTGACCGGAAAGAGCGCCTCGGGCGCTCTTTTCTATGGGGCTGTCATCGCCCCATATTTCCAACGGAGATGACGGCCCGGACGGGGCCGTATTCCGTTTGCTTTCTCACGTCGAGACGGATGCGTCCTCCGGATTGCGTCCGGACGGAATCCGAAGCGCGCAGGCGGGACGAGCCGACCAGCGTCTCACCCCGGACGCTGCCGCTGATCCGCACGCAGGTGTCGGAAGCCTGAAGCACGGCAAAGCCGGGCGGGCAGGGCGAGGCGGCTTGCGCCTGACCTGTCAATGCAAGGCCGGAAAGAGCAAGGGCGAAGACATGTCGCTTCATGGCGGGCTCAAGTGTAGCGGTCCCGATCCCGTCATGGCAAGCCGCCGAGCCGGCAGGCTCAGGCCCTGTCCGATCCGCTGCGCCGGCCATAGGAGGCGGCGACATCCGGGCGGTCCACCTCCACGTGAAACTGCTCGGCCTTGGGGCTGTAATCCCGGATGGCGCCGATCCCATAGCGATAGGCGAGCTCGCCGCCGAGCCAGCCGCTGAACAGAAGCAGCGCGGTCTGAATGCCCGACAGCCAGATGCCCCAGCCCTGAACGCCCGTGGCCGGATCGCTCAGGCGCACGCCGACATTGATAAGGGCCAGCGCGACCACCACGAGATTGGCCGCCATATGGGCCCATGAGACCCATACATTGCGCACCCGGTCGATGGTCACGAAATCGATGAGGCCTGGAATGGCGGCGACCAGGGCGGTGACGATGCCGGCGATGAGGAGCCAGTAGGAGACCTGAGCCCAGAAGGGATCCTGGGTGGCCATGAAGGCGATGTCGGTTCCGAAAGCCCCGATCAGGAACGCGACCGGGAAGACGATCAGCATATGGTGCAGCGGATGGCCGGCGACGGCCGCCGTGCTCTGGACGCCGTGACGATGGTACATGCCCATGGTTCCCTCTCCGGTATGGTCTGTGAAGAATGCCCCGGCCCAACCTTCGTTCCGAGTGCCGCCGTGCGGCGCCGCCCGATCCGCCGCAGGGCAAGGTTCTGGACATCGTGGGATGGATGAGAGATAGCGTGAGGTATGTATTCCCTTGCGGAATGGGTCGTGTGAATTCGTCTGCGGCCGTCCGGTCGAACCCTACGGCAGCCGCTTCGATGGTCCTTGATCCTGCTACGCTTACCCTGGCCTTCGTGCTGCTTTCGGCGGCGTTGGGAACCCTGTTGCTGTTTTCCTGGGCCCTGAACCGGAGTGTCGAGGCCCTCGCCTGGTGGGGAAGCGCCTACTGGCTGATCGCCATAGGGATCGGGGTGGCCAATATCAGGCAAGGGCAGCCCGCATACGCGGTTCTTCTCGTGGCCAATGCCTTCAGCATGCTGTGCTACGGCGCCATCTACACGGGCTGCCGCGTATTCAACGGACGCTCCGTGTCCCTGGCGGCCATTCTGGCAGGGGCTGCGATTTGGGTGGCGGCCTTTCCCTTCATCTACACCTCACCGAGCCATCGGCTGCTCCTCGTGTCCTGCCTCACCCTTGTCTATTCGATCCTCTCCGCCTGGGAGCTGGGACGGCATGGGCCAAGACCGTTGGCTTCTTCACGCGTGGTGCTGGCGCTCCTGCTCTGTCTCGCGGCCTTCAATCTATCCCGCATCGCTTTTGCCCTCGCGCCGACTTCGGTGCCCTGGATCGATGGCCTGGCCCATCGCTGGTCGAACTCCATGGCGCTTTTTCTCGTGGTGTTCGGCCCGAGTCTCGCTTTCACGTTTCTGTCCATGGCCAAGGAAAGCGTCGAGTTCGAATACAAGCAGGCGGCCCTGGTCGACCCGCTGACCGGCGTTCCCAACCGGCGCGCCTTCATGCAGAGCGCGTCCAGTCTCATCGGGCGGCCGGGCGACAGGCCCGTGAGCTGCCTGCTGTTCGACCTCGACAACTTCAAGGCCATCAACGACCGCTACGGGCACGATACCGGCGACCGGATCCTCACCATCTTCGGTGAGGTGCTGTCGAGACACCTGCCGCCGCGCCCCTTCGGCCGGCTCGGTGGGGAAGAGTTCGGTGCCATCCTGCCGCTGGCCGCACGGGAGGCCGAACTTCTCGCGGATCGGGTCCGTCATGCCTTTTCGACGGCCAGTGCCGACTTCCTGGGAGACTTGGCCCGGGTCACCGTCAGCGTCGGCTGCGTCACGCGAGCCGGCGTCGATGCGGGGGCGCTGCTTCGGCAAGCCGATGCGGTGCTCTACCAAGCAAAGCGGAGCGGCCGGAACATCGTCATCGCCGCTTGATAAGTCGCACGAGGATCGGAAACCCGGGCATCCGGCGTATGCTGGAGCCGCGTGCCTGATTTCAGTGAGGCTCTGTCCGGCAGGACCGCGGTCATTGCCGGCAGGGCGGGTGAGGCGCGTTCGTTTTTAGGTAGTGTGTATCTGGGCTCCGCAGGATTATAATGCGGAAGAGTATTCCATCATCATGAAGTGTTCGCCGTGATGGAGGGGAGCGATATGCCCCGTTACTTTTTCCATCTCCGTTCGAGAGACCAGTTCATTTGGGATCAGGAGGGAATTGATCTGCCTGATCCCGCCATCGCCAGGGGCGCTGCCGAGAAAGCCGCGACGGAACTCCGCGGTGGCCTCCAGGCGGGCGATCCGGTCTGCTGCTGGACCGTCGCCGTGACAGACGAAAGCGATGAACTCATCCACGTGGCATCGCTCTGATGCGCGTTACGCCAACCATGGCTCCGGGATGAAGAGCCGGCGTCACATCAATGGCGGATGGAACAGAGAAGGGTCTCGATGCAAGTACTAAAGTTTTAACGAGATGCCATTCCTGAATGTACAATCTCACATTACTCTACGTTAATGTCTCTTCAATCAGGTCGTGCAATGGTTCTCACGGGTGGCCTGTGAAGTCTGGGGGCGGACGTGACAGACGAAGAAATCGAAGCCGTTGCTGAAGAACTGGCAAAGGCTGGCGGAACCTCGTGGTATCCTGGGCGCACGCGCGGCGCCCTTCTACGATCCGTGAGTGAGAGATACCGGGATCGGGCGAGGCTGGCGATCGCTGCGCTCGACAGGGTCAGAGCCGGCAACGGCGACGACCCTTCCTCGCAGCCGCCCGAGACCCTATCGTCGCCGGGGCATGCGACCGCAGGATATCCCGATGGAATCCAGGTGGGCGCAACGGTGGTGTATCGTCCTCCGGGAGACCAGAGAGCCATTACATGTCGGATCGAGCGGCTCGAGGATGGTCGCGCTTATCTCGTACCTGTTGCGCGGGCGGATATCGGTTGGGTGGCGCTGGATAGTTTCGACCCTGTGGGGGAAGCCCCGGTCAAGGATGAATGACGATCTCTTCCTTAAGATCTCTTCACTTCGCTGCTAAAAAACGCTAGCAGACTTCATCCTGTTCGTGGGGGTGACGGTCCCGATATGCGCTGCTTCTTTCACCTTGTGAACGATCATGAAGAGATCGTCGACAATACAGGGATCGAAGTTCATGACCTGGAGAGCGCAAAGGCTCAAGCTCTCCTTGCCATCACCGAACTGCGCCAGGAGATCGGCGTCGACATCGAGGATTGGTCCGGATGGCGCCTCGACATCGTTTGCCCGCTGGGCAGACTTCTTCACTCCATGATGCTGAACCATACGGTGCATTGAAGGGCGCCCTCAGGCGCCGCCATTCATCGCCATTTCGACAGCAAAGCTTTCAATCGATATTCTACAGCATCGGACCCGGAGGGCCGCATCAGCGGAAACCGGATCCACTTTTCCGCACGAAGCTCTAAGCAACCCGTGAAAACGATACAGTCTGTTGTCAATGCCGATGCTTAATGCTGTATCGTAAAACCTTAGTGCGAAAGTAAATCGGACTATTTATTTAAAGTTGTGGAACTAATTTCCTGGGAGACGAGTCTTTTCACGCGAGGGGACGAAGGGGGTAACTCCTAGGGAGTAGAGCGATGGATTCCCGTGAACGGTTAGTGCGCCTCGGCCGTGAGGTTACAGTCTGCAGTGCGGCGGTTCTTCTGTTTTCTTCATTGTCCTTGCATCCGGCCGAAGCCCGCGACCGCGGGGGACGTTCGGATGGCATCGGCGGCGGGCTCGGCGTGAGCATCGGCGGCGACAGAGGGATCTCCGCGGGCCTCGGCGCCAATGTCGGTGGTGATCGTGGCCTCGGCGCCGGACTGGGCTTGAGCGTCGGCGGATCGGGTGGAGTCAATGCCGGCCTCGGCGCCGATGCCGGTGGGGCGAATGGAATCTCTGCCGGGGCCGGTGCGAATGTCGGCGGCTCGAACGGTGTTTCGGCCGGCCTTGGCGCGAATGTCGGAGGGGCGAACGGAGTCGATGCGGGCCTCGGAGCCAATGTCGGCGGTTCTTCAGGTGTGAGTGCTGGCGGACGGGCCACCATCGGCGGGTCCGATGGGATCACCGCCGGTCTTGGGGCGAACATCGGCGGTTCCCAGGGCGTGAACGCCGGAGCGGGCGCCGGCATCGGCGGCTCCAATGGCGTCGATGTGGGCGTCGGCATCGGGATCGGCGGCGGCACCGGAAGCCGTGCACCGGGCGGCGGAGCGGGCGATGCCGGCGGGACCGGGAATACGGGCAGCACCGGTGGCGTTGCGAATCCCGGCTCGACGGGAACGGGCAGCGTGCGCAATCCGTCCTCGACCGGCAGCGTCAATCCGGGCCAGCCGGGCCGCTCCGGCCAGATGGATCGCCTCAGGGCCGAGCTCCGCAACATGAACGAGGACGAGCGCTTGAAGCTGCGCCGCAGCTGCGCCACGGTCTCGGCTTCCCCCGGTGCGTTCGAGTCCGACATTCAGGCGCTGTGTAGCCTGATGAGCCGTCTGTCCTCGCGCTGATATGCGCCCCATGCCTAAAGAAGAGGCGCGGCCCTGGATGGGCCGCGCCTTTTTGCTTTGAGGACCACACGGGCTATCGCCAGGCGGTCACCACGAGGGCGCTCATGCGGTTGTCAAAAGCATCCGCGCCGAAGCGCGCCGTGAGGGCTTCCGTCACTTTGGTCGTGATGTCGTCGAGCTGCCCCGGAGCCCGCGCCTCGAGTTCGGGGCGCAGAGGGCTGCCCTGGCACAGGCCGATTGCAGGCTCGCGCGGCGAGGAGGCCCGGGTGACCTTCTCGACCACCTCGATGTCGACATTCTCGAAACCCGCCTGCTGCACCTCTCCGCGGATCCGGTCCGGATCGGAATAGCCGAACGGCACGCGTTCGATGAACCGGGGCGGGTTGTCGGGAAAGAGCTTTACGGCGGCATCGGAGACGATGCGGCTGACCTCGTTGTCGTCGAGGGAGTTCCATACGCTGAAAACGTGGCGCCCGCCGGGCTTGAGCAGGCGCAAGGCTTCCCGATAGGCCGCCTGCTTGTCGGGATAGAACATGACGCCGAACTGACTGACGACAACGTCGAAGGAGGCATCCTCGAACGGAAGTTTCTGGGCGTCGGCCTGCTGCCATTTGACGTTCGGGGCCTGCAGCCGTTGGGCCGCGAGATCGAGCATGGCCTGGTTGAGATCGGTCGCGACGATCTCGACCGTGGGTGGGAGCGCCTTGGCGAGGGCCCGGGTCACGATGCCCGTCCCGGCTGCCGTCTCGAGGATGCGGCCCTGGGTAACGTCGCGCAGACGGGCCGCCATGTCCTCGGCGAAAGGTTCGAACAGCAGGGGGCCGAGATGTCGCTCGTAAAGTGCTGGAATCGAACCGGCAAAGGCTGCATCGGTGGAGCCCATCGTCTCCTCCACGGTGAAAGGATGATGATCGCGCCAATGGTCAAGGCGGGCAAGTGTCTCAAAAGGGTAATGCGAACCGGATTGCCCCGATGCGGGCCGGGTTCTCTCAGGATGCTGTAAGCTTTTGTTTTCTCGCTTCTTTCCGCGTGAAATCGGTTCCTACTTCTGCGCTCGATGCGCCAACCGGAAAACCCATGGCACTGGGCGCGATGGCATGCTCTCTTGGGCGGCCTCCCGACGGTGCTCGCGAGGACGGGCCCACGTTCCAGGAGCAAGCATGGCGGCCATTCTGCAGATACCGGCTTGGCTCGGGGCACTCCTCGCGATGCTGCTCGCCATCACTGTTTCCGCTCTCCCTTTCATCGTGCTGCGTCGGCTCCTGAGCGACGACTTGCCGACGAAGACCCGGGATGTGGCGGAAACGGTCGCGGTGCGTATCGGCACGGTCCATAGCCTCATCCTGGCGCTGGTCTTCGCGGAGGCGCAGTCCACGCACACGAACCTGCAGCAGGAGGTCTCGAAGGAGATCACCACGATCGAGCATGTCGTGCTGGAATTGAACCAGTGGAACGGCCCGGAGAAGGAGGTGCTTCGCGGCCAGCTTGCGGCCTATGTGACGGCGGTCCTGCAGAACGAATGGCACGCCGCCGCGCACCCGCGCGGCAGCAGGGAGGCGCGGCAGGCCTACAACGAGCTCGACATCGGCATCCTCAACCTGAAGGCCGACACGCCCCAGCAGCAATCCCTGCGGGCCCGCATGATCATGAACATGGACGATCTTCAGGACCACCGGAAGGCGCGGCTCGCGCTCGCCCATCGCGGCCTGCCAGACCTGTTCTGGTGGATGGCGCTGACCGGTTTCGCCATCACGGTCGGCTTCTTCCTCATCTTCCCGGCCAACCTCGTGCACATCGCCATCCTGTCCGTATACGGAGCCTATACGGGGCTGGCGCTCTATTTCATCCTGGCCCTGAGCCACCCCTATGCCGGCCCGGCCGCCATCGACACCGCGCCTTACGAGATGGTGCTGGAGGATGAGTTGAGGGGATCCTAAAGCATCGGCTCCAAAGCGGATTGCGCCTTGGAGCCGATGCATTGGCGCTGACGGGGGCGGACTACTCCGCCGCCTGACGCGTCACCTTCTTGTCCTTCTTCGCCGGAGCCTTCTTGGCGGCGTCCTTTGCGGCCGGCTCCTTCTTCAAGGGACGGCGCTCCAGCACTTCCTTGAGAAAGCGGCCGGTGTGGCTCGCCGTGGACTCGGCGATCTCCTCGGGAGTGCCCTGCGCCACGATCTGCCCGCCACCGTTGCCGCCTTCGGGGCCCATGTCGATCACCCAGTCGGCGGTCTTGATGACTTCGAGATTGTGCTCGATCACCACGACCGTGTTGCCCTGGTCGACCAGCTCGTGCAGCACCTCAAGGAGCTTCGCGACGTCATGGAAGTGGAGGCCCGTGGTCGGCTCGTCCAGGATGTAGAGCGTGCGGCCGGTGGCGCGCTTGGACAGCTCCTTGGAGAGCTTCACGCGCTGCGCCTCGCCGCCGGAGAGCGTCGTGGCCTGCTGGCCCACATGCACGTAGTCGAGGCCGACGCGCGCAAGGGTCTGCATCTTCTCGCGGATCGACGGAACCGCCTTGAACAGGTCGCGGGCTTCCTCCACGGTCATGTCGAGCACGTCCGCAATGGACTTCTCGCGATACTTCACCTCCAGCGTCTCTCGGTCGTAGCGCTTGCCCTTGCACACGTCGCAGGTGACGTAGACGTCGGGCAGGAAGTGCATCTCGATCTTGATCACGCCGTCGCCGGAGCAGGCCTCGCAGCGTCCGCCCTTCACATTGAAGGAGAAGCGGCCCGCCTGATAGCCGCGCGCCTTCGCCTCGGGGAGGCCCGCGAACCATTCGCGGATCGGCGTGAAGGCGCCGACATAGGTGGCCGGGTTCGAGCGCGGCGTGCGCCCGATGGGCGACTGGTCGATGTCGATGACCTTGTCGAGATGCTCCAGCCCCTCGATGCGGTCATGCGGGGCAGGGTGCTCCAGCGCGCCGTTGAGCTTGCGCGCCACAGCCTTGTAGAGCGTGTCGATGACGAGCGTCGACTTGCCGCCGCCGGACACGCCGGTGATGCAGGTGAAGGTGCCGAGCGGAATCTCCGCCGTGACATCCTTCAGGTTGTTGCCCTTCGCGCCGACGAGCTTGATCTTGCGCTTCGGGTCGGGCTTGCGGCGCTTGCCCGGCACCTTCACGGACATTTCGCCCGTCAGGTACTTGCCGGTCAGCGACTTCGCATTTGACATGATCTCGTCCGGCGTGCCCTCGGCGACGATCTTGCCGCCGTGGATGCCGGCGCCTGGGCCGATATCGAACACATAGTCGGCCTGCAGGATCGCATCCTCGTCGTGCTCCACGACGATCACGGTGTTGCCGAGATCGCGCAGGCGCTTGAGGGTGCCGAGCAGGCGCTCGTTGTCGCGCTGGTGCAGGCCGATGGACGGCTCGTCGAGCACGTAGAGAACGCCCGTCAGGCCGGAGCCGATCTGGCTGGCGAGACGGATTCGCTGGCTCTCTCCGCCCGACAGGGTGCCGGAGGCACGGGCGAGCGTCAGGTATTCCAGGCCCACATCGACCAGGAAGGTGAGACGGTCGCGGATCTCCTTGAGAATGCGGCCCGCGATGTCGTTCTGCTTCTTGTTGAGCTTCTTGGACAGGCCGCCGAACCATTCATGGGCGTCCTTCACGGACAGCGCCGTGGCGTCGCCGATATCGGAGCCGGCGATCTTCACCGCGAGCGCTTCGGGCTTCAGGCGCTTGCCGCCGCACGCCTCGCAGGGCGTCTCGCTCATGAAGCGGCCGATCTCCTCGCGGGCCCAGTCGCTCTCCGTCTCCTTGTAGCGGCGCTCCAGGTTCGGGATCACGCCCTCGAAGGGCTTCTTCACCTCGTAGGCGCGCAGGCCGTCGTCATACGCCATGCGGATCGCAACTCCATCGGAGCCGTAAAGGATCGCGCTGCGCACGTCTTCCGAGAGCTCGGACCAGGGCTTCGTCATGGAAGCCTTGTAGTGCTTGGTGATGGCTTCCAGCGTCTGGCCGTAATAGGGCGAGGTCGATTTCGCCCACGGCATGATGGCGCCGCGCTTCAGGGAGAGCGTCTCGTCCACCACGAGCGCCTCGTCGATGCGCATTTCATGGCCGATGCCGCCGCAGGTCGGGCAGGCGCCGAAGGGATTGTTGAACGAGAACAGGCGCGGCTCGATTTCGGGGATCGTGAAGCCGGAGACCGGGCAGGCGAACTTGGACGAAAAAACGATGTGCTTCGCCTTGCCCTTCTCGTCCTTATCGTCGGCATATTCGATGACCGCGATGCCGTCCGTCAGCTCGAGCGCCGTCTCGAAGGACTCCGCCAGGCGTGCCGCGATATCGGCCCGCACCACGATGCGGTCCACCACCACGTCGATGTCGTGCTTGAACTTCTTGTCGAGGGCAGGGGCCTCGTCGATGGCGTAGTATTCGCCGTCGATCTTCAGGCGCTGGAAGCCCTTCTTCTGGAACTCGGCGATTTCCTTGCGGTATTCGCCCTTGCGGCCACGCACCACCGGGGCCAGCAGGTAGAGGCGGGGCTTTTCCGGCAGGTCCAGCACCCGGTCGACCATCTGGCTCACCGTCTGGCTCTCGATGGGAAGGCCAGTGGCCGGCGAATAGGGAATGCCGACGCGCGCCCAGAGCAGGCGCATGTAGTCGTAGATCTCCGTGACGGTGCCGACCGTCGAGCGCGGGTTCTTGGACGTGGTCTTCTGCTCGATGGAGATGGCGGGCGACAGGCCGTCGATCTGATCCACGTCCGGCTTCTGCATCATTTCGAGAAACTGGCGGGCATAGGCCGAGAGGGACTCGACGTAACGGCGCTGCCCCTCGGCATAGATCGTGTCGAAGGCCAGCGACGACTTGCCGGAGCCGGACAGACCCGTGAACACGACGAACTTGTCCCGCGGGACCATGAGGTCGACGTTCTTGAGGTTGTGCTCCCGCGCGCCGCGCACGGAGATCACGCGCGCATCCGGATCGCCCGCCTTGGCGCGGTTGAACAATTCGTCGAGTTTAGCCATTGCCCGCAAAGCCTTGAAGTGGAAGGTCCGGCCTGATTCCAGCCGGCTCCCGGATATGTGGTGCCCCGCCCGCCGACGCAATGCGGCGGATGATTCCAGGCTATGATCCTAGAACAAAGAGGGTACGACGGGCAAGCGGAGCCTTTGCGAACTCCGATAAACGGAAAAGGCCCGCCGGTGGCGGGCCTTCGCGTGGCGCAAGGTTGGTTTCAGAGCACGAAGACGAAGTCCGATGCCTTGAGAGCGACCTTGTTGGCCAGGGTTGTCATGTGGACGAGACCGAATCTCAGTCC
Organism: Microvirga mediterraneensis; assembly: GCF_013520865.1. Lineage (NCBI taxonomy): Bacteria > Pseudomonadati > Pseudomonadota > Alphaproteobacteria > Hyphomicrobiales > Methylobacteriaceae > Microvirga > Microvirga mediterraneensis. Next base: position 2,487,618 of record NZ_JACDXJ010000001.1, read on the forward strand.
GGTTCCATCGGCATCGTAGTAAAGCTTGCCGTCGTCCGTATCGTATAAGAACTGCGCCAGGGTCGAGGTGGGCTTCGGGTCGGTGCCGAGAACGACCGGATTGACCTTGTCGAAGGTCGGATAGACATCCATGTCGGTGACGTAGTCGTAATACCGGAAGGTGCTGGCACGGATAAGGAAGTAGTCCTTGCCGGAAAAGTCCGCGATCGTGGACTTCGCATTCGGTGTCAGGATGAATTGGTCATCGCCTTTGCCGCCGATGAGCGTGACGTTGCCGTTGCCGCTCAGCGTGTCGTCGCCCGTCCCGCCATTGAGAACGATTCCATTGGCCGGGTCCGAGTTGTTCCCATAGGCGGAAAGAACATCGTTGCCCGCGCCGCCATTGATCAGGCCGGCCTTGCCGCGGCCCTGGAACGTGTCATTGCCCTTCGAACCCGTGACGACGCTCCCGACATCCATGTCGTCGAAGTAGCCGCTGACCTTCTCGAACTGCCCGGCCTTGATGCCGTGGTAGCCGACATCGGCGGCCTTCTTGCCCGTGATCTTGGAGAAGTCGAGCGCGTATTTCTCGTAGCCTCCGGTCGCGGGCCCATAGATCTGTATGCCGAGCGTGTCGACACCCTTGCCTCCCAGGGCGTTGTCCCCGTCGTCGACCCAGACCTTGTCGTCGCCGTCGCCGCCAAGGAGCTTGTCCTTGTCCGGCATAATCCCGATGCTGGAATAGTTCTCGCGGCCGTCGAGCATATCGTCGCCGGCTCCACCTGACAGGTAGTCGCTCCCATCGCCGGCGTATAGGGCATCGTCGCCCTTGCCTCCCTCGAGACGGTCGTTCCCCTTGTCTCCAAACAGATAATCGTCGTCGTCGCCGCCGAAAAGCTTGTCGTTGCCCTCGCCACCGCTCAGGCTGTCCATACCGGCCTCGCCATAGAGGCTGTCATTGCCGTCGTCGCCAACGAGATAGTCCCGTCCCGCGCCGCCGTTGAGCCTGTCGTTCCCCAGGCCCCCGTAAAGCGAATCGTTGCCTAGACCGCCCAGCAGCTTGTCCGATGCGCCACCGCCAAAGATCGTATCACTGCCGCCACCGCCGTTCAGCTGGTCGGTGCCGTCATCCCCGAAGATATAGTCGTCGCCCGCTTGGCCATCGAGAATGTCCTTGAACTTCGAGCCGAAGAAGGAGTCGTTCCCTGAAGTCCCTTTGAGAGCCTTCCTTTTGGTGGTGATACGGTATGTGGTCATGGGTTCCTCCAAGATGCCGGAGTCACATGACATATTATTTCGTATCATTCAATTCCGTGCTGTGTCGCCTCGTGCTTCTTCGACCTGAGATCGGGCCGTTCCCGTGGGCCGGGAGTGGAGCCTGAAGGTATGACGTATCGGAAGGGCCGGTGGAGACCGGATTAATGCCGTGATCATGGGCCAGCATGGTTCATGGGTCAGCATGCGGCTCGGCAGCAATCTTGCCCGAGCCGGGCAATCTCCAGGAGGGCGGGTCATGGCTCGTCAGACGATCTTATTCGGCAGCGCGTTCCTGTGTCTCGTCGTCCATCCTGCTCTGGCTGGTCCTTGCACGCCGGAGATCGACAGGGCTCAAGCTCAGGTCGATACCAGGCTGGACGCCATGGCTGGAGCGGGTCCGACCGGCACCGAATCCAAGGCCGCCCTTCTCAGAAGGCAGCCGACGCCCGCCTCGATCGCGGCGGCCGAGCAGAAACTCGGCGAAGGCAAGCCGGAGGAGGCCGCTCTGGCGGCTCTGGCGCGGGCCAGGGCAGCCGATGCCTCCGGCGACAAGGGAGGCTGCGACGAGGCTTTGACCCTCGTCCGGAAGGCGCTCGCACAGTGAGCCTTGTCGCCGCGTCGAACGGCTAAACCCCCTAAACTGGGGACAGCCCTGTGCAGAACCCGCTCCACGGCTTGCCGTGGGGGCGCTCCGGCCTCAGAACTCGCCCTCAAGTATGAAAGAGAGGCGCCCCGATGGCAGGCAGTGTGAACAAGGTGATATTGGTGGGGAACCTGGGTCGGGACCCTGAGGTGCGGCGTCTGTCGAACGGGGAGCCGGTGGTGAACCTGCGGATTGCCACGTCGGAGACGTGGAAGGACAAGGGCACGGGCGAGCGCAAGGAGAAGACCGAGTGGCACTCGGTGGTGATCTTCAACGAGAACCTGGGCCGGGTGGCGGAGCAGTACCTGAAGAAGGGCTCGAAGGTGTATCTGGAGGGGCAGCTGCAGACGCGCAAGTGGACCGACCAGAGCGGCCAGGAGAAGTACACCACCGAGGTGGTGCTGCAGCGTTTCCGCGGCGAGCTGACGATCCTGGACAGCCGCGGCAGCGGCGGCGGCGCGTCCGAGTACGGCGACGAGGAGCCGGGCCAGATCAGCCGCGGCGGCGATTTCGGACGCTCGTCCCCGTCGCAGGATCGGCGGCCTGCTCCGTCCTTCGGCGGGGGCGGAGGCAGCAGCAGCGGTGGGGGCGGCTCCCGCTACAACGATCTCGACGACGACATTCCGTTCTAGGATCTCTCGCCGGGGGGGGCGCCTGCCGTTAAGGCACGCGGCAAACCAGGAAGAAATAAAGAAGGGCCATCCGGTTCGATGGCCCTTCTGCCGGCCCAGGGCCTGGATGGCGGAGCGGCCATAAGAGGCGGAGGCCCCCGATTTGTCCCTGAAACGCAACCTTGATTCAGGGCGGATCGCCCGCAGTTGCAATCTGGAACAATCCTCTGCTGCGGCCTCTCGCCTGGCGTAAAGCCGAAAACTGACCTTGCGTTACATCATAGAAGCTGCTCATCTAGCGGCAGCCTCCGGGGCTCTTACGGCTCGGCTGTTGAGTGAATATTTCCAGGATTGTCCTGTCGTGCACTGTTACTTTCATCTTGTGCACACGCACGAACGGATCATCGACGAGGCAGGGATCGAAGTCTCGGATCTGGAAGCCGCCCATTATCAGGCCATGAAAGCCATTCAGGAATTACGCCAGGAGGGCGAGGCCGACGAGGTCGACTGGCGCGGCTGGAACCTCGAGGTCGTCGACGAGGCTGGGAAGGTCCTGCTGTCGATTCCGCTCAATGTGGCGCAGCACTGAAACCACCTCGAACGAGAAGCAGAATGCGAGAAACAGGGCCGTAGCGGAGTAGCGACAAGAACCGCACGAGGGAAATCTCAGGCTTGATGTTTCGGGCGAGGAGTGGTTAGCCAGCAGGCGCCATCATTCGAAAACGAAGACATCATGAGCTCCTCCTCGCCATCCCTCGACACGCTCCTCACCTGGATCCGCACGGAAAGCCCGACCCATGACCGGGCCGGGGTCAACCTGATGATGGATCTCGTCGTCGCGCAGATGCAGGACGCCCCCGTGGCGGTCGAGCGGATCCCGGGCACGGAGGGGCTGGGCGACGTTCTCGTGCTGCGCGCCGGGCCGCAGACGGCCGAGCCCGGCATTCTGGTCATGTCGCATCTCGATACGGTGCATCCCGTCGGCACCATCGAGAACGACCTGCCGCTGCGCATCGAGGGCGATCGGCTCTACGGTCCCGGCATCTACGACATGAAGGGCGGGGCCTGGTTCGCGCTCGAAGCCTTCAAGGATGTCGCCCGCAGGGGCACGGCGGCGCGGCCCATGGTCTTCCTGGTGACGCCCGACGAGGAGATCGGCTCCCCGATCACCCGCCCGATGATCGAGGATCTCGGCCGTCGTTCGGCCTATGCGCTCGTGACGGAACCGGCCCGCGACGGCGGCCAGATCGTCACGGCCCGCAAGGGAGTGGGGCGCTTCGACGTGCATGTGGAAGGCCGCCCGGCCCATGCGGGATCGCGGCACAAGGACGGGCGCAACGCCGTCTACGAGGCCGCGCGGCAGATCCTCGCCATCGAGGCCCTGACCGATTATGCGCGCGGGATCACCACCACGGTCGGGATGGTCTCCGGCGGCACGGCGGTGAACACGATCCCGCAGCATTGCCGTTTCCCTGTGGACCTGCGCGTCGAGACGGTGGCGGACGGCGAGGCCGTGACGGCCACGATCCTCGGGCTGAAATCCTCCAATCCGGACTTCAAGGTCTCCGTCGCCGGCGGCATGAACCGGCCGCCCTACGAGCGGAGCGAGGCCACCGCGAAGCTCTTCGACCATGCCAAGTCTCTTGCCGCCGAGATCGGCTTCGATCTGGTCTCAGCGCCCCGCGCCGGCGGCGGCTCGGACGGCAACTTCACGGCGGCGCTCGGCATCCCGACCCTCGACGGCCTCGGCATCGACGGCGACGGGGCGCACACGCTCCAGGAATACGGCCTGATCTCCTCCATCGCGCCGAGGCAGCAGCTCATGGCGCGCCTGCTGGAGACCCTGCGCTGAGGGTTTAAGCCGCCGGTCCCCGGACCAGCGCCAGCACGCCGTCGATGATGAACTGCACCGCAAGGCCCGCCAGGATGACGCCGAGCAGGCGGGTCAGCACCACGTTGCCCGTCACGCCGAGCCAGCGGGAGACCCGGTCGGCGGCGGAGAACACCACCAGACAGCTCAGGATGCCGAGCGCGATCAGGATCAGCAGGGCGGTGAGATAGGCGATGTTGCCGTCCGCCCGTCCCGCAAGCAGGATCACGGCCGTGATGGCGCCGGGGCCCGCCATCAGCGGAATGGCGAGCGGGAAGGCCGCGACGTTGCGGATGTGGTCCTCGGTGATGGCGATGTCGGCCGTATGCTGCTTGCGCTCGTTGCGGCGCTCGAACACCATCTCGAAGGCGATCCAGAACAGCAGCAGGCCGCCGGAGATGCGGAAGGCCGGAATGCCGACCCCGAGAAGCCGCAGCAGCACCTCGCCCCCCAGGCCGAAGAAGGCCAGGATACCGAACGCGATCATGCAGGCCCGCATGGAGACCCTGCGGCGCTCTTGTGCGTTCATACCCCGGGTCAGCGATACGAAGATCGGCGCCAGAGCCACCGGGTCGAGGGTGACGAGCAGGGTCACGAGAGCGGCGGATATGTAGTCGAGGAGCATCGGCTGGACCTTCCCTTAAGCTTTGCTTTATGGGGTCATCGGGCGGATTTGACGAGGGGCGATGCGACAATGTTCACTGTTTTGGAACGGATCAGCTGGCCTGGGCATCCGGAAAAGCCCAACGAGGACATCTGTGGCGTCTCGGGCGACTGGGCCTGGGTGATCGATACCTCGATCTTTCCCGGGACCAAACCCGTCATGGATGAAAAGAGCGATGCCGCCTGGCTCGCCCGGTTCGCGGACGAGCGGCTCTCCAATCTCGCGTCCCAGGCCGAGGACGGCGTCGCCCTCCTGCGGCACGTCATGGAGGAGGCCCGCACCGCTTACCGCGCCGTCGCGCCCATGGAGAGGCACGAGGATTTCGTCACGTGGCCCCTCGGAGCCATGACGCTGGTGCACCGCAAGGGCAAGGTTCTCGACGCCTGGACCTTCGGCGACACCACGGCCTATGTCCGGCAGCCGGACGGCTCGGTTCAGGTCCTAGGCGACGCTCCCGGTCTGCGCGAGGCCGAGGCCGCGAAGGCGGCCGAATTGATGCGGCAGGCGGGCTCCCGGCCGACGGCCATTCTCGATGAACCGGTGTTTCTCGCGTGGCTCGGCGAGCGTCGGGAGCGCCAGCGGAAGAGCGGCGTCCCGGCGGCGCTTCTGAGCCTCAACCCGGATGCGGCCGGCCGCCTGCGGCACGAGACGGCATCCTGTGAAGAGGGAACGGTCATCCTCCTCGCCTCGGACGGCTTTTCGGCACTCGTCGACCTCTATCGGGCGATGGACGCCAGGGCCCTGGTGGAAGCCGCCCAGGCCGACGGCCTCGAAAAGCTGGCGAAGCTGGCACGGGAGATCGAGGCCGAGCGCGATCCGGACGGCAGGCTCTTCCCGCGTTTCAAGGCCAGCGACGATACGACGGCGCTGCTGCTGAGGGCTTAGCCGGAGGAGGGGCGCCCCAAGGCCTCTCTTCTCCCGGCCGAGCGGGACGAGAGCAAAACCGAACCATCATTTGACAAACGCGGCGAGGTGTAGGAGCCTCGGTTCATCATGTTGAGCTTCTTACGATACCGTCGCGGCCTGCACCGCGCAGGCAACCTCATCGCGGGCAAGTAGCCCCGAGCTCAACGCGCGTCCGCGCCCCCGAGCTCGGGGCGCTTTCCCATTGATCTGAAACGCGGGACGTCCGGCGAGGCCGAGCGTTCTCTTCCGACTTAGCGCCTAGGGCTGCTTCAGGCTTGTGCCTCGACTCGTCGAGAGACCTGCGGCCCCGCGCCAGATCACCAGGGTTCTTCGCCTTCGCGCGCCGTCGCCGGCGAAGTCACCAGCAACCTCGATGCGCAAGCGCATCGATTTTCACCCAAACGACCGGAATCCGAAGACGATTCCGGCCTCTCTTGCAGCGTCTTGAGCTGCGGCGCCTTCATGAACAGGAGACCAGGAATGTCCAGAAAAGCATCCGGCACAGCCAAACCACGGATCACGCTGACCGCGGCCGATTACGAAAAGCTTACAGCCCTTACCGAGGCGGCCATGCACACGATGCCGGACGTGGCGCAGGAACTCTCCGGGGAGCTCGACCGGGCCCATGTTCTGGCCGGCGGGAAACAGCGCGCCGACGCCGTCCATATGGGCTGCGAGGTCGATTTCCGGGACGACACCACGGGACGGGTGCAAACGGTGACCCTGGTCTATCCGCACGAGGCCGACATCTCGAAGGGAAGAATCTCGGTGCTGACGCCGATCGGAACTGCTCTCATCGGCCTCCCGCTCGGTCAATCGATCGACTGGACCACGCGCACCGGAGAGACGAGGCGATTGACGGTACTGCAGGTCAGAAGCCCTGCCACGACGGAGCGCGAGCCCGTCTGAGCAGGACGGGCCGGGAACGATGCCAGGAATACCCGGTATCACTCCCGGTCTGAGGCGTCGAAGCCCTCGGAGGGGAAGAGAAACCGACGCTCCGCGCATGGATCTCTTCCTGCACTGCGTGCGCCAGGACCGATCCCCCACGTCATGGCCGCACATGCTGCGGCCATCCCCGTCCTTCCGTGCCAACACCCTCCGGCCTCATCCTGAGGGCCGCCAAAGGCGGCGTCTCGAAGGATCGTTCAGAGGGCAAGGCGCCCGCGTGCCCGGACACGGTCCAGGACCTCGAGACGCTTCGCTCCTCAGGATGAGGGCGCAGGGTGAAGCTGAACGTTATGTTCTCATTTTGTTCTTGACAGGGCGAATAACCTTGGCTATATCGTTGCCTAGATCTGCTCTGACGAGGGGCGCGCTCGCGAGGCGTCGCAAGAGTGAGAGCAGGCACGGTCCCGCCGCAGGCCTCGCAATCCTGTGGTCGCGGGAGGTCGACCTTGGGGGCTCCCCAGCTGGTCCACCTGAAAAGAACCGTGCGTGACGAGCAGTTCGGCTCTCACACACGAGCGAGCCGGGCTGCCCGACGCGCCACCCTCGAACCCGAAAGGCTCGCAGCGCAAGCTGCGGGCCCCAAGGGGCTGGCTCTTTGACAAGCACCACCACACCCGCCGCGTCATGTCCGGCCTCGTACCGGTCACCCACGCCTTCGGAGCTGCACTGCTGCCAAGGCGCGGATGGCCGCATCAAGTGCGGCCATGACGGAGAGCTTCCCCCGGCTGTCATCCCGGCCGCGCAGCGAAACCCGGGATCCCGATCCGCTGACGGTGCCGAAGGAGATGCGATGCGGCTCGCCCCTTGCGCCTCCATAGGCGGATCCGGATCCCCGCTTGCATGAGCAAGGACAACGTCGCGGTTCCGGCGATGCATCCTGCAGCCGTCCCGGATCCCCCGCAGCGGCAAAGGTCGTAAAATCTGATAAAAAACAATCGTGACAATGGTTTAGAACCGGCACGTGACCCGATTTATCATCTCCCGATCCTGCCTGTGAAAGTGCCGCGGCCGCGGGCCGGTCGGCCGCTGTGCCCGACCTGAGAATAAGTTGCTGAAACGTAAATGGATTTTGGCCTCGCGCTTGCCTCTGGAAAACCCGTCAAAAAGCTTGAAAATTGCGCCGTTCTCGCCCATCTAAGAGACTGATTTCAATTGGATTCGCGGGCCTGCCAGACGGCTTGACGAAGCGGCATCGAAAGTCGCCTCTCGCGAAAGGGCAGCCCGTTTTAAGAAAGACCAACCTTGACCGATCCGAACGATAACCGCCCTGGCGGTCCCGGTGGGGACCAGCCGGCGAGCGACATCAAGCTGATTTCCATCGTCGATGAGATGAAGCGCTCCTATCTCGATTACGCCATGAGCGTGATCGTGAGCCGCGCTCTGCCCGACGCGCGCGACGGCCTCAAGCCCGTGCACCGGCGCATCCTCTATTCGATGCACGAGAACGGCTACACGCCGGACAAGAAATACGTGAAGTCCGCCCGCATCGTCGGCGACGTGATGGGTCAATACCATCCCCACGGCGACAGTGCGATCTACGACGCCTTGGTGCGCATGGCGCAGGACTTCTCGCTGCGCCTCATGCTCGTGGACGGTCAGGGCAATTTCGGCTCCGTGGACGGCGATCCGCCGGCGGCCATGCGCTACACCGAGTCCCGCCTCGCCAAGGCGGCCATGCCGCTGCTCGACGATATCGACAAGGACACGGTCGATTTCACGCCCAACTACGACGAGTCGAAGGACGAGCCGTCGGTTCTGCCCGCGCGCTTTCCGAACCTGCTCGTCAACGGCGCCGGCGGCATCGCGGTCGGCATGGCGACCAACATGCCGCCCCATAACCTGGGCGAGGTCATCAACGGCTGCCTGGCCTTCATCGACAACGACGGAATCTCGACCGAGGAGCTGATCGAGATCATCCCCGGCCCGGACTTTCCGACCGGCGCGCTGATCCTCGGACGTGCGGGCGTCAAGTCCGCCTACACCACGGGCCGCGGCTCCATCGTCATGCGGGCGAAGTCCGAGGTCGAGGAGGTCCGCAAGGACCGCGAGGCGCTGATCTTCACCGAGATCCCGTATCAGGTGAACAAGGCCTCGCTGATCGAGAAGATCGCCGAGCTCGTGCGCGAGAAGAAGATCGAGGGCATCGCGGATCTGCGCGACGAATCGGACCGCGACGGCATGCGCATCGTGGTCGAGATCAAGCGCGACGCCATGGCCGACGTGGTGCTCAACCAGCTCTATCGCTACACGCCGCTGCAGACGAGCTTCGGCGCCAACATGGTGGCGCTCAACGGCGGCCGCCCCGAGCTGATGAACCTGAAGGACCTGATCAAGGCCTTCGTGGATTTCCGCGAGGAGGTCGTCTCCCGCCGCACCAAGTTCCTGCTGAACAAGGCGCGCGAGCGCGCCCACGTGTTGTGCGGCCTCGCCATCGCGGTGGCGAACATCGACGAGGTCATCCGCCTCATCCGCACCTCGCCCGATCCGAACACGGCCCGCGAGGCGCTCATGGGCCGCGATTGGCCGGCGCACGACATCGCGCCGCTGATCGCGCTCGTGGACGACCCGCGCCACAAGATCAACGATGACGGCACCTATCGTCTTTCCGAGACGCAGGCTCGGGCGATCCTCGACCTCCGCCTCCAGCGCCTGACGGCGCTCGGCCGTGACGAGATCGGCGACGAACTCGCCAAGCTCGCGGCGGAAATCTCGAACTATCTCGATATTCTGCGGTCCCGCGCCCGCATCATGGGCATCATCAAGGACGAGCTGATCGAGGTCCGCGATGGGTTCGCGACCCCGCGCCGGACCCAGATCGTCGATTGGGATTCCGATGTCGACGACGAGGACCTGATCGCCCGCGAGGACATGGTCGTCACCGTGTCCCATGCCGGCTACATCAAGCGCGTGCCGCTTTCGACCTATCGGGCGCAGCGCCGCGGCGGCAAGGGCCGTTCCGCCATGACGACGAGGGACGAGGATTTCGTCACGCGTCTCTTCGTGGCGAACACCCACACGCCCGTGATCTTCTTCTCGTCCGAAGGCCAGGCTTACAAGGAGAAGGTGTGGCGTCTGCCGCTGGCCGCTCCCAACGCCAAGGGCAAGGCCCTGGTGAACATGCTGCCGATCAAGCAGGGCGAGCGCATCACCACCATCATGCCGCTGCCCGAGGACGAGGCGTCCTGGGACAAGCTGGACGTGATGTTCGCGACGTCTCGCGGCACGGTTCGCCGCAACAAGCTGTCGGACTTCGTCCAGGTCAATCGCGGCGGCAAGATCGCCATGAAGCTCGATGAGGGCGATCACATCGTCGACGTGCAGATCTGCTCGGAGCACGACGACGTGCTGCTCACCACGGCCAAGGGCCAGTGCATCCGCTTCCCGGTCACGGACGTGCGCGTGTTCAAGGGCCGCGATTCCATGGGCGTGCGCGGCATCAACCTGGCCGAGGGAGACGACATCATCTCCATGGCCATCCTTCGCCACGTGGAAGCCACGGGCGAGGAGCGGGCGGCCTATCTGAAGATGCGCCGCGCGGTCACCGGCGAGCAGATGGGCGCCGATGCCGATGCGTCGGAGGATGCGGAGGAGACAGAGGGCGCCAACTTCTCGCTCTCGCAGGAGCGCTATGCGGAGATGAGCGCGCAGGAGCAGTGCATCCTGACGATCTCCGAGAAGGGCTACGGCAAGCGCACCGTGTCCTACGAGTACCGCATCACGGGACGCGGCGGCAAAGGCATCACGGCCATGGCGGTCAACAGCCGCAACGGCAAGCTCGTGGCGTCCTTCCCGGTCGACAATGCCGACCAGATCATGCTCGTCACCGACGGCGGCCAGCTGATCCGCGTGCCGGTGGAAGGCATCCGCGTCGTCGGCCGCAACTCGCAAGGCGTCACCATCTTCTCCACCCGCGACAAGGAGAAGGTGGTCTCGGTGGAGCACATCGAGGGCGAGGACGAGGATAACGGCGAAGGCGTCGAGGACACCGCGTCCGAGGGCGGCGAGGCGACGGAAGAGTAAGAGCTTCCGGTTTTTCGCGAACAATAGAACCCGCCGATTCAGGTCGGCGGGTTTTCTACATCCTGTTCAGTGCTGCCTCGTCATCACCGGTCCTGTGCAGTGATCCCGATCGGAAAGTGCGGCGCTTCAGGCAATCGGGATGGCCGGCCCATGGCTGGCCAAGACGTGGAGCGTGTCATCCCAAGCTCGCCAGCGCGGCCGGGCTCAGGACGGCGATGGCCGTGATGGCGACGATGAAAAGGCGGAGGATCATGGCGCTCTCCTGACTTAAGGTTAGCCATATCTCTCATGCTTGCGCCCCGGTTGCCGTGTGCCAGCGCACCGCTTGCCCGATGGCGCTAATCCGGCTACGCCTTGGGCCATGACCCGCACCGCGCTCTATACCGGCAGCTTCGATCCCGTCACCAACGGACACCTGGACGTTCTGCGCCAGGCCTGCAGCGTGGCGGACAGGATCGTGGTCGCAATCGGGGTCCATTCCTCGAAGGCGCCGATCTTTCCCGCCGAGGAGCGGGCCGAGATGCTGCGCGAGGTCTGCGGGCCGATCCTGCAGGAGAGAGGCGTGACGCTGGAGGTGGTCACCTTCAACGATCTCGCCGTCGAGGCGGCCCGCCGTCATGGGGCGAGCCTCATCGTGCGCGGCCTCAGGGACGGGACGGATTTCGACTACGAAATCCAGATGGCGTCCATGAACGCCGCCATGGCGCCGGATGTCCAGACCCTGTTCTTCGCGGCTTCGCCTCCGGTTCGCCCCATCACGGCCACGCTTGTGCGTCAGATCGCCGGAATGGGCGGTGAGGTCTCGGCTTTCGTGCCGGGTCTTGTCGCCGAGCGTCTGAAGGCCAAATTCAAGCGGCCATAAAGTTTCATCATCCTCGAAGGAGATATCGACCCATGAAGCGTCTGCTCATTGCCGGAGCGCTCGTGCTCGCAGGCCTCGCTCCCGCCGCCGCCCAGCAGGCCAACGACCCGCAGAACACGGTCTTCCTCGACACCAAGGACGGCCGCATTACCATCCGCCTGCGGCCGGATCTGGCGCCCAAGCACGTGGAGCAGATCAAGACCCTCACAAAGCAGGGCTTTTATAACGGCGTCGTCTTCCACCGGGTGATCGACGGCTTCATGGCCCAGACGGGTGATCCCACCGGCACCGGCACGGGCAAGTCCAACCTGCCCAACGTTCCGGCCGAGTTCACCAAGACCCAGTACAAGCGCGGCTCCGTCGGCATGGCCCGCTCCCAGAGCCCGGATTCCGCCAACAGCCAGTTCTTCATCTGCTACGAGGGCTGCGGCCCGCTGACCGGCCAGTACACCCTCTTCGGTGAGGTCGTATCCGGCATGGACGTGGCCGACAAGATCAAGAAGGGCGATTCGGCAGCCAACGGCATGGTCACGAATCCGGACAAGATCGTGAAGATGCAGCTCGCCGCCGACGCGAAATAATGCGTTCGGGGCAATCATCCGGGGCGCGGCTGTTGATAGCCGCGTTCCTGCTTGAGGCCCTGACGAGCTCTCCGCTCGCCGCGCAGGTCCTTGCGCCATCCCCTGCGTTCGACGAGTGGTACTGGCCCTACGACACGTCGCCTCCGCTTCCGGAGGGCATCATGGGCACGGTCCGGCCGCGTCCCGACGCTCCGAGGATCGACCGGGTCGATCGGATCACCCAGGTGTTCCAGGCGCTCCAGTCCTGCTGGCGTCCGCCGGCCGGCAGCGGGTATTCCGGCCAGGAGATCACCCTGCGCCTGAGCTTCAAGCGTAACGGAGAAGTGCTGGGCCAGCCCCGCATCACCTATTACAAGGCCGGGACGCAGGCGGACCAGCGGGAGCCCTTTACCCGGGCGGTGCGCGAGGCGTTCGAGCGCTGCAGCCCGCTTCCCTTTACGGAAAGCTTTGGGCGTGCCATTGCCGGACGCGTCTTCTCCTTCCGTTTCATCGATGCCCGGCCTATGTGAGCGGGCAGGCAATCCTATTTTCATCCGATCCAGCCAGAACAGGAGATCCCGATGGCAGACCCCGAAAACACCATCATCATGGAAACCACCAAGGGCCGTGTGGTCATCGAGCTGCGTCCGGACCTCGCTCCCGGCCATGTCGAGCGCATCAAGACGCTGTCCCGCCAGGGCTTTTACGACAACGTGCCGTTCCACCGGGTGATCGAGGGCTTCATGGCCCAGACCGGCGATCCGACCGGGACGGGCACCGGCGGTTCCGACCTGCCGGACCTGAAGGCCGAGTTCAACGCCGAGCCGCATGTGCGCGGCGTGTGCTCCATGGCCCGCACGAACCAGCCCCATTCCGCCAATTCGCAGTTCTTCATCGTCTTCGACGATGCCCGTTTCCTCGACAAGCAGTATACTGTCTGGGGCAAGGTGACCGAGGGCATGGAGAACGTGGACAAGATCAAGCGCGGCGAGCCCGTCCGCGATCCCGATCGCATCGTGTCCATGAAGGTCGCTGCCGACGCAGCTTGAGGAAGACGGTTTCACCCTGGTACGTGAACCTCCCACCCGGGTGGGAGGTTCACGGTCACGCCGCTTCGACTTTTCGTTTGGCCGCGACTGCACTGCGCATGGCATTGATGCTGAACAGCAGGGCGAGGATCGCTATGATGGTGCCACGTCCGGGAGCCATTGCGAGCTTCATCGCAACCTCGGCAGCAATCCAGACTAGTCCAATCCCTGTGGCGACAAGGCTTCGGCGTTTCCAAATAAGCCACGCCAGAAGGCATGCCATGAGGATGGCCAGGACGTTCAGGATGATCGTTCCGACGAGTTCCTCTGTATCCGCGAAACCGCCGATCAAATCTTCTCCTTTGAAGATGATCAGGCCTGTTGCCAGGATATAGGAAAGAGCAACATAGACCATGGAGATGGCGCCAGCCTTCGCCGCTTCCTGCCTGCCAGTATCGGTCTTTACGTCCGGCCAGAGAGAGCGAAGAGGATTGGGCTTGGCTTGTGCGTTGTCGTCCGACATGAATCGGTTTCCGCAAAAAAAATGAAATAAAATTTTATTTCATTTGAGGGATGTGCGCAAGCTGCCATCGGCCCTATTTTTCTTATCGGCAGCGCTTCTGCGAGGAGTAGAGAACATGGGGAGACATGTCTGATTGACGGCTGGTAAGCCGTGGACCCATAAGCCCAATCTTCGAATAATAGGGACCCCATGCGCGTCGATCTCTTCGACTTTGATCTCCCCGAGACCAGTATCGCGCTCCGCCCCGTGGAGCCGCGTGATGCCGCCCGCATGCTCGTGGTCCGGCCCGGAACCGGCCTCGAGGACCGGATCGTCCGTGACCTGCCGGATCTGCTGCAGCCTGGCGACGTGCTCGTCCTCAACAACACCAAGGTCATTCCGTCCCGGCTCTACGGCCTGCGCGTCCGCGAGGAGAATGCGGCGCGGGTCGAGATCATGCTGCACAAGCGAGAAGGCGCCGACCGATGGCGCGCCTTTGCCCGCCCGGCCAAGAAGCTTCACGTCGGCGACCGCATCCGCTTTGGAGACCCGTCCGAGAGCACGGCCTGCGAGCTCGTGCGGCTCGACGCTGAGGTCGTGGAGAAAGGCGAGGGGGGCGATGTGGCGCTCTGTTTTTCCTTCGCGGGGGCTTTCCTGGACGAGGCCATCGCTCGGCTCGGCGAGCTTCCCCTGCCGCCCTACATCGCCGGCAAGCGCCCCACCGACGACAAGGACCGGAGCGACTATCAGACCGTCTATGCGAAGGACGAGGGGGCGGTCGCAGCCCCGACTGCCGGCCTGCATTTCACGGACGATCTCTTCCGCCGTCTCGAAGAACGCGGCATTGCCCGTCATTTCGTAACCCTTCACGTGGGAGCGGGCACGTTCCTGCCCGTGAAGGCCGACGATACGGACGAGCACCGCATGCACGCGGAATGGGGTTCGGTCTCGCCAGAGACCGCCCTGGCGCTCAACGAGGCCAGGTCCAGGGGAGGGCGAATCGTGGCGGTCGGCACCACATCGTTGCGCCTTCTGGAGAGTGCCGCCCAGGAGGACGGCAGCATCGCGCCCTTCTCGGGCGATACCGCTATCTTCATCACGCCCGGCTACCGGTTCAAGGCCGTGGATATGCTGATGACCAACTTCCACCTGCCGCGCTCGACCCTCTTCATGCTGGTTTCGGCCTTTGCGGGCTTGGACTGCATGAGAGCAGCCTATGCTCACGCCATTGAAAACGGCTATCGTTTCTATTCCTATGGGGATGCGAGTTTGCTGTTTCGGCGCTGATGCTCCGGCCGTCCCCGGCGCGGAACGCGCGAGAAAGGGGATCCATTGACATGTGCTGCGGATCTTTGGATCCCCTTCCCCTCCGCTGCGGCAGGGGATGACAAGACGAGGTTTGAATGACCACCGAGACCTTCACCTTCACCGTCAATAAGACCGACGGAGCGGCACGTACCGGCGAGATCCGCATGCCGCGCGGCGTTATCCGCACGCCTGCCTTCATGCCTGTCGGAACGGCCGCTACCGTGAAAGCGATGTATCCCGATCAGGTGAAGGCACTGGGAGCCGATGTGGTGCTCGGCAACACCTATCATCTCATGCTCCGTCCCGGCGCCGAGCGGGTGGCCAGGCTCGGTGGCCTGCACAAGTTCATGAACTGGCCCTATCCGATCCTCACCGATTCCGGCGGTTTCCAGGTCATGTCGCTATCGGCCCTGCGCAAGATCGACGAAACAGGGGTTACCTTCCAGTCTCATATCGACGGCTCGACCCATGTGCTGACGCCGGAGCGCTCCATCGAGATCCAGGGGCTTCTGGGCTCCGACATCCAGATGCAGCTCGACGAATGCGTGAAGCTGCCCTGCTCCGACGAGGTGGCTGAAAAGGCGATGCGCCTGTCCCTCCGCTGGGCGGAGCGCTGCCGGGTGGCTTTCGGCGACCAGCCCGGAAAGGCCATGTTCGGCATCGTCCAGGGCGGCGCGGTGGAGCGGCTGCGCATCGAGAGCGCAAAGGAGCTCGCAGCACTGGATCTCAAGGGCTACGCCATCGGCGGCTTGGCAGTGGGCGAGCCGCAGGACGTGATGCTGCGCATGATCGAGACGGTCGAACCCCATATGCCCAGTGAGAAACCCCGCTACCTCATGGGAGTGGGCACGCCCGACGACATCGTGGAGGCGGTGCGTCGGGGTGTCGACATGTTCGACTGCGTCATGCCCACCCGTGCCGGACGCCACGGACAGGTCTTTACCCGCCACGGCCGCATGAACCTGCGCAACGCGCGCTTCGCCGAGGATACCAGCCCGCTCGATCCGGAATCGAAGTGCACGGCCTCGAACACCTATTCGCGCGCCTACCTGCACCACCTCGTCCGCTCGAACGAGATCCTGGGCATGATGCTCCTGACCTGGAACAACCTGGCCTATTACCAGGAACTCACGGCCGGCCTTCGCAAGGCTATCGCCGAGGGACGCCTCGATGACTATATCGGCGAGGTCAAGGAAGGCTGGGCCAGGGGTGAGCGGGACAGCAAGGCGGATATCGGCCGACACGCGGACAACATCGCTATGGCGGACGAGGGATGAAACCCTCGGCTTGGACCAGGGCTTTCTTCAGAGAATGGGCCGCTCAGGGGCTGGAAGCTGAGGATTTGCCCGTCCAGGCAGGGCTTTTCGATTGACCCGAGGCCCGAGACCCCGTATCTCGGGCTCACTTCTGGGAGCGCGTAGCTCAGCCGGTAGAGCATCTGACTTTTAATCAGAGGGTCCTGGGTTCGAGTCCCAGCGCGCTCACCAACAATATCAAAGGGTTACCGGCATCTGCCCTTTGAGCCATTTTTGCCCATGTAACCGATAGGCAGCCAAGCGGCGGGTCCTACAGTATCGGACCCAAAAGCGGATTTGCACTTTGGGATCAATCCGATGCTTTTTCATATGCCGGCGCATGGGTTGGTGCAGAAAACCGGACCCACTTTTCCGCACGATGCGCTAAGAGCCCAACGGTAAATGCGGGCATGAGCCGTCGGGATTGGTCCGCTGGCTCTTCAGAGATCCCCATATTCGTGCCCGGATAACGCGAGCAGCCTGGCGCGAAACGCTGGCCCGCAGCTGCAAAACACATATGCTTTTTTAGGAAAATACCATTCGGTTCAGGCGCTTGCGAGCGATCGAGCGGCTGCCGCGACGGAGCGTCCGATCAGCGGGCGCATTCATCAGTTGACTGATCCGACACGGCCAGATGCGGCGCAAGTCTCCCTTTCCAGCTGAATTTCTGGCGATCACCGGCCAGCTTGCGAAAAGTCAAAACGACCACCGAGGAAGGCGGTAGCAATCCAATCACGACTTTCGTGGCTGGCCGCTCTTGCCCGTCCCAAAACGTCAAAACATTGGCCCAACTGGTCAAGCATCAGGCCCGGTGAGGGCCAAACTAGGCAAAGCCGGTCATCTGCGATGGCGTGCATGCCGGAGGCCATTCCGGCAGCCGTGGCGGCTGGCCATCGAGTAAAGAAAATCAGAGGCGGCTATGACGGTTGTACCATCAACTCAGAGCTCTTCTCAGCCGGCGCGCCAGCATGCCAAATATAACCGGCTCGTGGCGATCGCTCAATCTCTGCCTAAGCTGAAGGTGGCGGTGGCGCACCCTTGCGATGCGGCCTCGTTGAGTGCGGTGTTCGAGGCGGCCGAACTCGGCTTGATCGATCCGATCCTCGTCGGGCCGCAGACGAAGATCACGGCCGCCGCACAGGCGCTCGGCAGGCCGGTCGCCACGATGCGCATTGTCGACGCCCCGCATAGCGCTGCCGCTGCCGAGAAAGCCGTCGATCTCGTCAGGGCCGGCGAAGCCGATGCGCTGATGAAGGGGAGCCTCCATACGGACGAGCTTATGGGCGCGGTGGTTCGCCGCGAGGGCGGACTGCGGACGGCGCGCCGGATCAGCCATTGCTTCGTCATGGATGTTCCGCAGCATGAGACGGCGCTCATCATCACGGATGCCGCAGTCAATATCGCGCCTACCCTGGAGGACAAGATTCACATCGTCCAGAATGCCATCGACCTCGCGCGGGCGATGCGCGTCGATCCGGTGCGGGTGGCAATCCTGTCGGCCATGGAAACGGTGAACCCGAAAGTACCTTCGACCATCGAGGCAGCGGCCCTGTGCAAGATGGCCGATCGCGGACAGATCACGGGCGCCATCGTGGATGGTCCCCTGGCGCTCGACAATGCCATCGATCTCGGCGCGGCGAAGATCAAGAAAATACAGTCGCCTGTCGCCGGGCAGGCGAACGTGCTTGTCGTTCCCGATCTCGAGGCCGGCAACATGCTCGCCAAGAGCCTGACCTTTCTGGCCGATGCGGATGCTGCGGGCATCGTGCTTGGGGCTCGGGTGCCGATCATTCTTACCAGCCGGGCCGACTCGACGATTACGCGCTTGGCTTCCTGCGCCGTCGCATCCCTCGTGGCCGATGCGCAGCGCAAGCAGCTCGGCGTCCCGGAGGTCTGAGCCATGATGCCCGTGCTCATCGTTCTCAACGCCGGCTCTTCGAGCCTCAAGTTCCAGGTTTACGATACGCCGGACGGTGCGGATCCTCGCGTCGCCTTCAAGGGCTTGTTCGAAGGATTGGGCGCGTCGGCGCGCTTCGTCGTCAAGGACGCCCGCGGGCAGCTCCTGGATGAGATGACGTGGAGTTCCGGCGACCGGCTCGGCCATGAGGAGGCGCTCATGCATCTCGTCTCCTGGCTGCGGCAGCATCAGGAGGGGCGCAGGCTCGCGGCCATCGGACACCGGGTGGTTCACGGCGGCGGATCCTTCTCCGGACCTGTCCTCGTTGACGACGCCGTGATCGAGACCTTGGAGACGCTGGTGCCGCTTGCGCCCCTGCATCAGCCTCACAACCTGGAGCCGATCCGGATCGTTCGCCGCCGCCTGCCGGGACTGCCGCAGGTCGCCAGCTTCGATACGGCTTTCCACCAGACCCAATCCGAGATCGCCCGGACGTTCGCGCTCCCGCGCGAGATGAGCGAGCGTGGAGTGCGGCGCTATGGCTTTCACGGGCTGTCCTACGACTACATTTCATCCGTGCTGAAGGACTACGATCCGCGCCTCGCCGAGGGGAGGGTCATCGTCGCGCATCTCGGGAACGGCGCGAGCCTGTGTGCACTCCACAAGGGAGCGAGCATCGCCACCACGATGGGCTTCTCGGCCCTGGAAGGCCTGCCGATGGGAACGCGCTGCGGTGCCCTCGATCCGGGAGTCGTTTTCTTCATGCTCCGGGAGATGAAGCTCACGCCGGATGAGGCCGAGCGCATGCTCTACACCAAGTCCGGCCTTCTCGGGGTGTCCGGTCTGTCGAACGACATGCGCGTGCTGCGGGCCAACGCCGCGAACAATGCGGATGCGCGGCGCGCCATCGATCTCTTCGTCTACCGCATCACGCGCGAGATCGGATCGCTCGTCGCGGCGCTCGGCGGGCTCGACGGGCTCGTCTTCACGGGGGGCATCGGCGAGAACGACGTGGCAACCCGCTCTGAGGTCATCGCCGGCCTCGCATGGGCAGGTTTTTCGCTCAACGAGGCTGCCAATGGCACCGGCGGTCCGCGGATCTCCGCCGGGTCCGGGCCCGCCGCGTGGGTCATCCCGACAAACGAGGAACTTGTGATCGCCCGGCAGACGCGCAGCGTGCTCGGCACGGCGCACGCCAAACTTGCATCCTGACCACGGAGATTGATGCCATGGAAACCCTGAAGACCAAGGCGGACAAGTCAAGCGCCCAGCAGGAGCTTGGAGATGAGACATTCATGTCGGCAGCCGATCTGCGGAACTACATGACCGAGATGCAGATGGCGAAGGCGACCACGTCGATCGAGGGCATGGACCGCGCCGAGAAGGCACGCAACGACTTGATCAAGCGCTTGTCCGTGCCCCTCGACCTGACCCCTGAGGCGTTACGGGACATTCTCCAGCCGTTGAAGTCGAAACTGAAGGCGGCGGCGGAACGCGGGCAGACCGAACTGATGGTCATGCGCTTTCCCAATGCCCTATGCACGGACCACGGCCGTGCGATCAACAACTCGGATCAGACCTGGCCCGAGACCCTCATCGGACGCCCGCGCCAGGCCTACGAGCTATGGCGCGACCAGCTCCGCCCCATGGGGTTCAGGCTTAGTGCCCTGATCATCGAATGGCCGGGTGGCTTGCCCGGAGATGTCGGCTTCTTCCTCAAGTGGGGCGACACCAAGAAGTGAGATCCTCAGGAACACCTTTCGACGGGACAACAACGATGCAGGAAGTCCAATCAAGGACGGGAGGACGAGACGTCGAGGGACAAGATCGCCTGACGGAACTCGGTCGCTCGCAAGCCAAGGTCGCGCAGGTCTACCAGGAACGGTGTACGAAGGCGGTCGAACGCTACTTCGAGGCCGTGAGGGCTGCGGGCGAGCCGCTGAGAGACGGTTCGGTCCGCTCAGTGTCGCCTCTCGACCTCTGGCGAGACGCCAGCGCCTATTGGCTTGACTTCACACAGCGCTCCATCCTGTTCTGGGACACGTTGCGCCAACGCGGCAACAACTGGGTCGAGCACGAGAAGGCCGGCAAGCCGCCGCTGCTGGCCTTCGATTGGGAGATCGTCGCGGACGCTCGTTTATTCGAACAGCCCGTGAACTACGCTCTCGTGCGCATCGTACCGCCGGCAGGCATCAAGACCGACCCGGAGCGCCGGCCCTTCGTCATCATTGACCCGCGCGCCGGTCACGGGCCCGGTATCGGCGGATTTAAGGAGGATTCGCAGGTGGGCGTCGCGCTCAAGGCAGGGCACCCAGTCTACTTCGTGATCTTCTTCCCCGAACCGATGCCCGGACAGACCCTCGCGGATGTCTCCAAGGCCGAGGCCGAGTTCCTCCGCATCGTCGGCGAACGCCACCCCAAGACCCGTAAGCCCGTCCTGTTCGGCAACTGTCAGGGCGGTTGGGCCTCCATGCTGGTCGGCGCGGTCGAGCCGGATCTCGTCGGCCCCATCGTCATCAACGGGGCGCCCATGTCGTACTGGGCCGGAAACGACGGCGAAAATCCGATGCGCTATGCGGGTGGGATTCTCGGCGGCCTCTGGCCGGCACTTCTCGCCAGCGATCTCGGCGCCGGCACGTTCGACGGTGCCTACCTCGTCGAAAACTTCGAGTATCTCAACCCGGCCAATACCTTCTTCACCAAGTACTACACGCTCTTCTCCAAGATCGACACCGAGCCCGAACGCTTCCTGGAGTTCGAGCGCTGGTGGGGTGGCTTCTTCCTGATGAACAGGCAGGAGATCAAGTGGATCGTCGAAAACCTGTTCGTCGGGAACAACCTGGCGGCTGGCGATGCCGAGTGGTCCGAGGGGCGCGCCTTTGACCTGCGCTCGATCAGGTCGCCCATCATCCTGTTCGCGTCGCTCGGCGACAACATCACGCCGCCGCAGCAGGCCTTCAATTGGGTAGCCGATCTGTATCCAACCACTGAGGCACTGAAGGCCAACGGACAGGTCATCGTCGGCCTGATGCACAAGAGCGTTGGCCACCTCGGGATCTTCGTCTCGGGCGCGGTCGCCAAGCGGGAATACAAGCATATCGTCGACCTGATCGAGTATATCGAGCATCAGCCGCCGGGGCTGTACGGTATGCAGATCGAAGAGCACACGACGGATGAAGGCCTGCGCTATGATGTGACGCTGACCGAGATGCGCGTCGAAGACCTGCAGGTTCTGCAGAAATACAGCCGCAAGGACGAGATGCCGTTCGAGGCGGTCGAGAAGACCTCGGAAGCGCTCGCCTCCGCCTACGAGACGTTCGTTCATCCTTTCGTCGCGCCGATGGTCACGCCGGCTGCGGCCGGCCTTGCCAGGGGCTTCAATCCGCAGAGGGTTCAGCGGTGGGTCGTGTCCGACCTCAATCCATTCTTCTGGCCCCTCAAAGGCGCGGCGGATATCGCTAAGGCGAACCGGGCACCGCGTGACAACGACGGGCCGGCCGTAAAGATGGAGCGCTGTGCTGCCGCTCTCACCACGGCCTCATGGGATCTCTATCGCGACCTGCGGGATGCGGCCGTCGAGAACACATTCTTCCGCATCTATGGTCCCGCCAGCATCGGCATGGTCGAAGAGAAGAAAGCCATTGGGGAAGAGCTCATCGACATCCGAAATGCCTCCTTCGTGAAGGAGGCGCTGTCGCGTATCGAGGAGGGGGATCGCACGAGAGCCATGGTCCGCGCGGCCCTTCTGCTCATGAAGGCTGGTACCGGACGGCGGCGGCTCTCGGCGATGAAGCGGACAAGAGAACTTGTCGGGCAGGATATCGGGCTCCTCGATATGCCGATCGAGGCTGCGCGCGACATTATCCGCGAGCAGTCCTACATCGTCGATTTCGAGCCTGTGAAGGCGCTCCTGGCGCTTCCCAAGCTCCTGCAGACGTCGGCGGATCGGCGCAGGCTGCTCGACATGATTGATCACATCGAGGGGCGGATCGAGGCCAATGCCAAGCAGATCGCCCTCTTGGGTGAGATCCGGCGCCTGCTGGCGGAAGACGAGAGCCCCGGCAAACCGAAGGCAGAGCCGATCACATTAACGCTGGTGGAACGCGAGGCAGAGGAACACCCCGGGGTCGGGGTAAAGCACGGTTCCGCCCGTCGCGCCAGCGGCACACGACGCACGAGGGAACATCCATGAACGACCGACCCAACGAACTGGACAAGGCCGCCATTCAATCGAAGATCCTGTTTGGCAAGCGGGCTCTCGTCGTCGGCATCGCCAACGAGCATTCGATTGCCTATGGCTGTGCCCGGGTCTTCCGCGAGCTTGGCGCGGATCTTGCCGTTACCTACCTCAACGAGAAGGCAAAGCCCTATGTCGAGCCCCTCGCAAAGGAACTAGGAGCCTCGATCTTCGCGCCGTGCGATGTGGCTCAGCCCGGGCAACTTGAAGCCGTTTTCGAACAGATCCAGACAACCTGGGGCAACCTCGACATCGCTCTCCATTCGATCGCATTCGCACCGAAACAGGATCTGCAGGGGCGGCTCGTCGACAGCTCGGACGAGGGCTTCAAGGTGGCGATGGACATCTCGTGTCATTCCTTCATCCGCATGGCGCGGCTTGCCGAGCCGTTGATGCGTGATGGCGGTACGCTCCTGGCCATGAGCTACCACGGCGCCAACAAGGTGGTGCCGAACTACAACCTGATGGGGCCCGTAAAGGCGGCGCTGGAGAGCGCCGTCCGCTATCTCGCCTATGAACTGGGGGATAAGCACATCCGCGTACATGCCGTATCCCCTGGCCCTTTGAAAACCCGGGCTGCCTCCGGTCTGAAGGACTTCGACGTCCTTCTTGCCGAAGCCATCGAACGGGCGCCCATCGGCGAATTGGTCGATATCGAGGATGTCGGCCTCACAGCAGCCTATTTGACGACGCCGTTCGCCAGACGGCTTACAGGGACGACCACTTATGTCGACGGCGGTCTCAGCATTATGGCTTGAGAGGCTTTTGGACCGAGATGCCCGAAGAGGGAAGAGAGCCGTGCATGCAGTCGATTCCCAGGAGGCGATGAACAGCCAGGAGCGGATTAGCGCTTCCGAGGCTTCCTATGTGGAGAAGGCGCTCGGGCTCGTGCTCCTTCTGGTGCTGGCCATCGGCTGCATCTACACCCTGGCGCCTTTCCTCAAGGCTATCTTTCTTGCCGTCACGCTGTGCGTGTCGACCTGGTCCCTGTTTCGGAAGGTGGAGAGACGATTGGGCCGGCGCCCGACCGCCGCGGCCCTGCTCATGACCCTGCTGATCGCCTCCCTGCTCGTTCTCCCGCTCCTGACCTTGGGCGCGAACCTGACGGACGATATTGCCCGGCTCACCGCTGCGATCCGGTCCGCCATCGATCAGGGGCTTCCGCCTCCCGGCTGGCTCGGACGCATTCCGCTGCTCGGCCATGAGGCGGAGAGGGTATGGCTCGAAGCGTCCCAACAGGGGAAAGGGCTCGGGCCGGCTTTGGCGCCCTACGCGGTGCCGCTGCGGGATTGGGCGCTGCACCAGGGAAGCACGCTCTTGTCGGGTACGCTTCAAGTAGGATTCGGCATCGTGCTCGTTTTCTTCTTCTATCGCGACGGTGCCTATGTGGAGCGCCGCGTCGAATGGGCTATGGCGCGCCTCGGCGGCTGGCGGGCGCGTCATGTGCTGAAGACGGCGGGCGCCACCATCAAGAGCGTCGTCAATGGAGTTCTTGGCACGGCGCTCATCCAGGGCATCCTGCTCGGCTTCAGCTTCTGGCTTGCGAGCGTGCCCGGCGCCATCCTGCTCGGGGCCGTCGGCATGGTCTTCACTCTTGTGCCCATGGGCCTCCTGTTGCTCTGGCTGCCGGCGGGCCTCTGGCTGATGTCCGAGGGGCATAGCGGCTGGGCGGTCTTCGTAATGGTCTGGAACGGCCTTCTGGTCGGAAGCCTCGACAACGTCCTTCGTCCATACCTGATCAGTCGCGGGATCCGAATGCCGATGGTGGTGATCTTTCTAGGCGTGCTCGGCGGTCTGCTGGCCTTCGGGATCATCGGCGTCTTTCTCGGCCCCGTCCTGCTCGCCGTCGCCTACACCCTGTTCCAGGATTGGGGCCGGAACAATGAAGCCGCGCCATGAGGAGAGCGGGATGAGAACCATCAAACTGCAGGATGCTGTTGCGATGATCCCGACAGGCGCGACCCTGATGGTCGGGGGCTTCATGGGCGTCGGGACCCCGGAGCCCCTGGTCGACGAACTCGTGCGGCAGCAGAAAGGCGATATGACGGTGATTGCCAACGACACGGCCGCACCCGGTACCGGCATCGGCAAGCTGATCACGTCCAAGCTCCTGCGGCGGGTGATCGTAAGCCATATCGGCCTTAATCCCGAGACGCAGCAGCAGATGCTGGCCGGAGAGCTGCAGGTAGATCTGGTTCCGCAGGGCACGCTCGCCGAGCGCATCCGTGCAGGCGGCTTCGGGCTCGGCGGTATCCTGACAGCGACCGGAATCGGCACCATTGCAGAAGAGGGGAAGCAGAAGATCGCGGTCGATGGCCGTGACTACCTGCTGGAGCCCGCCCTGCGCGCCGACTTCGCCCTCGTGCATGCCTTCATCGCCGACTACCTGGGCAACCTTCAATACGCACTGACGGCGCGCAACTTTAACCCGCTGATGGCGATGGCCGCCGACACAGTCATCGTGCAGGCGGAGAACATCGTTCCCGTCGGTGTCGTTGCGCCCGATCATGTCGTGACGCCCGCTCCGGTGGTCGATTACCTCATTGCGAAAGGCTGACGCCATGGATGCGCAATCCCTTATCGCCAGACGCATCGCACAGGAACTACGGGACGGAATGCTGGTCAATCTCGGCATCGGCATTCCCACCCTGGTGGCCAACTTCGTGCCCAAGGGAATCCACGTCTTCTTCCAATCCGAGAACGGCCTCATCGGAACCGGACCCGTGCCGGAGCCCGGCATGGTGCTCCCGTGGCTGACGGATGCGGGCGGAAAACCCGTGACAGCTCTCCCGGGGGCATCCGCCTTCGACAGCGCCATGTCCTTCGGCCTGATCCGGGGAGGTCATCTCGATATCACCGTGCTCGGCGGCCTTCAGGTCGACCGGCGCGGCCTCCTCGCCAACTGGATGGTGCCGGGCAAGATGGTGCCGGGCATGGGCGGCGCCATGGATCTCGTGGCTGGAGCCAAGCGCGTCATCGTCGCCATGCAGCATACCGCGAAGGGACGCCCGAAGATCGTCCGGGAATGCGCGCTGCCGCTCACCTCGAACCGGCCGGTCGATCTCGTCGTCACCGAACTCGCCGTGATCGGTTTCCCGAACGGGCAGGCCACTCTTCTCGAGACGCAGGATGGCGTCAGCATCGAGGATGTCATCGCCGCGACCGAGGCCGAGCTCGCCATCTCGCCCGACCTGACGAAGCCGGCCATCGTGCCGATCTCACCGGGAGCCGTTTCCCTGCCGCCTGTAGGTGAAGCCAAATGAACGCAACGATCAATCCTGCCGCTCCTCAATACCTGCCGATCTTCATCACCGCGCCGGGTGGGACCGATATTCTCATGGTGATCGTGGCGCTGTTTCTGGTGCTCGCCGTGCTGGCGGTCGGGCTCCTGTTCCTGCGCCTGCACACGTTGCCCGAGCGGATTGCCCACAAGGCTCACAAGCTCCAGTTCGAGATCGTCGCCGTGCTGGGGCTGCTGGCGCTGTTCTCCCACATGCACATCTTCTGGGTAGCAGGATTGCTGCTCGCACTGATCGATATTCCCGATTTCGGAGGCACGTTCAACAGGATGGCCGGATCGCTCGAGAAGATCGCGGGCGTCCCGCCGGGCAAGGGTGCGGATGACGTGCCCGACGAGGGCGCTGACGCCGCTGCGCGGAGCGAGAACACGGTCGAAGTGCCGCCGACCGTCACGCCTTATCGTATGCCGAAGGAGCAGTCCCATGCTTGAGCTTCTTCTCTGCTCCATGCTGACGATCCTGCCGGATTATCTCTACCGCCGTTACGCACAGGGCAAGCGGATCGGAAAGGAGATCACGCTCTACTCGGTGTGGTTCGAGCTGCGGTGGGGCATCGTCACCTGCCTCATGCTGACCATCGGGCTGATCACGGTGGTTTTCTACAACCACCCGGCAACCACGAATGCCACGGCGTTCTTCCGCACCATTCCAATCCTGCCCGAGACCAACGGGCGTGTGGCCGAGATCTATATCGATGGCGTAAGCGGTGCCGTCAAACAAGGCGCGCCGATCTTCCGGCTCGACAGCTCCAAGCAGGAGGCGGCAGCTGAAACGGCGCGTCGCAAGATCGCCGAGACCGATGCCGCCATGGTGGTGGCTCAGGCCGATATCCGGGCTGCCGAGGGCAAGCTTCAGGAAGCTCGAAGCGCCTATCAGCAGGCGGTTGACGAACTGGAGACCAAGCAGGAAATCTACCGGCGCAATCCGGGCGCCGTGGCGACGCGGGATATTGAGCGGCTGCAGGTCTCCGTGGAAGGCCGTCAAGGCAGTATTGACGCCGCGACCGCCGCCAAGCAGCAGGCTGAAGCGCAGCTCTCCACGCTGCTCCCCGCCCAGAAGGCCAGCGCCGAGGCGGAATTGGCACAGGCCGAGGTGGACCTGTCGAAGACTGTCATCCGCGCCGGCGTGGGGGGGCGCGTGGAGCAGTTCACACTCCGGGTGGGCGACATCGTCAACCCACTCATGCGGCCGGCTGGGATCCTGATTCCGGAGGGTGCCGGCCGGGGAAACCTGCAGGCCGGCTTCGGGCAGGTCGAGTCTCAGTCGCTAAAGGTCGGGATGGTGGCAGAGGCTACCTGCGCGTCAGAGCCCTGGACGATCATCCCGATGGTGGTCACCGGGGTTCAGGACTATATCTCCGCAGGGCAGGTTCGCAGCGGCGAGCAACTGCTTGACCCGCAGCAGGTGACGCGACCGGGAACTGTCCTGACTTTTCTAGAGCCGCTCTACGAGAACGGGTTCAATGGCGTCACCCCTGGCAGCAGCTGCATCGTCAATGCCTATTCGAACCACCATGAGGAAATCGTCGCACCCGAGACCAGCACGATGCGGCGGCTCGTCCTCCATGTCGTGGACGGAGTCGGACTTGTGCATGCCATGATCCTGCGCATCCAGGCACTCCTGTATCCGATTCAGACGCTCGTGTTCAGTGGGCACTGATATCGACATCGGGGAGAAATGATGTGGCCACTCTGCTCTTTGAACTGATCTCACCCGAGCGTGTTCTGTTCTCCGGCGATGTGCGCGGGGTCATGTTGCCGGCCACCGAGGGTGACATGACCGTCATGGCTGGACACGAGCCGACCATGGTGATGCTCAATCCCGGCATCATAGCAGTCACGGATAGCCAGGGACATGGTCATCGCGCCTTCGTCCGGGGTGGTTTCGTCCAGATTATCAATACCGGGGTGTCGGTTCTGGCCGAGCTGGCGCTGCCCCCGGAGGAGCTTACGCGGGACCGCCTCGACGAGGAGATCCTGCGCCTGGAGACGATGCGTGAAGCCATGCGGGAGGATAAGTCCCGTCGGGAGGCTGACTTCGCCATCGGCCGCCTGGAGCAGGTGAAGACAACCCTTTCGTTCTGAGGAAACTGCCCATTCAAGGAGGATGAGCCATGACCACGGTGCAGAAGAGATCAGGAACGTCGGAGACGCTGCGCAGCGGCGCCGGTGTCACTTTGCCCGATAGCGGTGGCCAGGCCCTGGCGAATGCCACGGAAGCTTGGTTTGCGGCAAGCGCCGAATGCCAGCGAGAGATGATTGGATTTGTATCCATGCGGCTGGAGAAGGACGGAGAAATCGCTCGTGAAATCATGGCTAGCAAGAACTTGGCGGATGTTGCGGCCATCCAGTCCCGCTGGATGGAGGAAACCCTGCGCGACTACAACGACGAGATGGGCAAGCTGATGACAATCTGCACCAAGTCCGTCAATGGCGGAGCCGGTGCAAAGGGGTAATGTCTTCCGCACTCGGCGCGCCCGCCTGACGACGATTGCCCTCGTCAGGCGGGCGCTCGTCCGCTCACCATGTGGTCGAGCGGATCTGTATCATGGCCGCGGCCATGAGCTCGGCCATTTTTTGACGGATCTGCTCGTCGGAAAGGTCGACGCCGTTGGCTTCGAAATCAGATCGAAGTTTTCCGACAAGACCCTCGTCGACGACCCGCGCCACCAGGCTTCGGCCGATCTCGGCGACAAAATCGTCGGCTTTCTGGCCCTTAAGTCCGAGCTGGCTGGCCGCCCATTGTCCAAGCAGCCTGTTGCGTCGTGCCAGTGCGCGGAACCGCGCCTCCTCGTCGTGGGCGAACATCTGCTCGAAGGACCGCTCGCGATCTTCGAAAAGAGTCATGGATCACCTCCAGGCTTATCATGGCTGACAGGTCGAAATGGCATCATACACGAGATCGTGGCTTGCTTGTGCGCGGCTGTCGTTGAATCACGCTCACTCCTGCGCGAGCGATGGAGCACAGCCTGGGTACGAATGGTCGAAATCGGATGGACTGCTTACGCCGCTCCACGAGATGAAGCGCGTAATGCTGCTTAAGGAGGATCACGAATGACCAATCCGAAGGACATTCAACAGACCATCCTCCGCAACAAGCTCATCGGCAGGTGGGCCGCGGAGAAGCTGGGTATCATCGGTCGCGATGCCGACATTTACGCGGATGCTCTAGCGAGGGACGCGGTCGATCCCGAGCGCAGCGACGTGTTCAGCAAGATACGCCGCGAATTCGACGCCGCGGGCGTGGCCATGTCGGATGAGCAGATCCGACGGGTCATGACCGATTTCATGCTCAAAGCCGGGAACCTGATGCTGACGAAACAGGGAGATAACCTTGATGCAGCGGCTGTGGCTCTCGCACGTAATCTCATGTCGCGATAGTGCAGCTTCGGCCTTAGGGTAGGGACGTGGGGCACTCATCCCTCGTCCAGAATTTTCAGGCGTGCGCGCTTCACGAACAGCAGACGATGCAGCTCCGGCTCTCCGACGACCGCGCAGAGTTCACGGAAACCGAAGAAGGGGAGCAGGGCAACGAACAGGAGCAATGTGGTCGTGAGAATACCGAACGGGGTGCCGCCGCCGACATCGGCTAGGCATTCGGCAAGGGCCCTTCCGCGAAAGTACCCGATGGCCAGACTCTCGAAAATCTCACAGGCCGCCAGCAGAACCGAATAGATCGCCGCCTTGAAGACCATCGCATAGATCAGCGGCTCCCGCTCATAGCGCTCGCCGACTTTCAGCTCCTCCGCCACGAACAGGATCTTCGCCAGCACGAGCGCATTCACGACCGCAAAGCTCTGTCGGTAGGGGAGGCCGCTTTCCTCCAGGATCAGCGATTTATGCAAGGAGGAAATGGCCAGCAGGCCCCAGAAATACAGAAAGATCACGCCGAAGCGCTTGAGGCCGCCGACCGTCTTTTGTCTGCGGGTGAGAGGCGCTGCATCGGACATCGAACGTCTTCTTCAATCAAGAAGGGCAATTGTGCGGAATGGGCCGGAGAACCGGCCCCCAGCCCATCCACACCGCGCCGCCTTTGGGCGTGCGCGTCAGGCCGCTTCACGCTTCTCGCGCAGGAGGTGTGCAAGAAGCATGCGGCGCGCACGCCGGCGGCGCAGTATCTGACTTCCGACCAGGAGACGCATGAGCCGGCGCTCGTCACCGCCGCCGTTTTCAACCTCGTCCTCTTCGCCGAAGCCTTCGTCATCCCCACGCTTCTCGCGCAGGAGATGGGCGAGAAGCATGCGACGGACGCGTCGGCGCCTCAGGATTGCGCTGCCGACCAGAAGGCGAAGGACGCGGCGTTCCTCGTCGCTTCCCTCTTCTCCGCCATGAACCTCTTCCTCGTCCTCGTCTTCATCCCGTCCCTCGCGCAGGAGATGGGCGAGGAGTACGCGGCGCATGCGTCGCCGCCGCAGCAGGCGGCTGGCGATCAGAAGGCGTAGGATGCGGCGTTCCTCGTCGTCGCCTTCCTCACTTTCCTCGCCCTCGTCCTCTTCACTGAAATCCTCGTGCTCGCCGCGCCTCTCACGCAGGAGGTGGGCCAGCAGCAGGCGCCGCATGCGCCGGCGTCTCACGGCCCGGGCCGCGAGCGGGAGCCGTAGGATGCGGCCCATCTCGCCGCCTTCCTCTTCTTCCTCGTCGCCGAAGTCCTCCTCGCCGATATCCTCGTCCTCGTCCTCGCGACCTTCCCGAAGGAGGTGGGCGAGCAACAGGCGACGCATGCGCTGGCGCTTCAACATCCGACTGCCGATCAGGACGCGCGCAAGGTCATCATCACGAGCACTTAAAGCCATGATAGTCTCCTCTGTTTCATCGAGTTGGTTGGGGGGCGGCGCGATCAGGGCCCGGCTCCTTCGGCGGTCCTCCCTCGGAGGACTTGGAGCGCGGTTTGAGGCTGTGGTGGATCAACGTCTCGACGATGGCCCGATCCAGCACGTCACGCCGCATCAGGCGCGCAGCCGGGCTTTCATCGATCAGCGGTTTCAGCAGGATGCGACGAAGGTCGGCCTCCTCCTTGGGCTCCCTGGCTCCGACGGCCTCGTCCTCGCCTCCCAGCACGCAGGCGATCCCGGCCTCGAAGGCTTGTTCGAGAAGCTGCTCCAGCCCGGCCCGGCCATTATCCCTGGCCAGCTCGGCCTTCTCGTCCTTCGAGAGTTCATGGCGGGCGCCGGTGGCGTCGATGCCCTCGATCTGGATGATCGTGCCGGTCTTCGCATCCAGGGTCACGGCGAAACGATCCGGCCGTGACGTCTCGTGCGACGACGAGCCGGGTGTGCCTTGCCTGCGGGTTTTCTTGGGCGGCCCGGCGGACTTGTCGATGTGGTTCATGTAGAGCTCCTCCTGCGAATGTACCCCGCCGCCCCTGACTCAAGAGGCCCTGACCCCCGCGTCCTGAACCAAGGGGCAGGCTCCGGCCTGTCGTCTTTCAGGGGATCGCGGCTAGGTCCGATGCCTCAGGGCGAGGCCCATGCTGATCCAGCCGATCCCGGCAAAGACGAGATCGATGCCGAGAAAGATGCCGAGCGCGAAGAGGCTCGAGACAGGCCAATGGGCAAGGATGATCCCGCCCACGATCAGGGTGACGACGCCCGACAGCGCAACCCAGACCCAAGGCGTGCCCCGCGTCATCTGCGTGGACAGGAAAATGCGCAGGCAGCCCGAGACGATCAGGGCAATGCCGAGCATGAGCGTGAGCACCGAGGCGGCGAGGAGCGGGTTGCGGAAGGTCACGACACCCGCGACCACATAGAGCGCGCCGAGCAGAGCCCACAGGAAGAACTTGCCCCAGCTCTTCACGCCGAAGGCGTTGATGATCTCGGCGATTCCGCTTACCAGCATCATGACGCCGACGATCGCTACCGATGCAACCGTCGCCATGACGATACTGCCGAGAGCGATGAGACCGGCGATGACGAAGACCGCGCCGAGGGCAACGATCCATCCCCATTTGACGCGCAACGGTTCGAGTTCCTGATCCATGCGGCCCGGAAGCGGCGTTCCGATATTGGCGGTGTTGGACATGAGAAAATCTCCTCGAGAAATGCTTTCCTTCGATGAGTTCGGACGGCCGGCTCCGCTGTCAGCATCCGTTGCAGATGCCGCGCTCGACCATGCCGTCGATCTGCCGATCCATGCGGTCCATCTCGCCCTCGGCTACCGAGTCGATCGACGAGAAATCGTTCCGCGGATCGCTGAAGACTTCCCGCTCGAGCTCGCGCTGAGACGGGATGGTGATCTCTCCTGAGCGGGTGAACGGGCCGCTTCCATGCTGCGACCATGCCGGTGCCGACGCGAGCAGAACCCCGAGCAGCATCGCGGTGGACGCTACGATGGTAACCTTCATGGCATCGCTCCCTTGGGAACCCGAGCGCCATGGGCTCCCGGTTCTGCCTTCAAGGAAACCGATCAAACCACGTCAGGCCGCCGGCTGCTTGATCGAGCAGGACAATGACTGAACATTTTGCGACAGCGTCGCCGAGAGGGGTGCGCAGGGAGCGATGCGCTATCGATGGTCGGATAGGTTCCCCAAAAGAGGTGGAGGCTACCGCTTTTGCTCAGCGGTGCTGAGCCTCCATCCGCGCGTTCAGACGCAAAGAAGCCACCATGAGCAATACAATGGACAGGCTGGTGAGCTTGGTGCCTTGGATGGTGCTGCTCTCGAGGTCTTGGCGTCTTGCACGGCGCGGTCCTCGACCCTCGCGTCCATGGTGAAGCTTGCGTTCCGCGCCGCATTCTCCTCCGCGCTGCCTGAGACGTGAGGAGACACGCACGAGCGCGGATGTGCGTCCGAGTCGAAGCTGTTTTGATTCGAATCTGGAGGAGCATCATGACCCGATGGCCTGTTCTGGCGATGGCCGCGTTCACCCTCGTCGCCTCGCCCACTTTCTTCCTCGCAGCAGCCATCCCGGCGGCCGCCCAGGAGAACGATTGGGACAGCGGCGATAGCAGCATGAGCGACGGTCGTCTGCGCGATCTCCTGCGAGACTGGGTGCAGGACCGTGCCGATCGTCGCGACATGCTGATGGACTTGGTCCAGGAGCGGCGGGATCAGCGTGACGAACTCATGGATCTCATGCAGGAGCGCAGCGATCGCCGCGGCGAGGTTGGGGACTTCCTGAGAGACCACCCGTGGCTGCGGGAGCGCCTGCGCGAGCGGGCCGCCTCGCGTTGGAACGACGAGGACGATGGCGGCGGCATGGTGCGAGGCCGCCTGCGGGAGCGTTTGGCCGAACGGATGAGCGGGGACTGCTACTTCCTCACTCGCAGCCTCAGGAACCAGGATGGAAGCCTTCTGGTCCTGGTCCGCAGGCGGGTCTGCCGCGATTAGTTCATTCTGGATCTAACCGATAGGAGGCGTGAATGAAGAAGACCCTTCTGGTGGCGGTGGGAATGATGCTGGTTGCCCTGCCTGCCTACAGCCAGAGCTCGGATGATTCCGGCGACCGCGGTTCTTCCTACGGCCGGCAGGATCGCGATCTCGACGATCTCCTGCGCGGACTCGACAGCCGAATGTCGGCACGTGCCCCGCAGCGCGGCGCTGGTTTTCTGCTGCGAGCCGGGGACGCGACCCTGGCGGTGCGGTGCGATCCACGAGACAGCATGAGGGCCTGTGTGGACGCGGCCACGACCCTGATGGAGCGCGCGCGCACGACGATGCCGTCAGGAAGCAGCCCAGGCGGGTCGCCCCCCGGGGCAACGCCATCGAGATAGGGGCACTCCGGCCCGGACCTCCCGAAACGGCTGATGCTGGCCGGGATTGCCCGGCAAGAAGATTCCCATGAGAATCCGTTGCCGTCCTGTCTGGCCCCGATCCGGGGGGCACGCCTTGGCAGCGGTGCGGTTCCGAAGGCGTGGGTGACCGGTACGAGGCCGTCATGACGTGAGAGGGGGCTGATCCGTTCGTGTCAAAGAGCCAGCCCCTTGGGGCCCGCAGCTTGCGCTGCGAGCCTTTCGGGTTCGAGGGTGGCGCGTCGGGCAGCCCGGCTCGCTCTCTAGGGGTGAATGTGAGAGCCGAACTGCTCGTCACGCACGGTTCTTTTCAGGTGGACCAGCTGGGGAGCCCCCAAGGTCGACCTCCCGCGACCACAGGCGTGCGAGGCCTGCGGCGGGACCGTGCCTGCTCTCACTCTTGCGACGCCTCGCGAGCGCGCCCCTCGTCAGAGCAGATCTAGGGCAACGATATAGCCAAGGTTATCCGCCCTGTCAAGAACAAAGTGAGAACATAACGTTCAGCTTCACCCTGCGCCCTCCTCCTGAGGAGCAGCGCAGCGGCCTCTCGAAGGATCGTCCAGGGCTCTCCAGCTCCTCCTTCGCGACGCCACGGCGTGGCGCCTCAGGATGAGGCCGGAGGGATGGCAAGCAAAACGTGCGTGGCCGGCACGAGGCCGGCCACGATCGGGAGACCATCATCTTTCTCCCCCGACCGGGAAAGGGCAGCCCGCCCGGTCATGACGTAAGGAAACTTCACCGGGCCGGGGATGGCGGCAGGCCTCACGCCGCCTTCCAGGCCTGTTGCGCCGTCAGTGCTTCAGCCTGCTCGTCCGCTCGCTTCGCCGCCGGGCGGGTAACGTGCCTGGCGATATAGGCCTCGAAAGCGGGACGCTTCTCGATCATGCCCGTCATCATGCCCCATTGCAGATGGCTCGCGAGCAGGACGTCGGCGGCAGTGAACCGGCTGCCGGCCACATAGGTCCGGTCCTGCAGCCAGTCGGAAAGCGTGTCCAGCACCCGCCCATAGGAGCCGTAGCCGAAGCGGGCTTCCATCTCGGGCGAAGGGTCCCAGCCGAGGACGTGGTTGGAGGCGGCGGGCTCCAGGCACCCTGCCGTGAAGAAGAACCAGCGATAGTAATCGCCGCGATGCTCGGGCGCGGGCGCGAGGCCCGCCTCGGGGAAGGCATCGGCCAGATAGGCGCAGATCGCCGCGGCTTCCGTCACGATCGTGTCGCCGTGCCGGATCGCAGGCACCTTGCCCATGGGGTTGATGGCGAGGTACGCTGGCGTCTTCATCGTGGTGCCGTATTCCAGCGCCTCGATGGTGTAGGGGCAGCCGACCTCCTCCAGCATCCAGTGCACGATGCCGCCGCGCGATTGCGGATTGGTGTAGAAGACGAGGTCCGGGCTCTTGTTTTCCGTGCTCATGGGCATCTCCCTGGTGTTGCATGAACGGGAGATTGAATAGGGTATGCCACTGTCAGATTCTGGCAGTAGCGTGTTCCGCCATTCCTTCATGAGCTGCCGGCGCGGTCGGGGCAGTCGCTCAGGCAGGATCTCCGCCGCCTCGATCCGGTCGGCGCGGAAATGCCGGAAGCCGCCGCGCAGCTCGCACCAGGCCGCCAGCACCCTGGTCGACTCGAAGAAGCCGAGCGATACGGGCCAGACGATCCGCACCGTCCGGGCGCTTTTCTCGTCGGAGTAGGTGAGGGCGAGCTTGCGCCCCTCGGTCAGGGCGCGCCGCAGAAGCGCCAGATCGACCACCTGCGGCCGCTCCCACCCGGCGCCGATCATCATGGCGTCGTCCTCCATGCGCTCGCGCAGCTCGGCGGGAAGCACGGCGGCGACTTTGGCCATGACGTTGCGGGCTGCCTGGCCCATGTCCGCATCGGTCCGCCGTCCGACCCATTGCAGGCCGAGCGCCAGCGCCTCGATCTCCTGGGCGGAGAACATGAGGGGCGGAAGCAGGAAGCCGGGCTTGAGCACATAGCCGAGCCCCGGCTCGCCCTCGATCTGCGCGCCCAGGGCCTGGAGCGAGGCGATGTCGCGATAAAGCGTGCGCAGGGAAATCCCCGCCTCCCGGGCCAGCACTGCGCCGCTCACCGGGCGGCGGTGACGGCGGAGAATCTGCAGCAGGTCGAAGAGGCGTTCGGCGCGGGACATGGGGCGAGCCTAACACAGGATGCTGACGGTTTGCGCCATCGGCAATGCGGTCTCCGCGTTTGAAACTGAGTATCTAAACAGGGTCGGCGTCCTCGGGCATGCGATATTGAAGTCTCGGGCCTAAATGTAGACCCACTCTTGGGATCCCATCCGATGCTCCACTCCTGGAAGACCGTATCGTTCTTCGCGTAAACCCGGGCCACTTTTCGCTGGCGCGGCTCTCTCTGTCCGCGCGATGCGTTAGCCCGGTTGCGGGCGCGACCCCGTGTCGTTCGCCGGTGACACATTGCACGGTGAAAAGGATCGTCGGAGCTTGACCGACTTGGCTGAATGAATGGGTCCGCAGTTTGGCACAAGCTTTATGAGTTAGCTCCTCAAGACCTGAAATCGTGCGCATCCTATGCTGGTATGCGCACCCTGCGGCAATGCAGGCGGGACTAGCAGGGGTATCATGACATCTCAGAATTCTTTCAAAACGCCGAAGATCGGACTCTCCGGCATTTCAGGACGCTTCTACGCAGGGATAGCGGCAGGCATTCTCGCGCTGATCGCGTTGTCCATTTATGGATCGCTCACAATTTCGAGCATCCTTCTCGAGCGCAAGCAAGCGGAGCTCAAGAGCCTCGCTCAAACCGCCACCACCTTGATCGCCGGCTACGAGGAACGCGCAAGAAAGGGCGAGCTTTCTATCGCTGAGGCGAAGAAGAGCGCTGCCGACACGCTGCGCACCATGCGCTACAACGGGAACGACTATTTCGTCGTGCTCGACTATACCAATGCCGTTGTCATGCATCCCAACAAGGACACGGAAGGCAAAGATCTTTCGGATGTGAGGGACGCCAACGGTACCTATGTCACCCGCGAGCAGGTCGAGGCAGGCAAGAAGGGCGGCGGTTTCGTCGACTTTCTCTGGCCGAAGCTCGGTGAGACGGTGCCGTCTTCGAAGACCGTCTATGCTATCGCAATCCCGCAATGGGAATGGGTCGTGGCTGCCGGTATGTATGTCGATGACCTCGCGGCCATCAGTGCTACCTACAGGAACGTGTTTCTCGCATTCGTGGGCGTGTCTGCCTTGGTCCTCGTGGGTATCGCCTTCGGACTTGGGCGGAGTATTTCCTGTCCTATCGGCCGGCTCGTCGACAACATGCGCTCGCTTGCCGGCGGCGATCTCAACGTCGCAATCGAGGGGATCTCTCGTCCCGACGAGATCGGCCAAATGGCCAGCTCCGTGCAGGTGTTCAAGGATGCGCTGATCGCGAAGAAGCAGGCGGATGAGCACGCCGCCCTGGAAGCCGATGCCAAGACCCGCCGGGCCGAGATGCTCGACCGGCTGACCCAACGCTTCGAGCTCAACGTCTCGGCCCTGACGCAGGGGTTGTCCTCGGCCGCCACCGAGATGGAGGCCACCGCCCAGTCGATGACCGCCATCGCCGGCCAGACCACCCGGCAATCCGTCACCGTCTCGTCCGCCGCCCAGCAGACCTCGGCCAACGTGCAGACGGTGGCGGCCGCCACCGAGGAGCTGTCGATCTCGATCCGCGAGATCGCCGGCCAGGTGGCGCAATCCTCGCAGATCGCCGACCGGGCCGTGCAGGGCGCCCGCCGCACCGATGCGGCGGTGCAGGACCTGGCCGCGACCGCGGCCAAGATCGGCGACGTGGTGCAGCTGATCAACACCATCGCGGGCCAGACCAACCTCTTGGCGCTCAACGCCACCATCGAGGCGGCCCGCGCCGGCGAGGCCGGCAAGGGCTTTGCCGTCGTGGCCACCGAGGTCAAGGAGCTGGCGAGCCAGACGGCGAAGGCGACCGACGAGATCTCGAGCCAGATCGCCTCGGTGCAGCAGGCCACCCAGCAGACGGTGGCGGCGATCCAGGAGATCGCCCGCACGATCACCGAGATGAGCCAGATCTCGACCTCGATCGCGGCCGCCATGGAGGAGCAGGGCGCGGCCACGGCCGAGATTGCCCGCAACGTGCAGGAGGCGGCGCGCGGCACCGAGGCGGTCACCGGCAGCATCGAGGACGTGCAGCACGGCGCAGGAGAAACCGGCACGGCCGCCTCCCAGGTGCTCGGTGCTGCCCAGGAACTGTCGCGCCACTCGCACGATCTCGGCCGCGAGGTCGAGCCCTTCCTCCAGGGCGTCAAGGCGGCTTAACGCAATCCTCATCCGGGTGATCATGCGGGATGCAGAAACCTGCGCACGCAGGCGCGAAGATCCAACGTGTGATCCAGTCTCATGAGCGGGCCGCTGGAAACAGCGGCCCGCTTGTTTAAGGGCCGACCGGAAAGTAGATCGACCTCGAGCATCGAACCCGGAGCCGAAGACATCTGCCTCCGAGGGAGATGCATGCGATGAAGCAGGCATTATGGCGTCGGCGCCCTTACGGGGAGCGTTCCAAGTTTCATGCACACTTGGCTCGGCTGGCGCGATGTGAGACGTAGGCGGCGGTGAATGATTGCCATGGGGCAATAAGAAAAGATGGCTATATCGATCCGGTTGGCGCAGAAGGCCGATGCACCGCTGATTGCGCGGCTGCATTTTCATACGTGGCGGGAGACCTATCGGGACCTTGCTCCGCAGGCCGCATTTGACGGCGTGACGGAGGAGGTCAGGCTCGCTCGATGGCAGAGCATGCTTGCGGACGAGGGGAGTGAGCGGATTATCCTGGTTGCGGAGATCGACGGGCAACTGGCAGGTTTCGGCATGGCGGGACCACCCTCTCACGAGATCTTCCAGGGACGAGCCGAAATCAAGTTTCTCTATGTGGGTGCCGCGTTCAAGCGTCAGGGTGTCGGCCGCGAATTACTGCTTCGCCTCGCGCGCCATATGATGAAGGCCGGATATGACGGAGTGGGTCTTGGTGTGGTTGCCGGGAACGATCCGGCCATAGCCTTCTATGAAGGA
This sequence comes from Microvirga mediterraneensis, assembly GCF_013520865.1. Classification (NCBI taxonomy): domain Bacteria; kingdom Pseudomonadati; phylum Pseudomonadota; class Alphaproteobacteria; order Hyphomicrobiales; family Methylobacteriaceae; genus Microvirga; species Microvirga mediterraneensis. The sequence goes on from NZ_JACDXJ010000001.1 coordinate 2,526,287, forward strand.
ATGAGAGGAACAAGGGAAGGGAACTACACCGATCCCGGTCCCATCTGGCGCTCCGATAACCACCTGTATGTATGGGATGATCTGCCGGCAATAACGGCGCACGAGGGGAACGGCAGTTCTTAGATGCCGGCTCCCTTGGAGTCTTCACGATGCGGACGGGCTCAAGCGAAGATGCATGAGCCCGCCTTCGTGTTCAGAGCACTCCTCGGTGAAGTGGATCCAGTTCACCGTCAAAGAGTGCGGTCAAACTAAGAAAAGAGGTGATTCCACGTCAGTGGAAGCAGCTCTAGTCCTTGCCCTGATTGATTCCGATCGGCGTGAGCTTATTCGCCTGAAGACCGTATTTCTTCACGATCTCGTCATAGATGCCCTTCTGCTGAAGGCGTTCGAGGCCTTCCTTGATGGCATCGCGCAGTTGGGTTTCCGTCTTGAGCACCGGAATGCCGGAGAGGGAAACCGTGAAAGCCTCGCCGATGAGCACGTAGGTGTTGGGCTCCTGCGACTGGAAGTACGGCAATGTCTCGTTGCCCTGAACGGCTGCGTCGAGGCGTTGCGTCTTCAGCTGCGTGCGGGCGTCCGCCGACCCCTCGGTGCCGATTGCCTCGATGGCGGGTTTGCCCTTCGCCACGCAATTGGCTTGGCTCCATTCGCCGATTTGGCGGGGCCAGTTCGTGGGACGGCTTGCGCCGACCTTCTTGCCGCACAGATCCTCGGGCGTCTTGATGGTCGCCGCCATGGCGGGCGAGGTGTAAAACTGCGCGCCGGATTTCATATAATCGACGAAGTCCACGATCTCACGGCGGGCCGGAAGATCGCTCATGCCGGCGAGCGCGATGTCGACGCGTCCGGTCTGGAGCGACGGGATCATCTGGGCGAAAGCGATTTCCTGCCATTCGATGCCGACGCCGAGCTCCTTCGCGAGAGCCTCGCCCAGATCGATGTCAAAGCCCGAGAGCTTGTTCGTGGCCGGATCCTTGAAGGTGATCGGTGCGTAGTTGGGCATGGTCGCGACAACGATCTTTCCGGCCTTCTTGATCCGATCCGGAAGGTCCGCCGCATGGGATGGAGCCGCAAAGCCTAAAGCGAGCACGCTCGCGAGCAAACCTACTGTCAGTCTCATCGTCGTCGGTCCTTTCCTGGGGAACATTCATCAAGCGAGTACTGCCGCGATGAAATCGCGCGTTCTCTGTTGTTTCGGGTGCACCAGCACCTCCTGCGGCGAGCCCCGTTCCACAATGGCCCCCCGATCCATGAAAACGACTTCGTTCGCGACCTCGCGCGCAAATCCAAGCTCATGGGTCACGACGATCATTGTCATGCCCGAACGGGCCAGATCCTTCATGACGGCCAGAACCTCGCCGACCAGCTCCGGGTCGAGCGCCGAGGTCGGCTCGTCGAACAGCATCAGCTTGGGCTTCATGGCGAGCGCGCGTGCGATCGCCACGCGCTGCTGCTGGCCGCCGGAGAGTTCCGACGGATAGGCGTCGCGCTTCGCCGAAAGCCCCACGCGCTCCAGGAGCGCCGTGGCTTCGTCGATGGCTTCGCCGCGGCGGCGCTTCTGCACGGTGACCGGGCCTTCGATGATGTTCTCAAGGGCCGTCATGTGCTGGAACAGATTGAACCGCTGGAAGACCATGCCGCTCGTGAGCCGCTGGCGGGCGATCTCCGCGTCGGTCAGCTCATAGAGCTTGTCGCCGACGCGCCGGTAGCCGATGAGTTCGCCATCGACCCAGATGGCGCCGGAATCGATCCGCTCCAGTTGGTTGATGCAGCGAAGGAGCGTGCTCTTGCCCGACCCCGAGGGGCCCACGATGCAGAGCACCTGACCGGCGGGAATGTCGATCGAAACACCGTCGAGGGCCTGAACGGAGCCGAATGTTTTGCGCACATCGGCTGCAACGACGATAGGCATCATGGCTCAGACCTCCACCGCCGGGCGCGCGGCGGGACGAGACCGACGGCCTGAGCCCTTCGCGAAATAACGTTCAAGGAAATGCTGGCCGATGCTCAGGATCGTCACGATGATCAGATACCAGCCTGCGGAGACGATCAAAAGCTCGATCACCCGTGCATTGGCATAATAGACCGTCTGCGCGTTGCGCAACACCTCGGCGAAACCGATCACGCTGGCGATGGACGTGAGCTTCACCATGCTGATCACTTCATTGCCGACCGGCGGAATGATCACGCGCATGGCCTGCGGAAGAACGATGCGGCGCAGGGTCGTCAGGCGTGTCATGCCGATGGCCTTGGCGGCCTCCGTCTGGCCCGCATCGACCGACAGGATGCCGGAGCGCACGACCTCCGCCGTATAGGCGCCCTGGTTGATGCCGAGGCCGAGCAGCGTCGCCACGAACGGGGTCATCACATCGACCATGCGCGCCTCGAACAATCCGGGGATGCCGATGCGCGGAAACACGAGAGCGAGGTTGAACCAGATCAGAAGCTGAAGAAGAAGCGGGGTGCCGCGAAAGAACCAGATGTAGAAGACAGCGATGCCCTTCAGGACGGGATTGGGCGACATCACCATGATGGCGAACAGGACGCCGAGCGCGATGCCCAGGGCCATGGCGCAGACCGTCATGATGATCGTGTTCCCGAGACCGCTGATGATGGATTGGGCCGTGAAGAACTGCCCGACCACCGCCCAGTCTATCTGACCCTCGGCGAATGCCTTTATCACGTAGGCGAACGCCGCGAGGATCAGGGCGCTGGCGATCCAGCGCCCATAATGGCGGCGCGGAACATGAGTGAGATGGGCGATGGAAGGATCGAAGCGCTCGACCTTCTCCATCCCGATCGAGGAGGATGCGGTGGTGCTATTCATTCCGGTTTTCTCCGTTCATCCCTGTTCAGATCCGCGGACCGTCATAGCGCATCGCCCATTCGCGCTGCTTATCAAAATCCGAGCGTAGGCGGGCAAGCTGCTCGGCGACCCGGACGGGGGCGGTCCCCCCATAGCCATCACGGGCTTTGACGGCCGCATCGGGCGTCAGGCTGGACATGAGGCCTGCCTTCAGGCGCGGATCGACACTCGCCATATCCTCTTCGCCCAGATCCTCCAATCCGATATTGCGGTCCTCGCAGTAGCGAACCAAATGGCCTGTGATCTCATGTGCCTCCGAGAATGGAACGCCTTGGCGAGCAAGCCAGTCTGCCACTTCGGTTGCAAGCGTGAATCCATCCGTTGCCTGACGGCGCAATTCGCCCGTATTGACCCGCATCGTCCGAACCATCCCGGCCATGGCCGGAAGCACGAGAGCCAGAGTGTCGACGGCCTCGAATGCGGCGCGCTTGTCTTCCACGAGATCGCGATTATAGGCGAAGGGCAACCCCTTCAGTGCCGTCAGCATCGCACCGACGCCGCCGATGAGGCGCGCTGCACGGCCACGCGTCAGCTCCGCGATGTCGGCGTTCTTTTTCTGCGGCATGATGGAGGAGCCCGTCGCATAGGCATCGTCGAGCGCGACCCAGCGAAACTGGCGCGAGGACCAGAGGAAAATCTCCTCGGCCAAACGAGACAGGTTCACGCCGATCATGGCGGCGACGAAAAGGAACTCTGTTACGTGGTCGCGGCTGCCGACCGCATCGATGGAGTTTTCACAAGGAGCATCGTAACCGAGCTCACGGGCCGAGAATTCGGGCGACTTGGCAATGGCTGACCCCGCAAGCGCCGCAGCCCCGAGAGGGGATCGCGACGCGCGACGGTCCCAATCCTGCAGACGGTCGATGTCACGGGAGAAACCCTGCGCATGAGCAAGGAGCTGGTGCGCGAAGCTCACCGGCTGCGCGGGCTGAAGATGGGTGAAGCCCGGGGCTATGGTCCCAAGGTGCTGCTCGGCCTGAAGGGAAAGGGCTTCCTGCAGGCTCAGCAGGTCTATGACGATGCGCCGGGCCTGATCCCGAAGATAGAGTTTAAGGTCGTTGGCCGCCTGATCATTGCGCGAGCGTCCGGCTCGGAGCTTGCCGCCCAGAGGCCCGAGCCGTTCGGTGAGCGCGCGCTCCAGAAAGGTGTGCACGTCCTCGTCCTGCTCGGAGGGAACGAGGGTTCCGGCGGCGATCTCGATCTGAAGAGCCGCAAGGGCCGCCGTAATCGTCTCGCATTCGTCCTGTGTGAGCAGCCCGGCCCTTGCAAGCTCCCGCGCGTGGGAGAACGAGGCCGCGAGATCATATGCAGCCAGGCGGAAATGGCTGGCATCGGAGCGCGAGAGAGCCATGAGCTCCGGAGCCGGACCTGAGCGGAAGCGTGAGGCCCACAGAACGTTCGTAGATGTCATGCCGGTTTCCTTTTTCTTTGGTGTCCCAAGGGAACTTGCGGCTGGCAAATGAAAAATCGTCGCTTTGGTATTCTATTTTGGAATAGAAGGATCGTTGCTCCGCTTTCCTCTCCGTGCATAGGCCCATGACGATCCAGCAGCTCCCCGGCTCCCTGACCGCCCTTCGCGTCCTCCTTGCCGTGGCCGAACACGGCACGGCGTCTGCGGCTGCCGCGGCGGTCAACCTGACCCAGAGCGCTGTGAGTAAGCATTTGCGCGGGCTGGAGGATACCTTGGGGATTTCCCTGTTCGCCCGCAGCAGCCGTGGTCTCGTACCGACGGAGGCCGGGCGGATCTATGTGAAACATGTTCGCCATGCTCTCGCAGCGCTTGAGGCGGGCAGCGCACATGTCTCTGCCCTCAAGGCCTCGCCCTGGTCCGTGAGACTCCATGTGCTGCCGATCATCGGGGATCGTTGGCTCGTGCCGCGCTTCTCACGGTTCGCGGAACTCCATCCCAAGATCGATGTGCAGTTCACGACTTTCGTGACGGCCGACACGGTGGAAGCGGCCGATGGGGTGTTCCGGTTCGGAGAGGGCGAATGGCCGGGGCATCGGGGCGACTATCTGTTCGGCCGCGATGTCGCTCTGGTTGGCGCTCCATCCTTCATTGCACGCCTGGGCGGGATCGAGACGGCGGGGGATGTGCGCCGCTACACGGTGCTCGATCATTTCCAGACGCCCCTGCGCTGGAGTGAGTTCGCAGATGCGCATGGGCTCGACGCTTTCACACCCGTCCACACGATTCGATTCGGGTTCTATTCGCTGGTCATTCGAGCGGCGATCTCGGGGCAAGGCCTCGCGCTGGTTCCGCGCCGCCTTGTGCAGGAGGAACTCGAGACCGGGCGCTTGGTCAATCCGGCCCGGCTCGGATTCAAAAGCCGTAACGCCTATTGGTTCACGACGCCCGAGGATCGCGCCCCGCGGCCCGGTCTGGAGGCGTTTCGGAAATGGCTGCTGGACGAGGTGCAGGCGTCCTGATGGCGGGCGCCGATCCTGATCTCGCTGAGAACAAAGGCAACAGGGCCTGAAGCATTTTCTCGGCGAAGTGGATTCGGTTCGCCCGCAAAATGTGGATCAGCAAAGACGGAAGATCCTTCCACGCGAGTGGAAACAGCGCTCACCGTCGATTGGCATTGGTAGGCTCCCTTCCAATAGTGAAGCTATGTCATTCCGAGCAGATGAATGAGGCCGAGGCTGATCGCCAGGAGAGTGATTAGCGACAGGGTCACGGCGAGCGTCACCCGTCCGCCGACGCGGCCAAGTACCTTCAGGTCCACGCCGAGCCCCAGCGCCGCCATGGAGATGACGGTGAGCATCGTCGCCAGCGGCATGATGGCCTTGAGCACCATATCGGGGATCAAGCCCGCCGAGCGCAGGGCCGCTAGCCCTAGAAACCCGATGATGAACCAGGGCACGAAACGGCTGAGCGAAAAGCCGGTTCGGCTCGCGCCGTTGCGCCCCATGGCGAGCGAGAGCCCGATCACCACGGGGCCGAGCATGAGGACCCGCACCAGCTTCACCAGGGTGCCGAGCTGGGTGCTCACCATGCCGACCGGCAGTGTGGCGGCGAGCACCTGCGGCACCGCATAAACCGTCAGGCCCGCCAGTACGCCGTACTGGGTCTCCGAGAGGCCAAGGACTGGCACGAGCAGGGGCAGGCCGAGCACTACGATCACCCCGAGGATCGCCGTGAAGGCGATCGAGGAGGCGACGTCCTCCGCCCTCGCGCCGATCACCGGCGCCACCGCCGCGATGGCAGAGTTCCCGCAGATGGAATTGCCGCAGGCGACCAGCACGGCCATGCGCTTGGGCAAATGCAGGAGCCGGCAGAGGCCGTAGCTCGCTCCGATCGCAACGGCTACCACTACGGCGATGCCGAGGATGAGGCCGAAACCGGCCTGCATCACGGCCTGGAAGCTGATTGAGGCGCCGAGCAGCATCACGGCGACTTCAAGCAGCGGCTTGGCCGAGAAGTTGATGCCGGGCGCGAACCGGCTGCCTGGGGTCCAGGCTGTGCGGATCATCGTTCCAAGGAGGATGGCGATCACAAGAGCTTCAAGATAGGGGCGTCCGGTCCAGATCTCCTCCAGATGCTGGAGCCCTACGGCTGCGAACGAAACGGCTGCGCTGAGGGCAACTCCCGGGAGCAGGCGCACCAACAAGCTATCCATTCGATCTCCGGGTCCTCGACCAATGCCTGGCACTCACTTGCTCTCTTGCTAAGTATAACGCAAATACATAATTTTCATGTGTCGATGAATTTTGGTTATGGTAATGAACCTCCATCTGCTCAGACTCTTCTCTGCGGTTGCAAGGCACCGGGGTTTCTCCCTGGCTGCCGAGGCGCTCCATATCAGTCAGCCTGCAGTGTCGAAGGGCGTTCGCGAGCTTGAAGGGCAGCTAGGGACCGCCTTGTTGGAGCGCGGCCCAGGCGGTGTGCGCTTGACGGAATCCGGCGAGATCCTGATGGGGTATGCCCAGTCCTTGTTTGCCGTTGAGCAGGCGGCCGAGGAAGCGATGGACGCCTTGCGCGGCCTGCACCGGGGTACTCTGCGCATCGGGGCGTCGACAACGATTGCAACCTACGTCCTTCCGCCCATTCTGAGCTCATTCGCCAAAAGCTACCCGGCTATCGAGCTTCGCTTGACGAGCGCCAACACAGCCAGCATCGCCGATTTGCTGGTGAGCCGTGAACTCGACGTCGCCATGGTCGAGGGCCCGATCAACACGGATGAGCTCATGGTGAGCCCCTGGCGCAATGACGAACTGGTCTTCATCGTTTCACCGGCACATCCTCTCGCCTCGCGTCCGGAAGGCGTTTCGCTCGAAGAGCTCGCGGGCGAAGCCATCGTTCTGCGCGAGCCTGGCTCAGGAACGCGCGATGTCGCATGGGAGGCTCTGCAGTCTTCCGGGATAGCGCTGGGGCGGATCCTCGAAGTAAGCAGCAACGAGGCGATCGCACAGGTCGTCGCGGCGGGGTTCGGGATCGGGATCGTGTCCTCCGCTGTTGTGGCCGATCAGATCGAACTCGGCCGTGTGGTGAGACTTGAGGTCGGTGAACGGACGATCCGGAGAACGTTGTCGCGCCTCTTCCTGCCCGGCCGCCAGCCAAGCCCTGCAGCAATCGCCTTCGATCGGTTGCTCGATGACGCGCGAACCGAGGGTTGAGCCCGATAGCGATCAACGCCATCGGCGCGCGCTTCAGAATATGGCTCAAGTCGTCTGGTTGGTTTAAGCTTTGTTCTCAGCATGCGGCTTGCCGAACGATGCTGCCCGAGCGAGGATCCCGCTCAATCTCGCCATTGTATTTCTTCGGGCTTAAACGACTTCTGTCGAGGTGAGTGTTCTCTACACCTCTCAGGCGACGATCAGATCGTGCATTCTCTTTCGCGTGAGATGAACGCCCTCCTGAATCCTGTTTGTCGGGATCGAGGAGTAAGCCATTCGAAAGAAGCGACAGGTTTGTTCCGTTCCGGCAAAGAAGGGTGATCCCGATTCGATCAGGACACCATCGTTCCTCAGCTCGCGAGATAACAGATCGGCATCAGTGCCTTCAGGGCCTTCAATCCAGAAGGATGTTCCGCCAAAGCTCGATTGCCCCGCAATCCTCATGCCCTCGGCTTCAAGGGCGGCAGCCATGACTTGATAGCGTTTTTGATACTCGCTGCGCATTCGGCCAACCACGGCATCGTAGTAGCCCAAGGCCAGAAAATAGGCGGCAGTCCGTTGCAAGTGCCCTGGCGGATGCCGAAGCATCAGGGCTCTGAGAGCCCTGGCCTCTCTGATAACCGCCGGTGGCGCGACAAGATATCCAAGGCGCAGGCCGGGAAAGAGCGACTTCGAGAAGCTGCCGACATAAAGCACGCGCCCGCGTCGGTCGAGCGATCGCAAGGCGGGCGAGGGCGGCGCCAGGAAGTTCATTTCGAATTCGTAATCGTCCTCGATGACGATGAAGTCCCGCTGCTCTGCCAGTTCGAGAAGCCTCTGACGCCTCTGCATCGGCATCCGCACTCCCGTCGGCGAGTGATGGCTGGGTGTTACCACCACGACATTGGCGTTCTCTGGGAGAGCATCGGGCGGCAGCCCGGCCTCATCGACATCAATGGTCGTGACCTTTGCTCCGCTGAGCCTGAGCGCCGCATAGATGTCAGGGTGGCAGGGGTTCTCGCAAACTGCGTGCGAGCCTCCCTTCAGAAGGAGCTGGATGGCAATCCAAATCGCGTTCTGAGCACCCACCGTCACGAGAACTTCATCGTGTCCCGCCTCGATGCCCCTGCGGGGAAGAGTTCGCGAGCAGATATAGCTGACAAGTTGCAGGTCATCAGCAGAAGCAAAATCACCCGCCATGAACTCGAAGTCGGTTCGTGCGAGGGCACGACGTGTGCAATCGCGCCAGGCGGCGAGATCGAACAGTGACAAGTCGACTTGGCCGTACAGGAATGGATACGGATAGCGCCTCCAATCGAGGGGCTTGCGAATAGTCTTTGCGACAGAGAACTTCGATTGAAGGCGCGCTTCCCAATCGAGCTTGCCATCGAAGCTGGAAGATCCGGTCGATTGCAGCCGTCCCACCGGAGCGCGGTCGGAAACCGCATAGACGCTTCGTGCCGAGGCGATCACGTATCCCTGGGCACTCAGCTCCTGGTAGGCCATCGTGACTGTGATCCGCGAGATCTTCAGATAATCGGCGAGCCTCCGTGTCGACGGCAGGCGCATGCCGGGAACAAGCCGGCCGGCGAGAATGCCGGATACAACAGTCTCACGGATCTGGGCCTGCAAGCCGCCCCGGCGAGACTTGTCGACGAAGAAGATCGCTTCTGATATCGACCGATTGAGCATTGTTGTAACTTATCGATATCTGGACTTATTCAAGAGCCTATCTGGCTATACAAGACCCCAAGAGCCCGGTCCATCCTCCTCAGATGCGTAGAAGGCAGGCGATAGAGCCAGCCCGCGCTCTGGCCACAACGGCCGTTTTGACCCGGAGGAAATCATGAAAGCCGCTACCAGACTCAAAGCCTTCTCCTGCGCCCTTGCTACGGTTGCCGTCATGGCCGCATCGCCGGCCCTGGCCAAGACGTTCAAAATCGCTGTCGGCGACGGTGCCGGCGGAACGCAGCACGAACTCGGAAAAGCCTTCATCAGTGCCCTGGAAGCGAAGACGGGCAAGAAGCATACCGCAACTCTGTTTCTCAACGGTCAGCTCGGCTCGGAGGAAGACACGGTCAACAACGCGGCGACCGGCACGCTCGACATGTCGATCCTCGCCATCAACAACGTGACGCCTTTCTCGCCGACCGTCGGAACCCTGACGCTTCCTTATGTCATTCTCAGTCTTGAGGATGCGGAGAAGCTCACGCAGGGGCCGATTGGGCAGGAACTGGTCGAGAACACCGTCCGCGACGCCGGCGTGCGCATTATCGGGTGGGCCTATTCAGGTTTCCGGGTGCTGACCAATTCCAAGCGCCCGGTCGAGTCCGTTGCCGACCTCAAGGGTCTGGTCGTCCGCGTTCCCAAGAACGAGATCATGATCGAGACCTACAAGGCCTGGGGTATCAATCCGACACCGATGGCCTGGTCCGAAACGTTCTCCGCCCTGCAGCAAAAAGTGGTCGACGGTCAGGACAACCCATACATCACCGTGCACTCGATGAAGTTCGACGAGGTTCAGAAGTACATCACCAACATTCGGTACATCTTCTCGATCGAGCCCTTGATCATTTCGGAAGCCGTTTTCCAGGATCTCTCGGAGCAGGACCGGAAAGCCGTCCTGGAAGCAGGGAAAGAGGCGACGAAGCACAGCGCTCAGTTCCTGCGAGCCAAGGAGAATGCGATCAAGGCTGAGCTCACAGCCCGAGGCATGAAAATCAGCGAACCGGCTGGAGGGGAGGCCGAGTTCATTTCCCTGGCCACCAAGACCGTGTGGCCGAAGTTCTACGACAGCGTCGGCGGCGCCGCCAAGGTGAACGCCGTGCTCAAGGCGCTCGGCCGCGACACAATTCAATAAATCCAACCGACATCAGCATCGAAACGGTTTCAGGAGGGCGGGTTCGCGCCCTCCAACGGGGAATTGTGCCATGAGCCGCATCCGAAATTTCATCGACAACATTGAGAGCTATGTCTGCCGGACTTTGCTCGCAACCTTCGTCGGCCTCCTGTTCACTCAGATCGTAGCCCGCCAGATCTTCGAGCATTCGATCTCCTGGATCGAAGAACTCTCGGTCATCCTGTTCGTATGGTTTGCTTTCTTCGGTGCCAGTTACGCGGCGAAATTGAACGCTCACAACCGAGTGACTTTTCACCTGAAGATGCTTCCCGGAAACGGCGCGAAATATGTGGAAGCGTTCGCAGATCTGTTCTGGATCGCCTTCAATTTGTACTTCGTCTATCTCTCGATCGAGTTCATCTTCAAGCGCATGAACAAGTTCTGGAAGGCCCAAACCTTGGGCATTGAAATGAAGTACTTTTATCTGGTTCTCCCAATCGCGTTCAGTCTCATGGCCTTTCGGGTTGCCCAGGTCCACTACCGACAGCTGGTGAAGGGCGTAAAGATCAAAGACCCGGATGCGATCGATGTCGCAGAACTGAAGACCCAAAGTCCCGCGAGCATCAGCTCGGCCGCGTAGGCGGATCCCATACGCCAGCCCGGGAGGAATTCACCATGGAAACCACGATCACGCTCATCCTGTTCGGCACTTTTGCGCTGCTTCTATTCATTGGAGCGCCCATCACGGTGGCGCTCGGCATTTCGGCCCTCGTATCATTTCTCTATATCGGAGAAAATCCGATCCAATTCGTGCAGATCGCGTTCACGTCCGTCGGTTCGTTTCCGCTGATGGCGTTGCCTGCGTTCATCCTCGCGGGAGCACTGATGGAGGCTGCCGGAATCTCCCGGCGCCTGATCACGGTTGCTGAGAGTCTGGCCGGTCCGTTCACGGGTGGAATGGGCGCGGCCACGGTCATCGCCTGCCTGTTCTTCGGTGCGATTTCGGGCTCCGGCCCCGCGACCACCGCTGCCGTGGGAATGCTGATGATCCCGGCCATGGCAAAGCGCGGATACAACCGCGGCTATGCGTCGTCCCTTACCGCGGCCGCCGGCGGTCTAGGCATCGTCATTCCGCCTTCGATCCCCATGGTCATCTTCGGCATCTCGGCCCTCGGCTTCGCCGCGCCGCCTGAAGCCATCGAGAAGTTCGGCCAGTTCGGATCCGTCTCGATTTCGAAGCTCTTCATCGCAGGCTTCATTCCGGGGGCGCTCGTGGCCGCAAGTCTGCTCACGCTCAATTACTTCATGAGCGCTCGCAAGGGCTATACCGGGTCGAATGAAAACTGGAGCGCCAGGAACGTCGCGAGCGCGGTATATCAGGGGTTCTGGGCCTTGCTGGCGCCCTTCATCATCCTCGGGGGTATCTATACGGGTTGGTTCACGCCCACGGAGGCAGCAATCGTCGCAATCTTCTACACTCTGGTCGTGGGCACTTTCATCTACCGCGAGCTGACGTGGCGTGATCTTTTCGGCGCATTGGAAACGACAACTTGGCTGACCGGCCGGGTCCTCCTCATCCTCTTTACCGCGACCGTGTTCGGCCGTCTCCTCGTGGCCAATCGTATTCCGGCCCTCATCGCCGAGAGCACTCTGGCACTGACGCACGACATCTTCCTCATCTGGGCGCTGTTCATCGGCTTCCTTCTCTTCGTCGGCATGTTCATGGAGACTTTGGCGGCAATCATGATCCTCGTGCCGGTCATGCTTCCCGTCGCCTACAGCGTCGGCATCGATCCGACCCATTTCGGAATCGTCATGATCTGCACCCTGGCCGTCGGCTTCCAGACACCTCCCCTCGGCGAGAACCTGTTCATTGCGTCAGGCATCTCGAATGTCTCACTGGAGGAGATTGCCCTGAAAGCAATCCCGTTCGCCGCCGCTAACACCTTGGCCATAGCAGTCATCGCGGCATTCCCGCAGCTTTCTCTCTGGCTGCCCCGGATGTTCGGTTACTGACCCGACTGATTTCTTCCACATCGCTCTTCCGCTCTGACGGCGTTCTCACCGACGACAGGGCAACGACCAGCTGCGCCTGAACCTGCGGCACATGAAAGGACTGTTTCATGAGTAAACCATCAATCACGGAGAAAGATCTCGCCGATCTTTTCGATGCATTCAACCGGCACGATGTTGAAGCCATCATGGCCTATTTCGCCGATGATTGCGTCTTCGACGCGGTCGCCGGTCCGGAGGTCTATGGCGCCCGCTTCATCGGCGCCGAGGCGATCTCCCAGGCATTCTCCGGAGTATGGGCCGCGATGCCGGATGCACGTTGGGAACATCACGGGCATCTGGTGCACGGGGACAGGGCTGTCTGCGAGTGGACGTTCACCGGGACGAACAAGGACGGCACCCGGGTCGAGGCTCAGGGAGCGGATCTGTTCCGGCTGCGAGATGGCCGCATCGTTCATAAGCAGGCATTCCGCAAGAATCGCCCGCTGCTCCGCGGCTAAGCCTTCGAGATACGTGAGGACAGTGCAATGCTCACTGAACTGACCCAGGCGAAATCCCCAAAGAACCAGTATGACCCGGCATACGACCCCATGGTCGACGAGAGTCCGGGACGGTATCGGGACTATTGTCCAACCTATTGGATCGCCACCGCCGGCGACCCGCCGCAGGATGACGGCCCCATCACAGCGGATATTGACGCTGATGTGGTGGTGATCGGATCCGGATACACCGGCCTGTCTTGCGCTATTCACCTTGCCAAGGAATACGGCATCAAAGCCACCGTCCTTGAAGCCAATAGCGTTGCCTGGGGCTGCAGCACCCGTAACGGCGGTCAGGCGCAGATCTCATCCGGACGCCTCAAACGTTCGCAGTGGATCCAGCGATGGGGCGTCGATGTCGCACGGAGAATGCATGCGGAAGTTGCCGAGGCCTTCGACCTGTTCCGGTCGCTGATCTATTCGGGTGAATTCGACTGCGATCCGCAGGATGGCGGGCATCTTTACATCGCGCACAAGGCGAAGATGATGCCGGCGCTTGAGGCTGAGTCCCATCTCCTCAATAAAACGTTCGGCTACAGAACAAGGATAGTCGGACGGGAGGAACTGCACCGCGACTATCTAAGGGATCAGGAAGCGGCCGGTGCCATGCATGAGCCGGATGGGGTCGGTGTCCATGCCGCCAAGCTTGCCTTCGGCTACCTGGCGATGGCCCGCAGGCTGGGTGCCAAAGTCCATCCCGGCAGCCCGGTCATGGGCTGGCAGACAAGGGGAGGGATACACTACCTCAAGACGCCGGGCGGGATGGTTCGCGCCCGCTCCGTCGCAATCGCCACGGCCGCCTACACGTCGCCAGGAATGCACCATCTGACGAAGCACCGTCTCATGCCGGTGCTGTCGAACTCGGTCGTCACTCGCCCGCTCACCGCGCAGGAGCGCGATGCCTGCGGTTTCAAGACACGGCTGGTGCTGACCGACACACGCACATTGCGTCACTATTACCGGCTCCTGCCGGACGGGCGCGTGCAGATCGGTAGCCGCAGCGCGATTACCGGCGCCGATGCGGATAACCCGCGCCACCTCAGCCTGCTTGTTGAAGGGCTTTATCGCAAGTTCCCCGCATTGCGAGGGATCAAGCTCGATTACTCATGGTGGGGCTGGGTCGATGTCAGCCACGACATGATGCCTCGCATCTTCCAGCCCGATCCGGGCCAGAAGATCTACTACGCCATGGGATATGGCGGCAACGGCGTCATGTACTCGGCTCAGGCCGGGCGTCGATTGGCGCAGCTGGTGGCCGGCGAACCTCCGATCGACCTGCCGATCTTTCGGTCTCCTCTCCCCAGCCATGGGCCGCTGACGCCATTCCGGAGAATTGGCCAGCGAGCCATGTACCACTGGTACGCCCTCAAGGATGAAAAGCTCTAGCACCTGCGGGTGCCTTAACGACTTGGACTTAGACAAGGAAAACCACGATGAAAATGACGACTGAAGAAGCCTTCGTGAAAGTGCTGCAGATGCACGGCATCGAGCATGCCTTCGGCATTATCGGTTCTGCGATGATGCCGGTGTCGGACCTGTTCCCGAAGGCAGGCATCACGTTCTGGGACTGCGCGCATGAGACGAATGCCGGCCTGATCTGTGACGGCTACATTCGCTCCACCGGCAAGATGGCCATGGCTATTGCCCAGAACGGGCCCGGGGTGACAGGCTTCGTGACCGCCATCAAGACGGCCTACTGGAACCACACTCCCATGCTCCTGGTGACGCCGCAAGCTGCGAACAAGACCATCGGTCAGGGCGGTTTCCAGGAAATGCCGCAGATGTCGCTATTTGCCGACTCCGTGTGCTACCAGGAAGAGGTCAAGGATCCCTCGCGGGTGCCGGAGGTGTTGAACCGCGTGATCGAGAAAGCATGGCGGGGTTCCGCGCCTGCCCAGATCAACATTCCCCGTGATTTCTGGACCCAGGTCATCGACGTGGACCTTCCGCAGATCGTGCGGTTGGAGCGCCCGGCAGGCGGCAAGGGAGCCATTTCGGAGGCGGCAAGGATCCTGTCCGAGGCCAAGTTCCCGGTCATCCTGAACGGTGCGGGGGTCGTCATCGGCGGGGCGATCCCTGAATCCGTCGCCCTGGCTGAGCGGCTGGATGCGCCCGTCTGCTCCGGCTACCAGCACAACGATGCCTTCCCGGGCGACCACCGCCTGGCGGTGGGGCCTCTCGGCTACAATGGCTCCAAGGCCGCGATGGAGCTGATCGCTCAGGCCGACGTCGTTCTCGCACTTGGGACGCGCCTCAATCCATTCTCGACGCTTCCTGGCTACGGCATCGATTACTGGCCGAAGAACGCGAAGATCATCCAGGTCGACATCAACCCGGATCGTATCGGCCTGACGAAGAAGGTGACCGTCGGCATCTGCGGCGATGCCAAGCAGGTCGCGCAACAATTGCTGGAGCTGCTCTCGGAAGAAGCGGGAGATGCCGGGCGCGAGGAACGCAAGGCTCGTATCCATCAGACCAAGTCGGCCTGGCTCCAGCAGCTCTCCTCGATGGACCACGAGGATGACGATCCCGGCACGAGCTGGAACGAGGAGGCCCGGGCTCGTGACGCTTACAGGATGTCGCCCCGGCAGGCATGGCGGGCGATCCAGGTCGCTCTGCCGAAGGATGCGATCGTCTCGACGGACATCGGCAACAATTGCGCCATCGGCAACGCCTATCCGAGCTTCGCGGAAGGGCGGAAGTACTTGGCTCCTGGTATGTTCGGACCCTGCGGTTATGGATTCCCGGCGATTGTCGGCGCAAAGATCGGATGTCCGGACACACCGGTGGTCGGCTTCGCCGGAGATGGCGCTTTCGGCATATCGATGAACGAAATGACGTCGATCGGGCGCGATCAGTGGCCGGCAATCACGATGGTGATCTTCCGCAACTACCAATGGGGGGCCGAGAAACGTAATACGACGCTCTGGTACGACAACAACTTCGTCGGCACGGAGCTCAACCCGAACTTGAGCTATGCCAAAGTGGCCGAGGGCTGCGGACTCAAAGGTGTGACCGTCGACACGCAGGATTCCCTTGTCCACGCACTGCGCCAGGCCTGCGAGGAGCAGGCGAGGGGCATTACCACTTTCATCGAGGTCATTCTGAACCAGGAGCTGGGCGAGCCCTTCCGCCGCGATGCCATGAAGAAGCCTGTCGTGGTTGCCGGCATCGATCCGGCGGACATGCAGTCTCAGCGCGCTGCCTGAGACATCACCCGGGGCAGGCATCCGATGCCTGCCCCGCCTGTACTGTTCGCTCAGAGGCTCCGGAATGAAACCCCTTGAGGCCATCATCAATACTGCTCGAACCCATCCGCAGCGCATAGTGCTTGCGGAGGGAGAGGACGACCGCATCGTCGCCGGGGCGTTACGCGCTGCTCAGGACGGAATCGCCCAGCCGATACTCGTCGGCCGCGTCGACGCAATTCGTCGAGAGGTGGAACGGCAGGGTGGTAACCCAGCAGCCGTAACTATGATAGATCCAGCGATGTCTGAGCGAACGGACGCTTATGTCGAGGAATATTTGGCACTCCGACGGCAAAAGGGCGTCGACGCTGATGCCGCCGTCAAGGCCATGCGTGATCCTCTCGGCTATTCCGCCATGATGGTTCGCAAGGATGATGCCGACGGCACTATCGGAGGAGCAATTGCGACGACGGCGGATACCGTACGCGCGGCTTTACAGATCATCGGGCGGGCACCCGAGAGCGCAATCGTATCAAGCTTTTTCCTGATGATGTTCTGCGAGCCGCATCACCTGAAGAAGGGCGTCTTTGTATTTGCAGATTGCGGTCTGGTGGTTGAGCCGGATGCGACGCAACTGGCGGACATTGCCATCAATTCGGCACGGTCCTACCAGGCGCTGACAGGATTGACGCCAAAGGTCGCGATGCTGTCGTTCTCAACGAACGGAAGTGCCAAGCACGAACGCGTCAGCAGGGTGGTCGAGGCAGCACGGATCGCCAGCGCGTCGGATCCGTCGCTGCTGATCGATGGCGAGCTGCAGTTCGATGCCGCCTTCGTAGAGGCAGTCAATGCGGTCAAGGCGCCTGGCTCCGCAACGGGCGGCGCGGCGAATGTGATGGTGTTCCCAAATTTGGAATCTGCCAATATCGGCTACAAGATTGCGCAGAGAATTGGTGGTGCGAAGGCGATCGGTCCTATCCTTCAGGGGCTTGCAAAACCCGCGAATGACCTATCGCGCGGCTGCAGCGCGGAGGATGTCTATCACATGATCGCCATTACCAGCCTGCAAGCGTCCCGTCAGAAGATGGCGCGTGAGAATTTGGAGCGGCGTCAAGCCGAGGCTCTCTGTGAACATCCTCGTTAGAGGACTGAGTTTCACCTCGGATTCAACAACATCTTTCGTGCCCTTGAAATGAATATGAGGACGTCGCATGACCAAGAACGAAGAAACCGTCGCGATTGCGGCATTCATCACTTCACTTGGACATGAAGTTGATTTCTATGACGGTGATAGGGTGGTGCAGATCAAAGGGCCGTTCGATCTGAAAGCTGCGTTGGGCGAGGCATTCGCTGCAGTCGCGAAGCACAACAACGAAGCGGCGATCATGAGAGCGAAGATGGCGGAGGAAGTCGTCATCTTTGATCCTTGATCCTTGATGGAACCGGTCGCCCTTCTGTCAGGTCAACCGCATCAAGGCCGCCGCCCGGGCCAACGGCGCCGACATCATCGACCTCGGCATGGGCAATCCGGACCTCCAGGCCCCCCAGCACGTCATCGACAAGCTCGTCGAGACCGTCGGCAAGCCGCGCACGGACCGCTACTCGGCCTCCAAGGGCATCGGCGGGCTGCGCCGGGCCCAGGCCGGCTATTACGAGCGCCGCTTCGGCGTGAAGCTCAATCCCGACATCCAGGTGGTGGCGACGCTGGGGTCCAAGGAGGGCTTCGCCAACATGGCTCCTGCTAGGATAGGGCGAACAAAGCGCTTTTAGGCACAATGAGTTAAATCGGTAACAGGTCCCAGTCGGTTGCGGCCGGTGTAAGTCTATTTCCCGAACTTTCAGCCCTTATGATAGTGTCGGCGGGACCGACTGCCCGGCCTTGGTTATTCGAGCTGGCCGGCATCTGTTCCGTTAACCGTTCTAGGCCTACCATCGCATGGACGATAAGAACCGCCAGATACTGCAACTTCTTCAGCAGAATGCTCGCCTCCCACTCAAGACCTTGGCTGGCAAGGTCGGCCTGGCGCGCAGCTCTGTCCGCGAGCGGATCGCCCGCATGGAGGCCGAGGGCGTCATCCTTGGCTATAAGGCGGATGTGCAGCCGGATTCCCGGGGAGGGGAGGAGGTTCGGGCTTTGCTCATGATCCGGCTCGGACGGACGCCTGCGCGCGAGACCGTTTCCCGCATCGCAGCCCTCCCATCTGTCCGCCGGTGTTTTTCCGTCAGCGGCGACCTGGATCTCGTGGTTGAAATCGGGGCTGCCGCCATGTCGGGCCTGAATGCCGCCCGGGACGAGATCGCTCTCATGCCGGACATCGCAGATGTCACGACGGCGATTGTCCTCAAGGACGAGAAGCCTGCGTAAGGGGGGCGACCGAGTTTCTGCCGCCGAAAGGGCGGCCAGACCGCCAACTTGACTGGTGCAGCCGCCACTCCTGAGATGCCAATCCTTATGAAACACACGAACCTGGGATTCTGACGTGACTATCCTCAACAACCCTCGCCCTGCCTTTTCAGACGCGGAGGCGCACCAGCATCTGCGAACGCACTTTGGCATCGAAGGTAAGCTGACCTCGCTGCCCAGCGAGCGGGATCAGAACTTCCTTGTCCAAACAGCAGACGGGCGAGAGTTGACGTTCAAGATCATGAATGCCGCGGAGCCTCTCTCAGCCATTGAGTTCCAGACTTCCCTCCTGCATCATTTGCAGCGTTGCGATCCAGCCTTGGACGTCCCGCGCATCCTGCCCACGGTGGACGGGCAGGATTTCGCCACCATCGCGAGCGCGTCCGGGCAGCATGCCGTGCGTCTCGTCTCATACCTGCCGGGGCGACCGCTTGCTGAAGAGGTGAAGACGCCGGAAATTCTGCGGGGCCTTGGGCGGCTCCTCGGGCAGCTCGATCGAGCCCTCGCCAGCTTTGGTCATCCTGGAGCGCACCGCTCCTTCGATTGGGAGATCCGGACAACACCCATGGCTCGGGACCGCCTGCATGCCGTCACCGATCCCGAGCAGCGTCGCCTCGTGGAGACAGCTCTCGACATCTACGATGCCCGTGTCGTGCCCGCTCTCAAGAATTTGCGCTGCGGGGTCATCCATAATGATGCCAACGACTGGAATGTGCTCGTTGCCGACGGGCGCGTGAACGGCTTGATCGACTTCGGCGATGCGGTTCATTCTCCGATCGTTGCCGAGCTCGCCGTCGCTTGCACCTATGCGATGCTTGATGAGGTCAATCCCATCTCAGTGGCAGCCCGGATCGTCGCCGGCTACCATGCTGAGTATCCGCTTCAGGATGCGGAATTCGCCGTGATCCTCGATCTGGTCATGGCCCGCCTTGCCATCAGCGTCACGATGTCGGCAGCCCGCCGTGTGGGCGCGGCCGACGATCCCTACCTATTCGTCAGCGAGAGGCCCGCATGGGACTTGCTGCGAAAGCTTTCCGTGATCGATCACCGGATCGCAACCGGAATCCTGCGCCAAGCTTGCGGGCTCGAGGCCGCTCCGGGAGCGCGCCGCATCCGGGAATGGCTCTCCGCCAACCGCCGCAATCTGGCGCCTCTCATGAACCCTCACCCGTCGCGCCAGGCAAAGCACGTCCTAAACCTCGGCAGCCTTGACGAACCCTTGGCGGCCGCAAGCGCCGTCCAGGACAATGCCGGCGCCGACGACGCTTATGCCGAACTCGTGAGAAAGCATAATTTCTCCCTAGGCCTGGGCCCCTGGGGGGAGCGGCGCGTCATCTACACTGCGCCGTTCTTCGAATCGGTGCTGGCTGAAGGCAAACGCCGCAATGTGCATCTCGGTCTCGATATCTTCGCGCCGGCGGGAACCGAGATGTTCACACCGCTGGCGGCAACGGTCGTTGCAGCCACGATTAACCCGGACCCACAGGATTACGGCGGGCTCCTCCTGCTCGAGCACGAACCGGAACCTGGCCTGCGCTTTTGGACACTCTGGGGCCATCTCGATCATGCTTCAGTCCGGGAGCGCCGCGTTGGGGAGCGTCTCGATGCCGGTAGCTTTGTCGCACGCCTCGGCGATTACGCAGAAAATGGCGGCTGGGTCCCGCATGTCCATCTGCAGTTGATCACGGTGCCTTACGATGATGTCAGCGTCATCCCCGGTGTTGGCGAGGAAGCGTTCGTTACAGTCTGGGAGGACCTTTACCCACGCCCCTACGACTTTGCCGGCCTGATACCCGAGGCCTTCGTGCGGACAGGCCGTACAAGGGAGGAGCTGGTCGAGAAGCGGCGCAGGCGGCTGGGGCGCAATGTCAGCATGTCCTACAGCACCCCACTCAAGATGGTGCGAGGCGAAGGCGTCTGGCTTTTCGACGATTCCGGACGCGCCTATCTCGATTGCTATAACAACGTCGCCCACCTCGGACATTGCCATCCGAACGTCGTGAGGGCGATTGCCAGTCAAGCAGCGGTTCTCAACACCAACACGCGTTATCTCCACGATGCCATCATCGACTACACGGAGAGGCTGGCCACAACCCTGCCGAAGGAGCTCGACACGTTCTTCGTCGTCTGCACAGGAAGCGAGGCGAATGACTTGGCCCTGCGCATGTCGAGAGCCTATACCAGGCGCCACGACGTTCTGGTGCTCGACTGGGCCTACCATGGCCATACGCAGGCTCTGATCGATATCAGCCCTTACAAGTACAAGAGAAAAGGAGGCGGTGGGCGGCCTTCCTTCACCCATGAGCTTCCGATTCCGGAGGTATACCGAGCGCCGATTGCCGGAACTCCGGAGGATATCGCCCGCCATCATGCCGGCGAGGCGGGGAGGATCATTTCCAGCCTCGTATCGGAAGGCCATGCTCCGGCAGCTTTCATCGCCGAGACGATCCCAAGCGTCGCCGGCCAGATCTTTTTGCCTCCGGGATATCTGAAGGAACTCTATTCCCATGTCCGTCGTGCAGGTGGGATCGTGATCGCCGACGAGGTGCAGGTGGGGTTTGGTCGTGTCGGAAGTTCCATGTGGGCTTTCGAGGAGCATGGCGTCATTCCGGACATCGTCACGATGGGCAAGCCCATTGGAAATGGCCATCCTCTCGCGGTGGTCGCGGTCCGCCGGGAAATCGCGGATTCCTTCGCAAACGGCATGGAATACTTCAACACTTTCGGCGGGAATCCAGTCTCCTGTGCCGCGGGCCTTGCGGTTCTCGATACTCTTGAGCAGGAGGACCTGCTTACCAACGCGTCCGACCAGGGGGCCTATCTTCTTGAAGGCATGCGGCGCCTGCAGGAGAGGTACCCGGCGATCGGCGATGTTCGCGGGCGCGGGCTGTTCCTCGGGATCGAGATGGTCCGGGATCGTGCGACCAAGGAGCATGCGGGGGACACCGCGTCCAGGATTTCCAATAGGGCTAAGGAACTTGGCGCGCTCATGGGGACGGATGGGCCCCATGACAATGTCATCAAGCTGCGCCCCTCTATGATCTTCAAGCGTGAGCACGCGGATCTGCTTCTACAGATCCTCGATCAAGCGATGGGCGATACTCTGCCATAATTACGGAAGGCGGAGGCATGTCTCGCGTTTGGAACGCCTGACACAATCGAGGGGAGTGCGTTGGCCTGGCATGCTCCCCTCGTTCCCCTCAAAGCGTTTCGGGCAACGGTTGCGCCGGATTCTGCCGCCGGGACCTTCTCAATCCCGGGGATGGCCGGGCCGCTCTGTCCGGCATTCTCTTCGTCCTGCGCTCAGGCATCTGCGCTGGCGCCGCTATCCGATAAGCCCGCTTCCGACGCGAGCCGCTCATTCCTCAGAGCGTGATGCCGAACCGGCCCGCAGCCGAACGGATGTGGCTTTGCATTGCTGCTTCGGCCATGTCGGGATTTTGACCGACTATCCCTTCCAAAATGGCCTCATGCTCACGAACAGTTTCACTCAGGCGTTCGAGTTGCGCCATGGGAAGTCTTTGACTTTCAACGAGCATTTCGCGGACTGGCCGGTACATGGCAGCGAGAACCGGATTGCCCGAGAACTCAAAGATCATATCGTGAAACTCTGTGTCGCTGACCGCGAGGCTGATCACGTCACTTGCCCTGAGTGCCTCGTGCATGGCGTCGGTGCAGCGCCTAAGGCGTTCCTTGGCGGCTTCGTCGACGCGAGCGGCTGCGAGCCTGGCGGCGTAACCCTCCAGTCCCAGGCGGGCCTCGTAAACGTCTGCGGGGGTGCAGCGGTCTGAGTAGCGCCAGAGCGGCCGGCGTGCATCGGGCTTCGCGACGAACATCCCGCTGCCCACCCGCACCGTCACAAGACCCATGGTTTCGAGCACGGTCAACGCCTCCCGAACCGATGGTCGGCTGACCCCGAGCTGCTCTGCCAGCTCCCGTTGGGAAGGAAGACGCTGGCCAGCCTTAAGGCCGCCTTTCAGAATCAGGCGCTGGAGATGCTCGACGATGCCGCGTGGCACGGGGGTGCGGTCCGTGAGCTCCAATCCCGACAGGTTCACTAGATCACTCGTCATTCTCTATCCCACCCAATTCACACGTCGGAAGCTCATGGGTACCGAGCCACCCTGCCGGAGCCGAGCTTGTTCGTTCTCAAACTGTACAATTGGCCTTGACCATGCGTCAGGATGGCTGCACGATCAACTGGCCAGATTGGTAAGACCAGTTTGGCCAATATGACCGGCTCAGGCGAGTTTTCAAGCAGTCGGCCCGGATAGCAGCAGGGAATCGACCGTCGGACATGGATCCGGCACGCAAGTTGGAGGACGAGATGACAGTGAAATTAACCCGGCGCAGCACATTCGCCGTGACAGTTACCGCCCTGCTGACGATGTCGGCCGGGTCGATGGCGTTGGCTGCGGACATGAAGGTCGGGGCGAATGTCGGCAACATTCCCTGGGAGTTCCAGGACGAGAAGGGCGAGATCGTCGGCTTCGAGGTCGACCTTGCCAAGGAAGTCGGCAAACGCCTGAACATGAACGTGTCCTTCGTGAACATTCCGTTCAACGGCTTGTTCGCGGCAGTGCAATCGGGGCAGGTCGATGCGGCCGTCTCGTCGATCACCATCACCAAGAAGCGGCTCGAGTCGGTGTCGTTCGCTCAGCCCTATTACGACAGCGACCAGTCGCTGGCGGTGCGGGCGAATTCAGGAATCAAGAACCTGGACGGGATGGCGGGGAAGGTGGCCGCGGTCGATACCGGTTCGACCGGTGACATGTGGTCGACGCAGAACCAGCAGAAATACAAGTTCTCCGACATCCGTCGCTATGAAGGTCTGTCGCCCGCGATGCTCGATCTCGCGGCGGGCCGTATCGACGGCTACATCAGCGACATCCCGGCCGTCCAGTATTACATCAAGGACAAACCCGCCTACCAGGTGGTGGAACGCATCCCGACCGGCGAGCAGTATTCGATGATGTTCGCGAAGAACAGCGCGCTTGCGGAAAAGGTCAATGCCGAGATCACCAAGATGAAGCAGGACGGAACCCTGGCGAAGATCCACGAAAAGTGGTTCGGCGCCAAGGCGGAACCGAGCTCGGCGACCGTGAAGGTCATGGAGATGCCGAAGCTCTAGGATGCAACTTTTCGCGAGCGTCCGGCGGACATGCACCGGGCGCTCGGCACCGTCACGAATGCCGAGGCGCTTTCCACAATGTCAATCTTCGACACCTTCCTGAACTGGAAGGTCTTCGTCCAGACTCTCCCGCTGCTCCTGTCGGGCCTGACCACCACCCTGGCGCTGGGCGTCACGGCCATCATTTTTGGGTTCATCGGTGGATTGGCCCTCGCGCTGGTCCGTCTGTATGCCGGATCGCCCCTGCGGCAGGTGGCCATCGCCTATATCGACGTCTTTCGGTCCATTCCGATCCTGGTCCTGCTCGTCGTAATCTACTACGCATTGCCCTTCGTCGGGTTGCGCTTGTCGCCCTTCGCCGCAGCCGCCTCCGCCCTCAGCCTCGTATCCGCCGCGTATTCCGCGGAGATCTTCCGAGCAGGCATCGAGGCCGTGCCTAAGGGACAATTCGAAGCCGCCCACGCGTTGGGCCTGAGCCCGTGGCGGCTCATGGGCGACGTCGTCCTGCCGCAGGCGCTGCGGATCGTGATCCCGCCCATCACGTCGAATTCCATCAACGTGATGAAGGACACGGCTCTCGCCTCCGTCGTGGCGATGCCGGACCTGCTCAAGCAGGCCACGCAGGCCCAAGCGCTTGCGGCGAATCCGACGCCCCTCATCAGCGCGGCCTTCATCTACATCCTGATTCTGCTGCCGCTCGTGCGCCTCGTCGGGATTCTTGAGAAACGACTTGCAGTGAGGGGACGATGACGCGCCCGATTATCGAGATGAACAACGTCGTTAAGACCTTCGGCATGTTCCAGGCCCTGCACGGCATCGACCTCAGCGTGAAGGAGGGTGAGATCGTCGTGATCATCGGCCCTTCCGGTTCGGGAAAATCCACGCTCATCCGCTGCATCAACCAGCTCGAGGAGCACAATGCCGGCGCGATCGTCGTCGACGGGACGGAGGTCGGGCGCGGCCGCAAGCGGGCTGCGCTGACCGAGGTAGGCATGGTGTTCCAGAGCTTCAACCTCTTCCCGCACATGACCGTGCTGCGTAACGTCGCGCTTGGTCCAGTCCGCGTGCGCGGCCTGTCCTGGGCGGAAGCGGAGGAGCGCGCGCGGCGTCTCCTGACCCGGGTCGGGCTCGCCGATCAGGCGGTGAAGTACCCGGCGCAACTCTCCGGCGGGCAACAGCAACGCGTCGGCATCGCCAGGGCGCTCGCCATGGAGCCGAAGGTCCTGCTCTTCGACGAGCCGACCTCCGCGTTGGATCCTGAGATGGTCGGCGAGGTTCTGGACGTGATGCAACAGCTCGCCAGGACAGGAGTCACCATGGTCGTGGTGACGCACGAGATGGGGTTCGCCCGCAAGGTTGCCGATCGGGTCGTGTTCATGGACGGAGGGCGCATCGTCGAGCAGGGGACGCCCGACGAGATCTTCAATGCGCCGCGCGATCCGCGCCTCAGAAGTTTCCTTCAGGCCGTCCTGTCACACTAGGCTAACTATCCGTGCAGACACTTTCGCCCAGGCGCTTGACGCCATCAGCCTTCAGCCCCTTCGGCGAGATGCTGTACTTCGACCAGGAGCGCAGCCGCCTCGTGAACGACGGGCGGGCCTTGCGCGTCGACACCGAAGCCCGTTTCGATTACACGTCTCCGGACGGCGAACCGGTGCTCGCCGTTTACCGGGCCCAAGGCGGACCGTTGCCGATGCGGCTGATGACTTTCGAACGACACCCTCTGTCGTCCCAGACCTTCGTGGCCCTCTCGGCCGAGCGCTTCCTGATCGTCGTCGCACCGCAAGGCCGGGCCGGGTTGCCCGATCTGGACCGTGCGGAGGCGTTCGTCGGTCATCGGGGCGAAGGGGTCAATTACGCTCGCAATCTTTGGCATGCTCCCATCGCCGCAATCGACGCGGATGGCGACTTTCTCATGTTCATGTGGGAACGCGGCGCCCCCGAAGATTGCATTCTTCATCATCTCCATGAGCCGCTTGTCGTCGGCTCCATTCAACCGTCCGCAGCATAGGTGATTCCATGTCTCTCGATCTCGCCTTCGTCCGCTCGCAGTTTCCCGCCCTGAAGGACGATTTCGCGTATTTCGACAATGCGGGCGGTTCCCTCGTCCTGCGCAATGTCGCCGAGCGAATCTCCGACTATCTCCTGACCACGAGCGTTCAGACCGGCGCCAGCTACGAGCATTCCCAACGGGCCACGAACCGGCTCATGGAATCGCGTGCGAAGATCGCACGGCTCCTGGGCGCAGGCCGCCCGGAGGAAATCGTTCTCGGGCCTTCGACCACTGTCCTCGCTCAGTTCCTGTCCCGCGCCATGGAAGGCCGGCTCAAGCCCGGCGACGAGATCGTCGTCACGAACTTCGACCATGAATCGAATATCGGTCCCTGGCGCTCCCTGGAGAAGCGGGGCATCGTCATCAAGGAATGGACCATCGACCGGGACAGCTACGAGATCGACCTGGACCAGCTCGACCAGCTGATGACCGAACGGACACGGCTCGTGGCCGTGACGCACGCCTCGAACATCCTGGGAACCATCAATCCGGTCAAGGAAATCGCGCGCCGCGTGCATGAGCGGGGCGCTCAGATCGTCGTCGACGCCGTCGCCTATGCTCCCCACCGGGCGGTGAACGTGGTCGATCTCGACGTGGACTACTACATCTTCAGCTTTTACAAGACCTACGGGCCCCACTTCGCCGTGATGTACGGCAAGTACGACCATCTGCTCGAACTCGACGGGCTCTATCATTACTTCTACGGGCGCGAGAAGGTGCCGATGAAGCTCGAGCCCGGCAATACGAATTACGAACTGGCTTGGGGCTCCGCCGGGATCGTCGACTACCTCGATCGCCTCGGAGGCGGAGCCGGTGACCGTGCCGCCATCGACGCGGCCTTCGATAAGATAACCGCGCACGAAACCCTGATCGGCGAGCAGCTCCTCGCCTATCTCCGCGATCGAAACGACATCCGGATCGTCGGCCGGCGCCATGGCACGGAGGATGGTCGCGTGCCGACGATCGCGTTCAAGGTCGAGGGTCGCGATTCGTCCGAGATCGTGAAGGCGGTGGATGCTGACCGAATCGGCATTCGTCATGGCGACTTTCATTCGCGCCGGCTGATCGAGTATCTCGGTCTCGCGGATCGCAATGGCGTCGTGCGCGTCTCGATGGTTCACTACAATACCGCCGAGGAGGTGCGCCGGCTGATCGACAGCCTGGATCGCGCACTGGCCTGAGGAGAAGCCAAGCCATGGAACTCGATCTCGCAATCGTCGGCGGCACGGTCGTTACCGCATCCGATACCATCGCGTGCGACGTAGGCATCCTCGGCGACAAAATCGTCACGCTCGGCCGGGAGCTCAAGGCAAAACGGGTGATCGATGCGTCCGGTCTTCTGGTCATGCCGGGTGGGATCGACAGCCACGTGCATATCGCTCAGCCCTCCGGGCCCGAAGTGACGATGGCGGACGACTTCGCGTCGGCGACGGCATCCGCCGCCGCCGGCGGCAACACGATGGTCCTGCCGTTCGCCCTCCAGCAGCGGGGGACCTCCTTGCGCGCCGCCGTTGAGGAATACAGGCGCGAGGCCGAGGGCGAGTGCTATGTCGACACGGCCTTCCATCTCATTATTTCCGACCCGACGCCGGAGGTGCTGGGTCAGGAGCTTCCAGCCCTCATCAAGGACGGGTACACCTCCTTCAAGATCTTCATGACCTATGACGACCTGGTTCTTCGCGACCGCGAAATCCTCGATGTCTTCGATGTCGCGCGCCGGGAAGGAGCCCTCGTCATGGTCCACGCCGAGGGCTACGACGCCATTCGGTACATGACTGAGCGGTTGGAGCGAGAGGGCAAGACCTCATCGTACTACCATGCCGTATCCCGGCCAGAAATCGTCGAACGGGAAGCGACCCACCGGGCGATCAGCCATGCGGAGCTCGTGGATGTTCCGGTCATGATCGTCCACGTGTCGGGCCGCGAGGCGATGGAGCAGATCCGGTGGGCGCAGACGCGTGGCTTGAAGGTCTATGCCGAAACTTGCCCGCAATACATCACCCTCACGGCCGATGACCTGCGCGACCTCAACATGGACATGAGCGGCGCAAAATACGTCTGCTCTCCGCCACCGCGCGACGCGGAGAGCCAGGAGGCGATCTGGGAGGGCCTGCGCAACGGGATCTTCCAGACCTTCTCGTCCGACCACTGCCCGTTCCTGTTCAACAGTCCGGCCGGCAAGCTGAACCCGAAATCCAGAACGTCGTTCCGGTGGGTCCCGAACGGCATTCCGGGCGTGGAGACGCGCCTTCCTATCCTGTTCTCGGAAGGCGTCGTGAAAGGCCGCATTTCCCTCAACCGCTTCGTGGAGCTGACGTCCACCAATCACGCGAAGCTCTATGGTCTCTATCCGAAGAAGGGTTCCATCGGCGTCGGCTTCGATGCCGATATCGTCCTATGGGATCCGGAGCGGAAGGAAACCATTCGCCAGGATATTCTTCACCACGGCTCCGACTACACTCCCTGGGAGGGTTTCGAGGTCACCGGTTGGCCCGTCATGACGCTGTTGCGAGGAAAGGTCGTGTCAAACGCCGGTGCCATTGTCGGCGAGAAGGGTAGGGGGCAAATCCTGGCGCGCGAGCTGTCGACCTATGCCCGGTCCTCGCAGCACGCAAGCTGAGGCGGTCCCGATGCCCATTGCGCGTCGACGCAATGGGCATCCTTGGCTGTCACGCGAGCTCCGCCAGTCGCCGGGCCTGACGGGCAATGAGCCGCTCGATCTCGGCGATATCGTCACGGGAGAGCTCACCACCCGGCTTGCGCAGGGCCGGTGACGCGATGGCCCCGCGCTTCGCCATGATGTATTTGCGGATCGCCAGTCCAAGGCCCGGCTGCTGCTCATAGCGGGCGAGGGGCAGATAGGCGTCGAACAGATCTTGAGCACGCTCCAGGTCGGCCGCGTTGCAAAGACGCACGACGTCGCGCATCATCTCCGGATAGGCGAACCCCGTCATGGCGCCGTCTGCTCCGCGCGCCATCTCCTCCGGCAGGAACATGCCGCCGTTGCCGCAGAGAATGGAGATGCGCCGACCGCCGGATTGAGCCGCCATCGTCCGCAGGGCGGTGATCTTCGCAAGACCCGGCCAATCCTCATGCTTGAGACAGACGCAGGTCGGGATCTGATCGATGATGGCCTGAATGACCGGCACCGGAATGGTGACGCTCGTCGCCAGCGGGAAATCCTGCAGCACGAAGGGAACGTCACCAATCTGATCGGCGGCCTGCTTGTAATAGGTCACGATCTGCTGATCGTTGCGCAGGGACGACGGGGGCGCGATCATGACGCCTGCCGCCCCGTCGCTCACCACCATGTCGGTGAGCGCCTTCATCTGGGCAAAGCCTGGAGCTGATACGCCCGCCACGACCGGGACGCGGTCGTTCACACGCTTCAGGATGCGCCGGACATAGGTCTGAGATTCCTCCGTGGTGAGCTTCTGTGCCTCGCCCATCATGCCCAGCACCGTCAGTCCGGTCGCTCCACGGTCCAGATAGAAATCCACCATCCGGTCGGTGCTTTCCAGATCGAGTGCTCCGTTCTCGGTGAAGGGCGTGAGCGCGATCACATAGACGCCCCTGGCATCTTCATTCAGTCTTGTCATTCCTACCTCGATGGTCATGCCGCTTGGCGGCTGCGTTCAACAATCATTTCCGCCTGCGCGATCAAGCCGACCGCTCTGCATGCGCGAGGGCCGGCAAGGCCGCCACGTCGAGCACACCGTCGCGCCGCATCCTCCAGTCGGGATGAGAACCCGCGAGGCCCGTCACTCGCAGCGGATTGTAGAGGTAGAACCAGGCCGGATCGTCCTGAAGGTGCCGGTAGGCCTGACGATAGAGGGCTTCCCGCGCGGCGTCGTCGGAGGTCTGCCGGGCTGTGTCGAGCAGCCGTTCGACCGCCTCGTTGTGATAGCCCAGCCACCAGGAGCCCGCGACGCGAGCGTCGATCTTCTCGGCCAGCACGCGGAACGTGCTCAAAGGGCTTGAATCGAACACGCACATGTCGCGTACCTTCTTCAGACGGACGCCGTGAGCATAAGCCTCGCGGTCCTCGTGAAGATGGACGTTCAGGGACACGCCGATGGCGGAAACCTGATCTGAGACCGCCTTCGTCAGGGCCTGCGCCTCATCGGGCAGGCGTGTCGGGCAATCGACCTCCAGCACCAGTCCGTTGGCATATCCGGCCTCCGCCAGAAGGCGGCGCGCCTCTTCGAGGTCGGGGCCTTCATCCATGGTCGGATCGCTTCCGAAATGCGCCGGACCCACGAAGCCCGTCAACGGTTGCGCCGCGCCATGTACGATTTGCTCGATCAGCGCCTTCCGGTCGACGGCCAGATTGAGCGCCCGGCGGATGCGCGGATCGGACAGCGGTCCTCTTGCCGCATTGAAGAGATAGATGATGGATACAGGTGCAAGGAACACGACCCGCGTGCGGTCGCCGCGCGCCTCCAGTTCCATTGAGGCACGAAAATCAAGGCTGTTTGCGACCTGCGCCTCACCCGATTGCAGCATGGCCAGCCGCTTCTGGGCATCCGGCTCGAGCTTGAAACGGATCACCGCGTTGGCTGGGCGCTCCCCATGCCAGTTCTCGAACCTCTCCAGCCGAACCTCTTGGCCGTCGATCACCTCCGTCAGCCGATAGGGTCCGGTTCCGACGGGCATCTTCGTGTCGCCCGATTCATAGCGTGCGAGTGCCGAGGGGGCGACCACATATCCGTAGACCAGGATATCGAGCAGGTCCGCGATGGGACGGGACAGGCGGATGTCGACCGTCAGGCGGTCTGCGGGTTCGATGACCGCATCGCCGAGATATTGGTGCCACACGCCGGGAGCGCCGAGGGTATAGCCCTTGTCTGGGCGGGCCATGCGGCGCAGGGAAAGACAGACGGCTTCGGCGTCGCATGGGCTGCCGTCATGAAAGGTCAGTCCTTCCCGGAGCGTGAACGTCCAGTGCCGCGCCTCCGGGTCGGCACGCCATTCGGCCGCCAATCCGGGTACGAAGCCGCCATCACGGCCGTACCGGACGAGCCCGTCGTATATCGCATCGAAGACGGCGAGAATGTCGTTCGCGTCGGTACAGTCGTGGGGATCCTCCAACCGGAGGCGTGGCTGGACGATCGTGACAGCGGAATTCATCATAGTCTCCCGGCTCAGGCCGTTGAATCGGAAAGATGGCAGGCGACGGAGCTGCCATCGGGCTGTTGCCGCAAGGCAGGACGTTCAATGGCGCAGCGGTCGAACGCGAAAGGGCAGCGCGTGCGGAAGCAGCAGCCCTGGGGCAGGCGGAGCGCGCTCGGCACTTCGCCGGCGATTTCGATCTCAGGTTTGCGCAACGCCTTGTCGACAGTCGGCGCGGCAGAAAGCAGGGCCTTCGTATAGGGATGCTTAGGATGATTGAACAACTGATCGCGGCTGGCGGTCTCGACCATGAAACCGAGATACATCACGCCGATCCGGTCGGCGATGTGATGAACGACCGAGAGGTCATGCGAGACGAACAGATAGGACAGGCCGAGTTCATCGCGCAGATCCATCATCAGGTTGAGGATCTGAGCCTGGATCGAGACGTCGAGAGCCGATACCGGCTCATCGGCGATGATCAGCTTCGGACGAACCGAGAGGGCCCGGGCAATGCCGATGCGCTGCCTCTGTCCACCGGAAAACTGGTGGGGATAACGGTTGGCCTGCTCGGCGTTGAGGCCGACTCGGGCGAGCAGGGCCACCGCCTCTTCTTCCAGGGCCTTGCGGCTCAGGGCGCGCCCATCTTGAGCGCGCCGAGGCTCGATCACGATGTCCTTCACCCGCTGGCGCGGATCGAGGGAAGCATAAGGATCCTGAAAGATCATCTGCACCTTGCGCCGCACCGGACGCATCTGCCGGAACGCGAGATGCGAAATATCCTCCCCATCGATGCGGATCTCGCCGGAGGAAGGTTCGTAGATGCGGGCGATGGTCTTGGCGACCGTCGACTTGCCGCAGCCGGACTCGCCCACCAGCGCCATCACTTCCCCGGGTGCGATCGACAGGCTGACCCCATTGACCGCGCGCAGGATCTTCTGCGGCGCTGATAGACGGCCCTTATCGAAACGCAGTCTTTCGAAGAGGCCTCCGCCGATCGGGAAGGCCTTGACGAGTTCGCGAACCTCCAGAACAGGGACCGTCATGCCTCGACCTCGTTGAGCGGGAAATGGCAGGCCGCGTGCAGCGATTGCCGGACAGGAGCAAGCTCCGGAGTCTTCTCTGCGCAAAGCGGCCGCGCCCGGAAGCATCGATCCCGGAAACTGCAGCCCGTTCCGAGCTTCCGGATGTCTGGCACCGTGCCGGGGATCTGCCGCAGCCGATGCTGGCGGTCCGTGATGCGCGGAATGCTGTCGAGAAGACCGCGTGTATAGGGATGGGCAGGCTGGGCAATGACGTCTTCGGTCCGCCCACGCTCGACAACCTTGCCGCAGTAGAGGACCACTACCCTGTCGGCCATTTCCGATACGACCGCAAGGTCGTGGGTGACCAGGATCATCGCCGCGCCACGCTCGGAAATTTGACGGCGCATCAGCTTGAGGATCTGCGACTGCACGGTCACATCCAGAGCCGTCGTCGGCTCGTCCGCGATGATCAGGCGGGACCCGGCCAAAAGAGCGATCGCGATGACGACCCGTTGACGCATCCCGCCGGAGAATTGATGCGGATAGGCATCGAGGCGACTTTCCGCCTCGGAAATCCCCACGTCTTCGAGCATTCGGATGCATCGCGCGCGACGGGCGGTTTCGTCGAGATCCGTGTGCAGCTGAAGCATCTCATCCATCTGCCGGCCGATGGTATAGACGGGATTGAGCGACGTCATCGGGTCCTGGAAGACCATGGCGATCTCGCCGCCGCGAACGGCGCGCAACTCTTCCTCGCTTTTCTTGGCAAGATCATCACCATTGAAGAGTATCTCTCCGGCTTCGATCCGCCCGGGTGGATCGATCAATCGCAGGATCGAGAAGCCGATGACGGACTTGCCGCCCCCGGACTCGCCGACCAGACCGACAACCTCGCCCTTTTTGACGTCGAAGCTGACGCCATCGACGGCTTTCACCAGACCGCCGAACGTGTGGAAATGAGTCTTCAATCCACGGATATCGAGCAACGTCTCACTCATCGTGCTTCTTTCTTCATCATTCATCGCAGACGGGGATTGAGTTCGTCGCGCAGGAAATCCCCGAACAGGTTGATGCCGAAGACGAGGAACATGATGAACAGCCCAGGAAAGGCGGAGGTCCACCAGATCCCCGAGAACAACACGTCGAATCCCTCCTTCACCAGGAGCCCCAAGGACGGTTCGGTGATCGGGACGCCGACGCCGAGGAAGCTCAGCGAGGCCTCGATGAGAATGAAGGTTCCCACCTGGATGGTGGAGACGACGATCAGCGGCGTCATCACGTTCGGCAGGATATGACGCACGATAATCTCAAGATTGCCGAGGCCTGCAACCCGGGCCGCTTGGATGTATTCCTTCTGGATCTCGCTCAAGGTGGACCCACGGACCGTGCGGGCATAGACCACCCATCCGACGGCTGTCAGGGCGATCAGGACCATGATGATCCCGGTACCGAAAGCCGACATAAGGAACAATGCGATCAGCATCGATGGAAACGAGAGCTGGATGTCGGCGATGCGCATGATGACGCTATCGACCGTGCCGCTGTAATAGCCGGACAGGAGCCCCAGCGTCGTGCCGATCACGCAGGAAAAAGCCATCGCAGTGAGGCCGATGAATGCCGAGATGCGGGCGCCGTAGACGATCGAGGCCAGAACGTCCCGACCCTGACCGTCCGTCCCGAGGAGGTAACGGCTGTCACCGCCCTCCAGCCAGACCGGTGGCTTGAAGCTGTCCATCAGCTCGAGCCGCGACACGTCGTAGGGATCCTGGGCTACGATCAACGGGCCGAACAACGCCATGAGGGCAAAAAGGGCAAGCAGCGCGCTGCCGAAGATTGCCGGAAGGTTTCTGCGGTAATTATAGAAGAATTCCGAGGAGAGGAACCGGGTCATATCGCTCTCATTTCACGGTAATGCGCGGGTCGATCAGCGTGTAGACGATGTCGACGATGAAATTGATGGCGACGAAGATGAAGGCGGTCAGCATCAGATAGACCACGATGACCGGGCGATCGCCGCGGTAGATCGAGTCGATCAGAAGCTTGCCGGTTCCGGGCCAGGCGAAGATCGTCTCGGTAATGGTGGCGAACGCGATCAGGTCGCCGAGCTGCAAACCGAAAATCGTCACGACGGGAATGAGCGCGTTCTTCAGGCCGTGGGCAAACAGGATGTGACGTCGTGATGCGCCCTTCGCCCGTGCGAAGCGGATATAGTCCTGCCGCATCACTTCCATCATACCGGCGCGGGTGATGCGCAGGATGATGGCAAGCGTGGCGAGGGCCAGAGTGATTGCGGGCAGGATGATATGAGACCAGCCGTCGCGGGTCAGGATGGACAGGCGCAGGCCCAACACCTCAATGGTCTCGCCGCGCCCCGACGACGGCAGGAATTGGTAGCGGACCGAGAAGAAGAAGATCAGCATCATGCCGACCCAGAAGCCGGGCAGGGAGATACCAAGCAGTGAGCCGGCCATGATGCCGCGGGAAACAGGCCGGTTCGGGTTTGCGCCGGCGAAGACGCCGAGCGGGACCGCAACCACCGTGGCCAGCGTAATCGCGACAAGCACCATCTCGATGGTGGCCGGCAGGCGCTCGAGAATGAGCTCCATCGCGGGCTGGCGGAAGACATAGGAGCGACCGAAATCACCCTGAAGAAGATTGGTCAGGAAGATCCAGTACTGGCTCAGCAGCGAACGATCCAGGCCGAGAAGGCGGCGTGCCTGCTCGATCTCGGCGGCCGTGGAGTCGATCGGGATCACCATGAAAACGGGATCGCCGGTAAAGCTCATCATCAGGAAGACGATGACGGATACCGCGAACAGCACCAGCATCATCTGTAAGAGCCGCTTTATGGTGTAGCCAAGCAAGGCGGTGGTTCCATCGTTTGACAAGTGAAGTGGCATAGAGACGCCGGCGGTGTGGCCGGCGTCTCTTCGCTGGAAGTCGGGGCCTTATTCCTTGATGTCGATTTCATACGCCCAGAGGAACTTGTCGGCGCGCGGCGTCATCTGGATGCTCTTCTTGGCGGCATACAGATCCTGCTCGTAGTGGATCGGGATCATCGGGATGTCGTGCATCAGGATCTTCGTGACGCCTTGGAGATACGCGTCGCGCTCGTCGAGCTTGGGGGTCGCGTCGGCTTTGTCGATGAGGGCATCGACCTCAGGGTTCGAGTAGGAGCCTCGATTGACCTGGCCGTAGCCCTCTTTCTTGCCGCGTGAGTAGAACATCACACTGTACATCGAGCCGCCGTCGCCCGACGGAACGTCCCAGCCGCTCATGATCAGGCTCGACTGGTTGCTCGGGACGCGGATATAGCCGAAGAAGTTCGATTTCGGCATCAGGTTGAGCTTGAGGTCGATCTTGATCTTGCCGAGCATGGAGGCGAGTGCCTGTGCGATCTGCTGATCGTTCACGTAGCGGTTGTTGGTGGTGTCGAGCGTGACCGTGAAGCCGTCGGCATAGCCGGCCTCCGCCATCAGCTCGCCGGCCTTCTTGAGATCGAACGGGTACATCGTGCGGAAGCTCGCGCCGTCGACATGGCCGGTATGCGAGGCCGGCACGTATTGCTCTGACGGGGTCGACAGGCCGTTCATGATGATCTTATTGATCGCGTTAACGTCTATGGCGCGCACCATGGCCTCGCGGACGCGCCGGTCCTTCATGGGGTTCTTGTCGAGCGCAATCGTCGGGCTCTTGTCACGCTGGTCGATCGACACGACGACGTTCAGAAGGCTCGGCTGGGTCAGGACCTTGTAGCGCTCATCGGATTTGACGCGACTGACGTCACGGACGTTGAGATCCTGGATAAGATCGACCTCTCCGGTCAGAAGAGCCGCCGTGCGGGTGGCGCCGTTGGTGATCGGACGGAAGGTTACCGTATCGATCTTTGGCGCACCGGCGAAATAGTCCTTGTTGGCTTCGAGACTGATGTGATCTTCCTTGATCCATTCTGTCAGCTTGTAAGGACCTGTCCCGATCGGCTTCAGGTCCAGCTTCTCGTTGCCGACCTCCTTGGCGTACTTCTCGCTGAGGATGAGCACGGCGGCGAGGTCGTTCGGCAGCACCGCGTAGGGGCGCGGCGTCTTGATTTCGACCGTATAGTCGTCGATGGCCTTGAAGGCCGAGATGTTGGCGCCCAGGTTCGCCATCAGCGACTTCTTCAGCCGGTCGAGCGTGAACACCACGTCCGATGCCTTGAACTCCGTGCCGTTGTGGAATTTCACGCCCTTGCGGAGCTTGAAGACCCAGGTGGTCGGGTCGGCCAACTCCCAGCTTTCGGCGAGGCCCGGTCCGAAGGAGAGATCGGCGTTCCGGCGGACCAGGGGATCGTAGATGTGATAGAAGAGGATGTTGCTGGAGAGTTCCTCGCCCGCCTGCGGGTCGAGATTCACAGCATCCGACGTCAGACCGATCTTGAGAGCCTTGGCGTCGACGACGCTGGTCAGGGCCGTGGAGGCGAGAAGGACGGCTGCGGCCACAAGAGCGCTTCGGCCATTGAGCATGCGTAATTTCAACATGTGAGTTCCCTTTGTTTTCATCTGCCGATCTGTTGCCTGCAGTACGATTTATCGGAGTGCTGTCTGCACCTCGATCTGGTAGCCCTCCGGATCCTCGAGCACGAAGGCCCGGATCCCGAGTGAAGCGCTGTCTCTCGGTTCGGTCAGGGCCGCGACCTTGTGCGCGGCGAGATAACGATGCCAAGCATCGACGTTTGGGACGCGGATGCAGACCTGGACGGGCTTGACCGGGTGGGCGCGGTGCATGCCGCGGGTTTCATCGACGAGGCCGATATAGGCGTGGTCCGCGATGCGCAGGATCTTCGACCAGCCTTGGTCGATCTCAAGGGGGAAACCCATCACTTCGGTATAGAACGCGAACGCCTTCGGCAGATCGACGTAGTAGAGGAATGTGATCGCTTTCTCGACGATGCCGCCGTCGGGCGGACTGAGGGAAATGTCACTCATGGGGCGTGTTCTCCTGAAACCACCGGGAAGTACCACGGGCGACGAAGCGGCCGGCGCCGGGCGTGTTGACGATGGTTGCGCCGTCATAGGCGAGGCGGCCGCCGAGATAGGTGCGGACCACGCGACCCGCGAAGCGACGTCCGTCATAGGGGCTCCAGCGCAGTCCGTCCTCGGCGCGCGACGAATCCCAGACTGTGTCCGCCTCCTCGAAAATAGCGATGTCGGCGTCGGCGCCAGGCTGCAGCGCGCCTTTGCGCGGATGGAGGCCAAAGAACCTCGCCGGCCGTTCCGCCAAGTATTCGGCGGTCATCCGCGCGGCGTCGACACCGCGCATCTTGGCCGCCGTGAAGAAGGCCGGCAGCAGCGTCTCCATGCCCGGAACTCCGGCACCTGCCTCGAAGATGCTGTCGGTTAGCTTATTGTCGATCGGCCAGCTCGAGTGGTCGGAGCTGACGAAGGCGACGCGCCCTTCGATCAACTCCTGCCACAGAGCGTCGATCTGGCCGGGTCGGATCGGCGGGTTGACCTTCATGCGCGCGCCGAGCTCGTCTCCATCGCGCTCGGGATCGAACCACAGGTAATGGACGCAGAGCTCACCCGTCGCCCGATACCCGTCATGGACGTAATGATCGACGAGTTGGAAACCCCGCGGCAGACTGATGTGCACGATGTGTGCATGGGCGCCGGCGCTCGCCGCGAGCTCGAGGAAATGGGCCGTGGAGGCCAGTTCGGCGGCCGGCGGCCGGCTCGGCGAGTGGGCGGCGATTCCCTTGTGTCCGTCGGCACGGGCGGCTGCCACGCGGGCCCGGACGATTTCCTGATCCTCGTTGTGAAGGCCGAGGGGCAGGTCGGTTGCCGCGAGTTCCTCAAGCAGGTCGAGCGTCATCGCGGCGCCGATCCGGGGAAACCGCGTCGGACTGCTCTCGAAGGCAGAGATCTTGAAGGCGACGACGCCGCCTTCCGCCAGTCGCGACACCTCGTCCAAAGACTGACCGGGCATGACGGTCCCGTAAAGCGCGACGTTCGCATGCGCGTAGCGATGGATCGCCTCGACCTTGGCGGCGAGATGCGCGCTGGAACTCAACGGCTCCGGATTGTCATAGGGCATGTCGACAAGCGTCGTGACGCCGCCGGCGATGGCCGAGCGTGTCGTGGGCTCGATGCCGGAAAGTCCAAGATAGCTGCCCGCATGGGTTTGACCATCAATGATGCCTGGCAGGATATAGGCGTCACCGGCATCGTGAGTCTCCCGAGCCTCCGGAGGCTCGCCGGCTCCGACCGCATGGATCATGCCCCGCTCGATGGACACCCATCCGTTCTTCAACGTTGCCCCGGGGGTGACGACGGAGCCTTTGATGACAAGATCGACGCTCATCGGCCCTTCCCCGCGTAGCCGAGTTCGGCATGGGTGCAGGCCAGTGCGACGCCGGCCTGGACCGGATCGATTACGGGCAGGCCGAGTTCCGCCTGCAGTGCGGCGCGATAACTGCCCAGACCGGCGCAGCCCAGGATGACGACATCAGCCCCATCTTCATCGCGAAGCGCGGCCCCGATGCGTGCAACCCGCTCCACCACATTCGAGGCGACAAGGTCGACGATCGCCATGCCCAACGCACGGTCGCCCGCGAGCCTGCGCTCAAGCTTCAGCGTTTCAAGATAGCGGCGGTGCCGGACGATCGACGATGGTCCGAGTGATACGATGCCGAAACGCTTTCCGAGGCCGAGTGCCGCCAGGTAGGCAGCCTCAGCGATCCCTGCCACAGGCAAATTTGTAGCGGCACGGATTCGATCGATCCCCGGGTCCGAGAAGCAGCTGATCACGATGGCATCGGCGCGCGCGGTACTGACGGCATCGAGAAGGAGGGGGATTACCTCGGACACATGATCGTCGGTCTCGATCCCGGGCGGCGCATCCTCCAGCTCGACGCAACGGATCCGATGTCCGTTTCCGTCGAAAATCCGAAGGCATCCCTCCATCGATCGGGTGACTTCCTTCGAACTGTTGGGGTTGATCACCAGTATCTCTGCCAAGGGCCCCTCCAACCGAACTCTCCGGTTCGATCCTTGTGATATTCTTTGTGATATATTACGAAATATGTCAAGTCGAGTCCTGCTTGCGCATGGCCCGAATACAGGGGAGAAAGGCGAGCTCGGCTGAGTGGGATGTGAGGGCGGGTGCGGGGAATGCGATCCGCAGGATTCGAGAGTAGGAGCGCGACATATTGCAGACCCCCGTTTTCACCGGCGACGGAAGAAGTGCCCGCGGCAAAAAGTTGTCGCTGACTGAGACCGCCTACCAAGCCTTGCGTGCGCGGGTGCTTTCAGGAGAACTGAGGCCCAGCGCCGAGTTTTCGGAGTCGGAGCTGGCCGAGCAACTCTCGATGAGCAAAACGCCAGTGCGCGAGGCGCTCGGCCGGCTGGTCGCCGAGGGTCTGATCGAGGCCTTTCCGCGTCGCGGCTACAGGGTCACGCCGGTGACTGTGAAGGACATCAACGACCTGTTTGCCATACGTGCCATGACGGAGGGAACGGCAGCCGCGATGGCGGCGCTGAACCTGACATCCTCCGATCTCGATCGCTTGGAGACGCTGGCAGAAGCTCGGTATGAGCCATCCCAAGACGAGAGCGTGCAATCCTTTGTGAAAGCCAATCGCGATTTCCATATGGCCATTGCCGAAGGTGCCAACAATCCGCGTCTGTTGGCAATGGTCGCCGCTTATCTCGACGAATGTACCCGGCTCTTCTATCTCGGCGCTCTTAGCCGCGACGTAAATCCTGAAACAAGTGACGACCACCGGCGCATCGTGGGCGTCTTGCGTCTACGCGATCCAGATCAGGCGCGGGCCGCGATGGTGGAACACAGTGAACATACACAACAGGGTATTCTGAAGGCGCTGATATCTAGCGATACGACTGCGCTTACTCTGTGACGTGGGCGTGATCGAGGTCAGGAGCTGACACTTCCGAGCGTAAGCCTCCGGCCTATTTCTAGGTTCAGTGGACGTTTGTTGGGTCCTGCCGCAAACACGGTTCAAACGGCGTTGGAGAAACACCTGTATCTCGCGCGTTCGACATGTCTGGACGCCCTGCGCAGCGCAAGAAGAATTTTAGGCTTGGTGTGGTGCAGGATCAGATGCGGACATGCGTGCGGCTCCTGATCCTACCGTTTCTGAGGGAAAAGATTGCTTCGGCGACCTCCCAGTGAACGCCACCCGCACGATGTGCTCAGTCTCTGCGAACGAGCATGTTTTTCGCGCGGCCAGCACCGGCAGCGCCCAGGCCGGGGCTATGCCGGCAGGACGACCACTTTCGTCTTGACAGGCGTTCGTGAATACAGGTGCATCATGTCCTGGCTGAGCAGGCCGACGCAGCCGCTTGTGATGCCCGTGCCGATGGATTCGGCGTCGCTGCTGGCATAGATCGTATAGAGCGTGTAAGCGCCGTTCTGATAGAGATACAGCGTGCGGGCGCCGAGCGGGTTGTCGAGGCCGCCCGGCATGCCGCGGGCATACTTGGCCGCCTCAGGCTGGCGCCGGATCATCTCCTTGGGCGGGGTCCAGGTCGCCCATTCGGCCTTGCGGCCGACATAAGCGTCGCCGCTCCACCGGAAGCCGTCGCGGCCGACATTGGCGCCATAGCGGGTGGCGGAGCCGTCGTCCTCGATGCGATAAACGTAGTAATTGCCAGGGTCGACGATGATCGTACCGGGCGCCTCTTTGGTGTCGTAGCGGACGGTCCGACGGTAATATTTCGGATCGACCTTGCTGATATCGACTGCCGGGATCGGGAATTTCTCATCGGGCACCGGCCCGTAGAGTTTCGCGGCCTCGGCGAGGCTCATGCCGTCGGATGTCGCGCAACCGGCCAGTCCCAGGGCGCCGACACCGACGGCCGAACCGACCAGAAATGACCGCCGCGTGAGGAGTGCCGGCCGACGCCCGAGCAAAGCTTCCTCGTCCGTAGCCCCAGCATCGACATTCCTACCGTCCCTGATCATGATTTGGCCGCTTCCCATGTCCTGTTGCCCGACGAGACAATACTCCGGCATACACCCGCTGAACGTCTTGCCGAGCTTGAGATTGCCGTCACACGGCTCGATTGGCAAGCCCGGGCCTTCGCTTGCACCGGCCACCCGGCGCGGCTCTGCCGGGTAACCCCGAGGCCGGTCCATCGACATCTGCCGTGTCTGGTCGTCCGTCCGGAAGGGGGTTGCGTCGGCTCTGTGGCAGCAAACCAATCCTGGGGCGGCGATCCGTCCCGACGGTTAGGACCTTGACCGCAACCTTCCGAAGCACATCGCGTTGGGAGTTGACCAATAAGCACCACTCCAGGGGCATCGATCGCAAGGAGATCCCCATGCGTCATATTCTGTTGGGTACTTTAACTATCGTGACCATCGCTCTGGGCGCTGCCACAGCCATGGCTCAAAATCCTCCACCGCCGGTTCCGGGCGGTAGCGGATCCCAGACAACGAATCCGTCAATTTACCGGGACACGGCCAAGCGGGACCGTGAGCGCTCGATGCTGCTCCAGCAGAAGCAGCTTGGCATGACCACGGGCAGCGTCAGCAAGCATCATACTACCAAAAAACATCATCGTACGACCCGTCCCGGCATGTGAACAGCCCGGACGTGCTAAGCTCAAGCTT
Source organism: Microvirga mediterraneensis (assembly GCF_013520865.1). NCBI lineage: Bacteria > Pseudomonadati > Pseudomonadota > Alphaproteobacteria > Hyphomicrobiales > Methylobacteriaceae > Microvirga > Microvirga mediterraneensis. Next base: position 2,567,668 of record NZ_JACDXJ010000001.1, read on the forward strand.
GGAGGCTCCGGGCCATCGACCGGAGCCCTTTTCACGCGCGTCGCTGATGCGGTTCAAAGGCGCTCTTAGGGCAATCGTTCGCAAACGCCACAGGGTCCCATGACGTCCTTATGAGATACCCGTGAGGATCGGCCGCTCACGACCGACACCGCCCCGGCGACGAGCCGTCCCAGGGTCGAGCGGGCTCCAGCGGCATGTCCCTGACGTTGATCCGCTATGGCCCTTGGCGTGCCAATCTCGTGAGAGATCGGCTCCATGGATCGAGCCGGCCTGCGGCACCCTTGCGACAGACGTCATCATTTCTGGAAATTACGTGTATAGGAGAAGGGCAGGTGCCTGATTGAACCTGCCGCCCGCAAGGGCGTTCTTCCCGCCAAACATCGATCTGAAGCTTGATCCCCATGCCCCGTTATTTCTTCAATATCCGAGACGGCTACGACCTTGATGAAGACGAGGAGGGGGTCGAGCTTCCCGATCTCGAGGCAGCCCGCGCCGAGGCCCTGGCTACGGTCGAGGAATTGCGCGACGAGCTGGCCGATGCGGGCAATATCGAACTCGAGATCACCGACGAGACGGGTCGGCGCCTCCTGACCGTCCCTTTCTTCCGAGGCGGACAGGGTGGACGCCGCCGCTAAAGCCGCCGCAAAGGAAAGGCCCGGCGCGAGGCCGGGCCCTGACTCGCGAAGAGAAGAATCCGATCAGCACTCGGTCTTCTTCTTGGTGGTCGTGTCGCCGAACTCGTCCGTCTTCTGCTTGGTTTCCGTGGTGCAGCCAACGGAGCCGGTGGTCGTGGTGACCGAGGTGGACGACGTCGTGCTCGGCTCCGTCTTGCGCTCGATGGTCGTCTGGCTGCCCAGAATCCCTTCTTCCTTCTTGATGGTCGTGGTGGTGTCCTGAGCGAAGGCGGCCGTGCTGAGAAGCGAAGCCGCAAGAAGCAGTACCGTTTTCTTCATCGTGAACTCCTTGAACAAGCATTTCTCCCTGAGAACGGCTTTCGCTCCCAGGGGTTCCTGCTCAGGTCGTTCAGAACGTATCCAGCCTGCGGGTCAGACGGCCGCGAGGTTTCGCCAGGATTGTGCGAAATCGCGAGCATTCCGGTCGATTTCCTCGACCGTCATGGCAGGCGTGAAGAGGGCGGAGCCCAAGCCGAAGCCGTCGGCGCCGGCATCCAGATAGGGCTTCATGTTATCTGGCTTGATACCCCCGACGGGCAGGACGAGTGCATCCTTCGGCAGCACGGCCCTCCAGGCCTTTACGACCGCGGGCGGAATCGCTTCGGCCGGGAAGATCTTGATGGCGTCCGCGCCTGCCTTGAGGGCTGCGAAAGCCTCTGTCGGAGTCGCTACCCCGGGAGTGCAGAGGAGCCGATTCTTCTTGGCTGCCCTGATCACATCGAGGTCCGCATGGGGCATGACGATGAGCTTGCCGCCCACGTCGTGGACACCCACCACCTGCTCCGGCTCCAGGACGGTTCCCGCACCGACAAGTACGTTCCTGGGCATCGTCTTGGCCAGAATCTCAATGCTGCGGAAGGGCTCGGGGGAGTTCAGAGGCACTTCGATGATTCGGAAGCCGGCCTCGACCAGCGAGAAGCCGACAGCTTCGGCATTCTCGGGCTTGAGGCCGCGCAGAATGGCGATCAGAGGAAGATCGGTCGTATATTCCCGCAGCATAACAGCACCTCCAACCCCGACGCGAAACAGCCGCTATCCCAAAAGCGCTGTCGACCAAGCGGTACTAGTTGGCAAAAGGAGAGGCTGGTTTCAACCTTTTGCCGCTCGCTGCGGAAGAAATCGTACCAGATAGGAAACGGCACTGCGAAGCGTATCGCGACCGTCGGCGCTGTGCTCGATGAACCAGTCTTCGAGGGCCGCTTCGGGGTACAGCGCCTCAACCCCGGCGAAGAACTGCATCAGCTTGAGCGAGTCGAACCCGAGAGAGTGGGTCAGTGACATGTCCATGCCGACTGCGCTTCGGTTATTTTCATCAAGGGCTTTACAAAGCGCCGAAATGCTGTCGGCGACATCTGTCTCCGAGAGAAGGTTCACTGATTTTGGTCCCTGAAATGTGACGTAGAGTTATACTAGAACGTGGCTCTGATTCAACAATGAAATGATATACAAGTGTGGAAAGTGACGTAGTGTCATAGGAATTTGATGATACATAGTATCAAATTTGCGACCCGATTCTGAAGAAGCATCCGAGGTCCGGGAGTGAGGCTCCGCTCGTGTCGGCGACCGGTTACCGCGCGGTCTCATTCCTAATGTGGAATTGCAACGCTTATGCTTCGTAGGATAGAGACCTGACCATCTGTTGCCGGCCCATACCGTTCTCATGGGCCCTGTGCGAGCCGAACCATGAAGCCGCCCTCGAAGCTGCTAAGCCGCAGCGTCAAGCCCTCCCTCGACCGGATCGACCTGATGATCCTCGATGCGCTCCGCGACCATGGGCGCATCACCTACCAGGCTCTGTCGGAGCGGGTCGGGCTCTCGGCGCGCCCCTGTCTCGAGCGCGTCAGACGGCTTGAACAGAAGGGCGTGATCCGAGGCTATACGGCCTTGATCGAGCCGTCTGCTCTTGGGCACGACATCATCGCGCTGGCCGGGATCAGCATGCGCGATCCATCGACCGGGACGCGGCAGCGGTTGGAGCGGGCCCTGACAGCCAATCCTGCTGTGATCGAACTGCAGGTCGTCAACGGCGAGTACGATTACATCGCAAGGATCGTGGCGCCGACCCTGGCGGCCTATGAGGCCCTGACTGAGGCTTATCTGGCCGATCCCGGGTTCGGAATCGGTCGTATCCACACGACCTTCGTCCTGAAGACCCTGAAAGACTTCGAGGGCTACCCGGTCGCCGACCACCGGGATTAGGCGCGGCCGCGTCACGGAACGACAGAAACGGCTGTGGGAGCCCGGAGATTCAGCCTCGATCGGGGAGCGAAGCTCATAAGCTTGTCCATGGAGGAACCCATGGATTTCATTGCTCTCGAACGATCGGTCACAGCCGCCAATTACGATCCCCTGCCTGTCGTTCTGAGGGAGGCGAAGGGCGTGTGGGCCACGGATACGGCGGGCCGGCGCTATCTCGACATGATGAGCGCCTACTCGGCCGTTAGCCTCGGCCATGGTCATCCGCGTATTCTGAAGGCGATGATGGAACAGGCGTCCAAGCTCGCCGTCACTAGCCGCGCCTACCACACGGAACTGCTCGGCCCCTTCCTGGAACGGCTCGTCCAGATCACCGGACTCGATATGGCGCTCCCCCTGAACACCGGCGCGGAAGCCGTCGAGACCGCCATCAAAGCGGCCCGCCGCCGGGGCTATAGCCGGAAGGGGATCACGAAGGATCAGGCAGAGATCATCGTCGCGAACAACAATTTTCACGGCCGCACAACCACCATCGTGGGGTTCTCGTCCGACGAATCGTATCGCGAGGGCTTCGGTCCCTTCGCCGGGGGCTTCAAGCTGGTGCCGTTCGGCGATTTCGCAGCCATCGAGGGAGCAATCACGGGCAACACCTGCGCCATCCTGATCGAACCGATCCAGGGTGAGGCGGGGATCGTCCTCCCGCCCGAGGGATACCTGAGGGATTTGCGCGCGCTCTGCGATAGGAACAACATTCTGCTGATCCTCGACGAGGTGCAGTCGGGCCTCGGCCGCACCGGCCGCTGGTTCGCCCACCAGCACGAGAACATCAAGCCGGACGGGCTGATCCTTGGCAAGGCCCTGGGCGGCGGAGTCTATCCGGTCTCGGCCTTCGTGGCGACGCGCGACGTCATGGAGGTCTTCAATCCCGGCTCTCATGGCTCGACCTTCGGGGGGAACGCCCTGGCCGCCAGGATCGGCCTGGAGGCTCTGGCGGTGATCGAAGAGGAACATCTCGTCGAGCGGAGCGCCGAAATGGGCAGCTACCTCCAGGACCGCCTGCGCGCCATGCGCAGCAACATCGTGAAGGAGGTGCGCGGCCGCGGCCTGTGGGTCGGTGTCGAGGTGGATGCCAACGTGGTCTCTGCCCGTGCGGTCTGCGATGCGCTGCTCGAGAACGGCGTCCTCTCGAAGGACACCCATGGGACGGTGCTGCGCTTCGCCCCGCCTCTCACCATCACCCGGGACGAGATTGACTGGGGGATGGAGCGGATCGAGCGGGTTTTCGCCCGCGCCGTTCATTGATGCAGGGGGATTCCATCGATGGCACAGAATCTTAAGAAGATGAGCGAGCCCACCACCCGCGAGCAGCGGCTGGAGACCTACCAGCCGTTGTCCGGCATGGTGGTTCCCCGGTTTGCCGGCATTTCGACTTTCATGCGGCTGCCTTATCTTGCCCCGATCCAGGCCCCAGGCGAGATCGACATTGCGATCCTCGGCATTCCATTCGACGGCGCCACCACGAACCGTCCCGGAACCCGCCTCGGGCCGCGCCAGGTGCGCGAGGCGTCATCGCTCATGCGCCTTGTCAATTATGGAACCCTGGTAGCGCCTTACGATCTCTGTGCCTGCGCGGATGTGGGCGACGTTCCGGTCAATCCCATCGACGTACAGGATACGCTTCGCCGTATCGAGGCGGAGATCTCCTATCTCCACCAAGGCGGTGTGACGCCTCTTTCCATCGGCGGCGATCACATCATCTCGTATCCGATCCTTCGCGCGCTCGCCGCGAAGAGCGGTCCGGTGGGCATGATCCATGTGGATGCGCACAGCGATACGGGTGATACGTATTTCGGTGGCCAGAAGCTCACCCACGGGACGCCGTTCCGCCGGGCCATCGAAGACGGCGTGCTCGATCCCAGGCGCATGGTGCAGATCGGGATACGGGGGCACATGTATGCTGCCGACGAGCGCGAATGGGCTCTCGACCAGGGGATCCGCATCATCGACATGGAAGAGGTGGCGGAGAAGGGCATCCCCTATGCCATCGCCGAGGCGCGCCGGATCGTCGGGGGGGACCCGACCTATTTCACCTTCGACATCGATTCCATCGATCCGGCCTTCGCCCCGGGCACCGGCACGCCGGAGATCGGCGGCTTCACGAGCCGCGAGGCGCTGCAACTCGTCCGCGGCTTCCGTCACCTGAACCTCATCGGCGCCGACATGGTCGAAGTCTCTCCGCCGCTCGACCAGTCGGGCGGCACGGCGCTGGTCGGAGCTTCTATCGCGTTCGAACTCCTTTGCCTTTTGGCGGAGGCGAGGGCGGAGCGCGCCTCGAAGGAGACGCGGTTGAACGTGGTTTAGCGCCCGCATCCTCTTTTGCGAACCATGTCTCTACGTCATCACCGGCCTTGTGCCGGTGATCTCGATTGGGGAAATGAGATGCTTTAAGCAAGCGGGATGGCCGGGACAGGCCCGGCCATGACATTTGGGAGGACGCCTCTACGAGGGTGGCCTCTGGCGCATGCATTGCTGCGCCGCCCGCGAGACGCGCATGTTGTCCTCTTCGGCAGCCTTGTTGGCGAGGAGCCTTTGCCAGAGACCGCGCTCGGGGACCTGCTGCAGGATGCAGGAGCAGACCGACGGGCATAGGGCCGGGTCTCCGTTCTGCATCAGGCAGATCTGCCGGCAGGCCGCCGATGGAGACGGCCCTACGATCTGCGCGACGCCGTAAAGGATCCCGAGCAGGACGATCTGGTGCGTCAGGTAGATCGGCAGGCTCTTGCGCCCGGCCCAGATCATAAGCTTGGAAATCGGACTGGCGGCGCGCCAGCGCGCTAGGCCGAGCGCCTCCCGCCGAGCCAGCAGCCATTGTCCGCCCGCGACCCCGATCAGCACGAGACCGAACCAGGGAAAGATCGGCACGTAATCGTTCGTCACGGGGTCGGCCGCGCCGAGGCCGAGCCAGTCGAGCCAGGGTGCGTCGAGGACAGGGCTCGTGAAGAGACGGGGGCCGATCAGGAAGAACGCGGCGGCGCCTAGGGTCAGGGCGGGATGCAAACGCAGGAAGGGCAGGGCCAGCACGCTAGAGACGGCGATGCAGTGAAGAATGCCGAAGAAGATATAGCTTTCGGGAAAGGCGAAATAGGTCGCCAAGGTTACGGCCAGAGCTGCCCCGCCGACCTTCAGGAGGCGCCTCAGGAAAGGGATTCGCCGAAAGCCCTGGACATGGGCGAGGGCCAGGCCGAATCCCGCCAGCATCAGAAACGACCCGGCGATCCCACGTGCGAACCAGCGCCACGCCGGGACCTGGAGGATGTTCGTCCCGATCAGCTGCAGGAAGCTCAAGTCCCAGCTGAAATGATAGACGATCATCGCGCCGATCGCGAGGCCGCGGGCCACGTCGATGGCATCCCAGCGCTGAGACGCGGTCTTGCGGGCTTCGGGGGAGGTGGCGGTCACGTCTGTCTGTCCCATGGGCAAAGGCATTCCCTCACAGCCTGTCAGCCTTATGTGAGTGACATGACTGAAAGCCTTGCCGCATCAATCGCCACATTACGGGACATGATTCAAGACGCTCAGGTGATCGCCGGCTTCACGGGGGCGGGAATCTCGACCGAGAGCGGCATCCCCGATTTCCGGTCCCCGGGCAGCCCCTGGATGCGGCACAAGCCGATTTCCTTCGAACTTTTCATGCGGAGCGCGGAAGCGCGCCGGGAGGCTTGGCGGCGGAAATTCGCCATGGACGATCTCTATCGGGGCGCAGGTCCGAGCCTGGGGCATCTCGGCTTCGCATCCCTCGTCGCGACCGGCCGCATGCCCGCCGTCATCACCCAGAACATCGACGGTCTCCACCAGGCATCGGGCCTCGGCGAGGATCAGGTCATCGAACTGCACGGCAACGGCACCTATGCCAGGTGCCTGTCCTGCGGCTGTCGCCATGAGCTCGACTGGGTGCGGCAGTGCTTAGACGCGGATGGCGAGCCGCCCAACTGCCGGATCTGCGGGGGTATCCTCAAATCGGCTACCATCTCCTTCGGGCAGACCATGCCGGAGGGGCCCATGCGTCAGGCACAGCGGCTGACGGCCTCGTGCGACCTCTTCCTGGTCGCGGGATCCTCGCTCGTGGTCTACCCGGCGGCGGCTTTTCCGGCCTTTGCCAAGGAGAGCGGAGCCCGGCTGGTGATCGTCAATCGGGAGCCGACCCCCCTCGACGAGGCCGCCGATCTGGTGATTCATGCGGAAATCGGCTCCGTCTTTTCAGAGTTTGTATCGTAACTTCAAGAACATGCAGGTTGCCGAAAATTTCATCGCCCTTCGATGCGCGTTTCTGGCTTCCCCTGATTCAGGACGATGTTATCCTCTTATTAAGAATCGGGTTCATGATTCGAGTTTGGGTATTTTCATGACTGGCGATTACGGCTCCAATTCTTTCAGTCTCCGCGAGGAGAATTCCCCTTTAGATCAGGGCCACCGCGAGGTCGCTCAGCCCGCCTCGGAAGAGGGCGCTCTTGAGCTCGTCCAGGTCAGCGGCCGTATCAAGTGGTTCGATGTGGCCAAAGGCTTCGGCTTCATCGTTCCCGACAACGGCATGCCCGATGTTCTGCTTCATGTGACCTGCCTGCGCCGGGACGGCTACCAGGCGGCCAATGAAGGGGCTCGGATCGTCGTCGAGGCGGTTCAGCGCCCTCGCGGCCTCCAGGCCTTCCGCATTCTCTCGCTGGACGAATCCACCGCCCTGCATCCCTCCGAGCTGCCGCTGCCGCGGACCCATGTCCAGGTGGTGCCCACCAGCGGGCTGGAGCCTGCGGTCGTGAAGTGGTTCAACCGGCTGCGCGGTTTCGGCTTTCTGACCCAAGGGGAAGGCAAGCCGGACATCTTCGTCCACATGGAAACCCTGCGCCGCTACGGCATCGCCGAGCTGAAGCCGGGTGAGCGCGTCTTCGTCCGGTTCGGAGACGGCTCCAAGGGCCTCATGGCCGCCGAGGTCCGTCTGGCCGATATGGCCCTGCCGCACTCCCATTGATGAGCTTGCCCGTGCTGTCGCGTCTCCGGCCTGCGTTGTCGGCCTTTGGTCTTTTCGTCCTGGTCGCCGGGGCTGCCTATGCGCAGGCGTTCGAGAGCCTCTCGATCGCTACTCAGGGCGGGCAGCGGCAGGCCTTCAAGGTCGAGGTCGCCCGCAACGATGCGGATCGGGCCCAGGGGCTGATGTTCCGGCGGTCCATGCCGGCCGATCAGGGCATGCTGTTCGATTTCGGCCGTGTCGAGCCTGTCTCCATGTGGATGCAGAACACCTATCTGCCGCTCGATATGCTGTTCATCCGCGCCGATGGGACGATTGCGCGAATCGCCGCCAACACCGAGCCGCTCTCGACCCGGACCATTTCTTCCGGTGAACCCGTGCTGTCCGTGCTGGAGCTGAATGCCGGCACGGCGGCCAAGCTCGGGATCAAGCCGGGCGACCGGGTGGAGCACCCGCTGTTCAAGCGATAATCCGATGCGTGATCGCCTGTCCCCGGCAGGTCGTTCCGCTTTCTCGGCACACTTGACCGGCTAGGGACGCGTCAATCCGTGAACTTCGCCCCGTAGTGGATGCCGGTCGTCCAGATCAGCCGGACCTTCGCCTTCGCGTCCTCCGAGGGAATCCGGAGTTCGAACTCCACGGGAACGTCCGCCGGCGGGGGCACTACGAGCCGCACTCCGGCCTCCGACAGGTCCCAGACCATGCATTCGATCGGCTCGGCCGTCGTCTCGCTGGCGATCCAGCCTTCCATGAAGGCGCGGTAGCGCTGACTTGCCCGACGCTCCGGTATCCGATGGCTCATGATTGCGATCCTGCCTTCGAGGGAACAACCCTTCTAGAGGCGGAAGCTGGTGTGAGCATGGTCTGAGGAATTTCAAAGAGTTCTGTTGCGTGAGGTCGTCGTGCCCAAAAAAGGAGCGCCTCCGGATGGTTGGCGCTCAGGTACGATCCGTAGGGGCAAACCTGGACCGGGATAGGGATTATGGCTCGGGCGCCGATGGAGGGAAGAACTCCGCCGGCAATCATGCGAGGTATGGGGCGCCCGGAAGAATATCGCATTCGGGATAGGGGGCGCCTATGCCGACCCTTCCGAGGGGCCGGAAGGGCATCCCCAGGATTCGTGTCAGGAAACGGCCGCTTCGTTTGTTCTCCGAGAGTATCGGACTCAAAATGGGGCCACTTTTCCGCATGATGCACTGGAGAGGAACCTCGCCCTTGCGTATCGGTTCTCAAATCGATAGAGAAACCAAGCTGTTGAGGATAACGGGGTGTAGCGCAGTCTGGTAGCGCATCTGCTTTGGGAGCAGCCAGCCCTATTTCTATTCTATCCATAGTTTCAGCCTCTTACGCGGTTTTGCTTTTTCGATCTTGGGACTTTCCCTGGGACTCTGCCGCAGTTTCCATCGCAAGCCTCAAATCCTCGTCCGTGACGTGCGCATACTTGGTCGTCGTGGCGATGTCCTCGTGCCTGAGGAGCTTCTGAACGAGCTTCAGGTTACCACTTGAGCGCAGCAGGCGGGTCGCGGCCGTGTGCCGATTGTCGTGGAAGCGGAAATCAGTCACGCCCGTCTCTTCCTTCGCCAGTGCCCGGCGCCAGGCTGTCTTGGTGCCCTCATAGGTCATCGGGCAATACTCACCCTTGGCCCGGTGCCCCTTCCGAGGCCGGCGCACCTTGTAGGCGAACACGGCTTCCGGGTGGCGCCCCTGGAGCGGGAAGAGCAGCTCACGCAGATCCTTCGTGAGCGGGATCTTGGCCCGCTTGTTGCCCTTGCCGAGCACAGAGACCGTGCGGCCATGCCAATCGATGTCAGACCATTTCAGGTTCACGCATTCGGATAGCCGGAAGCCTGAGAGCAGGGCGAAGCGGAAGACCGCCTGATAGTCCTCGGTCAGGGCGGCGACGATCCGCGCTTCCTCGTCCTTGGTCAGCTCCCGCACCCGCTCATCGGGCTCTTCCAGCAGGTGGCTGTCCCAATTGATCTTGCCAACCTTCTGATCCCAGGCATCGGCCGCCTTGCGCAGTACCCGCCGCAGGGGTTCGGTCACGGTGCGGTTGACAGTGGCGTTCTTCACGCCCTCGCCGCGCCGCGTGGCGACCAGATCCGAAACAAGGCGGTTGGTGACTTCGGAGAGCAAAAGGTCGGCACCTGCATGTTTAACGAGCCACGCCAGAGAGGACTTAAACGTTTTTCTGGCGTTGCCGTTGTAGTATTGACCAATATCGATCCAGAATTTACCACAGGCGATGTCCAATGTCATCGGGGCTTCTGCAAGAACAGCTTCGTTTCGCAGAAGTTCTTTTGCCCTTTCCCGCTCGCGTTCCTCTACCTTGCGGGCTTCTGATTTCGTTCGGCATTCAGTATTGCCGTGAAACCGACGACGTTTGTACTGGAAGTCGTAGACGTAGAACGGCGACGTGTTCCCGTCCTTGTCCTTGGGCCTGTAGACTGACATGTATCGGTCCTTCGTTGGCGAGCAATGAAAGCGGCGAGGTCGTCAGGGTGGAACATTCGCCGTTTGCGCCGCAAGCCTAGACCCTTGGCGATATAAGATATCTCTCCGTTGTTGACGTACTGCCGGAGGAGCTTGTCGGACATCCCCAGCTCTTCGGCCGCTTCGGAAAGGGTGAGTAGTTTGCTCATCGTCCTCAATCATCCATGACCGTAGGGGAAGCGCAGATCCCTTCCGTCTCCGCGCTTCGATTGTTTGAGTTCAGGGGGTTAGGGAAGCGCCCGGCAAGCGGGGTCTGTCGCATTGGCGGGCATAATCTAAGCAGATGCGGGCTCGGCGCAGATGGTATTCACGTTCATAGGGTGTGAGGTAAGCCCGCAAGAGCCAAAGCCGGTAGAACCTGTTCCATGCGGCCGCGGCCAATTCTGCGAACCCTCGGGCGGCTGTGCCTGGGATAGACCAGCCACGCACATCTAAGCCTCGGCGTTCCTGATCGGCTACAAGGGCGTCATTGGCACGGCGTTGGATATCGCCTTTGGTGTAGCCTTCCCGCTCGTGTCGTCTCATACCCCCTTCTCCTGTTCCTGGGAGATTGAAGAGGGGGAAAAGGGCGTCTCGGCTACGCCGACCGCGCTCGCGTCCTTCGGATCAAGCCCTTCGGTCTTGACCCCTTCGGGGCGCAGATCGCTGACGCGAACCATTGCCGCGTCGATGGCGTCCCGGCACGACTTCAGGCCATTTGCCGCCATGTCGTTCAGGTCAACCTTCATGTCCGACAGCAGCAGACGGTTGACGTTGTGGTTGATGACCAGCTCCCATTTGTAGGTCGTGCCCCAGGCCGTATTGAGCCGAGCATTCAGCCCGTCGAGGAAATCGAGCCGCGCGGCGTCCTTCCGCAGCCGCTCGATCTCGCCAGCCGCCTCCACTAAGAGGGCTTTCCCAAACTGGCTGTTCTCGTCCCACTGGCGTAGCCGCTTAACGATGTCACTCATGCCTTCTCTCCTTTGAAGGCTTCTCCAAGGCGCACGGCGAGCGTCGTTAGGTAGGCGGAGACAGGGTGGACGGGCTCTCCTGATGGGATACCTTCGTCCAGCATGTTCTTGGCTTTCTGGATGCCCTCGCGGACAGCTTTAATCTCCGCCTTCAGCCGCTCGTTTTCAGCATCCCTGTCGGCCACAACCAGCATATTCCAATCGGCGGCTTTGTGTGCGCCGTCGCGCTCTCGCTCCAGCCGCTCAATTTCCTGGGCCGGTTCAACCGCAGCATACCGGGCACCGTCAGGTGTCGCGCCTGGGCAGTTGTCCAGAATGCTTTGCGTGATGCGTTCAACATGGCGGCTTGCCTCCGTCTCGCGCAAAGGATCGAAGCCGGAACGGCCATGACCTGAAAGGGCATGGTCCGCAGGACGAGAGCCTGGCCCCGTCAGGGGTGCGCCCTTACTCATACCCCCTCCCGAAGGAGAGGATTGGGACAGGAGGGCGAGTTCCGTCTGAGCCTCAGCATTCTGGCTGCGTTCCAGTTCCGTGGCGCAGAAGTCGTACAGGGTGATGTACTGGTCGTACCAAGCCACATCATCGCAGACACGACCATCTTCGCAGGCTTGCATAATCGAACGGAGGGCGCGCTCGAGGATCTTCTCTCGCATCTCAGTCATGGCGTGTCTCATTCTTGATGGTGGGGCGGGTGAGGGAGGGAGGCTCGGGGAGAGGCATCCAATGGGTCACCTCCCATGTGGGCTGGCCAGAGCAGCGGAACATGCGCTTACCGGCGTCATAGAACCCCAGCCGAATGCCCCATCCGCCGCCCATACGAGCCTCGGTATCGAGAATGCCGCAATGGCCGTTGAGGAAGCACAGCACATCCTCGCTGTCCTGGCCCTGCTCGCCGGGGAGGCGATCATTCACGTCGATCCAATCTGTCATCTTACCGGCCATTGCTCTCGCCTCCCTTTATGGAGAGGGCAGCATCTCCCTCATCCATCTGCCTCATCGAAGGGCGATAGAGCCCGGTGCTGCGCATCTCTCCCTTGAGGGCTTCGCGTAACCGCTTGGCCTCGGAGCGGGCGTGGCTGGCGGTTTCGGTCATGTCGAGCAGTTCCCCCTCCAGACGTGCCTTGACGCCCTGTAGCCGCTCGATCTCGTTGCCCCAATCGCGTTTTGCATCTTCATAAGCGCGGACGATCTTGGCGGACTCCTCCAGAGCCGCCTTCATCGCTTCTGCTTGAGATTGAGAGGCGTCCCTTTGGGCGATCACCTTGCCATGCTCAAAGCATTCGTCGTGCAAATCCGCCCGTAGCCGCTCATTCTCCACTCTCAGCCTCTTGTTTCCCTCTGTAGAGGTGGTGAGGAGGGAGGCGAACTGATCGGCGATTGCGTCGAGTTCCGTATGATGACATGGGTCGCCCCACTCATTGATGGATCGAAACCCGCGCAGTCGGGCTATCACCTTCTCTACATCTCCAGGGGGGAGGGTCTTCTCGGTCTCGGTCGTGCTCATTGTTCAACCCCTCTCGTCCATGCCTCTACGATGGTCTTGGCCCGCTCCAGATCGTCATAGACGCCGAGGCTCTTGGCCGTGGATCCGATGCCGCCGAAGGCCCGCCAGCCGGCACCAGAGGGCCACACAGATCCGACCGTCACGCCATCGAGCCGCATGCGCCAGCGGGATCCGCCGAGCGTGCCTCGGCGCCAGCTCCAGTCCACGCCCTGCTTGCGCCAGGAACCCGGGCGCCACTCCTGCGCATAGCGGTCTTGAACGGTGATCATTTCGACCTCCGAACGACAGACCCATCCATCCGCTTCTTAAATGGCGAATTGCGTCCGAACGGCATGGGCGTCTTTGATCGGTGAACGCCTGTATGGCGATCCTGCCGGCGAACGGCTCGAGCCAGGTTCCCCTTATCCTCGGCCGTCTTGACCTTGTGGCAGTCGACATGCGCAGGCTTCATGTTGTCGTCGGTGTCGGCAAGCTTCCCAAGCATGGAGCGGGGGATGACATGCTCGACTTCCCAGCGCTGGCGGGTGCCGTCGATCTTCATCCCACACAGGTGGCAGACGCCGCCGTGCATGAGGAAGAGCTCCCGGCGCTTCTTGTCAGAGAGGGAGGGGCGGGGATCGGTCATGCTGCCTCCAGGGGAGAAGAGAAGATCACGCCTTGGGCGCCAAAGTGGCGCTGGATCTCATCGAGGTAGCGGGTCTTCTGCGCCACCGACATCAAACGAGTTACGGGAAAGTCGAACGGCTCAGCCATCATTGCCAGCTTGGTCGCATAGGGCAGGGAGCGGATATGCGCGTCGTACTTCTGCGCGAACAGCTCGCTTTCAGACCGCAGGATTGGGATGCCGATCGTTAACTTGCAGTAGGCGCGAACCTCCTCCGCGGTCTGGTCGGTCTGCTCGGCAATCTCGCTCAAGAGTCGGCGCTGCAGCCTGTTTTGATCGACGGAGCGACGCTTGCCCTTCACGATCTCAACCGTGAAGGGAAGCTCGCGGGCCTGGATCAGGCGCATCAGACCTTGCCGGTCAGCTTCCGTGGCGACGACGCGGGTGGTCATGCCGCCTCCCGGAGCTCATGGAGCCGTTCGGTGTAGGCTGTGCGCACCTCATCGACAGCCTTCTCGTTCATCAGATCGATGTACTGCTTGGCCGTCGCATAGACTCCCTTCAGGCTTTCCACGCTGCCGGCCTTCCGGAACTCGGCAATGATGTCGGCCTCGCTCACCTTCGTGCTCTGGCGCTGCTCCTGTCGTTGCTGAGACTGGCCGCGATCCGGTCGGCTCTCCTTGAACTCGTCGGCTTCCTCTTCCGAATACACGTCGCCAGAGAGTTCGATCAGTTTCAGGATGACGCGATCCTTCGCGCGCTTCTCGGCCATGGCATAGGGGTAGGCTGCTTGCTTGCCGGAAACCCGGTAGTTCATGCCGATGGTGGCTTCACCAATGGACCATTCCAGGCGGTCGCCCATCCGGCCCACGACCATCAGGACAGCTTCCTCCTTCTCGGCACGAAGGACGGTCGGAACGTCGAACTGGATCTTTGCCTGCGCTGCGATCCGCTCAAGCGTCTTGTGGTAGATGACTGCTGTCCCTTGGACGCGCCAGATGTTGTCGCCCATAGGCTCGCCAAACTTGGCGAGGGTCTCGGCAATCTTCTTGTCCTTGTGGTTCATCACTTCACCTTTACCGCGAGCGTCTCGCCACCGTTCGACAGCATGGCGCCGGGGATCTCCTTGCCTTCCTGCAGAGCCTCTTTGAGCTTCTGTCGATCGGCGCTCTCCTCGGTCTTGGTCTTCACGTATTCACGCGGGAGCTTGGTCATGTCCGTCACAACGACTGACTGAGGAACGGCCCGGATTGAGAGGGTCGCCTCGGGTAGGGGCATCTTGCGCACCTGGGCCGCACTCATGATGCGGAACGCCAGCTTGCGCATTGCATCGCTGCGGCGGTCGTAGGCAGCCTGACGCGACTTCAGATCGTCTACCCGCTTGCCGATTGCGGAAGCCATGCTCTCGGCTTCCATCATCCGATCAACCACCTTGGAGAGGATCTCCTCGGCATCGGTGGAGCCTTGGACCATATCCGCCCGCAGCGTCTCGTCTTCGGCAAGCTCCGGATAGGAGGCGATCAGGTCTTCGATCTGCCGCTCAAGGGCAGAGATTTGAATGGGGTTCATCAGTACTGTCCGTATGTGAGAACGGGAACACGCGGGGCCTGCTGTGTCATCGGGCGGGCCGCTTTGATCTTGGCGTCCAGCGCTTCCAGGGTGTCGGCGGCGCGGCGCAATTCCTCGACGGCCGGCTCGATGTCGTATTCCGCCTCCCCGGGCCCGTTGGCCGTGGCGCTCATGGAGGCGGGGGCGATGTCGGCACAGTGGGCGAAGTTGTCGACCGAATGCTTGATCTCTCGGGCACGTGGGCCGAAGGCTTTTAGGATGGTCATTTCTGGTCTCCCTTGGGGAGCCGGATCACCGGCTTCTCGCGCCCCAGCTCACGGCACAGACGCGCCGTTGTTTCGATGCGGACACGTTCGGCCCGCTTGGTGAGAGGTCCGCGCCAGCGCGGATTGATCACGACCGGCTTCATGGTGTCTTCATCGCCTGGCAGGCAGCGAAGACGATGAACCCGACCAGAGCGGGGATCGTGGCGATCAGAAAGATCGTGAACGCCTTCTCGCAGTAGGCCTTGCAGCGGGGAGAGCAGAGGTTCATGACTGTGCTCCTTGTTTTGACTTGCGCTTCCATTCAGGAGCCTTCACGCCCAAAACCAGAAGACGCTGCCTGACAGATCCGACCGTGCGTTGCAGGTCTTCGGCGAGCATTTCAGCGGAGACGCCGCACTCGCCGTAGTAGGTCGTTAGAAACCGGTCGTCCGCTTCGCTCCAGGGGCGGCGCTTGCTCATGCCTTCCTCCCTTCGGCGTCCTTGGCTGCATGGTGACGATCGGAGTCCTGCAACCGCTTGAGGGAGCGGGTGAGCTGCCGCCGAGCGTTCTCGTCCTTCGCGTTCTTGGCCCAATCCTCAATGAGAGGGATCAGGACTTCGCGCTCTTCCTTGGAGAAGTGGGGCATTAGGCAGCCCCTCCGAAGTCAGGAGAGATCCGGTCTTCATCAGTCCCACCGCAAGGGCAGGGGGCAGAGTCGAGAAGTCCCGTCTCGGCGTCCTTGAAGATGAAGAGGCCGCGTCCAATGCAGGTCGGGCAGACGATGTTCGCCTTGTGCTGGAGGAGGCTGTTCAGGAAAGCCACATCCGCATGGACCTGCTCGCTTGTTTCGGAGCAGACGAGACGCAGGGCGGGCTTCTGAGGGAATGGAATGACGGTGCCCATTTCAGCGGCCCTCCATGTCTTCGATCATCATCTCGACCAGCGAGAGAGCGGCCGTGATGCGGGATGAGAGGGCGCATGCCGTCTCGTAGGGTTCGTCGGATGAGTGGTCCCGAAGAGCCTTGGCGCGGATGCCATCGGCGATAGCGTCGGCAGCTGCGAGCTTCGCCTTCAGATCGGCGAGGCGCTGGAAGGAGTGGCTAGACTGGCTAGCGGCACGGTCCATGTAGAGTTGCTTGACGGCGCCCATGTCAGTTCATCCTCTTGCGAACAAGTTCAGGCAGATCGCGGAACTGAGGACCTAGTGTGCGAGCGAGGATGTGGAGCGCGTCATCGACATCGCCGCGCGAGAGCCTCCAAGCGGCGTCGTCTAGAATGGCGCTGCGTTGGTCGCCGCTATCGGCTGATTTAACGACGGTGTAGCCGCGAGCCTCAAGCTCATCGACCAATTCGTCGTCTTCGAAATCCCCCAGATCGACCTCAACAGAAGTCTCAATTGTGCGGATTGCCATGGTCCTACTCCGCAGCCTGGAGGAACGGAGCGACATCAACCGGCTCACTCTGGATTGAGGCGCCGATAGCGATGTCGTATTTCTCGCGGACGTAGGCTTCGCCGTACAACTCAGTGGCGCGGCGGATGAGGCGGCCCTGGGCTTCCTTGGAGGCGAGGTCGTCAGAGACGGTCATCCCGCCAAGCGCCCGGGTCTGGACATTGCCCCAGTACTGTTGCTCTTCGCCGTGGACCCTAGCCTCGATGACGCTCTTGGCGTCCCGGTACCAGTCCTCTTCCGTCCAATGCTCGCTGAGATGGGCGTACCGAAGCTTATCGACGGTGATGCGATCTTCGACGGCCTTGGCGATCAGATCTTCGCGCCGTGATCCATCCTCGTTGATGTAGAGCAGGCGATCATTGAGAGGGGCTAGAACTCTGGGCTGCATGTCGGCTCATCCCGTTGCTGATGGGATGAACATACCAAATCGGTATTTATCGTCAATACCAAAATGGAATTATTTTCGATCTCGTGACGCTGCGGCACTTTTCCTAGATATCCACAGGCGCGGTGCAGCCGTGGCGGATTGACTCATATGTTCCGCATTTGTTCTCATAAGGAGGTAATCAGTCAGGGAGGTGATTGATCTTGCGTCTGACGTACTACGTGGTCCTGCCCTTCGTGGAAGCGCCGCGAGGGCTTCTCGCTGAAGAGGGGATCGAGGCTAGAGGCAGCGATGAGGCGGTCCGGATAGGTCGGAGGCTCGCAGAGACGAAAGCAGGGGTGATTGTCTTCTCACGGTCCGGCAACCCGGACCTTGGGGAGTACGAGGACGCGAAGATCTTAGCCAAGTTCGGCCAGGTGCCGAGCGTCGTTGAATAGGAGAGGAATAAGCTATGAACGAGAGCACAGACCCGTACGCATTGACGGAGATCAAGCTTCAGCCGGAACAGATCGCCATGTTCTGGATCAATGGCGCCTATCGAGATGCCGGCAAGAAAATGACTTTCCTTGAGGATGCTGTCTATGCCCTGCGGATCCGAGATGCTGTGAGGGAAGGCAAGCGTACCCCAGAGGATATTGCAATGAGGGCTTTAGAACTTGAAGGCTGGCGGCCGGAATGGGTCACATACGGCGAGATTTCAATCATCAAGATTGAGGCAGCGGATAGTGATGCAGGCCATGGCCTCGGGCATACGGCCTCGCGTGCACGCACGTAAGGCTTAGGACCGAGGCATCATTGCCTTGACTACAGCCGCCCAAGTTACCTCAGCATCATAGATCGGAGGGTCCTGGGACAAGAGGTTGTAGTGTTTGGGGAGCTGGCCCTTCTCAAGTTTCTTGATAAGCACCCGGCCGTCATAGAGCCCCACAACGCAGAGCTTCCCGATCATGTCCGCGGTCGGGGCCTCTCTTACCTCATCATAATATGCGACCCAGCCGTCGAGCATAATACCGAGTGACTCGCCCCGGATCTCCACGCCGACTGTTTTTTCGGATGCATTCTCAGGGGCTTCGACCTCGCCGAGGTTGCCGTCACCTTCGCCGAAATAATGCGCCAGCGAGCCGGCGCCCACGTACCCGACCAAGGGGACCATACGCGGCGGGAAGAGAAGTTCCTCCGCGGAAACGTGTAGGTGAGGGGCAAGGCGCTCCGCCCATTCTTTCGTCAGCTTCCTCTCACCATCCTCAAGTCGTTTGATCTGAGGTTGGGATGTGCCGGCGAGTTCGGCCAGCTGCGCTTGTGAGAGATTGTTTTTCGTTCTGAGCGATCTGAGCCACGTCATACCATTTTGGTAACTGACAGGCTTAAATCCGTCCAAAACCAAAATGGTATTTTTGGGCTTGCAGTCGTTATGCCAAATTGGTATATAGATCTGCATGAAGCTCTCTCAGTACCTCTCCGAAACCCACCAGACTCACGCTCAGTTTGCGTTGAAGATCGGTGCCACCCAAGCAGCCGTGTCGCGCTACGCGAGCGGAAAGCGCAAGCCCAACCTCGCGAAGCTGCTCCGAATTGAGAGGGCGACAGGCGGTAAGGTTCGCGCTCGGGATTTCGTTGACGAGATGCCTGAGGCGACCGGAGAGGCCGCCTAATGCCCTCCATTCCCACTTTCTCCTCAGGCGTCGGCACCTCCTTGGCTGCGCCCTCTGCGACCGTAGGGCAGCTAAACACGCCCGATATGCGCTCCTCTGGTTCTGACACGTCACCAGAGATCAGCGTCAACGCCGTGCTGACGAGCAATACCAAGTGGCCCTGCCAAGGGTCGGCTTCGAACGGCGAATACCGGGAACACGGTCGCACCTCATTCCCCCTCACGACGCTTCTTCGCGGTCTCTCTGACCTTCGGAAGAGCCTCCTTCAGCTTCCGCAGGATGTGAGCCTTTACCTCTCGGTCGCTCACTTCCCGGTCCTTCTTTCCCCCATCTGCCATGTCCGCCCCCGCGTTGAGGGAATTTGTGCCACGCGGATTGGGCCAAAGGTGTCCAATGTTCACTGAATTCGACGTTAGAGACGATATCCACCCCATGGTGGTGCATGTTCTGAAGGTCGAGCGCACAAAGCGCCCCTCACTTCGGGACGCCCAGGAATACGTGGCTTCGCGGCTCGGGAAGTCTGCCCGATGGCTTCGGCGTCTGGTTGGTCGCGCCCCGAACGCAACGGTCGAAGCTCACGACATGCTCAACCTTGTGCAGATGTACGTTGAGCGGAAAGGGGAGAGCGGCCCTCTCAAGCGTCTGTGGCGTCGGGTCATGAAGCGCGATCCAGGCGCCCCGCGCATCCGCATGAAGATCGCTGCACGATTTTTCACATCCGCAAAATCTTCCGTAGCAGGGTGAACCCATGCCAGGACAACCTCTCTCCCCTGAGAAGATTGCTGCCATCAAAGCTCTCCGGGCTAAGGGGCACAGCATCAGCGAGGTCTCTGCTCTCACGAAGGTCCGGGGCAGGGGCACGATCCACCGCCACACGCAGGGCATCCAGCTGCCGTTCGGCCCGCTAAAGCGCGGCGGCAAGAAAAAGATCGCCTTCAACGTCTGCAAGGCCCTCTTCGATCAGGGCCTCACCTACCGCGAGATCGGCAAGCGCCTCGGCTGCGCTCATTCCGCCGTCTACCGCACCCTCAAGACGGGCAGGAGCGCCGCCTGATGAAGTCTGCGATGCTCGCCCTTGGCCGCCTCAAGACCGGCCAGATGAACAAGACAGAGGCTGCCTACGAGGCTCACCTTCGGCTCCGGCAGATCGCAGGCGAGGTAGTTTGGTACAAGTTCGAGCCGTTCAAGCTGCGGCTCGCCGACAACACCTTCTACAGCCCTGACTTTGGCGTGATGCTCTCCGATGGCGTGATCGAATGCCATGAGGTCAAAGGCTTCTGGCAAGACGACGCTCGCGTGAAGATCAAAGTCGCCGCCGAGCAGCATCCTTTCCGGTTCATTGCGGTCAAAGCTCTTCCGAAGAAGTCGGGCGGTGGCTGGGAAGTGGAGACGTTCTGATGAACCGATTTCCTTACCCTTTTGATGCACTCGCCGGGTTTGAAGCCATGGAGGCGGATGCCATGCTCCTCGAACGTCTTGCCGAGGAAATGGATCAGTCGCGCTCTGCTTTGCAACAATTAGGACACCAAAACCGTGATGTGCTTCGCGGTATGGAAAACAGAGCGAAACGTTTGCGTCGGATCGCAGCCTGTCTCGGTTACATGGCCGGGCGCCTGGATCGTCTTCACCTCCTGAGTGAGCCCGTCCGCCGTGAGAGCACCTATGGCGGCTACAATCGGAGCGCAGCATGAATGATCGCGTCATAGATCTGGAAGCCGAGCGCGAACGCCGCATCGAGGAAACCTGGAGCGCTTATTGCGCTGCTCGCATGCAGGCTGAAGCCAGTATGGCGGTCGAGGATGGTATCGCGGCCGGTAAGGCTTGGCGCCGATGGCTCGATCTCTTCATGACCCTTGATCAGCGCGAGGCGCTTGACCGGGCAGGGGAGGTAAAGCCCCTCCAGAGGCAGGCCATATGAACATGCGTCCTGAACCTGCGGAATTCATTGAGCAGCCTCATGCCCTCTCGGCTGAGCAGGGGCTCCTCGGGGCCATCCTCCACAATTCCGACGTCATCGACCGGGTTCGCGGCATTGTTGACCCGGAAGACTTCCACGAGCAGGTGAACGCGGCGATCTTCCGGACGATGTGCGAGCGTCGGGACGCCGGCGAGAACATCGACGGCCGCCTCGTGCGGATTGCAATCGGTGATCAGGATCTCGGCGGGATCACGGTCGGCGAGTATCTCGCCCGCTTGTACGCTCATGCCACCACCGTCTCCAACGCTCCCGACTACGCACGGGCGATCCGCCATGCTGCCATGATGCGCAAGCTTCTGGCGGCAGCCCGGGACGCGGTCGCGGCTATGTCTTCCGGCGCCGTGCAGGATCCGTCCCGGTATGCCGCTCAGATGATCGAGGAACTCGACGTTGTCGCGACATCGGGCACACATGAGAGCCTGAAGCGGGTCAGCCTGGGTTCGGCCTCTCAGCAGGCTATTGATGCCGCCCTTGCCGCCCGGGAGGGCCGGATTGATCGTGGCGCCCCCTATGGCATCCCCAGCCTGGATCGGATGACCCTCGGCATGCGCCCGGGGCAGATGATTGTTCTCGCCGGGCGCCCGGGTATGGGCAAGACGACCGTTGGGGTTGCGCTGGCACTCAATGCGGCAAAGGCCGGCCATGGCGTCTATTTCGTTTCCCTTGAAATGGTGGCGCAGGAGCTCGGCGAACGGGCGCTCGCAGCCATGTCCTTCTCCCCGCGGGACAAGCAGCCTCTCAGCTACCGGGATATCGCCAAGGGCAAGGATCTGACCGATGCCGACGTGTGGGCCATGCAGGATGCTCAGAAGCGTCTCGCTAAGCTCCCGCTGACGATTGAACAGCAGTCGGGCCTCACGATCTCTCAGATTGCCGCTCGGGCGCGGCAGGAACGCGCCTCCATGGAGCGCAAGGGGCAGCGCCTGTCGGTCATCGTCATCGATCACCTCGGGCTCGTGAAGCCAACGGGCCGCTATTCCGGCAACCGGGTACAGGAGCTGACCGAGATCACGGGTGCGATCAAGGTTCTGGCCAAGGAGTTGAACGTCGCCGTCCTCGTGCTGTCGCAGCTCTCCCGTGAGGCCGAAAAGCGCGACGACAAGCGCCCAGTCCTGTCCGACCTGCGTGACTCCGGATCGACCGAGCAGGACGCGGACATGGTGATGGGTCTCTTCCGGGAAGCCTATTATCTCGAGCACAAGTCCAGCCAGACGCCCGAAGACGCCATGAAGCTGGAAGCCTGCAAGGACATCATCGAGGTCGAAGTCCTCAAGCAGCGCCAGGGCCCCACGGGACGTGTGAACCTCTTCTGCGCCATCCACTGCAATGCCGTCAGCGAACTGTCCGAGTACTGATCATGAGCCAGTATCCTTCCCTCCCGCTATTCACAGACGCCTACATTGCCGACACGGCCCACCTGACCAATGAAGAGCATGGAGCCTACCTCCGGCTTCTCATGTTCGCCTGGCGCTCGCCTGATTGCGCGCTGCCTGACGATGATGTGAAGCTGGCCCGAATGCTCGGTCTTACGGCCAAGAAATGGGCCAGTCTGAAGGTCGCTGTAATGGCCTTCTGGCGCCTTGAGGATGGCCGCTGGACAACGGAACGGTGGCACATGGATGTGGGGGTTCACCCATGCCGTTGGGACCGCGGCAATTGGCAGGCGATCAGGGAGGTTATCCTGCAACGGGATGGCCCAGTCTGCCGATACTGCGGCGACATTGAGGGCCCTTTCGATATCGATCACATCCACCCCCGCGCTCGAGGCGGGAAGAACGAGCCCAGCAATCTCACGGTGGCCTGCTGTTCGTGCAATCGGTCAAAAGGAAGCCGTCTTATTTCGGAGTGGCGTCAATGAGCACGAGCAAGATGCCTTGGTTCAAGTGCAGGCCTGATCCCTTCCTCTCCGCACTCGCTGAAATGGATGCTGATTGCCAGCATCTCTACACAGTCGTGATCCTGAAGATTTATGCGCGTGGGGGGCCCATCCGCGCCGATGTCAAGGCTCTGGCCACGTTCTGCCGGCGCTCCGTCCGGACGGTGCAGGCTGCCCTCGATCGCTTAGTTGAGATGGGGCGGCTGACCCTTTCCGATGGGCAGATTTCTAACCCTGCCGCCGAACGCGAACTGGCCGACCGAGACAGCGTGTCTAATTCCCGTTCCCAGAATGGTAAATTGGGTGGAGAAATGAGCGGCATCTCTCGCAAGGAAAAAGCTCAGCATAATCAACAGCGACCCGAAGCAAATGCTTCAGATTCTGGAAGCAAAACGAAGCAAGAACGAAGCGATAAAGATAAAGAAGAAGAGAAGAAGGAAGAGAGCGCGCGGACGGGCGCTCAAATGCCTCAGAACATGCAGGCCCGCATGCTGGCTGAGCTGCCTCCTGGGGTGGACTGGCCAATCCGGATTTCGGTGAAACTGCAACCCATCTTCGAATGCCTGGAAGCCGGGGCCGATTTCGAGAAGCACGTCCTGCCGGTTATCCACGAAGAGGCCAAGAACGCTCACGCGGCAGGCCGGAAGCTGTCGTCCTGGGAGAACGTGGTCCCGCAGATCATGGCTGCCGTCGAGCGTGAGAAGCGCCCGTCTCCGACGAAGGCGGATACCGGCTTCACCGACGAGATGTGGGACAGGGCGCTGGAAGGCTGGAAACGGACGAAATACTGGCCCTACGGCAAGTGGAGCCTCGCCCCTGACATGCCCGGCTGCAAGGTGCCTGCGCACATCCTGGCGGCCCATGGCTGCGGGAGGGTGGCAGCATGAGCGACAGCAACCGCCGCCCGAACAAGCTCAATAGCCTCCAGATCAGGGCTTTGAACGAACGCCTGCTCGCTCGCCGCCAGACGAAAGAAACCTTACAGGCCATCGCGGCCGACTTCGGCGTCACCTATCAGACGGTGAACTATCACGCCAAGAAGCTGCCGGGTCCCATCCGGTACAAGCGCATCCGGCCTCAGGTCGATGATGCTGAGGTTCTTCGCTTGTATGGGATCCACATGAACAAAGGCACGGTTGCCGGCGAACTCGGCGTTCCGCTCAAAGCCATCTCTAAGGCTCTCGCCCGCATGGAATGGAAGGCAGCAGCATGATCAACCTCCCGCTGTTCGCCTATGATTTGGTGATGTGCGACCCGCCATGGCGCTGGGAAACCTACTCCGCCAAGGGGCAGGAGAAATCACCTGAGGCTCAGTACGGCACGATGTCCTTTGACGAGATCGAAGCCCTGCGGGTCGGTGATCTGCTCGCCCCGGGTGGCGTCCTCTTCCTGTGGTGCACCTGGCCTCTAATCGAGCGGCAGGCTGCAGTCATGCGCAGATGGGGCATCGAGCCCAAAACTGGAGGCGCATGGGCCAAGCGCACGCCGGCCGGCAAACTCCGCTGGGGCACCGGGTACATCCTGCGCAGCGTGTGTGAGCCCTTCCTCGTCGGCACTCTGCCTGATGCCGGTGTGAGGGGCGCTTCGCTGACGAACCTCATCGAGACTGTCGAGCACGCCCTTATCGACGGAATCGCCCGCGAACACTCGAGGAAGCCGGAAGAGGCTTACTCGCTGCTTGAGGCCCTGTCTCCGAATGCCCGCAGAGCAGACATCTTCGCCCGCCAATCCCGACCGGGCTGGGATGCCTGGGGCAACGAGTCCACGAAATTTGACGGAGTAGCAGCATGACGAACCTCCCCCGCTTCGGCCTGTCTGACTTCCCTGGTCAGGTTCACTATGCGAGAGCACGGATCCGCCCCCGTGCCCTTCGCACGCCCGTCGTCTCTCCGACATGGTATGTCGTCCTGACCAATCCTAAGTGCGAGGAGAGGGCGATGGCAGGGCTCAATGCTCTCGGCTATGCCACGTTCCTGCCGACAGAGACGGTATGGGCTCGCGTCCCCAAGCATCGGCAGAAGGAAGGCCAGTCCAAGAAGGTAAAGGTCACGCGCCCTCTCTTCCCGGGCTACCTGTTCTTCGGGCTCGACAAGGGAGTCCATCCCTTTGAGCCGGTTCGTCTCACCGATGGCGTCTATTCGGTCCTCATGAACAACGGCGAGTATGTCGCCATGCCTGCCGGCGCTATCGACCGGATGAGAGAGGCCGAGGAACTCGGAGAACACGACAAGACGATCAGGCTGGCTGAGAAGCTGGCCGAGCTGATCGGAAAGCAGGTGGCGGTTCCTGAAGGCTTCCTCGCTGGCTTCGTCGCCACGATCAAGAAGGCGACAGAGAAGGGAGCCGAGGGCGAAGTCATCCACAACGGGAAGAGGGTCAGGGTCAGGATAGGACTTGAATCCTTGCAGGGGCTAGAGTAGTTATGTCGTATAGGGTAACGGTTACGTCATTATCTGTCGGACCTTCTGGTGGGGTGTGGCCCCCGCCGAAGAGAGTTGTAGATACTCTCTCGATTGCAGGTTTATGCCCGTTAAATATGCTGTAGTATTGACAGCATGAGTGATTTCCCGATTGGCTTTTATGTATATCAGCTCGTTGATCCGCGCAGCGGGCTGCCTTTCTACGTAGGCAAAGGGCAGGGGCGACGGGCCTGGGACCATCAGCGAGCCGTCAAGACTGGGAAGTCGGGCGGGAATACTCGCAAGGTCGCCAAGATCCAAGAAATTCTGAAGTCTGGGCAGGATGTCGAGGTCCGCATCGTCGCGGTCTATGATACCGAGGTGGAAGCCCTCGATCATGAGTTCCGTTTAGTAGATGCCGACCCGACGCTGACAAACGTGATGCCGGGCGGCTGCGGACGAGTCGAGAGCCCGGAATGGGCGCGGCGCAGATCCGAAATGCAGCGCCGGAAGCTGTTGGGGCAGCGTGGTCAGATGCTCCAAGCCGCAACGGAACGGGATCTGGAAAGATCCCATCGTATGATCACGCGAGTCTCTGCGCCCAGCAAGCAGAGCGATGAAGTAGAGAATTGGTACTCATCGCTGCCCGAGAAAGACAAAATTGCTCTCGCTCGCGCTAACCCAACAACCAAGCGCCAGCACAAAGCTAGGGTGAGGGCTGAGCGGTTGGTGCGGGATTTGGCCGCTTTAGCGCCGCAAGGCACCGCAAAGGCCGCCGTCCCAGGCGTTAAGCTGTCGAGAGAGCCCAAGCACAGGAAAAGGGCTAGGCTGAAGCGCCTGGCTGCGATGTCAGGCCCGGCCTAGTTCCCGCCAATTCTAATCTGCCCCGAGCTTCGCGCTGCGGGGCTTTTTCATGCCCGCTCCATGCCCCAGCCCCGAACCTACATCCGAGACGATGGCTCAACCATGGTCGAGATCCTCCCCCATGTCTTCGTTGAGCAGGATTGGGCCGAGAGGCAAGGGCTTCTCCGCTAGCCATGCCTGAATGCCTTCACTTCGGCTACCCGCCTCACATCCCTTCCAAACGGAAAGCACTCCCCATGTTTCATCGCAATCTGCCTGAGAATTTCTGTGGGGGCTTCGTCTCATGGAGGCTCATTGTCCTCCACCACGTCGCCAAGGCCCTCGGGCTGCTTGTGAAGGTCGAGGGCTTCCCCTACGGCACGACCCGCAATCTCGACGGGAAGCGCAAGGCTGATCTCATCGACGGGCGAGGAACCTTCGCCGGTCGAGGCCAGTAGCTGAGCCCATAGGAAGACACGAGAAGACAATGGCCGATACACCAATCGTCGTCAGATGGGTTGAGCCTATCGCGCTCACCGCCGATGAGATCGAAGCGTTGGCGAACGGCATTTCGGGCCGCTCCGTCTGGATCAGCGTAGAGGACCTGAAAGGGATGTTCCCAAGCCCGGAGCCTGAGGACAATGCCCGCTCTCGCTAACAACAGACACGAGATCTTCGCCCAGGAACTCGCCAAGGGTAAATCCCAGGTCGAAGCCTATGAGACAGCGGGCTTCAAGAACGGTCAGAAGAACGCTCACCGCTTAGGGACCGATGAAGGAATTCTAAGGAGAGTGGCTGAGATCCAGTCCGAACGGGCTGAGATGGACCGTAAGGCCACAGAGAAGGCGACTGAGGCCCTTGCGATCGACAAGCAGTGGGTGATGGCGCGATTGGTCGAGAACGTCGACAGGGCCATGCAGGCAGAGGCCGTGCTGGACAACGAAGGCAAACCGACCGGCGAATACAAATACCAAGGCTCGGTAGCGAACAAGGCCCTTGAGCTCCTCGGGAAGGAGCTTGGGATGTTCATCGAGCGCACTGAGAACGTCCACGTGGTTCATGACATTACAGACGAGCCTCTCAGCCCCGACCAATGGGCCGACCAGCACACGACTCCCCACTAAGTTCGTATGGCGGCCGCAGCCCGGTCCTCAGAAGGCTTTGGTCGATTGCCCGCTGCCCGAGATCTTCTTCGGCGGGGCTCGTGGAGGAGGGAAGACTGACGGTGTTCTTGGCAAGTGGGCTCTGAAGGAGAAGAGATACGGGGCGGCCTTCAACGCCGTCATGTTCCGAAAGACCACGGTTTCGTCAGAGGACGCTATCGAACGCTCCCGAGAGATCTTCGGCCCCTTGGGTGGCAAGTTCAACGAGGCCAAGTTACGCTGGCGGATGCCAAATGGAGGGCGCGTCTCCTTCGCCTATCTGGATAGCGTCAAGGACGCCCAAGAGTACCAGGGCCGCAACCTGACCGACGCCTGGGTCGAAGAGGCGGGCCAGTACGATAGCCCAGATGCCATCGACCGGCTTTTCGGTGTCTTGCGTTCGGCTCAAGGCGTCCCGGTTCAGCTGATCCTCACTGCCAACCCGGGCGGCCCAGGTCAGCACTGGATCCGAGAGAGATACAAGCTCAACCCGTTCCCGAGAGGCCCGAAGCTCGTCACCCGGCTTCTCTCGAACGGCAACGTGCACAAGATGGCGGTCATTCCGTCCCGCATCACCGACAACAAGGTCATGCTGGCGAGTGACCCGCAGTACATCGACCGCCTTCATCTCGTCGGCTCAGCGCAACTCGTGAAGGCCTGGCTGGATGGTGACTGGACGGCAATCGAAGGCGCGTTCTTCGGAGAGTGGAGCGAACAGCGGCATGTCATCGAGCCATTCCGGATACCTGACGATTGGCTTCGTTTCCGGTCTATGGACTGGGGCTCTGCTAGTCCTTTCTCTGTCGGCTGGTGGGCTGTCGTTGGGGACGATCATCGCATTCCTGGCCTTCAAGGGACTCTTCCTCGGGGCGCTTTGGTGCGTTACCGCGAATGGTATGGAGCCTCGGGCCCGAACAAAGGACTAAAGCTCACGGCCGAAGAGGTAGGAGCCGGCATCAAGTCCCGAGAGGGCGGAGAGAAGATCACCTACGGCGTTCTCGACCCGGCAGCCTTCGCAGAGGACGGCGGCCCATCGATTGCCTCGCGCCTGATGACGAAGAGCGTCGTCTTTCGACCTGCCGATAACAAGCGTGTCGCCTCGCGTGGCGCCATGGGCGGCTGGGACATCATGCGCCAGCGGCTCAAGGGCCAAGACGGCGTTCCGATGATCTACTGCTTCTCGACCTGTGAGGCGTCGATCCGAACCATTCCGGTCCTGCAGCATGATCAGAGCCGGCCGGAAGATCTCGACACGAACACCGAGGACCACGCCGCGGACGAATGGCGCTACGCCTGCATGTCCCGCCCGTGGGTTCCCGTCACCGCACAACCCAAGAAGCCCGATAGCGGCTATCGCTCTACAGGTTCCAAGGTATCCCGTTCATGGCGCTAACGAAATCAGGCAGACTGTTTTGCCGCCAGATCATCTGCGTGGACGGCCTTGGCGGGGCAATCATTCTGTTCTCCCGCTATGTTGTGCGATCCCCGATAAATCTCAGCCTCAAAAGCTGGAACTATGCCGTTCGTGCTGCAGGCCTGCGTAGAGCACTCCTTGGCCGAGGATGGGTACAATAATGGCGCTAGTTCTAGGTGAGACCAAGCCTTCCGTGCTTTGGCCAGGCATCATTGCGCCTGACGACGCCAAGGCTGGAGTTATGCCGTCGACCGACCGACGCGAAGGGTGGGTTCCCCCGTCCGAGCCGAATGGTGTCGTCGCCGTCAAGACCGATCCGGAGCGCATCGAGAAGCTCCGCAAGTTCCTTCGTGACTATGTGGACCTGAAGGCAGAGGAGATCGAAGAGAGGCGCGAAGCCCTTCGCTACTATCACTGCAAACAGTGGACGGCCGAGGAGATCGCCAAGCACGACGCCCGCAACCAGCCGACGATGACATGGAACCGCATCGTCAAGGTCGTGAACGGCACAATCGGCCTCATGGAGCGGCTTCGGCAGGACCCGAAGGCCTTCCCCCGTCATCCCGACCACGAGCCGGGCGCGGACGTGGCCTCTCAGGCACTCCGTTACGCACTCGACGCCTCGGATTGGGAAGGCCAGCACGCCGATTTCGTCCAGGATCTGTGTCTTGCAGGGATTGGAGGCTTCGAGCTCGCCCTTGAGCAGACCGACGACGAGTCCGAAGACCCGACCAGCAAGCGCATCCGGCCGGAAACCTTCTTCTACGACCCGCGCTCGGTCGAATACGATTTCAGCGATGCTCGCTTTCTCGGTATCGCCAAGTGGATGGACAAGGATGAGGCAATCGCCTTCATGCCTTGGGCCAAGGAGCAGATCGAACGCAGCCTTGAGGACCTGTCCTCCAACTCGATCTATGCCGAAGCCCTGGATCCGGACAAGGAAAACCTTTGGTGGGACCGCGATCTGAAGAAGATCCGCATCGTAGAGGTCTACTACCGCGAGGGCGCGACCTGGCTGCACTCCATCCACACGGGGACTGAGGAACTCGGAACCGAGGAAAGCCGGTTTGTCGACGCCAAGGGCAAGAGCGCTCCCGGCTTCCTGATGCAGTCCTTCAACATCGACGAGAAGGGCAACCGCTACGGCGTCGTTCGCAATCTGAAGAGCCCTCAGGATCAGATCAACTTCGCTCAGTCCCGAGCTACCCATGCCGCCAATACCAAGCAGCTGCTCGTCGAAGAAGGCGCGGTCGATGATGTTGAGGCCCTTCGGCAGGAGATCCACAAGCCGGACGGCGTGATTGCCCTTCCGGGTGGCCAGTCAGGCAAGATCTCCATCAACTCGAATGCCGAGATCGTCACCTCGGCTGTCTCCATGCTGCAATTCGCCATCGAGGAGATGGAGCGTCTTGGCCCGAACATGGCTCTGATCGGGCAGGGGATGGACAACAAGTCGGGCCGTGCCATCGCCTTGCTTCAGCAGGCGGCAATCGCCGAGATGGGGCCGTTCATCGTCCGTGTCCGCTCTCTGAAGAAGCGCATCTACAACCAGACATGGGAAGCCATTCGCCGGTACTGGAAGACGCCTCGATACATCCGCCTGACGGATGACAAGGAGCTTGCGGGCTTCCTCCCGATCAACATGCCCCGCACCGACGCGTTCGGAAACGTCATCGGGACAGAGAACCCCATCGGCAAGCTTCTGATGGATTTCGTCATCGACGAGGGCCCGGATACCGTCACCCTCCGCGAGGATGCGCAGCTTGCTATTGGCCAGGCGCTGTCTCAGGCAGGCAATGGACTTCGTCCGCAGGTCGTGGAAGCCCTGACCCGGGCTATGCTCGAGAACATGCAGCTGCCGTCCAAGGCTCGGAAGTACGTCATGGAGGCTTTCGAGGCTCCCGACCAGCCGCCGCAGCCCGATCCGGTAGCCCAAGAGCTTCAGATCCGTGGCGCCGCTGCCGAAATCCGCAAGAAGGAAGCCGACGCTGCTGACAAGGAAGCTTCTGCCGCTCTGAAGACGGAGCAGGCGCGCGGCACCCTCCGGCAGAACGCGATGAACCAGGTGGCGGACGAGATCGCCGCCATCGGCCACGCCTCCATGGTGCCGGCCGTCATCTGATGCCCCTCGAAATTCAGTTCGCCTTGCCCTGTGAGCGTCATCACGGGCTCTCGGCGTTCGCCCGGCCGCACACGGGCGCTCGTAACCCTACCGACGCACAGGTGGACAATGCCCGATCTAGCCGAAGAACAAGAGATTTTCGCCGCAACCGAACTGACTGAGGCACCTCAGACCGCCGCACCGTCCATCGAGACGCCTGCCGCGCCATCTGAGCCCAATCCCGCCCCTGTGGCCGGTGAGGGACAGCCTCAGCAGCCCCAGAGCCCTCAGGAGCCGCAGGAACGGCATGTTCCGTATGCTGCCCTGAAGGAAGAGCGAGAGGCCCGCAAGGCGCTTCAGGCTCGTGTGGACGAGTTGACCAATCTTATGCTCCAAGGGCAGCGACAGCAGCCCGCCAAGCAGGAAGAGCAGCAGCCCGAACCCGAACTGTGGGACGACCCGAACGCCTTCATCCGTCACCAGCTCAGCCCCTTCGAAGCCCGCATTCAGAAGATCGTCGAGACGACCTCTCGCCGTGACGCGATCCGGGAACATGGGGAAGAGACGGTCAATGCCGCCTATTCGGCATTGGATGAGGCAATCCGGCGCGGCGAACTGAACGGCGACGCCGTGAAGGCCAGTCTTCTCCAGTCCGACGATCCCTATGGGGATATCCTCGGCTGGTATCAGAAGAACAAGGTTCTCTCCGAAGTCGGCACAGATCCGAAGGCATTTGAAGAGCGGCTTCGCGCCAAGATCCTCGCAGAACTCCAGGGACAAGCCCCCGCCGGCCAGCAGCCCGCAGGCGCTCCCGCCCAGCAACCCAGCAATAGCAACCAGCAGCCCCTTCCATCGCTGAACCGCTCCTATGGCAATGCCGGGAACGCTCAGGGCGGTGCGATCACGGAAGAGGACATCTTCAATGCAGCCCCGGCCTTTGGACGCAGAAAGGCTTAACCCATGGTCGCAATGACCCCTCCGGACAATCTTGTCGTTCAGAAGTGGCGCAAATCAGTATGGCGCGACTATCAGCGCGACAACCTGTTCTCCGAATTCATGGGGAACGGGAACACCGCCGTCATCCATCGCATCAACGAACTGAAGGACGAGGGCGAGGAAATCACCATCCCGCTCTTCATGGTCCCTCAGGCCGGTGGCGTGACGGGTGATCAGACCCTCGTCGGCAACGAGCACGACCTCAAGCACTATGGCTGGAAGGTCCGCATCGACTGGTGGCGTGACGCTGTGCTTCTCAACAAGAAGCAGATGCGCCGTTCCGTCGTCGATCAGATGGAAGAGGTTCGCCCCGCTCTGACCCAGATCGCGGCTAACCGCCTCCGGGACGACATCATTCGCGCCTTCCACAACGTGGGGCAGGGTGATCTCGGCACGACGCCGGATGTGGCGAACGTGAACGGCGTCTACTATCCGAAAGCGACGGTGGGCCAGAAGAACACCTGGCACGACGCCAACAAGGACCGGGTCGTCTATGGCGCCCTTCGGTCGAACTTCGTTGCTGGCGACCATGCCGCCTCTCTGGCGAACGTGGATGCCGTCAACGACAAGTTCAACGCGAAGGCGCTGAAGATGATGAAGCGGATGGCCAAGAAGGCCTCTCCGCACATCTCGCCGATCCAGATCGAGGGCGGCCGTGAGTATTTCGGCATCTTCGTCGGCTCCAACCTCTTCCGGGACTTCTCCAACGATCCGGATGTGATCGCGGCCAACAAGGACGCCCGCGCTCGTGGCGTGGACTCCAACCCGATCTTCCAGGACGGCGATCTGATCCTGAACGGCGTCTGGGTCCGCGAAATCCCCGAGATGGACGACCTTGCCACGATCACTGGTGCGGGCGCTGCCGGCATCAACGTCGCGCCGGCGTGGCTCGTGGGCCGTCAGGCGCTCGGCTATGCCGTTGGTCAGCTCCCCAAGCCGACCGAGCGCAAAGAGGACGATTACGGCTTCGTCATCGGCCGCGGCATCGAGACCTGCTACGGCATCGGCAAGACGCAGTTCCGCAACCGCGAGCTCGGCGAGACCTCTCCGCTCAAGGATTGGGGCTGCGTAACGGGATTTTTTGCTTCGGTTGACGACGCCTAATCATCCGTGACGTGCCGCCAATTCTCACGACGAGCAATCTTGCCAGCCATGACCTGAGAGATGCCGAACATGGCTCCAATCTCGTGTTGGAGCATGCCTTCGGCGGACAATCGACGGATTTGGCGAACCTGATCCTCAGTGAGTTTGGCGGCACCGTTTCTTGTGCCCGGGTTAGGGTTATTCGGGGCCGGATGATTAAGCACCCTGAATTTGTGCTCTGAGTTCTTGGATGGAGTGCAAATTTCGAGGTTCTCAAGCCGGTTATCAGTCTTGATGCCATTCAAATGGTTGATCTGCATCCCCTTGGGGATCGGGCCATTGAAGGCTTCCCAGACCATCCGATGCACACTTCGATCCGATGCGACACCATCGACGCTAAAATGGGCGATCAGATAGCCCCGCTTTTCTCGTAGAGCGCAAGGTTTCATGATCGGCTTTGGCTTCGTGCCATAAGTAGAGATGCGAAAGACTTTTCCGTCTCTGCTGACTGCGTAAACATTCTCGCAGCCTAAGACACCCTTCAATCCCATTGTAAAACCCGCAAATCAACCATCCCCCATTCTATGGTGGAGGCATGATTTGGTCTACAGGAAAGGTCCACTATCATGGCTTTCTTTGAAATCGACGCGAACAAGCCGTTCCCGTCTCCCCCGATCCCTCAGGCGATCTCGGCAGGCGTCGTCTATGAGGCCACGGCAAAGTACGTGCTTCAGGCGGGGGCCGCGGCCGGCAACGTCATCCCCATGGGTCCGGTCCCGGCTCGTGCTCGCGTCGTCGACGTGATCGTGGCGGCGACGGGCCAGGCCACAACCTTGTCGGTGGGCGATGGCGACGACGACGACCGCTATGTGACCTCCGGTGCCGTGGCGGCCGGCGCGATCGTGCGGCTCAACAGCGGCGTGAGCCGTGACTACAACTACCCGACCGGCGATACCATCGACATAAAGCTCGGTGGCACTCCCGTGGCCGGGGGCGTGGTCCTCCTGACCGTCCAGTACGTGCAGGAGTAACCCCCATGGCGAAGATCACCTATCAGGGCGAGGCCGAGTCCATTCAGTGGTTCGGCGTCACCTTCCCAAAGGGCAAGGCTGTCGAGACCGACAACGAAGCCCTGATCGCCAAGGCTCAGCGCAATCCCTTCTTCAAGACGGCTGCTCTGGTCGACAAGAAGACCAAGGCTGAGATCGAAGCTGAAAATAGGGCCCGTGAGGAGGCCGAAGAGCAGCGTCAGCGCGAGGAAGAAGAAGAGGCGCGCCGCACCCTCGAACTCAATGGCGGCTTCGGTGGCGGCGATGACGGCTCCGAGCCTGAAGGCGGCGAAGAGGCGGAAACCTCCTCTCGCACCCGTTCTCGCCGTTCCTGACAACAGAGGGCGGGGTTCACCTCCGCCTTCCACCCCTGAGGGCATCTCATGCCGTACACCAGCCACGATCTCGCCAAGCGAGCGCTCGGATATCTGCAGCTCCGCCAGGCAGGGCAGGAGCCGGCGCCTGAGGATATCGCAGGCATCCAGGAATATATCGAGCCCTTAGTCGAACAGCTGGGGATCGGAGGCGTGGCCTATGTCGGCGACACGAACCAGATCGACGGCTCGTTCTTCCTGCCGCTGGCGAAGCGCCTCGCCCTTGAGGCCGCGCCTGAATTTGGGCAGCCGGCCGCCGATATCGGCACGACCCAGGATCTTGAAGCCGTGCTCCGCGCCCTGACCGCTTCGAAATCAGTCGGCAACCCCGTCAAGATTGCGTATTTCTGACATGCCAGCCGTCTCTTTCCCCAAATCCTCGACGCCTGGCCTTCGCCCCGGTGAAGGTGAGGGGCGTTTGATCAATGGCTATGCCGAGCAGGCAGGCGATACGATCTATATCCGCCGCACTCCTGGGCTGCTGGGGCTTGCTGATACAGGCAAGACGGGGCCGCGAGGCCTAATCGACGTGAACGGCGTTCTCTATGCCGCGTACACCGATAGCGTGGTGAAGGTCACTGGGACAACGGTTGCGGCGCTCACCGGGACGCTCACCGGTACCGATGGCGTGACGCTTGCCCGCAACAACCGGGTGACGAGTGGCGCGGCGACCCCTGATGTCGTGGCCGTGCGCTCCACCGGAGGCGCCTATCTCCTGTCCTCAACCGCAATTTCCGCCTATCCGGATGCCGACCTTCCCGCGACGGTCAACAGCGTCGACTTCCTGGATGGCTTCTTCGTCTTCACGGTGGCCGATGGCCGGATCTTCGCCTCGGAATTGAACAGCACTGCCACGGAAGCCCTGTCCTTTGCCTCAGCAGAAGCCAAGCCCGATGGGCTGGTCAGAGGCTTCGTTCATGCCGGCACCTACTATGCTTGCGGAACGGAAACCATTGAGCCGTGGAAGAACGTCGGCGCCCAGCCGTTCCCGCTGGTTCGCCATACCTCCGTTATCCCGGTCGGATTGCTGACCGCCATGGCCGTAGCGGGCTTCGAAACCGGATGGGACCGCGAACCCTTCTTCGTGGCCCATGACGGCACGGTTCGGGCCCTGAGGGGCTTCGATGCCACGAAGGTTTCAACCCCGGACGTGGAAGCCTTCATTGCCGAATCGACCGTCTCGACCCTTGAGGCCTGCGTCTACACCGCGAAGGGTAATGCCTTTTGGACGCTTTCGTCCGATCAGGGCACCTGGGAACTGAACGTCACGACGGGCCAATGGCACGAGCGCGCCAGCACGGGCCTCAACCGGTGGCGCGGCTCCCGGTCAGTCAAGAGCGGCGGCCGGTGGATTGTCGGGGACAAGCTTTCGGGCAATCTCCTCGTCGTGTCCGATACCCTGCGCACCGAATTGGGCCAGCCAGTTACGTGGACCATCGTGAGCGCTCCGTTGAAGGACTTCCCGGCTCGGGTGGCCATTCCTGGCCTGTTCGGTGACTTCACACAGGCGGATGGAGCCCTCGTGAATGTGTCGTGGTCGCATGACGGCGGCAAGACGTGGGCCACATCTGTTCCTCGGACGCTCGACACGGCAGACCGCTATCCCGTCCGGGTCAATCGGATCGGGCTTTCGACACAGCATGGCCTCAGGGCCCGCTATTCCTCGTCCTCTGAGGCTGATTTCTCCTTCCTGGGCGCTTCGGTGCCGGATCCGCAGGTAAGAGCCGCCTGATGGCTTCGCAGGACATCGCAAAGCTACTCGATACGCAGCCTCCAGCGCTTCCCGCCAATGTCGCGCGGGTGAAGGCCGACGGCCTGCCGACGCAGCATCTTATCGATTGGGAGTTGTTTCAGACTTATTGGGCCAGGACGAATATCATTGCGACGGACCAGCGCATCGATACGGTCAAGGCGACAGCGGACAATGCCTCAGCCGCAGTCACGACGGAAGCACAGGCCCGTATCGATGGTGACACGGCCCTTGCAGGCCAGATCACGACTGTTTCGGCCCGAGCCAACCAAGCCACGGCGAACGGGCAGATCTTCTTTGCTGCGATGGCTGCCCCGGCCGGTGCGGTAGCGGCCTATGGCATCTTCCTGACGGCTGGCAGCGCCTATACGGGCATGCAGCTGATCGCCAAGAGCGACGGTACGGCGGCCATCGTCTTCGACGCCAACTATTTCGCCCTCAACAAGAGCGGCACGGCGCAGAACGTCTTCACCTACGACGGCTCAGTCTTTCGCTTCAATGTTCCCGTCGAAATTGGAACCACGGATATCCTGGCAGGCGCCGTCAACGCTCCAGAAGCGGCAACGGCTGGCACTTTGCTCCAAGTGGGCGATACAGGTGGCGGCTGGCGGACTATCATTTCCGTCTCGAACAGCGGTGCGCGAGGATATGTTGCCCTCATTCAGGGGGACTTTGAGTACAGGGTCACTCCCGGGTGGAGCGGCACATTCGACGGTGAGTTCCGCATCCTGCGCAGCGACGGGCAGGTTCTGTATGGGCCGAGCGCATTGTTCAACTATGTGAACTTCGCAACCGTCTCTATCTCCCGGCTCGATAAGACATTCGACGCTACGTACACCTACTCCGTCCAGGTGAAATTGAACCTGACGCCCACAAGCGGCGGTGCGGCGAGCGCAGATTTCAGGCGCCGCGGCATCATGATCGACCTGCGCAAGCGCTAACCCATCCACATCACCTCAGGAGACTATCATGGCTTCACCGTTCTCGGGGTCGTCTGGAAGGCGGGCCTCTGTCGCGGTCGCGAACTATCTGAATGACCTTCAGACCACGCTTGACGGGCGTATCAAAGGTGGCGAGCAGCGCAGCATCGAGGCTCTGACCAACGGCTACAAGGACGCCTTCCAGAAGAACTCGGAAGCCTTCGCCCTTTATGAGCCGTACAGGACTCAGGGCATCGCAGCTCTGGGCCAGTATTCCGACGCGATCGGGATGAACGGCGCGGAGGGCAGTGATCGGGCCACAGCCGCTTTCAGGGCGTCCCCAGGGTATGAATGGCAGGTTGGCCAGGCGACGGACGCCGTTGCCCGCAAGGCTGGAGCCATCGGCGCACTTGGCTCCGGCAACACCATGGCGGCGATCTCGGACCGTGCCGGCCACATGGCTGATGCTGAGTATGACGACTATCTCGACCGGCTCAATGGCGTTGTTGGGCTCGGCTACGACGCCACAGGCCGTCAGGCTGGTATCACGCAGGACCGTGGGAACCTATTCGTTCAGAAGGGCCGGGATAAGGCGGGCGTCTATCAGCATGCCTCGGATCTCGGCGCCAGCACCATGCAGAGCACAGGCATGGCCACGGCAGATGCCCTTCAGGGCGGCATGATGGCAGGCCAGAATGCAGCGGCCAACCGCTGGGGCATGGGAATGAGCATTCTCAACCTGGGCGCCAACCTCGCCGGTGGCGGCGGGCTCAAGAACATCAAATCTCTGTTCGTTTAAGGAGAGCGGCATATGGCAAACTACGGACCTTTTGCTTGCGCAACGTATAGTTCCCAGTAAACTATCGTAATGACAAGCAAACAATCCCGCGCTCCGAAGCCGCTCCCGTCAGTTGATGCACTAAAGAGGGCACTGGAATACTTCCCCGACACAGGCGTCATCGTTTGGCGTCGGCGGGAGGATCGGGGCAAAGACTGGAATGCCCACTACGCTGGGAAAATCGCGGGTTGCAATTCAGGTAATGGTTATTTGCAGATCCGGTTTGAGGGCAAAGGCTATCGCTACCATCGGGTGGCATGGGCTCTGCATCACGGGGAAGATCCTGGCGACAGTCTGATTGATCATGCGGACGGTAACCCGTTGAACAATTGCATCAGCAATCTTCGTCTCGCTTCGCGTTCGGATAACCAACGAAACTGCAAGGCGCAGTCCGCGAAATGGCCCAAGGGCGTCAAGTTCGATCACTCTCGCCAGAAGTTCAAAGCACACATCAGGGTCAACGGCCGTCGCTTTGAAAGCCGGCGCTACGACACACCCGAGCAGGCGCACGAAGCATACAAGGCTATGGCACTGAAGTACCACGGCGAGTTCGCAAGATTTAAATGAGGTCGCGATGGCAAACTACGGACCAGCACTCTTAGATTTCAGCCCTATCGCGAACCTCGGGAATACTTTTCTGAAGGCACGTCGCGAAGCCCAGGAGCACGAGCAAAAGCAGCAGATCCGGCAGACCCTCGCCAGTCTCGGCACGGGGGAGCGGAGCTATGACGACATCGGCAAGACGCTTCTGTCGCTTGGCGAGCTCAATGGCGGCCTTGGCTTCCTCAAGCTCGGTC
This sequence comes from Microvirga mediterraneensis, assembly GCF_013520865.1. Lineage (NCBI taxonomy): Bacteria > Pseudomonadati > Pseudomonadota > Alphaproteobacteria > Hyphomicrobiales > Methylobacteriaceae > Microvirga > Microvirga mediterraneensis. Next base: position 2,605,972 of record NZ_JACDXJ010000001.1, read on the forward strand.
AGGAGGAGAAGCTGAGAGGAGCGCAGGCTGCGGCAGACCGTGAGGCCTACCGGCTGATCGGCGGCGGCGCGCCCACGTACAGCACATCGACCGGAACGCCTCGCGCCAACATCGACAACGGTGTTCACGTCGCAGAGACGGAAGAGGACGTGCAGCGCCTGGAACGCGCCATGGGCCAGAACACGGCGCCTGACCTCGATAAGGTCGTTCGGACGGTCTATGGCGAGGCCGGCAACCAAGGGGCCATCGGGCAAGCCGCCGTCGCGAACGTCATCGCCAATCGGGCGCAGCAATCAGGCATGACGCCGACTGATGTCGTTCTCGCCAAGGGGCAGTTCGAGCCTTGGTCGGATCCGGCCGCCCGTGCGCGCATGGAGTCGCTTGACCCGAACTCGCCCGAATACAAGCAGATTGCCGAGATCGCTCAAAACGCTCTGTCGGGGCGTGGCGCTGACCCCACAGGCGGGGCGGATCACTTCTACGCACCGAAGGCACAGGCCGCTCTTGGCCGCTCTGCTCCTGCCTGGGACAACGGGTCCGGCCGCGATATCGGCGATCACCGCTTCTTCCGGCTTGGATACGGACCTCAGGGCCCGGTGCAGGTTGCACAGGCCGATATTCCGGCAGCCGGCGCGCGGGAGGCTCAGGGCTTCGCCATCCCTGGCCAGGCGCAGGAAGCGGCTCAGTCTCCGCGCATTGCCAACCTCGAAAGGGCTTTGGCCAATCCGAACCTGTCGGAGAATGCACGTCGCACCCTGCAAGCCCGATTGGATCGAGAGTACAAACTGTTCGATGAGGCCCGGAAGCCAAACGTCACGACGCAGGTAATCAATGGGCGCGTCGTCCTTGTGGATCAGAACGCGCGGACGGCCATGGATATCACGCCTGAGGGCCTGCCTTCGGGCTATCGTCCCATGACCGCGCAGGAAAAGCAGGCATTCGGTATTCCCGAAAACACAGGCGCCATGATCGGCCCGGATGGGAAACCCGCGAGCCTGCCCGGAACTGCCAGCACGAAGGTCGAACTCCCCAAGGCCGAAACCAAGTACGACGAGGGCCAGGGCAAGGACTACAGCGACCTCATGACGAGCCTGCAGAAAGCAGGTCGATCGGCTGCAGGAACGAAGAACACTCTTCGCCTGATGGCGCGCCTTACTGAGGACGAGAACTTCTATTCCGGCTTCAACGGAGAGCGAGCGCTGACCGCGAAGAAGTTCCTTGCTTCTCTTGGCGTTGTCGATCCGAAGGCGACGGCTCCGACCGAGGTATTCAGCAGTCTCGTCAATGATGTCGTGCTCGGCAAGTTGGGCGGCTCACTAGGCGCCGGCGTGTCGAACTCGGACGTTGGCTTCCTCCAGTCCACCGCTCCGAACCTGGCGAACACGAGGGAAGGCAACCGCCTCCTGATCGCCATCACTGAAAAGATGATGGACCGTCAGCATGCGGTGGCGAAGCTCGCACGAGACTACGCCAAGAACAATGGCGGGCGCCTCGATGTCGGCTTCGAAGACGAACCTGCCACTTGGGCTGATCAGAACCCGCTCTTCACCGAGCAGGACTTCCAGGCGGCCCCGGCGGCCATGAACGGTTCCCCCGTCGGACGAACGGCGCTTTCGCCGCTCAATCCGGGCGAGAAGCGTGAGGTTCGTCCGGGCGTCACCATCCAGAGGCTGCAGTAATGGCTAAATTCAGGATCACGCACGAGGGCGGCGCCTACGTTATCGACGCCCCCGACGAGAATGCGGCCATGGAGGCGCTGAACTCGCTTGGGGGCAGCAAGCCGGCCAAACCAGAAGTCGGAGCGCTCCAGGCTGGCAATCTCGGCATCCAGCAGGGCGTGACCCTCGGCTTCGGCGACGAGATCATGGCGGGCGCCATGGTCCCGGCAGAACTCATCAAAGGCGCCATCACAGGCGAGGACAGCGGCAAGGGCCTGGATCGCATCAGCGACGCCTATAGCCGCAATCTCGCCCGAGAGCGCGGAAAGCTGGAAGCCGCTCGTGAGCAGCACCCGGTTATGACTGGCGTGGGCGAGGTGGCGGGCGGTCTGGTGACAGGCGGTCAGCTTGCTCGTGGTGGCGCCACGCTCATGCGGCCGGGGCAGAGCCTGCCGAAGATGGTTGGCGCTGGGGCTGTAGAGGGTGCCGCTTATGGCGCTGTCGGGGGCTTCGGCGAAGGTGAGGGCGGGCTTGAGAATAGACTTTGGGACGCTGGTGGCGGAGCGGTCGCGGGTGGAGCTATCGGCGGCGCTGTGCCTCTTCTCGCCCGTGGTGTCGGCGCTGGCGTGTCGGCTGTCCGCGATCGCATGGCGGCATCCCCTGCACAACGCCTGCTCTTGGAGGATATAGCCGCAGAGGGCGTGACCCCCGCTGAACTCGCGACGCGGCGGCAGGCACTCGGTCCTGAGGGCATGCTCGCCGATACCTCCGAGACGCTCCGTCTCCGGGCTGAGCAACTCGCACAATCCGACAATCCGGCCCGACCCGGGGTCATGGAGGCTCTACAGGGGCGCAATGCTCGCGCCGGGGATCGGATCAACTCGGCATTCGACGAAGCAGCTGGTCCGCGCCCTGACGTGCGGCAGACGCTCGACGACATCATCGCGAGGCGGTCGTCCGAGGCGGACCCGCTTTACAGGCAGTCTCTTGATCGGCCGATAGTCTGGACCGACCGCCTGCAACAGTTCATCGACGATCCAATAATGCGGCGCGGCCTTGCGCAGGGCGTACGCATCCAGCGTCTTGAGGCTCTGGCAGAAGGTCGCCCCTTCAATCCGCACGACTACGCCATCGTGGACTTTGATGCTGCCGGGGATCCCATCGTTGGCCAGGTGCCAAACATGCGGACGCTCAATGTCGCCAAGAAAGGGCTTGACGCTCTAGTCGAGGGCTCTCGGAACCAGTTCGGGCGCCTGACTGAAGAGGGCCGCGCACTTGACCAGGTGCGCCGTTCATTCCTGAGCCAACTCGACGCCATGAACCCTGATTACGCAGCGGCTCGGCAGTCATGGCAGGGGAACTCCGAAGTGCTAGAGGCCTTCCAACGCGGGCGCGAGATTTTCGGCAGCGGAACCCACCCGGATTTCCTCGCGGCAGAGATCAACGATATGTCAGAGGCCGGGCGAGAGGCTTTGCGCCTCGGCGTGCGCGCCGCGGCTGATGAGGCCATGGGGCGGGTTCGCAATGGCGCCCTGAAAGGCCGCACGCTGCTCGACTCCGACTGGAACGAGCGGAAGATCCTTCAGGCGCTCGGTGAAGAGGACGGCCGCGCCCTCATCAACGCCCTGACCGGAGAGCAGGAGATGGCGGCCACGGCCAATCAGGCCCTTGGCAACAGCGCCACCTCCCGCCGCATGGATAACCCCTTCCGGAAGCAGCAGAAGACGGATGACCGGGCCGGGATCGTCAAAAATGCCCTTAATATGCGCTTCGGTGACGCCTTCTCACGCTTGGGCGAATATGCTGGAGATGCTTACGCAGGCCGGCGCATCAGCAATCTCGCTCGGGATGTCGGGCCGCTGCTGACGGCTCGCGGCGCTGAGGCGGATAACGTGGTTCAGGCTCTTATCGACGCTCAGACCCGTCGTTCAGGCGTTCAGTCCGCCGCTCCCGTTCTGGAACAAAGAACTCGGGATCTGCTGTTTGGCGGTGCTCGCGCTCGTCCGCTATCGGTGATGGATCTCGGCGGTTAGAGCGGCGCTCGAACCACATTCCGAGGAAGAAACCGATCAGTGCGCCGAGGGCGCCATATCGAAGGCCTGCCCCCGCGAACTCATCGACCGCCCATCTCACGCCCATCACGTAGGGGATGAGGACGGCAAAGAACAGCACCAGCATAAGCAGGCGCCATTTGTCGAAGATGGGTTCGCGGCTCATTCAGAGAATATGCCTATGAGCTGGGGAGGGTGCAATGACCCTCCCCGTAAGACTTACCAGCGATTGCCGCGATGACGGGTCTCACCAGTCCCATAGTTGTAGTAGTTGCCGGAATTGCGGTTATAGGACCAGGAATTGCCGCTGCTGTCCGTCCCGTAGGTCGTGCTGCCAGAGCTGCGGGAATTCCAAGAGCTCCCCGTGTTGGAGTTATAGCCGCTGCTGTAGCCGCCCGAGCCATAGTAGCAGTTGCCGTAGCGGTCGCACTTCGCAAAAGCGGACGTTGAAGCGAGCAGAGTTGCCGCCCCGATCAGAATACCAACGATCTTCATATCAGCCTCCCAGGTGAGGCCGGAACATTAGCAGTTCCCGGGAAGAAAACGACTCAACCCAAAGTATAGGCCGCATCACCTGGCGGCTTTCTATGGAGCCTCCATGGCCAATACAGCCCCCTATGAGGTGAACGTCACCGGTACGGACGACGAGACGTTCCTCTTCGCACTCCCGTTCGAGAACTCGGACGGCACAGCCTTTCCCTTCGCCGATTATGAAATCGAATACTCCCTCAAGGAGAGAGGCGGGGCGCGCCTGCTCCTGACCCAAGGGAACGGTATCTCGATCGATAACGGGAGCGTCGTTTTCAGTGCCGCCCGCCCCATGGGACGCGGCACCTATGAGCATGGCTGCCGGGTGCGCCGGATCGTAAACGGTCAACTGGTTCAAGTCTTCGACGGCACGGTCACCATCGGTGAGGGGAATTTCTAATGCGCGTCCAGATCCGCCCGCGTGGTCCATCCTCTGTCAAACTTAAGTTCACGCCTGGACTGCCTGGCCCTCAGGGGATCCAGGGCATTCAGGGAAGTCTTTGGTACTCGGGGAACGGGGCGCCGAGCGCGGCCTCTTACCGTGTCGGTGATTGGTATCTGAACATTGCCACTGGCGATGTCTACGAGAAGACAGCCGACGCCGCCTGGACCTTCCGCGATAATCTGACTGGCCCTCAGGGGCTTCAAGGCATCCAGGGTATTCAGGGCCTAAAGGGCGATCCGGGTATCCAAGGCATCCAGGGTATTCAGGGTGTCCAAGGTGACAAGGGTTGGTCCCCTGTCCTGGCTGTCGTGACTGACAGCACCCGGCGCGTGCTGCAGGTTGCTGATTGGGCCGGTGGGGCAGGGACTAAGCCTGCAACCGGGGGCTATATCGGCGCAACGGGCTTGGTGGCGGCGATCGCAAACGCCGTAGACATTCGCGGCCCAGCTGGCCCGCCGGTGAGTGTCGACAGCATAGACAACACGTTGCTGGCCAATATGGCTGTCAACACGATCAAGGGGCGTGTCACGGCAGGAACGGGCGATCCCGAGGACCTGACGCCCGCACAGGTCAAGACGGTCATCGGTAGCGCGAGTGAGGCCGCGACGGGTGTTATCGAGATCGCCACCCAAGCCGAAACGAATGCCGGCACAGACGATGTGCGCGCCGTCACTCCCAAAAAACTGCGAGCCGGCTTTGCGATTAGCCTTGGAGTTAATGGTTACATTGCACTCCCTACCTGGCTGGGCGGCTTGGTTTTCCAATGGGGCGCGTCCTTAAATGCGGCGAGCGACTATCGCGTGACCCTTCCGATGGCTTTCCCAACTTCATGCTTGGGTGTGTTTATGAACCAGACCTATAGTGTCGACCCCTCACAGTTTATTGGGATTTCCACAAGCGGCCTTACAACGACGGGGTTTGACATAAGAGGTCGAAATCTCCTGAACGGCGGTTCGCTCACTGTCCAGGGCAATATTCCTGTGGTCTGGTTTTCGCTGGGATATTGATGATGAGCAAAAAAGCGGTCTTTGACGAGAACGGGCTCCCGCTGGGGTTCTATGATCAGAGCATCCATGGCGATGCCATCCCGGCAGATGCGATCGAGATCACTAACGAGCAGTGGCGCGAGTTCATCGACCATCAGGGACAGCGCAGGTTCGTAGACGGCGAGGTTGTCTCATATGAGCCGCCCCCGCCGCAGGCTCCTCCGAGCCGTATCTACAAGGCTCCCATGTTCCGCAAGATGACGGATGCCGAGTATGAGGCTTATCTGCAGATCAGGGGCGGCTTCCCACCGCGGCTACAGGCGATCTTCGACGCGGCTGAGTATCTGTCACCGGATGATGAGTTCTGGCCGGATCTCGTTGCTGCTGCCGAACAGGCATACGGCGTTGAACGGGCCGCCGAGATCCTAGCCCCGAACGCCTAAACCCTCCCCACATCACGAGGACATCATGACCACCGAGACATTCGGGCGGGCGCTTTCGCTCGTCCTCAAGCACGAAGGCGGGTACGTCGATCATCCGAAGGATCCGGGCGGCGCCACCAACCGAGGGATCACGCTGACAACCCTAAGTGCTTGGCGAGGGCGCAGGGTCTCCAAGGCAGAGGTCAAAGCCCTCACCGTAGAGGAGGCCGGTGCTATCTACCGAGCCAACTACTGGAATGTAGTGAAGGGCGATGATCTGCCAGCCGGCCTGGATTATGCAGTCTTCGACTTTGCTGTGCTCTCGGGTCCTGCGCGAGCTGCAAAGCATCTTCAGGCCTTGGTTGGGACCAAGGCCGATGGGGTGATTGGCCCTCAGACCCTGGCGGCGGTGCGAGCTGGACAGCCAGCCGATCTCGTCCGGAAGCTGACCAAGTCTCGGTTTGAGTTCCTCTCCTCACTTCCGACCTGGCCGGTCTTTGGCAAGGGCTGGCGTTCGCGAATTGTGGGGGTAGAGCAGCAAGCGCTCGCCATGATCACAGCGCCCGCCGCTCCTGCTCCAGTGCCACCACCACCCGGCTCTGAACGCGCTCCAGCGCCCCCCCCTCCCGGCATCGACCCTGCTCCGGTCCCCGTCTCCCAGCCCGCCACTTCAGGCGGGCTTTTTGCTGCCCTCAAAGGCCTCCTGGAAGCCCGTTTCGGAAAGAAGGCATGATGTCACCGATCATTGGCTTGCTCCTTCAATACGCTCCCGAGTTGATCGGCATGTTCGCCGGCGACAGGGCGGGCGCCGCAGCCGGCAAGGTCGCCGATGTCGCCAAGGTTGTGTTTGGGACAGATGACCCGAAGGCGGCACAGGCCCAAATCCAGGCGGCTCCGAAGCTTGCCGAAGTCTTTGTCGAGCAGGCCAGGCCCGCCCTTGAGGTCTTCCGTCTGGAACTCCAGGACGCGCAATACGCCCGGCAGCAGGCGATCCCCCTGGCGCAAACCGGCCCGGCGATCTCCTGGGGAGCGCCGCTCGTCTCGATCCTGGTCACGGTGATGTTCGTCGGTGCTCTGTACCTTGTCCTATCCCTGCCTCTCGCCCTGGACGAACGACAGGCGACCGTCGCCAACATCCTGCTCGGCGTCCTCGGGGCGGCCATGACGCAGGTGATCAACTACTGGCTCGGCAGTTCATCGGGCTCCAAGCGGTCGGGCGACGCCGTTCGGACCATTGCCGAGCGGGCCATTGCTGAGACGGTCCTGCCCCGAAAGGTGGGGCCTTAAGAATGCAGTTCAGCTGGGACATCAACCTCTCAACCATCTTCATGATCGGAGGGACTGCGCTCGCCCTCATACGGTTCTGGATCCAGGCAGAGCAGAAGGCCGTCCAAGCCGACAAGCGGGCTACCGCGGCTGAGGAGAAAGCGGACAAGGCTCACGAGAAGATCGCCATCCTGCAGGCTTCCGTGAATGCCTATCAGGTCACCCAGGCGGAGCGCCTCGTCTCTCGAGAGGTTCTGCGAGAGGTTGAGGGACGGCTGGCAGGCTCGATCGAGAAGCTCGGAGACCGGCTGGACAGTCTGCTTCGGGAGGTTATCCAGCACCGGGGAGAGTAGGGACCATCCACCCTTGCCGCCAAGCTTCCCGACTCTATGTCGTGCCCTCCCAGGAGATGCGGCACATCACCTGAAAGGCCTCGTCGGCTCACGCTGGCGGGGCTTTTACGATCTCCACCCCGGCGGCATAGGCAGATCCTTGTAGGGCACGCCCCAAGCCGCATTCCGCACGGCATCTGCCTTCACGCCATAGAGGCGGCCGATCTTGGTCCATCTCCTGTCGCCCACAGCATAGCGTAACCGGATATCGAGAACCTGCTCGACGGTCAGCTTGTGGGAGTTCTTCTTGGGCCTGCTCATCCGTATTCGACTCAACGAGAACGAATAAGGAACATGGCGCTTGAGCAGGAGTGAAGTCGAGTCCTAGCAATAGGGGTGGGGGGGAGGCTGTGGAAACAGTGGATAGTGGCTGCCGCTCGTTCTCGGCTATTCCTTAGTTCCTTCTAGAGGGGGAAGGACGGGCGTCCCGGCTAAAGCCGTCGCGCTGGCAGGCTTCGCCCTCAGCTCCTTCGGATCTTCGCCGTTCCGGTGCTCATCGCTGACGCGGAGGGCGGCGCCGATCATTTCAGCCCATACCCCGCGTGCCCACTTCCTGCACTCGCCCGTTCCGCAAGCGTCGACCATCCCCTCTGTCGGCTCCCGCATGGCCTCAATGGCTAGTCGGGCAGCTCTGTAGGCCCTTCGCTTCTCCTGCGGGTGGTCGTCATTGTCGAACATGCGGCTTGCGAACTCGCCATCGTCAGGATGGTAGTTCGTGCTGAAAATGGCCCTCGCAACCTTCTCCACCATCTCACTCATAGCCACCTCCAACCCTGCGATTGCGTGATCCCTGCATTGCGCTACGAGCGCGAAGCGCGGAGGTCACATAATAAAATCTCATTTCATCCTCCCAGCAGCGATAGGGGAAGGGAGGAACGGCGCCCACATCGTCATGGCGTATTCGAACCTGGGTTGGAGCCATTCCTTGATCGCCGCCTCATCGGCCCGGCAGACATGGACTTCCGCCGAGAGAAGCAGGGCTTTCCGCTGACCAACGAACTGAACGAGGAAGCGGGCGTGGCGGTAATAGTCGTCGCCACTGTACTCCCCGAGATCCCAATCGCTGCCCTCGCGCCAGTCCCACCGGACCACGTAGTTGTAATCAAGGCCCGAGTCGCCCCATTCGCTCAGAAACTCAGCCCATGATTTGAACTCGGTATGGCAGTCGCGGGCGTAATAGTTGCCCTCGGTCATGTAATAAGGGTGCTTAGCCTGCCAGAGGTGTCCGCTCATCCCGTTCTCCCGGATACAAGAGGGGCGGGGAGAGCGGCAATGAACGTCATCCCGTTCTCGGCGCAGTAGCGGCGGAAGGCTGGTTCGTGGAGTTCCCCAGGCTTCATGTCGATGGCATGCCCTAGGGTGCCTCCCTTCCATGATCCCTTGCGGCGGCCGGTCCCGCCCGAGAACTGGATGTCGAGCGAACGGCGGATCTTCGGGGCTCGGAAGAACGATAGCCACTTGAACCAGCCGGTCCCGAAGCGCCATTCCCGCTCCTCGATCCGGGTCTTGGCGGTCAGTTCCTCCCCGTCATAGTCCGTGAAGGCGAACGTCATTGACGGGCAAGCCTCTTGAGCGGCGTGGATGGCCTCCCAATCATAGCCTCGGCCAAGCCGCATATCCCTTTCGGGCTCCGTCCAGAAGTGCTCTCCGTCAAGCCCGTACATGCTGTGGCGAACGTGCCGCCATTGCGTCCAGGGCAGGAACTTCGACCAGCTCTTAGTCGTGCTGCTGTCATGGGTCTGAGGGCCAAGGAAGACCTGTAGGAACCCTTCGGAGCACGAGAAGCCGTATTCTCGCTCGTGCGTGTCCCAGTACCAGTCCCGGCCAAGGCGGGCGACCGTCGCCGCATCCCAGGAGGTGGCAAAGACCTTCTGGCGCCATGGCTTGATGATCGGGGGCAGGGCGACAATCAAAGTGTGCCCGAATGCGCTCGCCCTCAGGCGGCACCCCGGATAATCGTCATCGTCCCCAGAGCCAAGCACGAGGGCAAGGCGCTTGTACTGCCGCTCTCGCGCGTAGGTGAACGGGCCAAAGTAGCGGTCGTTGTCGCTCCAGCGGATTGCTCTGCTCATGACGCCCTCCAGCCTGCGAGAGGGGCGGGAACGCCTCGGGAACATCCCTGGGACTTTTCCTGGGACTTTCGGTCCCACATCGGTCCCATGGGTTCCTTTCTGTTCCCAAACCGGAACAGTAGGGCTTGCCTTGGTGTTCTCAAATCGATAGAGAAACCAAGCTGTTGAGGATTACGGGGTGTAGCGCAGTCTGGTAGCGCATCTGCTTTGGGAGCAGAGGGTCGCGGGTTCAAATCCTGCCGCCCCGACCATCTTCACCGGATGAGTCTTGGAGAGAGTCCAAAACCAATGCCTGCACGGATCTATAAGCCCGCCAAGTCCGCAACGCAGTCCGGCATGGCCCGGACCAAGCAGTGGCTTCTCGTTTTCGAGCAGGACAAGCCTCGCGAGATCGAGCCCCTGATGGGCTGGACGAGTTCGGGCGATACCCGACAGCAGCTCCGCCTGTGGTTCGACACCAAGGAAGAGGCCATGGCCTATGCCGAGCGCGAGGGCATTGCCTATAGGGTCGAGGAGCCGCGCGAGGTCAAGCGGCGGGCGATGTCCTACTCCGACAATTTCAAGTTCAACCGAGTCGGCCCCTGGACCCACTAAGGACAAGGCGCCGGTCGGATGGCTCCGTAGCTCAGCTGGATAGAGCAGCCGCCTTCTAAGCGGCAGGTCGTAGGTTCGAGCCCTACCGGAGTCGCCATTCCCTTGGATCAGGCCTGAAGCACATAGGTGCCGGGCGCCTCGCAGAGAGCCGGGTAGCCTTGTGCCGGTGCCCCCATGGGCGGCGGAGCTGTCAGCTCGCCGGAATGGGAGACGAGCCAGCGCACCCATTCCGGCCACCAGGATCCCTCGAAACGAGGCGCGATCTTGATCCAGGTGTCGGGATCCAAATAATGCCCCGAGGCGGACCGCGTCAGCACCTGGAAGCTGCCTCCCGTCCTGTTGGGATCGGCCACGATGCCGGCATTGTGCCCCCCGGTCGTGAGAAGGAAGGTCACGTCGGTATCGGCCAGGAGATGGATCTTGAACGCCGAGCGCCATGGCGCAACGTGATCGCGCTCGGTTCCGACCGCGAAGATCGGCATGCGGATGTCGCGGATCGCGATGGGGCGGTCGTCGACGAGAAAGCGTCCTTCGGCCAAGTCATTGTTGAGGAAGAGCTGCCGCAGGTAGTCGGCATGCATGCGGTAGGGCATGCGGGTCGCATCGGCGTTCCAGGACATCATGTCGTTGAGCGGCGTGCGCTCGCCCAACAGGTAGTGCCGAATGAGCCGTGACCAGATCAGGTCGTTCGAGCGCAGGAGCTGGAAGGCGCCGGACATCTGCCGCGTGTCCAGATAGCCCTGGCTGCGCATCAGATCCTCGAGGAAGTGGAGCTGGCTCTCGTTGATGAAGAGCGTCAGTTCTCCGGCCTCGCGAAAATCCGCCTGTGCTGCCAGAAGCGACAGGGTTGCCAGGCGCCTGTCTCCGTCCCGTGCCATGGCGGCCGCCGCGATGGAGAGAAGCGTGCCGCCGAGGCAGTAGCCGACCGCATGAATCCTGCGATGGGGCAGGACGGCATTGACCGCATCGAGCGCCGCCATGACCCCGAGCTTGCGATAATCGTCGAGACCGCGATCCCGATCCTCGGCTGTCGGGTTCTTCCAGGAGATGATGAAGACCGTGAAACCCTGGTCGGTCAGATAGCGCACCAACGAGTTCTCGGGCGAAAGATCGAGAATGTAATATTTCATGATCCAGGCCGGCACGATGAGGAGCGGTTCCGGCCGGACCTTCTCCGTCGTTGGACTGTACTGGATCAGCTCGATGAGGGTGTTGCGGTAGATCACTTCGCCGGGCGTGACGGCCACCTTGCGGCCCGGCCGGAAGGATTCTGTGCCGGCCGGCGGCTTGGAGCGAATGATCCTCTCCCAGTCGTCGACGAAGTTGCGAAGGCCCTGAAGAAGGTTCTGCCCGCCAGTCTCCAGAATGCGCCGCTGCACGACCGGATTGGTCGCGATGAAATTGGACGGCGACACCATGTCGAGGACCTGGCGCATGGCGAACTCCACCACCGCTTGGTGCTGCTTGGTCACCCCATCCACATCGGTCGTGGCGTTGTCCCACCATTGCTGCTGCAGCAGAAAGCCCTGTTGAATGACGTTAAAGGGCCAATGCGACCACTCCTTCTCGGTAAAGCGGTGGTCTTGGGGGAGCGGCTGAATGCATGGCTCAGTGATGCCGCCATTGATCGCGCACCGGGAGGCGAACTGCGTCAGCCGTGCCCATTTTCTCGCGGCTTTCGTGGCGAGCTCGACCTGCTTGCCCGGAGAGATCGCAAGATGCACGCCCCAGTCCATGAACGCATCGATGATGGCTGCCGGTGAAAGGCCCGCCGTCAGATGGGCGAGACCGGCATGGGTGGTGTGATCGAGCGCATCCCGGAGCTGATGCAGTTCGGCATCGTCCCAGGGCTCCGGCGAGGGAGGCGGCGCGGAGACCCGAGCGCCCGCCGCGCCGGCGTTGGGGGCCAGCACAGGCCGCATGGATTGTTGAGAGACTGGGATCTGACGATCCTTGGACTTGGAGGATGCATGAGGCGGCATCTCAAACTCCGGGACTTCTCGCCCTGACAGGAGGCAACGGTCACAGTATGGCCGCCGCTCAAGACTGTTCCTTGCGGTGAATCAATTGTTGTGTTCTTTTTTTGTTCACGCCATGCCCGATGCGGGAGGGCGAGCCGGCCCCCTGTTGCTGCGGGCATCCCATGACGCTGTCTTTAGAGGTACCCAATAGATCTTCCACGAGTTTGTCCGGACAGCTTATCGTCGTCCCGCTCATGCCTCATTTTGACGTGAATCAAAGCAGGCGGAGGATTCAATCCTAAGCTTTGCCTCGAGGGCCATGGCCGAGAGAGGCCGGCTCGATGTCGGGAGGGACAATTGCTGTATCACATCACCCTTCATCTTGCCCGCAACAAGCAGTTTCCGGAAGGCAGCCCGAGCTACGGCTATGAGCTGACCGCGCCGCTCGACGCTGACGGACACCTGGATCAGGAAGAATGGGCACGCAAGAGATCTCTGTGCCGAGTCCGCCGCTTCTGGGGCAACGAGGGCGAACGCCAGGGAGTCTTGATCCACCGCCCAGGCGGCTCCGGTGGCGCGACCTGGATGATTGATTACAACCAGGGCCGCTTCGGCGACGAGGAAGCGGGCTATCATCTCAACCAGCATCGTTTCGTCGAAGGTGAGTACGTCACCATCCAAGATGAGGACGAGAAACCTTATACCTTTGAAATCGTTTCGGTCCGGCATGCGGAGCCGTCGCCAGCGGAGGGACGCCGGATATGAGATTTATCGTCATCTGCGGTCTCGGGCTCGTTCTCGGAGCGACGAGCGTCATGGCCCAAGCCGGGCGGATCCAGCGCGGGCAGACTTTCGCGCAGACCAACTGTTCACAATGCCACGCGATCGGACGGATAGGCGAGAGCCCCATTCCCGAGGCGCCGCCCTTCCGGACGCTGCATACCCGTTATCAGATCGAGGACTTGGCAGAGGCCTTCGCGGAGGGCATTACGACGGGTCATCCCTCCATGCCTCAGTTCCAGCTCGATCCCGCCCAGATCAACGACCTCATCGCCTATCTGAACTCCATCCAGGGCTAACTTGGCCTAGGCATTTTGAAACGCTCAGCTTGAATAATGAGGTCTAAAACAGTCATTGGGACCTCCGCTCAGGCGAATGTCTTCTCGATCCGGGAGCGTAGAACCGTGAGTTCCTGGACGTAGGGAGCTCGCCGCTCGCGGTGCAGCCGCCAGAGCCGGTCGATCATCTCGCTTTTGCGGTCCTCGTCAGCTTCGCTGTGCCTGATGAAATCGAGGCTTTTCTCGTAAGCGAAATCGATGTCCGCCAGATCGGCCAGCAACGATTGGAGCTGAGGAAGAATGTCGGGAGAGTAGAATTTATCGGTGCGCGATACCTTTTGGAAATGCTCGGCGTCTGAGTCCATAGCTTCCTCCGACGGTATTCTCTTAGGCTTGATGTCCTTACGCGACCAACATGGATTAAATATATGACGGTGATCTGTATCGGCGGCATGACGTTGCGGAACGCGATCTCGATATAACCATGCACGACACGATGGCCGCAAGCTTTGATTCCGATCAAATCTTCCGAAGAAGTTTCTGCCAGGGTGATTGCCCGATTTTCGGCCGAGCCGTGTAGGATGATGATCCCCGCGCGTGGCCTTGGAGGCATTTATGATCGGATGGGTCGTTCGGTTCTTGATGATTGCGGCCGGTGTCGTGACCGGGTGGTTCGTGGCCAAGGATGCGCCGATCTTCGGCGTGGCGCAGGTCATGGTGGCCCTGCTCCTTCTCACGTTCATCGTCGCAGTCCTGGCTTTCTGGCCGCACCGTTGGACAAGCGCCTTGAACCGCTCGGTGAAAGACTGACGGGAGGACCCCATGGCGCTTGGCTCCCAGGATGACGACCGGGGCGCCAAGCGCGCATCGGATGTTACGTGGTGGGCAGAGCGCAACTCTTTCGGCCAGCATGCTGCGCTAGGCAGCCCGGTTGGCGCGTTCCGCGAATTGTTTGACCTCGACTGTTGCCGAGCGCGTCGTTTCGCCTGCCAGTTGCATCATAAGTTCGGCCATGCGCCGGCTATTGTCGATGGTCTGCTCCACGTTGTCCCGGATGAGCGAGCCATGAATGGCCACGAACTCATTCATGGAGCGGCATCGGGTGAGAGCGTTCAAACCTTCGAGGTTAGTCTGCAGGCGCTTTTGACTGAGCTCCAGCCATTCTCTCGATACATCCTGGAGGCCCATGGCCAGATGGGCATTGGATTGTCCCACGGCCCTGAGATTTCCCGCACCCTGGTCGCTGAACGCGCGAGCCTCGCCGTTGGGGCGGGCGTACATCTGCATCGCTTGCCCAGTCGAGCGGCGAGCCAATTCGGAGAACAACCCGAAGCTGGTCTGTATGGCCTGCTGCATGGCCTGGGCGATACTCTGAGCGTTCTCCGTTCCGGTCTTCACGGTTTCGGCAAAGTCGTCGCTCATCCGCTGAACGGTTTCGACCTGATCGCGCACACGGCGCGCTTCGAACCTCTTCGTCTCGTCGATTGCCGCCATTTCATCCTCCACCTTCTCTGCGACCGCTTCCGCCTCATCGTCGCTCAAGACCTTGAGCACGGCCGGTAGAAGCTCCTTCCTGTCGTCGCGGATGTGCTGCTGGAAAACCCTTCTCAGTTCGGCCACCTTGGAGAGAAACTCTCCCGTGTTCTTCGGCATGCGCTCCAGATCCGTCAGAAGCGTGTTGGTTTCCTCGTTGTCGTCGAGGGCCTGCCGGACGAGATCGTCCATCCCATGCCGGCGAAGGACTGGCAGGAGATGCTGCTCTTGCAGCGCTGCGAGGAGCCTCAGCTCTTCCTGCAGGTCCGTGAACAGGCGTTCTCGGGATTTCACGGCACTGTCGGACGTGGCGAGAAGCTTTTCGAAGAGGTCTCGCGCCTTGTCGGGTGGCGTCTGGGTTATTTTTCTCATGGTGCTGATCCGTTCGCAAACGTCATGTGAAATACGGTCCTGCGCGGAGCGCAGCCGTCCAGGTGCAGAATGGGATGCTGCCTAATGCTGGAGGCCTAACGGCCAGGGAGCAAAGAGGTTCGGCCGTCTCCACAGGACGAAATGGTCCTGCACGGCGAGATCCAGACGCGTGTCTTTTTCCAGAAGCGCAATTTGAGCTTCGATGGCCTTGAGCTCACGTTCGAGCTTGGCGGTCCGGCGAGTTTCGGAGGAAACGATCTTTCTTTTCTTGGTCTTCATCAAGCACTCCATGGTCCGGCGCAGCCCGCTGCATCCTCGGAAGGAGCGGACAGCGTGCGGATGGCCATGTTGGTGCCCCCTGCGATGAGTTCATTCTGTCGTTAGGCTGAATGATACTGAGTCGCGCCTATCCGTCTGTCAGGAACCCGACACAAAGAAAGAAATTGTTAACGCAGGTTAAAGTGCCGCAGGCGCGTGCTCCCGGCAGCCTATCGGCCTTTGCGGCTCCGGCGGAACCCGCGCATGGCCAAGGTGTTCACCCTTGAGGGTGGGGATCCGCCGGCGGCCGCTCGCCCCACGATGTCATAAAGGTCAGTCCTTCAAGGCGCCGAGCCTGAATGAGTCCGGAGGGTCGGGTGATCAAGCGCATTCTCCTGGTCGTCATGGCCGGCGCGGCTCTTGCTGCGGCAGGCTACTTTTTCATGATCCGCACACCACGTCAGGCGCCGCCGCAGCAAACGGCGTCCGCCACGCTGCCGGTCCCCCAGGTCGGTATCGTGGTCGTTCGGCCCACTGAAGTGCCGTACCCGGTGGAGTATGCGGGCCGCGTCTCCGGTTTTCGCGACATCGAAGTCCGGTCCCGCGTAGGCGGGCTGCTGCTTAAGCGCGAGTTCGACGAGGGGGCTCGCGTCACGCAGGATCAGGTGCTCTTTCGCATCGATCCGGCACCCTATGAGTTGGCCCAGAGTCGGGCGGAGGCTCAGCTGCAGCAGGCCCAAGCGGCCGTCCGTCAGGCCGAGGAGAACTTCAACCGGATCGAGCAGCTCGTCCGCCGGGGCGTCTCGACGGCGGCCCAGCTTGAGGATGCCCGCTCCCAGCGGGATCAGGCCAGGGCCGGGGTTCAGCTCGGTGAGGCGGAGGTCCAGAACGCGAAGCTGAACCTGAGCTACACCACCATCACGGCGCCGGGAACCGGGGTCACGGCACTGGAATCGCCGCCAGTCGGAGCGCTCATTCAGGCGCAGCAGACGCTTCTGACCACCATCTCCCAGATCGATCCGGCCTACGTGATCTTCTCCTTCACCGACGAGGAGGGCAGGGCGTTCCGTGCCCTGAACGAAAAGCGGGAAAAACCGATCTCTGAAAGAGATCTGACGGTCGAGCTTCAATTCGCCCAGCAGGGCAAGTATCCGCAGACCGGCAAAATCGACACCGCCGCCCAGCGGGTTGACCTCCAGACCGGGACGATCCAGGCCCGGGCGGTCTTTCCGAACCCGGACGGACTGCTGCTGCCGGGCCAGTTCGTCCGGGTTCGTCTCATGGGCATCACCTTGCCGGATGCCATCGTCGTTCCGCAGCAGGCCGTCAGCCAGGGGCCGCAGGGACCTCTGGTCTATGTGGTCGGCGAGAACAATATCGCGCAACCGCGCCCGATCCGCCTCGGTCCCGAACTGACTTCAGGCTGGGTCGTGCAGGACGGCCTGAAAGGCGGGGAGAGGGTCATCGTCGACGGGGTCATCCGCGTCAGGCCGGGCCAGCCGGTCAGGCCCGTGGAGATGGATCCGAAAGCCGCGCAGACCACGGCCTCTCCGGGCGGCCCGGGATCCGGGGGGCAGCCATGATCTCCAAATTCTTCATCGACCGTCCTATCTTCGCGTCGGTTCTCTCCATCGCCATCGTGCTCATCGGCCTGATCGCCATGCGCATTCTGCCGGTTGCGCAATATCCCGAGATCGTGCCGCCCCAGGTGGTCGTCTCTGCCAATTATCCGGGCGCGAGTGCCGAGACCATCGCCGAGACCGTCGCTGCTCCGCTGGAGCAGCAGGTCAACGGTGTCGAGGACATGATCTACATGCAATCGACCTCCACCGGCTCGGGGACGATGAGTCTGTCGGTCTACTTCCAGACTGGAACGGATGCCGACCAGGCGACGATCAATGTCAACAATCGTGTCCAGCGGGCCACGGCCGTCCTGCCCGAGGAGGTGCGGCGGCAGGGCGTGACCGTGACCAAGCGCTCGTCCTCGATCCTCCAGATCGTCGCCCTGTCCTCGCCCGACCGGCGCTACGACACGATCTACATCTCCAATTATGCGCTCATCAACATCATCGACGAGCTGCGCCGCACACCGGGCGTCGGTGACGCATCGCTCTTCGGCGCATCCGACTATTCCATGCGCGTCTGGCTCCGGCCCGACAAGCTTGCCCAGTACAACCTGACGCCGGGCGACGTCGCCGCCGCCATCCGCGAGCAGAACGCACAATTCGCCGCCGGGCGCTTCGCGGAGGAGCCGACACCGGGGAGGCAGGCCTTCACCTATTCGGTCACGACCCAGGGTCGCTTCGCCGACCCCCGCGAGTTCGAGCAGATCGTCCTGCGCTCGGACGAGAACGGTGGCGCGCTGAGGTTGAAAGACGTGGCCCGGGTCGAGCTCGGATCGCTGAACTATTCCACACAATCGACCCTCAACGGGGCGCCGACGGTGCCTATCGGGATTTATCTCCAGCCTGGAGCTAATGCGCTCAGCGTTTCGGCCGCGGTCGATGCGACGATGAAGCGCCTCTCACAGCGCTTCCCCGATGGCCTGCGCTACGACGTTCCCTACAACACGACGAAGTTCATCCAGGTCTCCATCGACGAGGTGGTCAGGACCTTCGCCGAGGCCATCGTGCTCGTCGTGCTCGTCGTCTTCCTCTTCCTGCAGAACTGGCGCGCGACCCTGATCCCGCTGCTGGCCGTTCCGGTCTCCATCATCGGCACCTTCGGCGGCATGTATGTGCTCGGCTTTTCGGTCAATCTCCTCACGCTCTTCGGCCTCATCCTTGCCATCGGCATCGTGGTCGACGACGCGATCATCGTGCTGGAGAATGTCGAGCGCATCATGTCGACCGAGCACAAGCCGCCGCGCGAAGCCGCCATCCAGGCCATGCAGGAGGTGAGCGGACCGGTGATCGCCGTGGTGCTCGTGCTCTGCGCGGTCTTCATCCCCGTATCCTTTCTCGGGGGACTGGCCGGAGAGCTCTACCGGCAATTCGCCGTGACGATCGCCGTCTCGGTGGTGATCTCCGGCATCGTGGCGCTCACCCTGACGCCCGCCCTGTGCGCGATCCTGCTCAAAGAGGGACACAGTGAGCCGTGGCTGCCGTTCCGGGTCTTCAATCGCGGTTTCGACTGGGTGATGCGGACCTTCACCACCGGCACGGCCTACTTCCTGCGCCACGCCGTGATCGCCCTCGTGCTGATCGGCGGGATGCTGGGGGCGACTTGGTGGCTGTTCGAGCGGGTGCCGGGCGGCCTCGTGCCGGCGGAGGATCTGGGCAATGTCTTCGTCGTCACCGCGCTGCCGCCCGCGGCCTCCCTCGACCGCACCCTCGACATCACCGCGAAGGTGAGCCAGGAACTCAAGGACAATCCCGCCGTCGCAGACGTGGTGACGATCGCCGGATTCGATCTCCTGTCGGGAGCTCAGAAAACCAATTCCGGCGTGTCCTTCGTGACACTCAAGGACTGGTCTGAGCGAAAGGACCCACGCCTCGACGCGCGCAATCTCGCGCCGGCTTTCGCGGGCCTGAACGTCAATTTCCGCGACGGCGTCGTGTTCGGCTTCAACCCACCGCCGATCACCGGCATGAGCACCACGGGCGGCTTCGAATTCTTCCTGCAGGATCGTTCGGGCGGTTCTCTCGAAAGCCTCTCTCAGGCGGCGCAGCAGGTGGTCCAGGCCGCGCGAGAGCGGCCCGAACTCGCAGGCGTCTCCACGACGTTCAACACGAACGTGCCGCAATACCGCATCGACGTCGACCGCGACAAGGCGAAGGCGCTCGGCGTGCCGATCTCGGCGATTTTCGACACGATGCAGAGCACGTTCGGCAGTCTTTACGTGAATGATTTCGGGCTGTTCGGGCGGACCTATCGGGTGAGCCTGTCGTCCGAGCCTCAGTTCCGGATGAGCCCGAACGATCTGCAGCACGTGTTCGTGCGGTCGGACAAGGGCAATATGGTCCCGCTCAGCGTCCTCCTCTCCACGTCCCGCATCGTCGGGCCGGATGTGGTCGACCGCTTCAATCTGTTCCCCGCCGCCAAGATCCAGGGCAATCCGGCGCCGGGATATTCATCCGGGCAGGCGATTGCCGCGATCGAGCAGATCGTGTCGCAGAAACTGTCCTCCGACTATTCCATCGGCTGGACGGGATCTGCCTATCAGGAACTGCAATCGGCAGGCACCGGATCCCAGGGCTTCCTCCTGGGCCTCGTCATGGTGTTCCTGATCCTTGCGGCGCAATACGAGCGGTGGTCTCTGCCGTTCGCCGTCATCACGGCCGTGCCCTTCGCGGTCTTCGGCGCCATCGTGGCGATCTGGCTGCGCGGGATCGAGAACGACATCTATTTCCAGGTCGGCCTCGTCACCCTCATCGGTCTGGCGGCCAAGAACGCGATCCTGATCGTCGAGTTCGCGTCCGAGCGCCACAGGGCAGGGGAAAGCGTCTACGATGCCGCCCTGGATGCTGCCCGCCTCCGCTTCCGCCCTATCGTGATGACGTCTCTCGCGTTCATCCTGGGTGTCGTACCGCTTGCGATATCGTCGGGTGCGGGTTCCGCGAGCCGTCACTCGGTCGGCACCGGCGTCATCGGCGGTATGCTCGCCGCAACCTTCCTGGCCATCCTCTTCGTGCCGCTGTTCTTCCGTCTGGTGACGCGGGAGCGGAAGCGGAAGCGGGCCGACAAGGCGGGCGCGCCCGTCATGCCCGAATCCGCGCCGGCGCGGGAGGTTTGATCGCCGCAGCCCGGCCCGTCAGCGCTTGCGCAGACGCTCGATGGCCTCCTTGTGCGCGGCGGGATCGACATCGTATTCCGTCGCCAGACGTTGGATTTCGGCCTGCCTGTCTTCGGCGGAGAGCCGCGGGTTCAGGCTCGCGACGGCCGCCAGGAAGGACGCCCCCGCGAAAACCGGGTCGCGCCGCCTCGCGGTCTGCTCGCGCTCCTTCTTCAATTCGGCTTGACGCTGCTTGTAGGTTTCGAGCGGCCCGAGAGCCCTCAAGGCCCGATTGCGCAGGGCCGGGAGCGGAAGATCGTGCTCTCCGGCGATATCCGGCAAGGCCTGTTCCGGATCTTCTCCGGCCATAAGGGCTTCAGCGAGTTCTTCAAGTGCGGATACGAATGGATCCATAGTGGCCCCTTTGAAATTCTCTATCGTCAACGGATGGTGATCGATCCGGTTCTGAGCACAGGTGTTGCGCACGGCTTGGCGTGACCAATAATCCCTCCAACCGATTCTCGCCCGCCGAATATCATCAACCTGAACGGAACGCGCAGTCATGGCCGAACGGATGCAAGCACACCACGATCCCTATCTCTGGCTGGAGAACGTGGAAGGCGAAGAGGCCCTTGCCTGGGCGCGTGCCCATAACGAAATCACGAAAGCGGCCCTGTGCGATGCGGCCTTCGACGCCGACAGGCGGGCGCTCTACGAGATATCGACCCGGCCGGACAATATCCCCTTCATCACCAGGAGGCGTGGCTGGCTCTACAATTTCTGGCAGGATGCCGACCATGTGCGCGGCTTGTGGCGGCGCACCTCGATGGACGAGTACCGCAGGGCGGAGCCGTCTTGGGAAACGGTCCTCGACATCGATGCCTTGGCGCGCGCCGAGGGGGAAGACTGGGTCTGGAAAGGCTGTGGCACGCTCGAGCCCGAGCAGCGCTACGGCCTCGTCAGCCTGTCGCGAGGCGGCGCCGACGCCGTCGAACTGCGCGAGTTCGACCTCATCGAGAAACGTTTCATAGAGGACGGCTTTGCCCTTCCCGAGGCCAAGGGCGGAGCCACCTGGCTCGACAGGGACCGGCTGCTGGTCTCCACGACGCTCGGCGAGAACGCGGCGACGGCCTCCGGCTACCCCCGGACAATCCGCCTCTGGCAGCGCGGCTTGGACTTCCAGCAGGCGCCGGTGGTCTTCGAGGGCGAGTTCAACGACATCTACATCTCGGCCTCCGTCGACCTCGAACCCGGCTACGAGCGGGTGTTCTATCGGCGGCAGATCACGTTCGAGGAGGGGATCAGCTATCTCGCCCGGGAAGGGGGCGAGCCTCTCCTCATCGACCTTCCCCGCGATGCCAGGTTCGATGTGGAGAAGGACTGGCTGGTCGTGAAGCTGAAGAGCGAGTGGGTTCTGCCGGAGCGCACCTATCCGGCCGATGCGCTGCTGGCCATCAGCTTCTCCCGCTTCATGGCAGGCGACCGTCGCTTCGAGATGCTCTTCGAGCCGGGTCCCAGGCGTGTGCTCTCCGGCTTCTGGTGGACCAAGTCCCGGCTGATCCTGACCGTACTCGACAATCTCGCGAGCCAGATCTGGCTCGGCGTGCCGGGCGAACCTTGGCACCTGGAACGCCTTCAGGGGCTTCCGGATACCGCAGCGGTGCACTCTATGTCGCTCGATGCCGGGCAGCTCGAACGCACGGATGAATTCCTGCTCTCGATCTCCAGCTTCATCGAGCCTACCAAGCTGGCGCTCGTCACCGAAGACAAGCAGGTCGAGGTGCTCAAGGAAGCGCCTGTCGCCTTCGATGCCTCAGGCTTGGAGGTGACGCGACACGAAGCCGTTTCGGTCGACGGGGAGAGCATCCCCTATTATCAAATCGGCCCGAAGAACCAGCAGGGGCCGCGCCCGACGGTGCTTTACGGCTATGGCGGGTTTTCGGTGTCGATGACGCCGGGCTATCTCGGCGGCATCGGCAAGACCTGGCTGGAGCGCGGCAATGTCTGGGTCGTCGCCAACATCCGCGGCGGCGGCGAGTTCGGGGCCGCGTGGCACAAGGCCGGCATGCGGGAGGGCAAGCGCCTCTCCCATGACGACTTCGCCGCCATCGCCCGGGATCTGGCGCGGCGCGGCGTCACCACGGAGAAGCAGCTGGCGGCCTATGGCGGATCGAACGGGGGGCTGCTCGTCGGCAACATGCTCACCCGCTACCCTGAGCTTTTCGGCGCCATCTGGTGCACGGTGCCGCTCCTCGACATGCGGCGCTACACGCAGCTTCTGGCGGGACCGAGCTGGGTGGCGGAATACGGCGATCCCGAGCGCCCGGAGGATTGGGCCTATATGGCGGGCTTCTCCGCCTATCAGAACCTCGCAGAGGGGCGCTCCTATCCGCCCGTCCTGCTCGTTACCTCGAGGCGTGATGACCGGGTTCATCCGGGCCACGCCCGCAAGATGGCGGCTAGGTTGGAGGCCATGAGGCAGCCGGTCTTCTTCTACGAGCCGGACGACGGTGGGCATGGAGCGGCGAACAAGGAGCAGGCGGCCTTCCTGTCGGCCCTGGGGCTCTCCTTCCTCAGGAAAACACTTGGTGCCAAGGAGGCAACCTGAGGCATTCTCCTGCTCGACAGGGGATAAGCTGTTGCAAATGACGGGCTTCCATAGCCGTCGAACCCTTGATATTGCACTCTGCCATGGACACATGACGGTGAAGGAAAGAGTCAGCGGGTCAAGGCTTTAGAGGCTGATCCTTCCTGTCTCGCCCTGATCCGACCGGGTCATCGACATCCCTGAGAGCGATCCCTGAAAACATCTGAGCCTTCCGCGAGTTGAATCCGAAGCGGCGGGTGCACCCATGAACGAGGCCGGAGCAGCACAGGGCCGCTTCGCCATGCGGAACCGTGAATGCCCAAGAAATCAAAGAACCTTGTCAGCCTCAATCATCTGCCGGGAATCCTCCTAGCTAGCGAGGCCGAATGCGAGCGTTGGATCGAAGCCGGGCTCATTCCGGTGGCCGAGCGGCGGATGTTCCAGAAGCGTGGGCGCACTTTCGAGGCCCCCATGTTCGACCCGGAAGTGGTCGCGCAGCTTGCGGGAGAGGTGCCGGCATGGCGGGAACAGGGTGGCGAGACGTTGAAGAGCGGCTCCCGTTCTTCCCGGAGCGGCAGTGAACAGCAGCCTCTGGACGATGCCGCCCACCGGCGTCGGCAGAGTATCCTCGCGCCGGTCCGGCGGAACACCGGACTCTACATCGCCGAGGACATCCGCCGGATCGAGAAGGGCCCATGGAAACCCGAGCGCGTCTTTGCGGGCTATCGGGCCGTGTTCAGTAAGCCGATGCAGATCCTGCCGGACAGCGCTCCCGTTGACATCGTCGTCGAGTATTCCTTTGCGGAACCTCTCGAGGTGGCGGCGGTGGTGCTTGCGCCCGCGCGCGTGGAACGCACGGAACTTGCGGCGGCGTCGGACGCCCTCGAAGCCAGGGTTGTCGCGCTGCGCGACGCCGTGTTCGAGGCCTGCGAGCAGGAGCTGGAGAGCTGGCGCGACGAGCTCGATACCTATCTCGATGCCTACGAAGATGCGGGTGAGCGCCAGGCGATCCTCGGCGGCATTCAGGCCGCTATCGAAAAGCTCGACCGCATCCAGGCGACGGACAAGGGCGGGCCGGCAGGCGTGGGCCGCAGATTGCGCCAGAAGCTCGACGATTACCGCTCCAAGGCGGCCGCGAGACGGCTCCGGCACCTCCGCGAAGCGCAGATCCGCGAAGCCTCGGGCTACGAGCGCTATGCGGCCATCTTTCCGGTCGCCCGTTCCCTCAACCGCCGTTTCGTTTTCCTCGCCGGCCCGACCAATTCGGGCAAGACCCATGAGGCTCTCAAACTGGCCGGGGAGGCGGAGACCGCCGAGATCCTGTCGCCTCTGCGGCTCCTCGCGCTCGAACATTATGAACGCCTGAGTGGAGACGGTTTCGCAGCCGGCATGATCACGGGCGAGGAGCGGGTTCTGCCGGAAGGCGCGACCCATATCGCCCGGACGATCGAGACGCTCGATCTGCACCGGGTCGTGGACGTCTGCGTGATCGACGAGGTTCAGATGCTCGGCGATCCGAGCCGCGGCTGGGCCTGGACACAGGCCATGATCGGGGCGCCCGCGAGGCTCGTGGTGCTGACCGGCGCGCCGGAGGCGATCCCACTCGTCGAGCCCCTGCTCGCCATGACCGGCGAGCCGCTGGAGGTGAAGATCCTCAAGCGCAGGGGCAAGCTGCGCGTGGAAGGCGTCTCGGCCAATCTCAACAAGCTCACGCGCGGGGACGCCGTCGTGGTTTTTACCCGCCGCGCCGTGCACGACCTGCGCACGCGTCTCGTGGCGGCGGGGCGCACGGTCGCCACCGTGTATGGCGCTCTCGGGCCCGAAGTTCGCCGCGCCGAGGCCGCGCGCTTCCGCAATGGCGAGGCGGAGATCCTTGTGGCGACCGATGCCATCGGCATGGGCTTGAACATCGGGCCGCTGAGGAGAGTGGTCTTCTCGACCCTGCGCAAGTTCGACGGCGTGCGCGAGCGCCAGCTCACGGCCATGGAGATCAAGCAGATCGCCGGCCGGGCAGGGCGCTTCGGCCACCATGACGAAGGGCTCGTAACGGCGCTGCCGGATGCGGGCGCTTACGCGCAGGTCGAAGCCATCGTTCGCAATGCGCTCAATGGCGATGCCGCGAAGCTGCGGGGCAAGGCTTATGTCCGCCCGAACCAGGAGACGGTGCTGTCCGCAAGCGAGGTGCTGCAGACGGATCGCCTCGGCCGCGTGCTGCGCCACCTGTACGACACGCTCGTTGCCGGCCACCCGGATCTGCGCATGGCTGACATGGACGAGATGATCGAGCTCGCGACGCTCCTCGACACGGTCGACATGCCGATCCTCGACCGGTTGTCCTATGCGATGGCGCCGGTCGATGGGCGCGAGCAGCTGGCGGTCGAACTGCTTCTCGAATGGGCGCGGCAGCACGCCCGTGACGGGCGGGTCCAGGCTCCGGATTTCGGCGTGAACGCGGATCTCCTGAAGCTCGAGGCGCGCGTGAAGATCGCGACCAGCTGGCTCTGGTTGGCCCAGCGCTATCCGGCCGTGTTCGAGGATGTGGAGGCGGTTGTCGACTTGCGCGCGAGTCTCAACGCCAAGATCGAAGAGAAGTTGGTTGCGACCTCCGTATCCCATCGGCGCAAGCCGGACGAGAAGGCCCGGCGCGACAGGGGAAAGAAGCCGCATAAGCAGCGCAAGAATCGACGCGGCTGGGCCGATGCTGGGGAGGCCGAGCCTTCCCGCGTGAGAAGGCGGTAGTCCTCAGACCGCAAGCTCCTGTTCCACGAGCGCAATCCAGAAGGCGACGCCGGTCGGGATCGCGTCGTCGTTGAAATCGTACGCCGTGTTGTGATGGAGCGCTCCATCGACGGCGGGGCCGTTTCCGAGCCAGACATAGGCGCCGGGCGCGGCCTCTCCGAAGAAGGCGAAATCGTCTCCGGCCGTCGAGGGCTCGAAATCCGTCACCACTTTGGATCCGCACACGGCCCGCGCGGCCTTGAGTGCGCGCGCCGTTGCATCCGCATGATTGACGACCGGCGGAATGCGACGGTGGAATTCGTATGAGACTTCGATGCCGAACATCGCGGCGACGCCCTGCGCCAGCCGCGCGATTTCCACTTCGAGCTGATCGCGCACTTGCGCGGAATAAGCCCGTGCCGTTCCGCCGATTTCCACGATATCGGGAATGACGTTGAGCGCCCGGGGATCACCCGCCTGAATGGAGCAGGCGCTCACGACGGCGGGCTGCAACGGATTGACCACCCGTCCGACAATGGTCTGCAGGGCGGAGAGGAAATGCCCGCTCGCCGTGATCGGGTCCTTGCCGAGATGCGGCTTGGCGCCGTGGGTGCCGACACCCTTGAACGTCACAAACCATGTATCGGACGAAGCCAGCTGGGGGCCTGCCGTCACAGCCATCTCGTTGACCGCCAAGCCGGGCATGTTGTGCAGGCCATAGACCGCGTCGCAGGGAAATAGGTCGAAAAGCCCATCCTCGACCATCTTCTTCGCCCCGCCACGCCCTTCCTCCGCCGGTTGGAAGATGAAATGGACGGTGCCTGAGAAGTTGCGGGTGCGGGCCAGGTGCCGGGCCGCTCCGAGCAGCAGGGTCGTATGCCCATCATGACCGCAGGCATGCATCTTGCCGGCGAATTTCGACTTGTAGGGACGCTCTGCCTGCTCCGGCATGGCGAGCGCGTCCATGTCGGCGCGAAGGCCGATGGTTCGTGTGCCGTTGCCCGCTCGAAGAGTGCCGACGACACCGGTCTTGCCCAATCCCCGATGCACGCTTACGCCCGCCTCTTCCAGGAGTGAGGCGACGATCCCGCTCGTGCGCTCCTCTTCGAAACCCAGCTCCGGATGAGCATGCAGGTCTTGGCGAAGGTTGCGCAGGAATGGTAGGTCCGCCTGGATGAGGTCCGGAAGGGGCATTGCGCTGTCATCCTGATAGGGTTGGTGAAGCGTGTTCGATAGCGCGATGGCGGCCGGGTCACAATCGTTCAGTGCCGTCAGATTGGAAGATGTGAGCCATGCAGCCCCATGATTTCTGGCAGGAGATTCATCCGCCCCGCACCTTCGAGCGGCTGCCGGATGGCGGGCATCGTGGCTTCTTTCCCGCCGAGTTTGAGGATGGGCGCCAGCTGTGCCTTCCGATCCGTGAATTGGCCGATGGGGAACATGCCCTTGCATCCCTCATCATCAACCAGGCCGGTTTCGCTGTCGAAGAGGCGCTGTGCGCCAGCCTCGCCGAGAAGGTCCGCGCCTTCGACCCGGAGGTGGTGATCGGGTTGCCGACCCTCGGTCTCACGCTGGCGCGCGGCACGGCGAAAAGGCTCGGGCACAGCCGCTACGTCCCGTTCGGGACATCGCGCAAGTTCTGGTATCGGGAGGAGTTCTCGGTCCCGATGAGTTCAATCACCAGCCCCGAGCAGGTGAAGCGCCTGTATCTCGATCCGCGCATGCTGCCGCTGATCGAGAACCGGCGGGTGCTGCTCGTGGATGATGTGATCAGCAGCGGTCGCTCCATCGTCGCGGCCTTGAAGCTGCTCGAGACCTGCGGGATCAGTCCGGTGGCCATCGGAGCGGCGATGCTGCAGACGAATGCCTGGGAGGAGCCGGTTTCAGCCATCTATTCCCATTCGCCGGACCGGGTGGCAGGGGTTCTTCGCACTCCGCGCCTGAAGCGGGCGCCGGCTGGCGGATGGCTTCCTGAATAACCACCTCGATTCTGCGAGTTTTTTGGGCATAAAAAATCATCTGGAGAGCAGAGTCATCAGCCAGCGGGGCTTCCCCGTGCCCATGGTTGTGTTAATGCGTGGTGCCGATAGGGCAGTGATTGTCCCCGTAAAGGGTATCGGCATCAATATCCTCGGCTGTGAAACAATGGAACGCAGGAGATTCTGACATGGTAGGGCGTTGGCGCAAACCGGTTGCGGGCATGGTATTGGCTCTGGCGGCATTGTCCGCGGCTCCCGCCATGGCGCAGAACAAGACCCTTACGATCTCCTGGTGGGGCTTCAACGGCGACAAGCTGGAAGAAATCATCCTCAAGCCGTTCCGCGCCCAATGCGGATGCGATCTGGTCTTTGAGACGGGCAACAACGCCGACCGCCTGAACAAGATCAAGATCCGCGGCGGCGGAGGCGTCGATGTCGTCTACCTGACAGACAGCTATTCGCAGCTCGGCATCCAGGAAGGCCTGTTCCAGCCGGTTGATCGCGCGAAGGTTCCCAATATCAACGGCATCTACGATATCGCCAAGGAGCCTCAGGGCAAGTTCGGTCCGGCCTACACCGTCGGCCGCGTCGGCATCATCTATGACAGCGCCAAGGTCTCGACGCCGATCACCTCCTGGAACGACCTGTGGCGGGATGATCTCAAGCGCCGCGTCTCTCTGCCCGGCATCACCACGACGGCCGGCCCGATGACGGTTCTGGTCGCTGCCGGCAAGGCCGGCGTCGATCCCTACAAGGACGAGAGCGCGGCCTTCAAAGCTCTCGAGCAGCTGAAGCCCAACGTCGTGAAGAACTACAACACCGGCTCGGAGCTCGTGAACCTGTTCTCGACCGGCGAAGTCTCGGTCGCCATGGCGCAGGACTTCACCCTCACTCAGATCCAGGCCGCCGTGCCGACGGTCCGGTGGGCCGAGCTGAAGGAGGGCGATTACGCCACCCTCAACACGGTGAACATCGCCAAGGGCGCGGCCAATCCCGAGCTGGCGCACCAGTTCATCAACTTCATCCTCGACCCCAAGATCCAGCAGACGCTGGCCGAGCGCGGCGTGGACGCACCCGTCGCCACCGCCGTGCAGCTGACGCCAGAACAGGCCTCCCGCTGGACCTATGGCCAGAAGATGATCTCGTCGCTCAGGCGCCTCGACTACGAGAAGATGAATGCGGCCAAGACCGACTGGCTCGATGCCTGGAGCGAGGTCTTCGGGAAGTAACCCTGCCATCATGACAGCAAGACATTTCTGGCGCCCGAGCGGCGCAACCGGGTGGGCGCTGACCGCGCCTGCCACTTTCGCCGTGATCGGTTTCCTGGTCGTGCCCATCGGGGCTGTGATCGCCGGGACGTTCATGGATCCTCGTGGGGTCTTTGCTCCCTACATCTCCTATTTCAACAGCGGCTTCCGCACGACCGTCCTGTTCCGGACGCTGCAGATTTCGGCCCTGACGACGGTCATCTCCCTGATCTTCGGCTTCATGACGGCCTATGTGGTGTCGCGGGCGCCGGGCAAGGTGAAGAGCCTGCTCATCGTCGCGGCGGTCTTTCCGCTCCTCACCGGCGTCGTGGTCCGTGCCTTTGCGTGGCTCATCATCCTGGGCCGCAACGGCATCCTGAACCAGACCCTTCTGGCGCTCGGCATCATCAACGAGCCGCTCGAGATGCTCTATACGCAAGGCGCCGTCATCGTCGGCATGGTGTATCTCTTCGTGCCGCTCATGGTCCTGTCGCTGGTGGGCGTCCTGGAGAACATTCCGAAGGACGTGCTTCAGGCATCCTCGTCCCTCGGCGCCTCGCCTGTGGCGACCTTCTGGCAGGTGTTGATGCCGCTCGCGGTGCCGGGGCTCATCGTCGGCGCCGTGCTGGTCTTCACCGGCAGCTTCACAGCCTACGCCACTCCGCAGCTTCTCGGCGGTGAACGCCAGACCGTTCTCGCGACGCTGCTTCAGCAGCGCGCCATGGTGTCTTTCGACTGGGTCGGCGCCTCGACCATCGCGGCGATCATGACGGTGATCACCATCACCATCGTCCTCGCCATGAGCCACATCGCCCGCCGCATCAACCCCATGGCCACGTGATGTCCTACAGACCTCATCCCCTCCTCATTGTCGTCACGGCACTGGTCTATCTCTTCCTGATGGTGCCGCTCGTCATCGTGGTCGGCGCGGCGCTGAGCGACACGACATACCTGACCTTCCCGCCGCAGGGGCTGTCCTTGCGCTGGTTCACGAACATCTTCGAGATCAGCGCTTTCCGGCGGACCATCGTCACCAGCCTGCAGATCGCCTTCCTGGGCACGATGATCGCGCTCCTGATCGGCATTCCGGCCGCCTATGCCCTCAACCGATTCCGGGTCGAGCTGCCGAAATGGCTCGGCACCCTGTTCGTGCTGCCGATCCTGGTACCCGAGATCGTATTCGGCTTCGCCCTGCTGAAATCGTTCACGGTCGGCACGGGAGCGCCGATCTTCCTGGCGCTGCTCATCGGGCACACGCTCATCGTGCTGCCCTATGTGGTACGGGTGATCAGCGCCAGCCTAGCATCCTTCGACTTTTCCATCGAGGAGGCTGCGATCAGCCTCGGCAGCGCGCCGGTGAAGACCTTCTTCACCATTGTCCTGCCGAATGTCAGGGGAGGGGTGATTGCGGCGTTCATTCTCGCCTTCATCACGTCGCTCAACGACGTGTCGGTATCTCTCTTCCTGACCGGACCGGGCATCAGCACCCTGCCGATCCAGATCCTGGCGCATGTGGAGCAGTTCTTCGACCCGACCGTCGCGTCCGTCTCCGTCCTTCTGATGTTCCTCACCGTGGCCGTCATGGCCATCGTCGAGCGGACACTCGGCCTCACCTTTCTTGCGAAGTAATTTGCCGTGACACAGCCTCTCGATATCAACGCCGTTTCCGCCCATTACGGAACGACCAAGGTTCTCGAAGACCTTTCGCTCTCGGTCCAGGCAGGCGAACTCGTGTCGCTTCTCGGAGCCAGCGGCTGCGGCAAGACCACCACCCTGCGCCTCATCGCCGGGTTCCTGTCGCCGACCAGCGGATCGATTTCGCTGGGCGGGCGCGACCTGACGC
The DNA here is from genome assembly GCF_013520865.1 of Microvirga mediterraneensis. Taxonomy (NCBI): domain Bacteria; kingdom Pseudomonadati; phylum Pseudomonadota; class Alphaproteobacteria; order Hyphomicrobiales; family Methylobacteriaceae; genus Microvirga; species Microvirga mediterraneensis. The sequence continues at coordinate 2,636,656 of NZ_JACDXJ010000001.1, forward strand.
GGCTGCCGACCCATAAGCGCGACATCGGCCTCGTCTTCCAGAACTATGCCCTGTTCCCGCATCTGTCGGTCCTCGATAACGTGGCCTTCGGCCTCAAGCAGCGGGGCATTGCCCCGGCCGAGCGCCGCAAGCGGGCTGTCGCCATGCTGGAGCGCGTCGGGCTCGCAGCCCTGGCCGATCGCGCGCCGGGAGCCCTCTCGGGCGGGCAGAAGCAGCGCGTGGCGCTCGCGCGAGCCCTCGTGATCGAGCCGCCGCTTCTGATGTTCGACGAGCCGCTCTCCAACCTCGACGCCAAGCTCAGGGTCGACATGCGCGTCGAGATCCGCCAGCTGCAACGCGCCAACGGTACGACCTCGGTCTATGTCACGCACGACCAGGAGGAGGCGTTCTCGATCTCCGACCGGGTCGCCATCATGAATGCCGGGCGGCTCATGCAGTTCGACAGGCCGGAGGTACTCTACAGGCGCCCGGCCAATACCTTCGTGGCCCGTTTCGTCGGTTTCGAGAACGTCATTCCGTTCAAGGTGGTGGCGCGGGACGGCGACGAGGTGACGGTGGAAGCCGCCGGGATGCGGCTGCGCCTTTCGCAAAGCCTGTTCGGCGCCATTCCCGATACGTTCCTGCTCGCCACGCGGCCCGATGGCCTGATGGTTTCGGCCGATGCAACTGCCGATGGACTATCGGCTCGGCTGGGTTTGCGAACCTATCTCGGCCGCGCCTATCAATATCAGTGCGAGACGGCGGCCGGTCCCCTCATCGCCAATGGCAGCCTCACGAACCCGTTGAAATCGGGCAGCAATGTGAAGCTCGTGCCGGTGCCGGAGCAATGCACGATCCTGGCGTCCGAGGTAGACTGACGATGGCTGCGATCCTCATCCAGAATGCCTGCCTGCTCCCAATTGACGAGGCCATGAGTGTCATCGATCGGGGATGGGTTCATGTCGAGAACGGCTCGATTCAGGCCGTCGGCTCCGGCGAGCCGCCGCGGATCGATGACGCCGAAATCATCGACGTGGATGGCGATGTGATCATGCCCGGCATGGTCAATCCCCATGCCCATCTGGCGATGACCTTGTTCCGCGGTCTCGGCGAAGACGTGGACGACCGGTTGTTTCGTTATGTTCTGCCCATGGAGCGCAAGTTCGTCTCGCCCGAGATGGTGCGCGTGGGCACGCTTCTCGGAGCGCTCGAATCCATCGAGGCCGGCGTCACCACCATCGCCGACATGTACTATTACGAGACGGAGGTCGGGCGGGCCCTGGATCAGGCCGGTTTGCGCGGCGTGGTCGGCCAGACCCTCGCGACCTTCGACCCGCCGGATCACAAGAGCATCGATCAGGGCTTCGCCCTCGTCGAGGAACTCGTCGCCGAGTTCTCCGGCCATGAGCGGATCGTGCCGTCCATCGCGCCACACGCTCCCTATTCGACCGACATCGACGTGATGGCCCGGGTCGCCCTTTGGGCGGAGGCCCATCCGGACGTTCCGGTGCAGCTCCACCTCGCCGAGATGGACAGCGAGATGGAATGGTGCCGGAAGAACCACGGTCTCCGGCCTGTTGGTGTCGTCGAGAAAGCGGGGCTGCTGCGCCCGGGCCTGATCGCCGCGCATTGCCTGCATATCGATCCGTTCGAGATCGAGCGGATGGCGAAGGCGGATGTGCGGGTGGCCCACAATGCCCGCTCGAACGCGAAGGCGGGGCGCGGCATCGCGCCCGTCGAGGCCATGCGCGCCGCCGGTATCAAGGTCGGCATCGCCACCGACGGGCCGATGAGCGGCAACACCCTCGACCTGTTCAGCCAGTTCGGCCCCGTCTCCATGTTCCAGAAGCTGCTCGGCCATAGCCGCAAGCCCATGCCGGCCGCTCAGGTTATCCGCATGGCGACTCTGGAAGGCGCTCAGGTGCTCGGCCTCGACAGCCGCATCGGCTCGCTCGAGCCGGGCAAGCAGGCCGACCTCATCCGCATCGACCTGTCGGCTCCGCGCATGCAGCCGGTCTACGACATCTACGCCACGCTCGTGTTCTCCGCGATGCCGGTCGACGTGCGGGACGTGATGGTCGGCGGACGCTGGATCATGCGGGGGCGCAACGTCGAGAGCCTGGAACGCAGGAAGATCCTGCGCGATGCGGGCCAGATCGCGACGGCGTTCAAGGCCGAGATGGCCAGGATCGACGCCGCCGGGTGATCCCTACCAGACGACCGGGTGCGTCTGTCCAGTCGCCACGTTCACGAAGCCCTGCGGAGCGGCCTCGCACGGCGCGACCAGAACCCAGCGCCAGGGCGCGCAGGTGAGGGTGGCGAATTGCAGCCGCTCCGGAAAGCCCGGAAACCAGCGCGGCGAGAAGGTCGGCTCATAGAGCCACTCGATCTTTTCCGCCGCCGCATAGAGCCGCTGCATCTCGGCGTCGAGTTCCGCCGCAGGACGCCTGGTCATCAGGCCGCCGATCTCGTAGCGCACCTCGGCCACGACCTTGCCGCCGCTGACGAGCACCCAGCCTCCGCCGATCTCCGCCACCCGGTTCGCCACCATGGCCATGGCCTCGTCCGACGAGCCGACGATCCAGAGATTGTGCTTGTCGTGAGCGACCGTGCAGCCGACGGCGGTGTCCGGTGTCTTCGGGCCGCAGCCGAGCCAGAACATGCGGGAGATGCGCCCTTCGCCTGAGAAGCGGTCGACGATGGCGAATTTCGTGATGTTTCGCGCCGGATCACGCTGGACCTCGCCGTTCTCGACAGGCAGTTCCATGGTGATGAAATCATCGTGCCAGTGGAACGGGCGCAACAGCGCAGCCTGCATCGTGCTCCGACCTGACTTCGACGCGATGGCGAAATCCTGAGGCTCTATCCTTCGCCGGATGTTGACGGTCTTCGAAGCCCAATCCGGCCAGTCGATGGAGGGTATTGGCCCGAGGTAGTCCGTGCCCTTGGATACGGGCTTCCCGTCCGCCCAGACCTCGGCAATCGAGAGCGTCGTTACATCGTCGAGCAGCACGATATCGGCGAAACGCCCCGGGGCGATGCTGCCGACCCAGGGCGTCAGGCGCATATGGCGGGCCGGGTTGATGGTCACGCACTGGATCGCGATCTCCGGCGTAAGGCCCGATTCGATGGCAAGTCGGACATTGTAGTCCGTCGCGCCCATCCGCAGCGTGTCCGATGCGCTCCGGTCGTCCGTGGCGAAGGCCACCTGCGACCAGTCCGAGAGACCACGCTGGAGAAGGCCGGAAATGATCTCCGGCATCGAATGCGGCCTGATCTCGATGAAGACGCCATGGCGCAGCTTGTCCCAGACCTCCTCGGCCGTCCAACCCTCATGGTCGGCAGCAAGACCGGCGGCCGCGAAGGCGTTGATGGAATCGAGATCGCGCAGGCCCGCACCGTGGCCTTCCACCACGCCACGCTTCTCGAACGTGGCCTGGATCATGCCCCAGAGCCGCTTGTGCGACGGATTCTCCGGGTTCCACACGGCGGGCCAATCCATCACCTCGTCGAGGCCCGCGACCATGAGGCTCTCTTTCATGAAGCCCGCTTGCTCGTCATCCCCGTAATCCCCGCCGCCCCATTCATAGGCGGTCGGCGGAACCGCCGAGCCGGGCAGGGGGAAGATTTTCATCGGCGAGCCATGACGACGAGAGGTCAGCCAGAATTCGAGGTTGTTCGGGCCTTCCACGTTCGAGAATTCATGGCTCGCCTCGCAGGTCCAGGTATTGCCGCGCGGCAGCACGAGCGCAGCTTCGAATTCCGGTGTGACATGCGAGCTCTCGATATGCTTGTGCACCTCGCCGAAGCCGGGGACAGCCGAAAGGTCGCTCCTGTCGGCATGGGCGACAGCCGTTCCGGGATAGGTTCCGGCAGGCCCTGTCCAGGCGATGCGGCGGCCGCGGATGGCGATCTCCTGGTCCTTAAGCCAAGTGCGTGTATGAACGTCGAGCAGGCGTCTCACACGCAACAGCATATCGGCAGGCCGCTTGCCGAGAGCGACCAGAACGAGATCCTGCCGGATGCGAACCTCGTCCTCGGCATTCACCAGGAGATCGTCGGGAAGCGAGACTGATGGGGTCACAGTGCACCTGCGGCTATGGTCAAATTCGGTCCGATGTCGGATAAGCGGCGGCATGGACTCACTGCAAGGTTTCTAGCCCCGTCATGCCTCACGTAAAACCCCGGAAAATCGTCATCGATACGGATCCCGGCATCGACGATGCCATCGGCATTCTTCTTGCGCTGGCCTCGCCCGAATTTTCGATTGCGGGCGTCACGACCGTCGCGGGGAACATCGGCATCGAAACGACGACACGCAATGCGGGCCGGTTGCTCGCCTTTGCCGGTCGGGAGGACATTCCGGTGTTCAAGGGTGCGGCTGCGCCGTTGTTACGGCCGGGACCCGAACCCTTGAACCTGCACGGAAAGGACGGTATCGGCGGAGTCGGGTTGCCCGCTCCTGCACGGCAGCCGGAAAGCCGATCTGCAGTCGAATGGCTGGGGGCACTCCTGCTCAAAGAACCGGCCGGCACCGTCGACATCTTCGCCCTTGGACCGCTCACGAACATCGCCCGACTCGTTCTCGACAATCCGGATGCTGCCAAGCGGATCGGACGGATCATCGCCATGGGCGGCGTGATCTACGAGGCGGGCAACGTGGGACCGCGTTCCGAGTTCAATCTCTGGGCCGATCCGGAGGCGGCGGACGTGGTCGTGTCATCCGGGCTTCCCCTGGTGCTGGTTCCGCTGGACGTCACGCGCCGGGTCCGCGCCACGCGGGAATTCACGGCGACCCTGTCGGCCTCCGGGAAGCCGCTCGCCTCAATGGTCGCCGATCTGATCGAGTCCTATTTCGAGACCTCGACCCATCAGGAGAGCCGTCCGCTTCATGACCCCTGCGTCATGCTGTTCGCGCTGGCGCCGGACCTCTTCCGCCTGGAGGATCTGCGCCTGAAAGTGAGCACCGGATCCACCGAGCAGGCGGGGGCGTTGACGGTCGATGAGAGCGGAACTCCGGTTCAAGTCGCCACAGGTGTCGACGGATCGTCCGCCCTCGATCTTCTCGCCCGGACGTTGGCGTCTTTTTGAGGCCGCTGGAGTGTGCGATGCAGAATGAACCGCCCAAGCCGGAACTGGACGAGGAAACCATCGCCTTTGCGCAGCGGGTCTTCCAGCATGCCAGGGCCGGGCAGGCGCAGGAACTCGGGGAATTGCTGCGCATGGGGCTGCCACCGAACCTGCGCAACGAGAAGGGCGACTCGCTCCTGATGCTCGCGAGCTATCATGGCCATGTCGACACCGTGCGGGTTCTCCTGTCGCATGGCGCGGACCCGGAACTCGCCAACGATCGCGGACAGACACCGCTCGCGGGCGCCGCCTTCAAGGGTGACATGGCGACGGTTCAGTGTCTTCTGGACGAAGGCGCGGATCCTGACGGCCGGAGTGAAGGCGGAAAGACCCCGCTCATGATCGCCGCCATGTTCAACCGTGTCGGAATCGTCGATGCGCTCCTCGCCAGAGGCGCGGATCTCATGGCAAAGGATGCCAGCGGCCTTACGGCCGAGGCACTGGCCAGTGCTATGGGAGCCGCCGACACGGCGGAACTCCTCGCCGGGGCCGTGCGGAAACGCTGAGGTCAGGTGGTGCCCAGCGGCTTGTACGCCGTCAGGAGTCCATAGATCATCGATCCCGTCGCATAGGCGAGCCAGATGCGCGGAAGGCTCAAGGCGAAGATGCGGTTCCTGGAGCGCGCATCGAGCAGATAGCGTCGATAACGTGCCTGGGTGACGAGCTTCTTCACCAGGCGCCCGGCGCAGAGCGTCCAGGTGCGCTTCACTTTTGCGCTAAGATCTTCAATGCCATCGACCTCGAACCCGGCATTTCCAGCCCAGGCGCGATACTCCGCAACCGTCCCCATTCCAGGCAGACGGCCTTCGCGGCAGATCGGTTCGAGGAGAAACCGTTCCGCCCATGGCCCGGCCTTTTCCCGGGCCAGCCAAACATAGACGGCAAGCCGACCGCCGGGGCGAAGGGTCCGGTAGGCCTCATCGAAGAAGCGCTGCTTGTCGGGCATGTGCTCGGAACTCTCGATGGCGAACACATGATCGAAGGTGCCATCCCCGAATGTGTTCGAGAGCCAGTCCTGACGGATGAAATGGAGCAAGGGCGAGCGGGCCGCGCGCATCTCCGCTTGGCGGAGCTGGGCTGCCGAGAGCGTAATGCCGGTGACGCGAACGCCGTAATGTCCCGCAAGCCATTCCGCCGTGGCGCCATAGCCGCAGCCGATATCACAGACGTGCTGTCCCGGTTCGAGCGCCAATGTGTCGGCCAGATGCGCGATCAGGCCTTCGACAGCCTGCTGCGAGGTTTCCTGCCCGGTCGTCCAGAGCCCATGGTGGACGTGCTCGCCCCAGATCTCGCGATAGAACGGATCGAGCTCGTCGTAATGATCCGCGACGGAGGCGGGTGACTGGACCTCTCTGGAGAGGATCATGGCGCAACGAGCACTTTGTGCATGGAGGCCTCCTGTACGCGGGTCAGGGTCGTGACATGCCCCATGGCGGCAGGCCAAAGGCGCAAGAGCTGAAAGATCGCCTGCTGACCGGCTGCGTGCCGCACGGCCTGGTTCAGGACTGAGGCCAGCCGGATCGAGTGGCGGATGTCGGACCGGATCCGGTGGTGGTAGATGGCGGCCGCTCGGCCCTGATCGAGGTAGACCGATGCGGCGAGGCATCCGCTGTGCAGGGCAATCGACATGCCCTCACCGGTGAAGGACGGAATGACGCCGATCTGGTCGCCGAGACGGAACAAGCCCAGCGGTTCGCATCGATCAGGCGCGTGGAGAAAACCATAGGGAATTTGGAAGATCGACAGGGGGCGCTCGAAGAGCGGCTCGGCGTTTTGCAGACGTTCGCCGAGATGCGGGCATTCATCGGTGATGAAGTTGAGAAGGTCGCCCCAGCTTTTCCCGACCTGTTCGAAGCGATGTCGGGAAACGACGAGGCAGAGATTCGCGATATCCCGCTCCACCATCTGAAGCCCGGCATAACCGCCGCCGAAGAGGACCACTTCGACGGCCCCGCCGAGATTACGCTGCTCATTCGGCGTCAAGCGATAATGCAGCTTGAAGCCGATGAGGTCGTTCATGGCACCGGACGATGCCCGTTTCACCCCTCTGACATCATGCTTGCCGCTTGCCAGAAAAACGCTGTCCGCCACGAGGACGCCGTCCGGTCCCATATCGATGTGGATCTCTGGATGATCGGCCGAAATGGACCGCACGACCTGACCTCTGAAGATCCGCGCTCCGTGAGCTTCGGCCTGCTGCAGCAAAGCCTCGTCCAGAACCTTGCGAGACAACCCCCTGGCGACGAAAGGCAAGCCGACTTCGATCAGCGTGCGCTTCCGGACGAGGCGCAGGCGCGAGATACGGCATGCTCCAAGAGCATCGAGGTCGATGCCGAGATGGGCCAGATAGGCTTGAGCCTCGATGCTCAGGAACTCGCCGCAGACCTTGTGCCGGGCTTCGGCATCGCGCTCAATCACGAGGACGGACCGGCCGGCGCCGGCGAGGATGCTGGCAGCCGACGCGCCGGCAAGGCCGCCCCCGACGACAACGACTTCCTCCTGGGAGCCGCCGCTCATTTCAGCCGGCTCACGCAGAGGCGGAAGGATGGATACCAGCGGATTCGGACCGCACCTTGCTCGAGACCGGCCGAAGCCAGGATCGTCTCCCAGTCCTTCCGGCGAAAACTGCGGGCAATCGAGATCGGGCCGTCGTGCCGGACGAAGCGATGCCAACGGGCCGCCCAGGATAGGGCGCGGAAGAAATGAAATGGGATCGGGTGACGGTACAAGTCCGCGATGAACCAGCCGCGGGTCGCGACCCGCTCCATCCATCGGATAAAGTCCGCAAGCTCGACATTCGTCATGTGATGGGTCGTCTGCGAGCAGATGATGAAGTCGATGGGTTTCTCGGGCTTGAAGTCGAAGACATTGCCGGTTCGGAAGTCGATGGAAACACCGGGAGGTGTTGCGGCGCGGGCGATCGGCTCGCTCATGGGATTGAGATCGACGCCGACCAGATCGACGGGCCGGTTCCGGCGGCGGCTCCAGGCATGGATCCGTCGCAGCAAATCGCCGTAGCCGTATCCAACGTCGAGAACCGTCACGCGATCATGGGGATCCAACTGGCGGGTGGCGTGGTCGAGCCATTTCAGGACAGGACCGTGGGTCATGGTCACGACGTTGACCGCGGCCAGATCCCTCAGGCAGGCGCGGTAATCCTCCAGGCTGATGGACTCGGTGTCCATCCACTCCGTCTCTGGGCTTCGCTCGGCAAAACTCCGGCTCATGGAAGCCTCTATTCGGCAAGGGTGAAGCGGAAGGTTTCGGCCACGAGACCCGGTCCGAAGGCCATGCCGAACCCGTTCGAATTCCGGGGAGCATCCTGCATGATGCGACCAAGAACGAACATCAGCGTGGCGGAGGACATGTTGCCGAAATCCCGCAGGACACCGCGGGACCAGTTCAAAGCGTCGGGTTCGAGGTCGAGGCCCTGTTCGACCGCGTCGAGGATCGTTCTTCCGCCCGCATGAACGGCCCAAAGATCGAAATCGTCCTTGTGCTGTCCGCGCAGAATGCCGCCCTCGTCGTTTCGGGTGGCCTCATGGCGAAGGGCCCTGGTGATCTGCTGAGGAACTTCGCCGGACAGGCTCATCTCGAAGCCAGCATCGCCGATACGCCAGGTGATGAGATCCTGGGTATCGGGGATCGTCGCGACGCGGAAATCCTTGAGCGCGATGCCGGTCGGATCGGCCGAAACGAGACTTGCCGCGCATCCGTCACCGAAGAGCAGGGCACTGAGGATCACCTCGATGTCGGAGGTCTCCTGAAGGTGGAGCGTGCAGAGTTCGAGATTGACGACCAGAACCTTGGCTCTCGGCTCCGAGCGGACGATGTGATGGGCAACCTTCAGGGCATTGACGGCGGCGGCGCAGCCCATGAAACCCACCATGGTCCGCTCGATGGACGGATCGAGCCCCAGCCTCTCCATGATCTGCTGGTCGAGGCCCGGTGCCGTGAACCCCGTGCAGGAGGCGACGACCATATGGGTAATCGAGGCGAGACCCTCGTTCAGATCGAGAGCCTCGATGGCCTGCTGCGCGAGATCGACTGCATGGCTCTCGAAGCGCTTCATGCGGGCGCCCGTCCCGGCGAACTGTCCCGGCCGGAAAAAGCCGTCCTGGTCGGCCGAGGCCTCCAGATTCTCGCTTGGGGGGAGAGTCGAGTAGCGATGTTCGATCCCGGAGCGCTGGACCATTCGCCTGAAGATCAGCTTGTCTTTCCGCTCCGGCAGGAACTGGTCGACGAAACCGATGAAAGTCTGATGAACATCGTGCTGCGGCACGGCGGTGCCGATCCGGTTGATATATGCGCCTGCCAAACGAGCCATCCTGCCGGTCCCAGGCTCCGGCTCGACGATCGAGCGATCAGAGCCCTAGGGAGGCGGAGATAGGGCGGCCTGAGGCTGGAGAAAACGACCGCAGGCGCAGAAGTCGCACCCTCGGGATCACGAACGCGACAGAGGAGAGGCGACGCTCTCGGTCGGGGCCGACCCGGCCGGAGCCGGATCCGGCGGCTGGTCGCGCTTGAGGGTCTGCTCCCGCGCGAAGATAAACAGGCCGGCGGCCACGACGATGAAGATGCCGACCAGAGCCATGGCATCGGGCCATTCGTCGAAGAACAGCGCGCCGATGGCCAGGGCCCAGAGGATCTGGCTGTACTGGGCTGCTCCCAGGCGATCAGCCGGGGCGTATTGGGTCGCGATGATGAACAGGGCCTGGGCGACGAAGGCGGTTGCGGCAAAGGCGAGCAACAGCACCCATTGATGGCTCGCCGGCCAGGCGAACCCCGGGATCATCAGGATGCCGGCGATGGCGGTCGTCGCCAGGAAGACGGTTCCAATCAGGGTGAAACGCTTCTCCGTATGTCCGATCATCCTGCCCGTGATGACGCCGCCCGCCGCGCACAGAGCTCCCGCGAGCGCAGCCATGTGGCCGGGCAGAAGTTCCTTGAATCCGGGGCGAACGATGATCAGGACGCCGATGAAGGCGGCGCAGACGGCAAGGCCGCGGCGCCACCTGACATGCTCCTTCAGGATGAAGATCGACAGGATCGTCACGAGGCTCGGCATCAGGAATAAAAGGGCGAACGCTTCGGCGAAGGGCAGGCTCCGGAAGGCCATGACGCTGAGCGGCGTCGTGATGGCGATCAGGAACACCCGCAGTCCCATGAGCCAGGGCCTTTTCCATCGCACGAGGTCGACGAGTCTGTCGCCGGGTTTCATGAAGACCGGCGAGAGGAGAAATGGGATGAGGTACCCGAAGAATGTCACCTCGAAGGGGTCGAGACCATGGCCGATCTCTTTTACCACCGCGTCGCCCCAGGCGAAGACGGCAAAGGCAAGAAAAGCGAGAACGATACCTTTGACCATGGTCCAACAATCCCGCGGGCGGCGGTGGTGAGGATGCGAAAGGACTGCCTGTCGCGACCGGCGCGCCCAGATGGGATCAAGACGATAAGGGAATTATCTCGGCATGACGAGGCGCGGGCGCTTGCGCTCGACCACCACGACCTTCGGCCCGTCCGCCCGCTCGGGCATCAGCACGCGCTCGGGAAGCCGCTCGGACCGGCGGGGTAGGGGCGCCGACTTCAGCACGACGGGACGCACCTCGTCCTCAGGAAGCCCCATAAGCTGCGCGGCAATCTCGACCTGGCTCTCGATATCATCCGTAAGGCCCTGGGCCGCGATGATCGCCTCCTCGAGAACTGGGGGTTCCACGCGGGTCACACGCCGGTTCCGGCCTTCGGACGATCTCTTTTTCGCTAGCATTGGACTTCTCCTGGGCAGACCCCTTAACCCATTGATCTTCCGATTGCGTAATGCGCGATTGAGACGGCAGGGCTGCATTCAGCGCAAGCGAGGCTGAAATCCTGTCCATGATCCTGAACGCGACCCGATGGTGACTTGATCCATGAGGCGCGGCGAAAATGCGGAAAGCAGCCCATTTTTGCCGGGCGCCTGGATCGGCGCCAATCTATGTGAATAAAGCCCATCGATGATCGAGTTGACGGCGCCGGGACTCGACCGCGCCATGCCGGTCGGCCATTGATGGCCTTCAGCAATGGCTCATCGGCTCCTATCTGGAACATGAGCTTGGCAAGTTGCCAACCGGGCGTCGCAGCCCGCCCCTAAGGAAAGGCATTCCCGTGTTCACAGCCAAGATTCTTCTCCTCGGATCGGGCGAACTCGGCAAGGAGTTCGTGATCTCGGCCAAGCGCTATGGTTGCCATGTGGTGGCCTGCGACAGCTATCCCGGCGCTCCCGCCATGCAGGTTGCGGACGAGGCCGAGGTCTTCTCCATGCTCGACGCGGAAGCTCTCGAACGCGCTATCGAGAAGCACCGGCCCGATTTCATTGTTCCGGAGATCGAGGCGATCCGCACCGAAGTGCTGCAGGATTTCGAGGACAAGGGCTTCACGGTCGTTCCTTCCGCCCGGGCCGCCTCGCTGACCATGAACCGCGACCGGATCCGGGAGCTTGCCGCGACCGAACTCGGCCTGCGCACCTCGAAGTACCGTTATGCGGAGAGCCTGGAGGAAGTCAGGGCAGGGGCCGAGCACACGGGCCTGCCCTGCGTGATCAAGCCCGTCATGTCGTCTTCGGGCAAGGGGCAGAGCACGGTGCGCACCGCCGACCAGCTGGAACAGGCCTGGAGCGACGCCGTGGCGAACATGCGCGGAGACCGGAAGAAGGTGATCGTCGAGGAGTTCATCGCGTTCGAGTACGAAATCACCCTCCTGACGATCCGCTCCCGTGAGGGCGTCTCGTTCTGCGAGCCCATCGGTCACCGTCAGGAGCGGGGCGATTATCAGGAATCCTGGCAGCCGACTCCCATGACCGAGAAGCTGCTCTGGGAAGCTAAGGACATGGCCCGGAAGGTTGTCGACAATCTCGGCGGGGACGGCATCTTCGGGGTCGAGTTCTTCGTCCCCCGCCACGAGGTAATCTTCTCCGAGCTCTCGCCGCGTCCGCACGATACGGGGCTTGTGACGCTTCTCTCTCAGAACCTGTCGGAATTCGATCTTCATGCCCGCGCCATCCTCGGCCTGCCGATCCCCCAGGTCCGGCTGCACGGCCCCACCGCCTCGGCGGTGATCCTGGCTGATCGGGAGTCCGAGCGGTTCAAGATCGAAGGGTTGCCGGAGGCTCTCGCACTCGGATCGGCGGATTCCGACGTGGAGGTGCGCATCTTCGGGAAGCCCACCACCCGGAAACATCGCCGCATGGGTGTCGCCCTGGCCTCCGGACGGACGGTCGAGGAGGCGCGTGAACAAGCCCGGCAGGCGGCTGCCAGGGTGCGGATCGAGTACGATAGCTGAGCGCGTCCGCTCAAGCTTCGCGTGTCGCATCGGTCACAGAGACCGGATGAATCACCTGGCCCTATGGCGCTCGCCATGGAGCAGCCTAGATTTGGACGAATTGTGTCCGGCATCAACGAGGGGGCTGGCGGCTGACCAGCATTGCGATTGAAGACGATCAACTTTGAAGCGCTGTTCAGCGCCTCGCCCAACCCCTATGTGCTGCTCGACCTCTCCCTCACCATTGTCGGGATGAACGACGCCTACCTCAAAGCGACCATGCGCCAGCGGGAAGACCTGATCGGGCGCAATATGTTCGATGCGTTTCCGAGCGATCCGGATTCTCCGAGCCATCGGCAATTGCGCGGCTCCTTCGACAAGGTCATTCGCGAGAAGTCCGCCGACTATATATCGTTAATCGAATACGCCATTCCCTTGCCTAATGGACAGGGCTTCGAGGAGCGCTTCTGGAGCGCCACCCATACGCCGCTTTTCAACCAGGCGGGAGAATTGGCCTTCATCCTCCAGCACACGGTCGACGTGACGGAGCTCCATCGGCTGCGAAATCTGGCTAAGAGCACGGTCCTGTCATCCGGCCCGTCAGCCCTGATCGAAACGGACATGTTCCGTCGGGCCCAGGCGGTCCAGCAGGCGAACGAGGTGCTCAACGCGGAGCAGCAGCGCCTCCGGGGGCTTTTCCAGCAGGCGCCAGGGTTCATGGCGGCTCTGAGCGGGCCGGACCATGTCTTCACCATGGCCAACACGGCCTATCTCCAAGTGGTGGGCCGCGAAAACCTTATCGGCAAGCCTGTTCGCGAGGCTCTCCCGGAGGTGGTGGAACAGGGTTTCATCCAGCTTCTCGACCGCGTTTATAAGAGCGGTCAGCCTTTCGTGGGACGAAGCATCCGCATCTTCCTGGAACAGGGCAACGGGGATGCTCAGGACGAACGCTTTCTGGATTTCGTCTATCAGCCGATTTTCGACCCCAATGGACAGGTGTCCGGCATCTTCGTGCAGGGGCACGACGTTACCGAGCAGAAGCGCACCGAGGAGGCTCTCCGGGAAAGCGAGGAGCGGTTCCGCGCCATCGCCAATTCGATCGATCAGATGATCTGGGCGACGCAGCCCGACGGCTTTCACGATTACTACAATCAGCGCTGGTATGAGTATACGGGTGTCCCGGAGGGCTCGACCGACGGCGAGGCGTGGAACGGCATGTTCCATCCCGAGGACCAGGAGCATGCATGGACTGTGTGGCGCCAATGCTTGAAGACGGGTGAGCCCTATCACATCGAGTATCGACTGAGGCATCGCTCCGGCGAGTACCGCTGGGTCCTCGGCCGGGCGCAGCCGGTGCGCGACGAGGAGGGGCTTATCAAACGCTGGTTCGGAACCTGCACCGACATCCACGATTTCAAGCAGGCCCAGGATGCGCTTCGGGAGAGCCGGGAGCGCGCTCTTCGTACCGAGGCGGAAACCCGCAGGCTGGCGTCGGTCCTGGCCGAGCGGGTCACGGAACTCGACGCGGCGAACGAGGAAATCCAGCGCTTCGCCTACATCGTCAGCCACGATCTGCGGGCCCCTCTCGTCAACATCATGGGGTTCACCAGTGAGCTTGAAGGCGTTCAAGCGCAGATCGAGCAGCTCTATAGGAATATGCAGCAGGCCGATCCCAGCTTGATCTCGCCGACCGTTCGCGAGGCCATCGAGGCCGATCTGCCGGAGGCCATCGGCTTCATCCGATCTTCGACGGTCAAGATGGACAAGCTGATCGGGGCCATCCTGAAGCTCTCCCGGGAGGGAAGGCGGGTCCTGGCACCGGAGCCGATCAGCATGGCCCAGATGCTCGAGGCGCAGCGCCGAAGCGTCGCACACCAATTGTCCGAGCGAGGCGCAGAACTTTTTCTGGAGCCTGTTCCCGATCTCACCAGCGACCGGCTTGCCATCGAGCAGATCTTCGGGAACCTCATCGACAATGCCGTGAAGTATCTTGACCCATCCCGGCCAGGCAGGATCGTGGTTCGGGGGCACGATCTCGGAGCCAGCGTCGTCTACGAGATCGAGGATAACGGGCGGGGAATCGACCCCAAGGATTTCGAACGGATCTTCGACCTGTTCCGCCGCTCCGGTGTCCAGGATCAGCAGGGCGAGGGAATCGGGCTTGCGCATGTGCGCGCTCTTGTGCGAAGGCTCGGCGGCACGATTTCCGTATCGTCAAGCCCAGGGGAAGGCTCGACCTTCACCGTCGTCCTGCCAAGCTATCCCAATATGAGTTCGGAAGCCGCCTGATGCCCCAGCAACAGCCTGTTACCATCATTATGGTCGAGGACGACGAAGGACATGCCCGCCTGATCGAGAAGAACATCCGCCGGGCCGGCGTGTGCAATGAGCTCAGGACCTTCGCCAGCGGGACGGCAGCCCTGGAGCACCTGTTCAGCGACGAAGTGCGCAATGCGGGCCCGTTCCTGGTTTTGCTCGACCTTAACCTGCCGGACATGAATGGGGTCGACATTCTCGCCAAGCTGAAAAGCGACGAGAAGCTGAAGCGTGCTCCCGTTGTCGTACTCACGACCACCGACGATCAGCGCGAAGTGCAGCGTTGTTACGATCTCGGCGCCAATGTCTACATCACCAAGCCGGTGGAATACGAGTCCTTCTCGCAGGCCATTCGCCAGCTCGGGCTCTTCCTTTCCGTCATTCAGGTTCCCGAAAACCTATGAGCCCGGGTGCCGCGGAATCCGCGCCGATCCGGCTTCTGTACATCGATGACGATCATGGGCTGGGCCGCTTGGTCGAGCGGTCTCTCTCACGCCATGGCTTTGAGGTCAGACATGCCCTCAGCGGCGATGAGGGGCTGAGCCGGCTTGCCGCCGAGCGGTTCGACGTGGTCGCTCTCGATCATTTCATGCCCGGCAAGGAAGGTCTCGAGGTCCTCACCGAAATTCGAACCCTTTCCGACCCGCCGCCGGTCGTCTACGTGACCGGAGCCGATGAAGGCAGGATCGCGGTCGCGGCGCTTAAGGCGGGAGCGGCCGATTACGTGATCAAGGATGTCGGCGGGGTCTTCCTCGATCTCCTCCGGACGGCAGCCGAGCAGGCTCTGGCCGCTGAGAGGCTCCGGCAAGAGAAGGAAGCCGCCGAAAGGGAGATGCGGGAGGCGCGCGAGCGGGCCGAGATGCTGCTGCGCGAGGTCAATCACCGCGTCGCCAACAGCTTGCAGCTGGTCGCGTCCCTCGTTGCCATGCAGCAGCGGGCACTCGGCAGCGATACGGTTGCGAGGGATACGCTGACCGAAACGCAGAGCCGCATCACGGCCATCTCGCACATCCACCGGCGCCTTTACACCTCCAACGATGTGCGCTTCGTCGAGATGGACACTTATCTGGAAGGGCTCGTGGAGGAACTCGAAGGCGCGATGCGTGCAGCCGGGCGGGAGCATACGATCACGTTGCAGGCTCAGCCGGTGTCGATCCCGACCGACAAGGCCGTCTCGGTGGGCGTGATCGTGACGGAGCTTGTCACGAACGCCTTCAAATATGCCTACCCGGCCGGCACAGCCGGCGATATCCGGGTTGCCCTGTCCTCCGACGGTGGGCATGCGGTGCTCATCGTCGAGGATGACGGGATCGGATGGAAGGGGACCGGGGTGGTACAGGGAAGCGGCCTTGGCACGAAAATCGTGAAGGCCATGGCATCCAATCTGCAATCCGCCATCGAGTTCGAGCAGAAATATTCAGGGACCCGGGCCGTCGTTTCCTTCGCAATCTGAACTGCCTGAAACGCTCAGCGGGACTGGTTGTTCTTCGAGACACCGCCGCTCAGGCGGGCTCGAATTTCTGCGACAATGATATTCAGCTCCCGTTGCAGCCGATTGAGCCGCGAGAGCAATTCTCCGTCCGGCATCCCCGTCGTGTTCGGTCGCTCCTCTCCATTGGGTGCGGCATGCGTCATGCTCCGCAACTCCTCCAATGTCGTCGGGCCGATATTGGGGACGGTCAACCACTGGGCATCTGAGATGCTGGCGACCTCGCGGATGGTGGGGCACCGCCCTTTGAACTCAGCCAGGATCGCCCCCCGGACACGTCCGGAGCATTTCTCGATTGGAAATGGATCATCCAAACCCATCTCACGCCCTCGCACACCAACCAGTGAGATCCCGTCCATCAATGCCCGCCACCCTGGAACTTAGCTTTTAGGACCTTCAATGCGTAACGATTATATGCAGAAAAGAGCAGACGACCTTTAGGGGATGAGGACATGCGTTAGGAGTAGCCAAATTGATAATGGCCGAAAGCTCCGCTGTTCTTGCGTTAATGCAAGATCCCACAATCCAAGCGGAAGCGGGCGGAGCATGCCCGCATGTCCGTTGCGCTTCTCTGCCTTTCCTTTGGGACAGGTCTGCGACTCGTCGCTTCCTAGGCGATTTTCTGAATATTAATCCGGCACATGATCATTATTAGCCGGCAACCTTATTGCCGTCGCGGCCTTTGGTGGGTAAGCAGGGGAATTGTGCCTTGTTTCGCGAATCCAGAGGGCTGAATGTCTGCAACCTCCGTCTTGATCAACCTCTTCGGTGAGATCGCCCTGCTTCTCTGGGGCATCAACATGGTCAACAGCGGGGTGCAGCGCGCGTTCGGAAGCGATCTGCGCTGGATTCTCGGGATGGCGCTGCGGACGCGCCTGCAGGCCTTCCTCGCCGGCCTCGGCGTGACGACGGTTCTTCAGAGCAGCACGGCAACGGCATTGATGGTGGCATCCTTCACTGCGGGCGGCGCCGTCGACATCGTTCCGGCCCTGGCCGTGATGCTCGGCGCGAATGTGGGCACGACGCTCATCGTACAGGTGCTTTCGTTCGACGTGTCGCTGATCTTCCCGGCCCTGATCTTCGGCGGTTTCGTTGCCTATCGCCGCGGAAGGACGAGCCGGATCAAGGATCTCGGCCGCGTGACCATCGGCCTCGGGTTGATGCTGCTGTCGCTCCATCTCCTGAGCGAAACCATCAGACCCATCGAGTCGTCGAAGGTCATCAAGGACCTTCTCGCCGTCATAGCGCCCGATCCGCTGATCCTGGTGCTTCTGTCTGCGATCTTCGCATGGCTCGCCCATTCCAGCGTTGCTGCGCTGCTCTTCATCATGTCGCTCGCGGGCGCAGGCGTGATCGACGCCCATTCGGCCCTGGTGATGGTGCTGGGCGCCAATCTCGGCAGCTCCCTCAACCCGCTGCTGGAGGGTACCGGCGGGGATCCGGTCAAACTGCGTGTGCCGTTCGGCAACTTCGCCATGCGGGTCATCGGCTGCCTTGTGACGTTTCCGCTGATCGATCCGATCCTGTCCGCCATGGCGGTGTTCGACCCGCATCCGGAACGTCTGGCGGCGAACTTCCACACGCTGTTCAATCTCGTGGTCGCGGCACTCTTCATCCTGCCGCTGCCCTGGATCGCGGATCTCCTGCTGAAGGTCTTCCCGGAGAAGCTGCGTGCCTCCGATCCGGGCACGCCGCAATATCTCGACAAGGATGCTCTCGATACCCCGTCCGTGGCCCTGTCAAACGCCGCCCGTGAAGTCCTGCGGATGGTCGACACCGTCGAGTCCATGCTGAGGAGCTCCCAGGATCTCTTCCGGGAGGACGATATCAGCCGGGTCGATCAGGTGAGCCGCACGGATGACGTGCTCGACAGGCTGTTCAGCGCGATCCGCCGCTATCTGAGTTCGATCAACCATGAGACCTTGAGCGAGGCGGAGGCGAAGCGCCTCTCGGACATCCTCGCCTTCGCCATCAACCTTGAACATGTGGGCGACATCATCGACAAGAACCTGATGGAACTGGCCGCCAAACGCATCAAGAACCATCTGCGCCTGCCGAAGGACAGCCTGGAAGACATTACCAGCATGCACGGGAAGCTCCTGGAGCATCTGCAGCTTGCGGCATCGGTCCTGATGTTCCAGGACCTGGGCTCCGCCCGAAGGCTCGTCTCCGAGAAGGAGCGGTTCCGGGATCTCGAGCGCGCGGTCGCGCAGAAGCACCTCGAACAGCTCCGGTCCGGACGGGCCGTCGGCGATACCAGTGCGCTTCAGCTCGACATCGTGCGCGATCTCAAGCGTATCGAGGCGCATATCGCCTCGACCGGGCATTCGCTCCTCGAACAGAGCGGTGAACTCAAGCCCAGCCGCCTGACGTCCTGATAGGAGCTACATCTTATCCATTAGGGCGCGCCAATCCATATAGCGGACAGGCTCGGGCAGGCCGATGTCGCGCCGTTCGTGATCGGATAGGGCGCCCAGGTCCCGGATGATGGGTGCCGTCTTGCGGAAATCTGGGCGGAACCAGAGCTTCAACCGCAGCCAAGGGTTCTCGACGCCGCGAAGGCGGCGGGCATCTTCGTATCTCATGACAGCCTACCGTGAAGGTTTGCCAGGGCTTCAGCGCCTCTGGTGATGGGAGTGAAGATGCACCTGTCGGGAGACCTTGACAAAGCGAATGCCAATGGGCTGGCATAAGGTAGCCTTATGGATCGTCATGCCTAGACCACCGTCCAAACTGCCACCCATGAGCGCCGTCAGAGTCTTCGAGGCGGCGGCGCGCCATCAAAGTTTTACCCGCGCGGCCGAGGAACTCGGAATGACGCAGGCCGCCGTGAGCTATCAGATCAAGATCCTGGAAGATCGGGTCGGGGCGCCGCTGTTCAATCGCCTTCCCCGACAGGTGACGCTGACGGCAAAGGGCCGCCAGCTCGCGCCGGCGATCACGGAAGCCTTCGAGGCCTTGCGCAATGCGTTCTCGGGTGTCGAAGATGCGGTTCAATCGGTCCTGTCGCTCACGACCCTGTCCACCTTCGCATCCAACTGGCTCGTGCCGCGCCTGGGACGTTTCCGGCAGATTCACCCGAACATCGCCGTTCAGATCTCGGTCTCGACCGAGATGGTGGAGCTTGCTCGCAGCGAATTCGATATCGGCATCAGGAGCGGCACGGGAGAATGGCCGGGGCTTGAGAGGCATGCTCTGTTTCCCAACCAGTTCATACCCGTCTGCAGCCCGGACCTGCTCCAAGGCGTCGACGTGCGCGAGCCCATCGACATCCTCAAGCTTCCGCTCATCTCGCCGGGTGATCCCTGGTGGCAGGATTGGTTCACCGCCGCAGGAGAGCCGAATGTCGATCTCTCGCGACGTCCGGACAATTCCCTGGGGGTGCAGCAGCTCGAGGGCATGGCGGCTATCGCCGGCCAGGGCGTCGCGCTCATCAACCCCTTTTTCTTTCCCGAGGATCTGGCCTCGGGACGTCTGGTAAAGCCGTTCGATATGCTGGCTACCACGGACCGGAGCTATTGGCTGGTCTATCCGAAGGCCCGGAGGCGCTCCGCCAAGATCGAAGCATTCAGGGATTGGGTGTTGAGCGAAGTGGCGGGCGACAGCGAGGCGGCGGATTGCAGGGTCGGTACGAAAACCGGGGCATGACGCCCCGGTTTCAAAGGATTTTTATTCAGCCGCCTGAGCCTCTATGGGCTTGGTCTTCAAATGCACGAGCATGTCGATCAGCGCGCGGTCGTGGAGAACGACCATCCGCTCTTTGTTATGCAACCAGCTGACCGCATCGTCGATCGTTTCGGCATCGTCGAGTTTGGCCTCCGCGAGGGCGCGCTCCGTCTCGATCGTGCCACGCTTGCGCGGCAGGGCAGGCGGCAGCATTTCCACGTGCCGTTCCCGTAGATTGGCATCCTCATAGATGGCCCGGAGGCTGTCGGCATCGTCAAAGCCGAAGGTGGCGTTGCGGGCCTGCAGCTCGTTCGCTCGCATCGCGATGGCTGGCGGCTGATGCTCCTCTGGAGTGCGCAGAAGCCCCAGGCGTTTCAAGGCCAGGCCGGCGCCGAGCTGGCCGCTGAGCCAGGACAGGGGAATTGCGAGCAGGAGGCCGATGATCGTGGGGGACATCCACAGGAACAGGGATGTTGCGATCATGAAGGCCGAGATTCCCGCCAGGACGCCAAGAACCGTATGGGCCCGGTGGCGGCGGACAATGTCCTTGAACGGGATGGATCCGTCGTCGCGGCGCTGGGGCTGCCAGCCCGTGTCGCGCCCGAGCAGGATCTGGAAGACCGAGCCCGATTGGATGAGCATCAGGATCGGCGCCAGGAGTGCCGAGAGGATGATCTCGATCGTGGACGAGATGATGAGCCTGATGCCTCCTCCCGACGCCCGTCGGTCGCTGCCGCGGATGAGCATCAGCAGAAGACCGAAAATCTTCGGCGCCAGCAGGATTCCCATGGTCAGCGCGAAGAGCGCCAGGGCTCGCTCGGGATCGAACCGGGGCCAGATCGGATAGAGGCGGAAGTCCCGGGCGAAATATTCCGGCCGGATATAAGTGGTCTGCAGGACGAGCGCGATACCGACGATCAGCTGGAACAGCCAGAACGGCGAAGCCAGATAGGACATGATGCCGGTGGCGAAATGCTGCCGGGTCGGCAGTTTCAGGCCTTTGGCCGTGATGACCCGCATGTGCTGCAGGTTGCCTTGGCACCAGCGCCTGTCGCGCGCCGACAGGTCGATCAGGGACGGCGGGCTTTCCTCATAGGAGCCCTGCAGGTCCGCCAGCATATAGACGGACCAGCCCGCACGGCGCAGGAGCGCCGCCTCGACGAAGTCATGGCTCAGGATATGGCCGCCGAAGGGAGGCTTACCCTTCAGGTCCGGCAGGCCGCCATGAGCCGCGAAAGCCCGGGTGCGGATAATCGCGTTGTGACCCCAGTAATTGCCGTCGCGGCCCATCCAGACCGCCAGGCCCATGGCGATGACGGGGCCGGTGACCCTGGCAGCATATTGCTGGAGCCGGGCAAAGAGCGTGTTGCGGTTGATGATGAGCGGCAGTGATTGAATGATGCCCGCATCGGGATCGGCTTCCATGGCGGCGGCCAGCCGCACGATGCACTCGCCGGTCATGAGGCTGTCGGCATCGAGCACGAGCATGTGCTCGTAATGTCCGCCCCACCGGGAGACGAAATCGGCAATGTTGCCGGCCTTGCGGTGATGGTTCTTCTGGCGATGGCGGTAATAGAACCGCGCTCCGGGGCCGAGACGCTCCCTTAGGGCAAGGAACGCCCGCTCCTCCGCCACCCAGGCATCCGGATTGGTGGTGTCGGACAGAATGAAATAATCGAAATGCTCGCCAAGCCCGGTCGCCTCGACCGATTCATAGATGGCTTCCAGGGCGGCATAAGTCCGGTCCGTCTGCTCGTTGTAGACGGGCATGACGATCGCGGTGCGCTGCTGCAGCGAAGCAGGCAGGGGGCCTCTGTGTCCGGGACGCCGCAGCAGGGCCAGAAAACCCAGGAGGGCGCTGGTGAACGCGACTGCGATCCACGAGAAGTTCACCGTGAACAGCGCAACGAGGACCCACTGGAGCGCCGTCGTACGGCTCACCGACACGACTTGGTACATCTCGTAGGTGCCGTAGCCCGTCAGCAGCAATCCGCCTCCGAAGACGAACAGGCGGGCGAGCCAGGTTCCCAATCTGGGATGCTGGTGCAGCGGCCGGCGCTCCTCCTTGTCCGACCAGCGGCGAAGCGACTGGGTCGGCATGTCGAGGTGCTTTTCGGGCGGCATAGAGGGTGCAGGCCGTCCGAGGGCGGCCACATTCGGGTTTGAGTCGGGACCTATGGTGTCCAACGATAAAGCCATGTCTCGCTAATCGGTTTCCCGCCTGCTTCAAGGATCAGGCGCATCTCACACGCGTTTTCGTTGCCCGGGTCAAGCTCGAACGCAACACGTACTGTCTTTCGTTCCGGATATGGCAAAAGTTTGAGGTTCTGAAACGTTCCAGGGCCAACGGTCAGAACCGATTTTAGGTCCGTCGGCAGATTGTCACCCAGTGCATCGGCCGTAAAGTCGACCGTGAACCGCCGTCTTCTGCCCCCGCTGCCCCGGCCTGAGCGCGTGGCCGATACGGTGGCGAGCGGCGGCCGTTCAGGCGCGTTCCATCCCCAGGATTGCCGGTATGCAATGGCAACTTCGGACCCGGCCGCCATCGGTGCCTTGGGGCGCCAATAGGTTAGGATGTTGTCATTGATTTCCGAGTCGGTTGGGATTTCGAGCAGCTGAACGCTGCCTTGGCCCCAATCGCCCAGTGGTTCGATCCAAAGGCTCGGCTTGCGCTCGAAACGCTGGTCGTCGTCCTGGAAGGCTTCATAGGACCGCTCCCGCTGCAGCAGGCCGAATCCCCGAGGGGAGCTGTCGACGAATGCCGAGATCTGGAGAGTCTCGGGATTATGCAATGGACGCCACAGCCATTCGCCCGAGCCATTCAGCATCTGAAGCCCGGAGGATTCGTAGACAGCCGGGCGTATGTCGTCCGAGTTGAGAAGATCGTTCGGCCCATAGAGATAGGTCGACGCAATGCCGCCGAGACCCACATGCTCTAAGTTGACGCGAGGGAAGAGGGTCATCTCCACGTCGACGATGGTCATGTCGCCCGGACGGAACGTCATGCGCACCGCACCGGTGGTCGATTCCGAATCGAGGACGCCATGCACGGTGATGGCGTTACTCCCCACAGCAGGGCGCTCGAGCCAGAATGCGCGGAAAACGGGAAATTCCTCACCGCGTGCCTCGGCAGGCCGCAAGGTCAGGGCACGGGCGATGGCGCCATAGGACTGGCCGCGTGCGATGGCCCGAAAGAAGGTTCCGCCTTGAACGAAGGCGAAGTCGAACGGTTTTCCGTTTCCGAGCTGCGCGATCAGCTTGAAGCCCGAAAATCCGATATCCGGCAGATTGTTCGGCGGATTGATGCGGCCATAGTCGAACAGGGTGGGATTGAACCCGATCCGGCGGACGGCCCCATCCTCCACGAGGTACAAATCCACCGCATCCCTGAAGACGAAACCGCGATGGAGCGGCTCAACGGAGATGCCGCGGTTGTCCGTACTCCAGATGGCCGGCTGATTGTAGCGGATGGTGGAGTATTGCTCCTGATTCAGGTTGCCGAACACATCCGGCAGATCGTTCGGGGCTGCCACATAAGGCTTTTTGGAGAGCTGCCGTGCGATATCGATCACGACCGCCGGGTCGAAACGCTGATTCTCGCCCATCCTTGCCGAAATCGTCGCTTGGGGTGTTTGGGCTCGGACGGCTGGCGCGTATGCGAGCCCGGCGACGGAGACGCCGATATAGGCCAGCATGTCGCGCCGGCGAAGATGGAAAGGGGAGGAGCCCCTTGGCGGAACCGGCACAGCGATACTCTTGTATGAACGAGGCTCTTCAGCCAGACAGTTGGAATGCCCTATACATATCGACAATCGTGAGCATGAAGTAAACGAGGCCGGTGGTGGAAACCGCCTCATTCACTATGAAAAGATTGCCGAAATACCCCTTCCGACTAAGCTCGATGCTAAAGTGCCACCGGATTGAAACTGTATGACCTCGACTGATTCCTTCAAGACGCCATCACCCCGGAGCTGCCTCGCCGTCGTTCTGGCTGCGGGCGAAGGGACCCGGATGAAATCCGGGAAGCCCAAGGTTCTTCATCAGGTGGCCGGCCGCTCCATGGTCGGCCATGTGCTTGCCACCCTCTCGAAAGCCGGTGCCACGAGTGTCGCGGCGGTGATCGGACCGGACCGTGAAGACGTGGCGAAAGAGGTGCGGAAGAGCTTTCCCGAGGCACGGATCTACATCCAGAAGGACCGGCTCGGCACGGCCCATGCGGTCCTGAGCGCTCGGGAATCTCTCGGTCACGGGGCCGATGACGTCATCATTGCCTTCGGCGATACGCCCCTCGTTCTGGCCGAGACCTTCGCCAAGCTCAGGGCCCCGCTTGCGCAAGGAGCCGGCGTGGTCGCGATGGGCTTTCATGCGAAGGATCCCACAGGCTATGGCCGCTTCATCACGGCGGGCAATGAGCTTCTGGCCATCCGCGAGCACAAGGACGCGAGCGAGGCCGAACGGGAGATCACGCTCTGCAATGGCGGATTGATGGCGATCCGCGGCGATTTGGCGCTCACGTTGCTCGACCGGGTCGGGAACGACAACACCAAGGGCGAATACTATCTCACCGACATCGTAGAGATTGCCCGAACCCTTGGGCATCAGACAGCCATCGTGGTCGTGCCCGAAGAAGAGGTTCACGGGGTCAATGACCGGGCACAGCTCGCAGCGGCCGAGAGGATCATCCAGGGCCGCCTGCGCCGGGAAGCCATGGCATCGGGTGTGACCCTCGTAGCTCCGGAGACGGTCTTCTTCAGCCATGATACGCGGCTTGGCCAGGATGTGGTCGTGGAACCCCATGTGGTCTTCGGGCCCGGCGTGGTCGTCGAGGAAGGCGCCGTCGTTCACAGCTTCAGCCACCTCGAGGGAACCCGGATCGCATCGGGAGCTGGCGTCGGGCCCTTCGCACGCCTGCGCCCCGGCGCTCTGATCGGCCCCAAGGCGAAGGTCGGCAATTTCGTCGAGATCAAGAACACGGAACTCGGCGCCGGCGCCAAGGTGAGCCACCTGACCTATCTGGGCGATGCCAGCATCGGGGCCGAGGCGAATATCGGCGCAGGCACGATCACCTGCAATTACGACGGTTTCGGTAAATACCGGACCGAGATCGGCGAGGGAGCGTTCATCGGCTCCAATTCTTCGCTCGTGGCTCCCGTCACCATCGGCAAGGGAGCATTTGTCGGATCCGGATCGGTTATTACGGACAATATCCCTGATAACGCCTTGGGTCTCGGCCGCGGTCGACAGAGTGTAAAGGAAGGCTGGGCCCTGGAGTTCAGGGAGAAGGCCAAGGCCGCCAGGAAGACATAACGGCTGCTGTCACAATAGGTTACGCAAGTTGATTCCGCTCCAGAGCCGAGCTTCTGTAAGGAAAGCTCGAACCTTAGCGGCTGTCGGATTGGATCGGGGAAGTTTCAGGGCATGTGCGGAATCGTTGGAATCGTTGGAAAGACTTCTGTCGCGCCACAGATCGTGGAGGCTCTCAAGCGGCTGGAGTATCGAGGTTACGATTCCGCCGGCGTCGCGACCCTGGAGGCGGGCCGGCTCGACCGTCGGCGAGCCGAAGGCAAGCTGCGCAACCTGGAGACCAAGCTCTCGCAGGCGCCCCTCTCCGGCGTCATCGGCATCGGCCATACCCGCTGGGCCACCCACGGCAAGCCCAACGAGACCAATGCCCATCCGCACGCGACCGATAAGCTCGCGGTCGTCCATAACGGCATCATCGAGAACTTCCGGGAGCTGAAGACGGGGCTCGAGGCCAAGGGGATCCGCTTCGAGACGGAGACCGACACCGAAGTGGTGGCTCAGCTCGTGACCTACGAGATCCGCCAGGGACGCCCTCCCATCGAGGCCGTCGCCGTGACCCTGCCGCGCCTGCGTGGCGCCTTTGCATTGGGCTTCCTGTTCTCGGGCGAGGATGATCTCCTCATCGGCGCCCGCCACGGCGCGCCGCTCGCCATCGGCTATGGCGAGGGCGAGATGTATCTCGGCTCCGACGCGCTGGCGCTGGCGCCGTTCACCGACGAGGTGGTCTATCTGGACGATGGCGATTGGGCGATCCTGACCCGCCGGGGAGCCGATATCCGGGACGAGAGCGGCAAGCCGGTCCAGCGGGCCCGCCACAAGATCCCGGCAGGATCCTTCCTTGCCGATAAGGGCAACTACCGCCATTTCATGGCCAAGGAGATCCACGAGCAGGCGGAGGTCGTGGGCCGCACGCTCGCACATTATGTCAACTTCGCGTCCGAACGCGTTGAACTGCCTGTCGAATTGCCGTTCGATTTCAGGGAGCTGAGAAAGATCTCGATCTCCGCCTGCGGGACGGCTTATCTGGCGGGCCTGATCTCGAAATACTGGTTCGAGCGATTGGCGCGCATCCCGGTCGAGATCGATGTCGCGTCCGAATTCCGTTATCGGGAGGCTCCGCTGGAGCCCGGCGGGCTGGCGCTCTTCGTGTCCCAATCGGGCGAGACGGCGGATACGTTGGCGTCGCTGCGCTATGCCACGGCCGAGAAGCAGCATACGCTCTCCGTGGTGAACGTTCCGACATCCACCATGGCGCGGGAGAGCAACATCATCGCCCAGACGCTCGCGGGTGTCGAGGTGGGCGTGGCCTCGACCAAGGCCTTCACCTGCCAGCTCACGGTGCTCCTGTCTCTTGCCATCGCGGCCGGGCGGGCGCGGGGTACGCTCAGCGCCGAGGACGAGAAGGAGCTGGTGAACGCCCTCATGGCTATCCCCGGTCATATGACCGAGGCGATGAAGCGCGAGCATCAGATCGAGATCCTCGCCCGGGAGCTCTCCAAGGCCAAGGATGTGCTCTATCTCGGGCGCGGCACGTCCTATCCGCTCGCCATGGAAGGAGCCCTGAAGCTCAAGGAAATCTCCTATATCCACGCGGAAGGCTATGCGGCCGGGGAGCTCAAGCACGGTCCCATCGCTCTCATCGACGAGACGATGCCCGTGATCGTGATCGCTCCGCACGACAACGTCTTTGAGAAGACGGTGTCCAACATGCAGGAGGTGGCCGCCCGGGGCGGCCGCATCATCCTCATCACGGACGAGCGCGGGGCGCTGGAGGCCGGTCTCGACACCATGGCGACCATCGTCATGCCGTCCGTTCATCCCATCGTGGCGCCGATCGTGAACGCCGTTCCGATCCAGCTGCTCGCCTATCACACGGCCGTTTTCATGGGCAAAGACGTTGATCAGCCGCGCAATCTCGCGAAATCCGTGACGGTGGAGTGAACCCAGCCGGTTTCTCCATCCGCCTAGCGCGTTCGGGCGACCTGGACCGCCTCGGTCCTGTCGAGCGTTCCGCCGCGTCCGTTTTTCGGGACGTCGGCCTCGTGTGGCTCGCCGACGGCGATACCATGGATCCCGGCGTCCTGGCCGACCTGTGCCGGAGCGGAACCCTGTGGGTGGCGGCAGACGAGCGCGATGAGCCGGTCGGCTTCCTTGCCGGCCACGAGCTGGATGGATCGTTCTACATCGCGGAGGTCTCGGTGGCCGGATCGCACCAGCGCCGGGGCATTGGCATTCGGTTGGTAGAAGCTGCCATCAATCATGGCAGGCGACTGGGATTCGGTGCCATTACGCTCACGACCTATCGCGACCTGTCGTGGAACGGGCCGTTTTATGCCAGGCTGGGCTTCGCCGAGGTCGATCCGGACGAGGTCGGACCCCGGCACCGGGAGAAGCTGCGGGAGGAGGCGGAGGCCGGACACGATCCGGCCCGGCGCTGCGTCATGGCTTTGCGTCTCGATCAGCCCGCCCTCAGCAGCCGGATCGCCGAGTCCCGCTCGAACAAGTAGAGCAGCACCCGCAGCGCCTGTCCCCGCCCGCTGACGAGATCGGGGTCGCGGTCGACGATCAGGCGGGCGTCGTCCCGGGCGGCTCCGAGGAGATCGCCGTCCGTCTCCAGGCGGGCGAGCTTGAAGCCGGGCGTGCCGGATTGGCGCGTCCCCAGGACCTCGCCCTCGCCGCGCAGGCGCAGGTCCTCCTCGGCGATGCGGAACCCATCCTCGGTCTGGCGCATCATCTCGAGCCGCGCCTGGGCGACCTGACCCAGCGGACCCTTGTAGACCAGGAGGCAGGTCGAGGATTTGGAGCCCCGGCCGATGCGGCCGCGCAGCTGGTGGAGCTGGGCGAGGCCGAAGCGTTCGGCGTGTTCGATCACCATGATCGTGGCGTTGGGCACGTCGACGCCGACCTCGATCACCGTGGTGGAGACCAGGATCTTGGTCTCGCCGCCGGAGAACCGCTCCATGGCGGCGTCCTTGTCCTTGCCGGCCATCTTGCCGTGGACGAGGCCGACCTGATCGCCGAAGAAGCTCTTGAGCATCTCGAAGCGCTCCTCGGCGGCCGCGAGGTCGATGGATTCGGATTCGCCCACGAGCGGGCAGACCCAATAGACCTGATCGCCGTTGGCGATGGCCCGGCCGATGCCGCCGACCACCTCGTCGAGACGGTCGATGGAGATGAGCTTCGTGGCGATGGGCTTGCGGCCGGCGGGCTTCTCGTTGAGCACCGACACGTCCATGTCGCCGAAATAGGTGAGCGCCAGGGTGCGCGGGATCGGAGTGGCGGTCAAGACGAGGATGTCGACCGCCTCGCCCTTGGAGCCGAGCGCGAGGCGCTGGTGCACGCCGAAGCGGTGCTGCTCGTCCACCACGGCGACGCCGAGATCCTGGAACGCGACGCCTTCCTGGAAGAGGGCATGGGTACCGACCGCGATCTGGACGCTGCCGTCGGCGAGCCCCGCCAGGATGGTCCGGCGCGTGACGCCCTTCTCGCGCCCGGTGAGCAGGGCGATGGTCAGGCCCGCCTGTTCGGCCATGGGGGCGAGGCGCTCGTAATGCTGGCGGGCGAGGATCTCGGTCGGCGCCATCATGGCGGCCTGGCGGCCGGCCTCGATGGCGCTCGCCATGGTGAGCAGGCCGACCACGGTCTTGCCCGAGCCCACGTCGCCCTGGAGCAGGCGCAGCATCTTCTTGTCGGAGGTCAGGTCGTGCCGGATGTCCTCGATGGCCTGGGCCTGCGAGCCGGTCAGCCCGAAGGGCAGGGCGGCCTTCAGCCGTTCGACCAGACGCCCGTCTCCGGCATTCGTCCGGCCCGGCAACCGCCGCATGCGGCTCCTCACGAGCGCCAGGGCCAGCTGGGAGGCCAGCAGCTCGTCATAGGCGAGGCGACGGCGCGGGGCGGACTTGGCGATAGCCTCCTCGGAGAGCTGGGAGGCGCTGTCCGGCCGGTGCAGGGCAAGTAGCGCCTGCCGGAAATCGGGCAGGGCGTTCCGGTCGAGCCAGGCGGAATCCTGCCATTCCGGCAGCTGGGGAACGCGGTCGAGAGCGGTTGCGATGTACTTGCCGACCATGCGGGACGAGAGCCCCTCGGTGAGGCCGTACACGGCCTCGACGGCGGGCAGGTCGGCGATGCCCTTCTCGTCCAGGATCCGGTCCGGGTGGACCATCTGGCGCCGTCCGTCCCACAGCTCGATCTTGCCCGACACGTAGCGGCGCTCACCCACCGGCAGGATCTTCTCCAGGCGCGCCTTCTGGCCGTTGAAGAAGACCAGCGTCACGTCCCCGGTCTCATCCTCCACAAGGATCCGGTACGGAGCGCGGCGGCCGGGCGGCGGGGGACGATGCCCTACGACGGTCACGGAGAGCGTCACCGGCTCGCCCACGGGGGCATCGGCGACCGAGCCCTTCATCTCGCGGGAGATGCCGCTGGTCGGCACGTGGAACAGCAGGTCCACGACGCGCGTGGGCTTGCCCGGCTCGCCGAGGAGGCGGTCCAGCAGGGGGGCGATCTTCGGCCCGACGCCGGGCAGGGTGTTGGCGGGGGCGAAGAGCGGATCGAGAATGGACGGACGCAAGGACATTCAAATGGGTGGCAACGGGAAGGGAGATGGTTATATAGCCGCCAAGCCGCCCGGATGCGACGGCATCTTTGATCGATCGGAGCAAAGCCATGAGCGGAACGACACGCAGCAGCGCCGGCCTCGACACCCGCCGCAGGCAAATCCTGTATCGCTCCTGGCATCGCGGCATGCGGGAGATGGACCTGATCATGGGCCGCTTCGCCGATGCGGAGATCGGCGAGCTGTCCGATGAGGATCTCGACGAATTCGAGCGGCTGATCGAGGTGACGGACCGCGATCTTCTCGGCTGGATCACGGGCGAGATCGAAACGCCCTCCAATTACGACACGCCCCTGTTCAAGAGGCTGAAGGCGTTCCACACTCACACGTCGCCGATTCACAGCTGACGCCACCTTGTCATCCCCGGCGCACACAGTGCGGGAAGGGGATCCAAGGCGCTGAGCACGCGGGTGGATTCCCTTCCCCTCCGCTGCGCTCCGGCCGGGAATGACACCAGGGGAGCCTTCCAGTCGAGATCACCGGCACAGGGCCGCTGATGACGTGGGAGGGATGACAGAAGCCCCGGCCTCGGACTAAACCACAATCCTCTTTACCTCGTTTCGACGAACCGGCCCCTCCGGCCCGCGTTCTTCTTGATCTCTGACCCGATACCTCATCATGAAGCCAGCCCTGACCCGTGCTCTCGACGCCCTGAAAAAGGGGCAAAGCCTGACGCTGTCCAGCGTGCCGGACGGCTTCGACGCGCTTGCCGTCGCCGATCTCGCGCGGGGCCTGTCGGGGCAGGTGGAGGGGCCGGCTGTCCTGGTCCATGTGGCGCGGGACGGGCAGCGGCAGCAGAACTTCGCCAACAGCCTCGCCTTCATCGCGCCCGAGGTCGAGATCCTGACCTTCCCGGCCTGGGACTGCCAGCCCTATGACCGGGTGTCGCCCAACGCGGCGATCACGGCGCAGCGGATGACGACGCTCGCCCGCCTGGCCCGCTCCAGGACTTCCGAGGACAAGCCGCGAATCCTCTCGACCACGGTGAACGCCCTGGTCCAGCGCGTGCCGCCGAAGGCGCGCATCGCGGCCGAGACCTTCTCGGCGGCGCCCGGCAACGTGGTCGACACGACGCAGCTCGTGAACTGGCTCGAGTCCAACGGCTTCCTGCGCACCGGCACCGTGCGAGACACGGGCGAATACGCGGTCCGGGGCGGCATCATCGACCTCTTCCCGGCGGGGCTTCCCAACCCGGTGCGCCTCGACTTCTTCGGCGATGCCCTGGAATCGATCCGCGCCTTCGACCCGGAAACCCAGCGCACGGTCGGGACCCTGCGCTCCCTCGATCTCGTGCCTATGAGCGAGGTCCAGCTCACCACGGAGAGCATCAAGCGCTTCCGGCAGGCCTATGTGGCGGCCTTCGGCGCGCCGACGCGGGACGACCGGCTCTATGAGGCGATCAGCGAAGGACGGCGCTATCCCGGCCTCGAGCACTGGATGCCCTTGTTCCACGACCATCTCGACACGCTGCTCGACTACCTGCCGGGGATCCCGGTGGTCTTCGATACCCTGGCCGACGATGCCGCCGCCGAGCGCCTGGCCCAGGTGAAGGATTATTACGACGCCCGTCGCGAAACCATGGGGCAGAACCAGCCCGGCGTGGCGCCTTATCGCCCGCTCCCGCCGGATGCGCTGTACTTCAAGCCGGACGAATGGTCCGAGCGGACGGCCAAGCTGCCGCTCGCGCGCTTGACGCCCTTCGCCATGCCGGAATCCTCCGGCCGGCTCGTCATCGATTGCGAGGCCCGGCAGGGGCGCAACTTCATCGCCGAACGGGCGGACGAGAACGCCAACGTGTTCGAGGCCGTGGTCCGGCATATCCGCGAACTGCAGGCGGGCAAGAAACGGGTCATGCTCGGCGCGTGGACGGAGGGCTCAAGGGAGCGCCTCTCCCACGTGCTGAAGGATCACGACCTGCACCAGACGAAGCCCATCGCGCGCTTCTCGGACGCGATGGCCTATCCGCGCAACGAGATCCCGGTCGGTATCTGGCCGCTGGAATCGGGCTTCGAGACGGCGGATCTCGCGGTCATCAGCGAGCAGGACATCCTGGGCGACCGTCTCGTGCGCCAGAAGCGCAAGTCGAAGCGGCCGCAGGACTTTTTGACCGAGGTGGCAGCGCTGACCCCAGGCGACCTCGTGGTCCACGTGGATCACGGAATCGGGCGCTTCGAGGGCCTGAAGACCATCGAGGCGGCGGGTGCGCCGCACGATTGCCTCGAACTGCATTATGCGGGTGGCGACCGCCTGTTCCTGCCGGTGGAGAACATCGAGCTTCTGACCCGCTACGGGTCGGAGGAGACGGAAGTCCAGCTCGACAAGCTCGGCGGCGGGGCCTGGCAGGCCCGCAAGGCCCGCATGAAGCAGCGCATCCGCGAGATGGCGGGCGCGCTCATGAAGATCGCCGCCGCGCGCATCCTCAAGGAGGCTCCGCGCCTGACGCCGCCGGAAGGGCTCTACGACGAGTTCGCTGCCCGCTTCCCCTATGACGAGACCGAAGACCAGCTCAACGCCATCGAGGCGGTGCTGGACGACATGGCCTCCGGCCGCCCCATGGATCGCCTCGTCTGCGGCGACGTGGGCTTCGGCAAGACGGAGGTCGCGCTGCGCGCCGCCTTCGTGGCCGCCATGAGCGGCAAGCAGGTGGCCGTGGTGGTGCCGACGACGCTGCTCGCCCGCCAGCATTACCGCACCTTCTGCGACCGCTTCCGCGGCCTGCCGCTCAACGTGGCGCAGGCTTCGCGCTTCGTGCCGGCCGCCGAGATGAAGAAGACCAAGGAGGGCCTCACGGACGGGTCGGTCGACATTGTCATCGGCACCCATGCGGTGCTCGGCAAGACCATCAAGTTCAAGGATCTCGGCCTCATCATCGTCGACGAGGAGCAGCATTTCGGCGTGTCCCACAAGGAGCGCCTGAAGGAGCTGCGCGCCGAGGTTCACGTGCTGACCCTCTCGGCCACGCCGATCCCGCGCACGCTGCAGCTGGCGCTGACGGGCGTGCGCGAGCTGTCCCTGATCACGACGCCGCCGGTGGACCGGCTGGCGGTGCGCACCTTCATCACGCCCTTCGATCCGCTGCTGATCCGCGAGGCGCTGCTGCGTGAACGCTACCGGGGTGGACAGGCGTTTTACGTTGTGCCGCGCCTCGACGATCTCGGCGACGTGAAGGCCTTCCTCGACAAGGAGGTGCCGGAGGCCAAGGTGGCCGTGGCGCATGGCCAGATGGCAGCCGGGCAGCTCGAAGACGTGATGACGGCGTTCTACGAGGGCAAGTACGACATCCTGCTCTCCACCACCATCGTGGAATCGGGCCTCGACATCCCGACCGCCAACACGCTCATCGTCCACCGGGCCGACATGTTCGGCCTGTCGCAGCTCTACCAGCTGCGCGGCCGCGTCGGGCGCTCCAAGACCCGCGCCTATGCTCTGTTCTCGGTTCCGGCCAACAAGACCCTGACCGTGCAGGCCGAGCGGCGCCTGAAGGTGCTCCAGACCCTCGACACCCTGGGCGCGGGCTTCCAGCTTGCCTCGCACGATCTCGACATCCGGGGCGCGGGCAACCTGCTCGGCGAGGAGCAGTCGGGCCATATCAAGGAAGTGGGCTACGAGCTCTATCAGCAGATGCTCGAAGAGGCGGTGGCGCAGCTCAAGGCAGGCATCGAGGAGCCCACGGAGGATCAGTGGTCGCCCACCATCGCGGTCGGCGCGCCGGTGATGATCCCGGAGAGCTACATCGCCGACCTGCAATTGCGGCTCGGGCTCTACCGCCGCCTCTCGACCTTCGAGGCCGACCAGGAGATCGACGCGTTCCGGGCCGAACTGGTGGACCGGTTCGGGCCGGTGCCGTCCGAGGTCGACCAGCTTCTCAAGATCATGGCCATCAAGGTGCTCTGCCGCCGCGCCAACGTGGAGAAGGTGGACGGCGGCCCGAAGGGCATCATCATTTCCTTCCGGGACAATTCCTTCGCCAACCCGACCGGGCTCATCTCCTACGTCACCGAGCAGGCTTCCTTCGCGAAGGTCCGCCCCGACATGAAGATCGTGTTCGTCCGCGACACCGAAACCCCGGACGAGCGCATCAAGGCCGCAACCACGATCCTGCGCAGCCTCGTGCGCATCGCGGAGAAGAAGGCGGCGTAATGAACCTCGAAATTGCCCACCACGTCATGGCCGGGCTTGTCCCGGCCATCCCGACGATGTGAAGCACTGCGCTCTTCGGAAGCGAGATCGCCGGCACAAGGCCGGTGATGACGTGGAGGGTTATGGCGCTCTTGAGTGCTCACATGTCCTGCGCCGCGACGGCCTGCATGCCGAGCCGGCTCTGGAGCATCGTGGCGGCTCCGCTGACGCCGCCCGTGAGGATGACCGGGGTGCCGCTCTCGGCGAGGTTCTTGCGCAGGCGGCTGGCGAGTTCCAGGAAACGCCTCCGCTCGGCCCAGCCCGCCTGGCGGGGCATCTGCAGCACCACGGCGGCCGGGCTCGGAATCAGGGCCAGAACATCGTCGGCGGCCTCGAAGGGGGTCGTGACGCTCGCATATCCCATGCCGGCCAGTTCCATCGACAGAGCACTGTCGGGATCACGGTCGCCGTCGTCGACGACGAGAACCTTCGGCATTGCGTTCATGACGATACCCTGCAGTTGGACGCGACAGATGGACAGGAGGTGCTCACCTAACGTCGAAGCAGAGCATTTGTTTCATCTTCTACATGAATGGAAGCTCAACAATAGGGTGTAGCGCCATTCATCCGGGCTAGTTCGGCTGGCGCCACCAGGTATCGATATTGGTCCCCATGAGCGGCGTCCTGTCAGGCCGCCTGAGGTCGCTCTTGTAGGCAAGCCACTGATCCTTCACGTAAAACAGAGGGACCACATAGAAGCCGGACAGGAGGGCACGGTCGAGCGCCCGCACGGATGAGACGAAGTCCTCCCGGCTCCTGGCCTCCAGCAGGCCGTCGATCAGGCGGTCGACCGCCGGCGAGGCGACCCCCGCGTGGTTCTGAGACCCGCCCCTCTGGGCCGCCGCCGAGCCCCAGCGGTTGCGCTGCTCGTTGCCCGGGGAGGGCGTTCCTGGCCAGAGCCACTGGACCATGTCGAAATCGAACCGGGCGAGGCGGCGCCAGGATTGCACGTCGTCGACGAGGCGCACGCGGGCCTGGACGCCGATGCGGCTCAGGGATTGCGAGAAGTTGAGGGCGAGCCGCTCCTGCGAGCGGGAATTGACCAGCATCTCGAAGGCGAAGGGCTCGCCCGTTCCCTTCTTCCGCAGGACATCGTTCTCCAGCGTCCAGCCGGCATCGGCCAGGAGCGCGAGCGCGCGCCGCGCCATCTCCCGGTCCCTGCCCGAGCCGTCGCCGGCGGGCGGCGCCCACCGGCCTTCGAGGACGTCCGCGCGCACGGCGCCGGGGAACGCCGCCAGCAGCGAGCGCTCCCGCTCGTCGGCGGGCCTGCCCGTCGAGGCGAGGTCGGAGCCGGCGAAATAGCTGTCCGAACGGGTCAGCTGGCCGAAATAGAGGTTGCGGTTCCCCCAGTCGAAGTCGAACAGGTAGCCCAGGGCCTCCCGGACCCGGACATCGGCGAAGAGGGGCTTCCGGGTGTTGAACACGAAGCCGTTCATGCCCTTGGGCAGCCGGGTCGTCAGGGTCTCGCGGACGATGCGGCCGTCCCGGACGGCCGGGATGTCGTAGCCCGTGGCCCATTGGCCCGGATCGCCCTCGATTCGGAAGTCGTAGAGCCCCGCCTTGAAGGCCTCGAACAGGGTGTTGGCGTCGCGGTAAAAATCGTACCGGATCTCGTCGAAGTTATAGAGCCCGCGGGTGACGGCCAGGTCCTCGCCCCAGTAATCCTTGCGGCGGGTCAGCACGACCCGCTCGCCGGGCCTGACCTCGGTCAAGGCATAGGGACCGGACCCGATGGGCGGCCTCAGCGAGGTCCTGTCGAAGGTCTCCAGGTTCGTGGCATGGGCCGGGAAGATCGGCATCGTCATGCCGATGAGGAGCGGCAGCTCCCGGTCGCTGGAGCCGGACAGGTCGAACCGGATCCGGTGCGGGTCCAGGATCTCGACCGCCTTCACCTGCCCGAAGCTGGAGCGGTGGAACGGCTTCCCGTATTTCTTCAGGGCCTCGAACGAGAACCGCACGTCCTCGGCCGTCAGGGGATGGCCGTCGGAGAACCGGGCCCTGGGATCGAGGTTGAAGGTAATGGAGCTCCGGTCCTCCGGCATCTCGGCAGTGCGGGCGACGAGGCCGTAGATCGTGAACGGCTCGTCGGTCGAGCGCATCATCAGGCTCTGGAGCACGTAGCGCGGAACTACATCCGGGGCGACGCCGAGGACGATCAGCGGGTTGAGGCTGTCGAAGGTGCCCTGGAGGGCCAGCGTGATTCGGCCGCCCCTCGGTGCCTGCGGGTTCGCATAGGGCAGGTGCTCGAAACCCGGCGCGAGGGCAGGCTCCCCGTGCATCGCGATGCCATGCCGCAGAACTTCCTGCTCGGACCCGGCGGCAGGGCCCAAGGACGGAAGGAGAAAGGCGGCGGCAATCAGCAGATTCCGTAGAAGCCTGAGGCCCATGACGCTCCCGGTGCAAGACGGCAATCAACCTGAGCAATGTTGTACAGAAATTTGCCCGAGGTGACTGGAAACCTATCACATGAAAGGTTAAAGGAGCCCCACACGTCTTGTCTTCGCCACATTCGGCAAGGATTTGGACCCCGTCATTGCAGGTTAAGAACACGCCGGGTAAACGGCCTATTCGAAAGCCGACCTTTCGACTGAAGAGGATCACAAACATGTCTTTCGCGACACGCTTCGCGAGCCTGGGGGGGACCCGTGGCCTGGCGACCGCCTTGGCTCTTCTGGTGAGCGCACCCGTTCTGGCTCAGACCGCCCCGGCCCAGAAGCCCGCCGCTCCGGCGACCCGGCCGGCCGCTCCGGCCCAGCAGCCCGCTCAGGGCGGCGCCCAGCAGCAGAACGCCGGCCCGACGGTCGTGCAGGTGAAGGCCGAGCCGTCCCAGCCGGAATGGACCAAGGTCTGCGGCAAGGACCAGAACACCAACACCGAGATCTGCTACACGACCCGCGACTTCGTGTCGGACCAGGGCCAGCCGGTTCTCGCTCTCGCCGTCTATGACGTGAAGGGCCAGCAGCCGCA
This sequence comes from Microvirga mediterraneensis, assembly GCF_013520865.1. Classification (NCBI taxonomy): domain Bacteria; kingdom Pseudomonadati; phylum Pseudomonadota; class Alphaproteobacteria; order Hyphomicrobiales; family Methylobacteriaceae; genus Microvirga; species Microvirga mediterraneensis. The sequence goes on from NZ_JACDXJ010000001.1 coordinate 2,673,597, forward strand.
GAAGGTCGTCCGCTTCGTGATGCCGCTCGGCCTGCTCCTGCAGCCCGGCCTGCGCTTCGCCGTCGACCAGGGCCAGGCGATCGCCGGCCGCTACGTCATGTGTCTGCCCAACGGCTGCTTCGCCGAGGCGCAGGTGAAGGACGACTTCATCGCCGCCATCAAGAAGGGCAGCAACCTGAACGTCAGCGTCCAGAACCAGATGGGCCGCGAGCTCACCTTCGCCGTTCCGGCCGCAGGCTTCGGCAAGGCCTTCGACGGTCCTCCGATCGACCCGAAGGTGCTCGAGGAGCAGCAGAAGAAGCTCCAGGAAGAGCTGCAGAAGAAGAGCGAAGAGATGCGCCAGCGCATGCTCCAGAGCCAGGGTCAGGGCGGCGCGGCCGCTCCCGGGGCTGCCGCCCCCGCCGCTCCGGCTGCCCCCAAGCCGTAAGGCTCGAAAGCATCCAACAAACAAAAAACGCCGGGCCAAGCCCGGCGTTTTCTTTTGCCTCGATTGAAAAATCTCAGTGGGCCAGGATCGGCTTGGCCTTGTAGATGCCGTTCTTCTCCAAGGTGAACATCTCGGCGATCATCGGATTGCGCAGAGGCTCGTCGGAATGATCGGGCAGGAGGTTCTGCTCGGAAACGTAGGCAATGTACTCGGTTTCCGCGTTCTCGGCGAAGAGGTGGTAGAACGGCTGGTCTTTGCGGGGCCGGACATCCTCCGGGATCGACAGCCACCATTCCTCGGTGTTGTCGAATTCCGGGTCGACGTCGAAGATGAGCCCCCTGAAATCGAAGACCCGATGCCGAACCACTTGGCCGATCGCGAATTTTGCTGAACTCGCTTTCATGGTCTTAACTCCTTGATCTTCATATAGAGATCCCCGCCGGATTCTCCAAATCGGCCTCCTGTCACAATCGAGAGAGCATCGGCTCTCCAGGCCGGAGCCTTGCGTTCCGGGACTGCCGCCCTCGCGAAAGGGAGGATTGTGGCAAGGTTGGAACCTTGCCAGAAGAGGCTTCCACCTCCGGCCTGCCGTTCCTTCCCTCGCTGTTCATTCGGAGCCGCCGATGTCCGACCTGATCGGGCTGTTCAATCTTCTTGCCCCGTTCTTCGGCCTCATCGGCCTCGGTTTCTTCTGCGGCAGGGTGGTGAAGCAGCCCGAGGCCGGGCTCGCCTGGATGCAGTTCTTCCTCATCTACGTGGCGCTGCCCTGCCTGTTCTACCGGCTCATCGCCGACAAGCCCCTGGACGAGCTGGCCAACTGGCCGTTCATCGCGGCCACCACCTTCTCGACTGCCTGCGCGTTCGTGCTCTCGTTCGCGACCGGCTGGCGCTACACGAAGGACCTGCCGCAATCCGTCATGCAGGGCGTGGCCGGGTCTTACTCCAACATCGGCTATATGGGGCCGCCGCTCATCCTCGCGGCCATCGGCACCGCGGCCAGCGCCCCGGTGGTCCTGATCTTCGTCTTCGACAACCTGTTCCTGTTCTCCGTGGTCCCGCTGCTGATGTCGATGGCGGGCCTCGACAAGCTCAGCCTGTCCGCAACGATCCGCCGGATCGTCTGGCGCGTAGTGACCCATCCCTTCAACGTCGCCACGGCCGTCGGCATCGCGGCGAGCTACCTGCATGTCCGGCTCCCCGGACCGGCCGAGCAGATTGTCTCATGGCTCTCCGGAGCGGCCGCGCCCTGCGCCCTGTTCATCCTGGGCGTTACCGTGGCCCTGCGACCCCTGAGGCAGATGCCGGGGGAGGTTCCGGCGCTGGTCTTCATCAAGCTGATTCTGCACCCGCTCCTGGTCTGGGTCGTGCTCTCCGCAATGGGCGATTTCGGCCCGGCCTGGACCTACGCGGCGATGATCATGGCGGCCCTGCCGCCCGCCCTCAACATCTTCGTCATCTCGACCCAGTACAATGTAGGCGTCGAGCGCGCCTCGGCCTGCGTCCTCGTCGGCACGCTGGTGTCGATGTTCACCCTGACCGGCGTTCTCTACCTCACCACGAAGACGGGAGTGCTGCCTTACGATCTGTTTCCGTGAGGGGACGTGCTACCAGTCGTCATCCCTGGACTTGACCCGGGGATCCACGTCTTCTTTGGCCTAAAGGCGTCGGTCGCCGGAACATCCGGCCATGACCGCGAGGGTGTCATCCCCGGCGCACGAAGTGCGGGAAGGGGATCCACGATCACCCTTGGCGCCATGGATTCCCTTCCCCTCCGCTGCGCTGCGGCCGGGAATGACAGTGGACGGTACGATCCTCTTTCAACCCGGCCCTAACCCTGCATCAGCCGGGGCACGCCGACCCGGGGGAGAACGCCTTCGCGCATGACGATCCGGCGCAGGGGGCCGATGTTGCTCAGAGCCAGAAGCCCGGCGCCGCGCAGGAAATCGGTCGGAATCATGCCGGTGAGAAGCGTCCGGTTGAGGCCGTCCACGGCGGCCGTGCGCAGGCGGACGTCGAGATCCCGGCTGCGCTGGTAACCCTTCAGGGTCTCATCCGATCCGGGGGAATGGCCCGCGTCGTGGCCATCGATGACCGCGTCCCGAAGCGAGGCGACATCGCGGAAACCGAGATTGAGGCCCTGGGCGCCGATGGGCGGGAACACGTGGGCTGCCTCTCCCACGAGGGCGAGATGAGGCGACCAGTAGCGATCGACCGAGAGGCCGCTCATGGGCACGAGCCCGCGCGGTCCATCGACGCGCATGGCGCCGAGATGCGACTGCGCCTGCCGCTCGATGGCCAGGGCGAGAGCCGCATCGTCGAGCTTCGAGAGGCGCTCCGCCTCGTCCTTGCTGGTGACCCAGACCAGGCTCGAACGGCGCCCGGGCAGGGGCACCAGGGTGAAGGGTCCGTGGCGGGTGTGGAACTCCGTCGAGGTGTCCCGGTGCTCCCGGTCATGGGCCAGGATGACCGTCACGGCGGATTGCGGGTAGGACCATGTCTTCGCATCGATCCCTGCAATCTGGCGCAGCCTGGAGTTCCGCCCGTCGGCCGCGACGACGAGGCCGGCGCGGATCGTCGCGCCGCCAGCCAGGGTAAGGGCTGCGCCGTTGTCGTCCGTCGTGAAGCCCGTGGCGAATTCCGGGACGAGGGTCAGGTGCTCGGCGTTCCGCGCGGCCTCCGCGAGGGTCTCGACGAGGGCGACGTTCTCGATGTTCCAGCCGAAGGCGTCGAGCCCGATCTCTCCGGCCCGGAACGACGCCGGGGGCGGACGGAACAGGCTGCCCGTGTCGTCGATGATGCGCATGGTTTCCAGCGGCGACGCCACGGAGGCCACCGCTGGCCAGACGCCGAGGGCTTCGAGGAAGCGGACGGAGCCGTTGAGCATGGCGACGGTCCGCCCGTCCCGGCGGACATCGAGTCCACCGACGAGAACGGTTTCGTACCCATCGCGGGCAAAGGCCAGCGCGGCACTCAGGCCCACGGCTCCGGCGCCGACCACGGCGATGTCATAGGTCTTCTCGGTCACGGGCACTCTCACCATCGGGTTGTGGACGGTTCGCGGACTCACAATAAACCACGGATTCGGCATTGCCGACCGGCGCGGCGCTTCCCTATGATTGTTCCATAACGGAAGCTCGCCCCCGTTCGGCCCTTGCCAAGAGCCGCGCGGGCCGTCATCCATGTGCAAATTCCTAACCCGCTGCAACCCTTAAGTCAGAGTCGCTTGTGTGAAGGCAGACGTATCATCATCGGGGCCGCCCCTCGTCGAGCTTCAAGGGATCAGCAAGCGCTATGGCGACCTTCTCGCCAATGACGGGATCAATCTGGCCATCCAGCCCGGCGAGATCCACGCCCTGCTGGGCGAGAACGGCGCGGGCAAGTCCACGCTGGTCAAGATCCTCTACGGGGTCATCGAGCCGAGCGCCGGCGAGATCCGGTGGGAGGGCCGTCCGGTCACCATCGGGTCCCCGGTCGAGGCGCGCAATCTCGGCCTCGGCATGGTGTTTCAGCATTTCTCGCTGTTCGACGAGCTGACCGTCGCGGAGAACATCGCTGTCGCGTTGTCGCATGAGTGGAGCCTGTCCACCGTCCGCAGTAAGCTCGGCGAGATCAGCCGGACCTACGGCCTTGCGCTCGATGCCGACCGGGCGGTCTGGACCCTGTCGGCCGGCGAGCGCCAGCGCATCGAGATCGTGCGCTGCCTGCTCCAGAATCCCAGACTCCTGATTTTGGACGAGCCGACCTCTGTTCTGACCCCGCAGGAGGCCGAGCATCTCTTCACGACCCTGGACCGTCTCTCGGCCGAGGGCTGCTCCATTCTCTACATCTCGCACAAGCTGGAAGAGGTGCGCCGCCTCTGCCGCAGCGCCACGATCCTGCGCGCCGGGCGGGTGGTCGCCACCATCGATCCCAGGGCCAGGAGCGCCCGCGAGATCGCCGCCTTGATGGTCGGCAACGAAGTCGGCGAGGTCCGCACCGATGCGCCGCATCATGTCCTGGGCGAGGTGCTCAAGGTCTCGCATCTGTCCATGCCGCCGGCCGGTCTCCACGGTCAGGCCCTACGCGACATCGATCTCGTGGCCCGGGCCGGCGAGGTCGTGGGCATCGCCGGCGTTGCGGGCAACGGGCAAAGCGAGTTGTTTGCCGCCTTGTCGGGCGAGCGCCTGGCCGACCGGCCGGATGCCATCGTCATCGCCGGGCAGCCCTCGGGAACCATGGGCATCGATGCCCGCCGCCGCCTGGGCGCGGCCTTCGTGCCGGAGGAACGCCTCGGCCATGCAGCGGCCCCGACGCACCGCCTGAGCGAGAACACCCTGATCTCCCACGCGACATCGGAGGTGAGCCGCTCCGGCTTCATCCTGCTGAATGCCGCCAGGCGGCTCGCCCGCTCGATCATCCAGAGCTTCGACGTGCGCACCCCCGAGGGCGATCCGCAGGCGCGCAAGCTGTCCGGCGGCAACCTGCAGAAATTCGTCATCGGCCGCGAGATCATCCGCAAGCCCAAGCTCATCATCGTCGACCAGCCCACCTGGGGCGTCGACGCGGGCGCGGCGCGGCTCATCCGTCAGGCGCTCGTCGATCTCGCCCGCGCGGGCAGTGCCGTCGTCGTCGTCAGCCAGGATCTCGACGAATTGTTCGAAGTGGCCGACCGGATGGCCGTCATTCATCAGGGGCAGTTGAGCCCGCTGAAGCCGGTCGGCGAATGGACCAAGGAAGCCATCGGCCTGGAAATGCTCGGTGTTGCACAAACCCAGGGGGGCGCTCATGCGCTTTGAGCTGACGCCCCGTCCCAATGTGTCTCCCGTCATGCGGGCGCTCGCCCCGGCGGCGGCCTTCGTCACCGCTTTTCTCATCGCGGGATTCGTCATCTGGCTGATGGGCCGCTCTCCCATCGCGGCCTTCGATGTCTACGTGCTCCAGCCCCTGAGCGACTCCTGGTCCCTGCAGGAGCTTCTGGTCAAGGCGACGCCGCTGGCGCTCATCGCTATCGGCCTGTCCTACTGCTTCCGCGCCAATCTCTGGAATATCGGGGCGGAGGGCCAATACGTGATCGGCGCGGTGCTCGGCAGCTGGCTCGCGCTCAAGACGCACGGTACCGAGGCTGGAGCGTGGGTGCTGCCCCTCATGCTCATCCTCGGCATCATCGGCGGCGCCCTCTACGGCTTGATTCCGGCCTTCCTGAAGACGCGCTTCGGCGTCAACGAGATCCTGACAAGCCTCATGCTCGTCTATGTGGCGCAGCTGATCCTCGATTATCTGGTGCGCGGTCCCTGGCGCGACCCGAAGGGCTTCAACTTCCCGCAATCGGTGACCTTCGACCCGTCGGCGACGCTGCATCCGATCCTGGAGGGCGGCCGCGTCCATTTCGGAGCCGTGTTCGCGCTGATCGCCGTCCTGCTCACCGCCGTGATCCTGGGGCGGACCCTGTTCGGCTACCGGCTGAAGCTGACCGGCGACGCGCCGCGCGCGGCGCGGTTCGCGGGCTTCAGCTCCAAGGCGACCACGATGGCGGTCTTCGCCATCTCGGGCGGGCTGGCCGGGCTCGCGGGCATTTCCGAGGTTTCCGGCCAGATCGGGCAGCTGCAGCCGTCGATCTCGCCGGGTTACGGCTTCACGGCCATCACGGTGGCGTTCCTCGGGCGCCTCAACCCCATCGGCATCCTGATCGCGGCGCTCGTCGTCGCCCTGACCTTCATCGGCGGCGAGAGCGCCCAGATCATGCTGAAGCTGCCGCTCGATCTCACGCAGGCCTTCCAGGGCATCCTGCTGCTCTGCGTGCTCGCAGCCGACGCGCTCGTGAGCTACCGCATTCGTTTCGTCTCACGGGGAGGGGGCAAATGACCACTTTCGAGGCGATTCTGCTTACCATCGTGACCGCATCCACGCCGCTCCTGATCGCCGCCCTGGGCGAGCTGGTGGCGGAGCGTTCCGGCGTGCTCAACCTCGGCGTCGAAGGCATGATGGCGATGGGGGCGGCGTGCAGCTTCGCCGCCGCCGTGACCTTCGACTCGACCCTGCTCGGCGTCGCCGCCGGGATGCTCGCGGGCGTCCTGATGGCCGCGCTGTTCGCTCTCGTGGTGCTGGGCTTCGCGGCGAACCAGGTCGGCTCGGGGCTGGCGCTCACGATCTTCGGCCTCGGATTGTCGGGTCTGATCGGTGCTCCCTTCGTGGGCGCGCGGCGCGATCCGGTCGCGCATATCGACATTCCGGTGCTGAGCGACATTCCCGTGGTCGGACGCCTGTTTTTTGAGCAGGATCTGTTCGTCTACGCGTCCATCGCGCTCACGATCCTGGTCGCGATCTACCTCACCCGGACCCGCTCCGGCCTGACCCTGCGCTCCATCGGCGAGAACCACACCTCCGCCAATGCGCTGGGCCTGCCGGTCTGGCGGGTGCGGTTCTGGGCCATCCTGTTCGGGGGCGCCTGCGCAGGGCTCGCCGGGGCCTATCTCGCCCTGGTCTATACCCGCTTCTGGTCGCCCGGCATGACGGCGGGACGGGGCTGGATCGCCCTGGCGCTCGTGGTCTTCGCGGCCTGGCGGCCGGGCTGGCTCCTGGTCGGCGCCTACATTTTCGGCGCCGCGACGGTGCTGCAGCTCCACGCCCAGGCGGCCCAGTTCGGCGTGCCGCCTCAGCTGTTGTCTGCCGTGCCGTATCTGGCCACGATCATCGCCCTTCTGCTCCTCTCCCTGCGGCATGGCAGGGCCGTCGGGGCGCCGGGTTCCCTGGGCGTGCCCTTCGTGCCTGACCGGTGAGCAAACTGGTGTTAATCTGACCAAAGTGTAGGCAGAGGAATTCTTGCCAGAAGCCTTCAGACCTGCGACGGAATGTTTGGAATTCAACCTCGAGGGAACGAGCATGTTTTCAGGGAAAGTCTTCGGAGCCGTTGCGGGGGCAGCGATCCTGGCGCTGTCCGCGACCGGCGCACTCGCGCAGGCCAAGGACAAGATCAAGGTCGGCTTCATCTATGTGGGCCCCGTGGGTGACTTCGGCTGGAGCCACCAGCACGACCAGGGGCGCCAGGCCATCGAGAAGGCCTTCCCGGGCAAGGTGACCACCACCTTCGTGGAGAGCGTGCCGGAGGCCGATTCCGAGCGCGCCATCGAGCAGCTCGCCCGCACCGGCCACGACCTGATCTTCACGACCTCCTTCGGCTTCATGGAGCCGACCCTGAAGGTCGCCAAGAAGTACCCGAACATCAAGTTCGAGCACGCCACCGGCTTCAAGCGCGCCCCGAACCTCTCGACCTATGCGGCGAAGTTCCACGAAGGCCGCTACATCACCGGCGTGATCGCCGGGAAGATGACCAAGACCAACACCATCGGCTATGTGGGCGCCTTCCCGATTCCGGAAGTGATCGCGGGCATAAACGCCTATTATCTCGGCGCCAAGTCCGTGAACCCGGACGTCAAGATCAAGATCGTGTTCGCCAACACCTGGTTCGATCCGGCGAAGGAAGGCGATGCCGCCAAGGCGCTGCTCGACCAGGGCGTGGACATCCTGGCTCAGCACACGGATAGCCCGGCGCCGATCCAGGCGGCCGAGGCCCGGGGCAAGTTCGGCTTCGGCCAAGCCTCCGACATGGAGCGCTTCGCTCCGAAGGCGCAGCTCACCGCCATCACCGACAATTGGGACGACTACTACGTCGCGCGCGCCAAGGCGGTTCTCGACGGCACCTGGAAGTCCCAGGACACCTGGGGCGGCATCGATGCCCACATGGTCGTGATGACGCCCTACAAGAACATGCCCGACGACGTGAAGAAGATGGCCGAGGAGACCGAGGCCGCGATCAAGACGCACAAGCTCAACCCCTTCAAGTGCCCGGTCATCGGCCAGGACGGCAAGGAGATCGAGTGCAAGGGCAACGGCGCCCTGTCCGACGAGCAGGTGCTCGGCATGAACTTCTACGTGAAGGGCATCGAGGACAAGATCCCGCAATAAGCGGAACTGGTTTCGCAACAGGGAAGGGCAGCCGGGAGACCGGCTGCCTTTTTCGTTGCGGCTGCTATATCCACGGTCGGAATCGAAGGGGATGACGCATGACCGAACGGGCGACGATCAAAGCGGGTGAGCACGACGTCCTCATCGTCGTGGACGTGCAGCTCGACTTCCTGCCCGGCGGGGCGCTCGCCGTGCCGGAGGGCGATGCCGTGATCGCGCCGATCAACCGGCTCGCGAAGCTGTTTCGCCATGTGGTGCTGACGCAGGACTGGCACCCGGAAGGGCACGCTTCCTTCGCGTCGAGCCATCCGGAGAAGCAGCCATTCGAGGTCACCGAGCTGCATTACGGCCCGCAGGTGCTCTGGCCCAATCATTGCGTGCAGGGAACGCCAGGCGCCGAGATTTCCCCTGACCTCGACATCCCGCATGCCCAACTCGTCATCCGCAAGGGCTACAATGCCCGGATCGACAGCTACTCGGGCTTCAAGGAGGCGGACCGGCGGACCTCGACCGGGCTCGCTGGCTACCTGAAGGAGCGGGGCTTCAGCCGGGTCTTCTGCGTTGGGCTCGCCCTGGATTTCTGTGTGGCCTGGACGGCCCTCGACGCCGTGGAGGCCGGGTTCGACACCTACCTGATCGAGGACGCATCGCGGGCCATCGACACGGACGGATCACTCGCCAGGGCCCGGCGTGACATGGAGGCGGCGGGCGTTCATGTAATCAGGAGCGAGCAGATCCTGGGTGCTCGATAAATTCGTGTTCGGATCCACGACGTCATGGCCGGGCTTGTCCCGGCCATCTCGATTGGAAAAGCGATGCGCTTGACAGGGTCGGGATCACCGGCACGAGGCCGGTGATGGCGCGGAGTATGTTGAACGGCTTGCGCTTTAAACCACCGTCCCGTGCAGGTCGTACTCGTCCGAGCTTTCGATCTTCACGTTGACGATCTCGCCCGGCTTCAGCGGCGTCTTGGAGGCCACATAGACGACGCCGTCGATCTCGGGGGCGTCGTACTTGGTGCGGCCGGTCGCGACCGTGGCGCCCTGGTCGTCGATGATGACCGGCAGGGTCCTGCCGACCTTGCTCTTGAGGATCTTGGCGCTGACCTTCTGCTGGGTCTGCATGAAGCGGTGCCAGCGCTCTTCCTTCACCTCGGGCGGGACAGCGCCGTCGATGTCGTTGGCGGGCGCGCCCTGGACCGGCTCGTACTGGAAGCAGCCGGCGCGGTCGATCCTGGCCTCCTTCAGCCACTGCATCAGGACGTCCACATCCTCGTCCGTCTCGCCCGGGAAGCCGACGATGAAGGTCGAGCGAATGGCGAGATCGGGGCAGATCTCGCGCCATTTGTGGATGCGCTCCAGGGTCTTCTCCTGGTTGCCGGGACGGCGCATGGCTTTCAGGACGCGCGGCGAGGCGTGCTGGAAGGGAATGTCCAGATAGGGAAGGATCTTGCCCTCTGCCATCAGCGGGATGACCTCGTCCACATGCGGGTAGGGGTAGACGTAGTGCATGCGCACCCACATGCCGAGATCGCCGAGTTCCCTGGCGAGTTCGAAGAAGCGCGTGCGGACCTCGCGGTCCTTCCACAGGCTGGGCTGATACTTGATGTCGAGGCCGTAGGCGCTGGTGTCCTGCGAAATGACCAGGAGTTCCTTGACGCCCGCCTTGGCGAGCTTTTCAGCCTCCCGCAGCACGTCGGCGATGGGGCGGCTGACCAAGTCGCCGCGCAGTTTCGGGATGATGCAGAAGGAGCAGCGGTTGTTGCAGCCCTCCGAAATTTTCAGGTAGGCGTAGTGGCGCGGCGTCAGCTTCACGCCCTGGGGCGGGACGAGATCGACGAACGGGTCGTGGGCCGGCGGCACGGCCTGATGCACGGCCGAGACCACGGATTCGTAGGCCTGGGGACCTGTGATCGCCAGGACGTTCGGGAACTGGTCGCGGATCTGCTCGGGCTCGGCGCCCATGCAGCCGGTGACGATGACCTTGCCGTTCTCGGCCATGGCCTCGCCGATGGCCTCCAGGGACTCGGCCTTGGCGCTGTCGAGGAAGCCGCAGGTGTTGACGATCACCACGTCGGCCCCATCATGCTCCTTGGTCAGCTGGTAACCCTGGGCGCGAAGCTGGGTGATGATGCGCTCGGAATCCACCAGGGCCTTCGGGCAGCCCAGGGACACGAACGAGACTTTCGGCGCGGGAGCATTCATCCGCAACATCCACTTATCTAATCGAAACTGACATCCGCGCGGCACCCGCCCGGAGCGGCGCAGCGTGACGGAATCGCGACGGAAAACCTGTCGATCGAGGGCAGGAACACTCGGCACGTCCGGCAGGATTGCACTGAAAGACCTGCCGACGATGGCGCCTGGATCGATCCAGCGTCTCGCGCAGGCGTTCCAGCACATCAGGACCGCGCGACTTAAGACGCGATGTGCCTTTACAACACCGGGTTGGCCTTTACAACATCCGGTTTGACGCGGGCTCCGGAGCGGCATTCTGGGACGGCATGGCTCTTGTGGGTCCGGGAGCCGGTGGCTGGAGCCTCAGAGCCAGGCTTGTTCACGCGGAGCCTAATCGCAGGGCCGTTGTACCCCGGCGCGGCGTTGCCGTTTACGGAGCGACGGAAATCCTCGTCGTGAAGGCGATGCCGGTTCTGACCTGGCCGCGGATCTGAATGCAGGTCGTTTCGCCGAAATGGCCAAAGCAGGCCGAATAGGGGGCCCGGACAAGCGACGGATCGAAATCTGCCCCCGGGACAGAGGGGGGAAGCACGGATGCAACCGGCGACGAGCCCTTGAGGATCAGGATCCGCTCGTCGTCCATGACCACGCGCAAGGCGGGGTTCACGAGAAACGAGATGTCGATCTCCGTCTCCTTTTCGGCGCCGATCAGGCAGTCGGTCACGAAGATGCCGCCATCCTGGATCTCGACCGTCCTCTCGTGCATGAGGCCGAAGGCCTTGAGGTAGCCGTCGTGGCGGGCACGGACCATGAACGACCCATCCATCCTCGTGTCCATCAGGCGACAGGAAGCCTTGTTCCGCCAGTTGAACGCTCCCGCTGGAGTACTCTGGTTCTCTCCGGCGACGCGGAGCGTGTTGTGGGCCTCGCTCGACCTGAAATAGTCCCGGCGTTCGCGGCCTGCATGATACAGGTAGGTGCCGGCATCGACGAAGACCGGAATGCCCTCGATCGTCAGCCAGAGCGCGAGCGCATCGGCATGGCCATGGGCGGCCAGGGGGGCAAGACCGAGTGGGCCGTGATCGAACGTGAGATGCGTCCGATGCCCAGCGATCTCGCCATGGAAGATGGAATAGCCGCCTTGAGGAAACTGCACCGCTCCGGGCGGGCGGCCCCGGTCATAGCCGATTCCGCCGAACACCAGGCTGCGGAGCTGAAGGTCCGACGTGGGCGGGGCGATGTCAGGATTCTCGACCAGTCCGGCAACGGCGCCCGCGACCGAGGCGACATATCGCGGCTCCCGCGTGATCGGCCCGACGATCACACGCCCCTCGTCGTTGTCGCCGATGTTCGGGGCTTGGCCGTCATCGTCCAGGAAGGCCCTGAGGGCAAAGCCGGCCTTCGAAAGCGCGTCCTTCGGCAGAGGCTGCGCTGTCGGTGAGTTCACGAGCGCAAGCAGGCCATAGGCGATCATTTCGAGCGTGAAGCTCGAATAGGTGGGGGATTGCTCGACGCCGATGCCATCGGGGTGGAACTGGGTCCGTAGCGCCCATTCGAGGACTTTCCGGCCCTCGGCCAGATCGGACGCGGCGTGCTCCAGGTCAGGCGCGAGCAGGGCCCCGATCACGAGGCCCAAACCCTCCGCGACACGATGATTATTGGCGGAAGAGTAGAGCGAAGGGTGCTGGCGCAGCCAGAAGGTGTGGGCCGCTATGAAGGACCTCAGCGTCCGGCGATCTTCTGCGCCTAGATATTCCGAAAGGCCGCTAACCACCACCGAGATGGAGACGAGGCGCAGCGCGATCTCGATTCCCGACGCCCAGTTGACGCCACGAAAGGGCGGATTGGCCCTAATCCAGGACGAGATGGCCCGCATGATCCAGTCCTTGCGCGCCGGAGACGGTTCCGCGACATGCAGGGCTGCTGCGGCCTGCAGGAACTGGAGCCGGTTGATTTCCCAGACGAACTTGACGTCGGCGAACCGGTCGCTGTGACGATATTCGATGTCGAAGCAGTAGGTCTGCGCTCCCGGCCAGGGATTTCCGGTCACCGGATCGACGAGCCACAGGTCCTCCGACAGGCTGGACACCAAGGCGGGCGGCCAAGCCGTGCCGAGGAGATCGAGCTGTCCGGCCTCGACTTGAAGCACGGAGACCCTGATCGCCTCCAGCAGACCCGGGGGCATGGGGCCGGACAACGCGCGGGCAACATTGGCGAGAGGCCTCAGCGTCCCGTCGGGCCGGTCGAACTTGTCCCATCCGGCCTGATCGAGCCGCCATCTCGCCCGCTTCGCCTGTTGGGCGCCGCGATAGACGATTTCCGCCGGCTCCATAGAGCGGATACGCTGGAAGTACCAGGCATATTGCCTGAATCTGGTGCCGACAGGATGAGAAAAGAGCTGCAAATTCTTAATCCGGCAGTTCGTTGGGATAGACCGATGAGGCCCGCAAAGATGGCCTTCCGCGCAGTGCCCTCATTTCCTCAGGCCTCATGCCCACGTCCGAACCGTCATTCATCGAGCGCATGAGAATTCGACCCGACCAGAAACCAAGACCGATAGATAAAACGAGGCCGTTCGATCGCAATATGCCCTGGTAGCTTGTTTCACGTTCATCGGGATTAACTCAGCAGAGCGCTTACTCGCGGCAGGGCGAGAGGTTATGCTTCGTCCCTCTAGAGCGGCGACGGCTGGCCGGATCGTGCTGGTGGAAGGATGCGGCGCCTCCTGGCTGTCCGCAGGTACGGCTAGCGGGATTGTCGCAATGAAACCAATATCGGACGTTTCTCTCTTCACATGCTTCGTGACTTCTTGGAGATCGTAAGTGTTAGGCTCACTCCAGTGGCATCATGCATCCGCATCCAGGGCGTAGCACGAAACGCATGTCCTCTGCCCGGCAGTACAGATCTCAGCTTCGGTGGCTGAAAGTTGACAAGATGAAGGGGCGGGGTCGGATGGCGCCTGGAGCAAGACTGGTCAAGGATCTGACCGCGGCTGCCGTCGTCAGGCTTGGCGTTCTGCTGCTGGGCCTGACGTTTCAAATTCTCGTAGCCAAGGCGATGCAGCCGGCGGAATACGCGGTCTTCTCCGTGGCTCTCGCGGGATCCGTCCTTTTCGTATCCGTCGCCTCTCTCGGGATTTCCCGCGCCATATCGCGGTTCATGCCCGAGCTGGTTGCGTCGGGAAACAGAAGGATCATGGCGGATGCGGCGATCCGGTATGTGCTGTACCGGTTCGCGAGCCTGGTGTCCGTTTCGGTCCTGCTGCTGGCGATCCTGGGGGCCTACCCATTGATCGAGGACGTTCTGCAGGGGCACAACAAATATGTGGTGGTTCTCTGGTTCGCGACCATCATGCTGCAGACCGATGCCGAGGCGCTTTCACAGGGCCTTATGGAGTACAACCTATGGTCTGCGGTAAGCCTTGGAGAGATGATGCTCAGGATAGGCCTGACCACCGGGCTTTTCCTGGCGGACCGCCTTGAGGCTGAAACTCTGATCCTGTGCTGGCTTGTCAGCTCGGGTATCTCGGTGATCGCCATCATTTCGCTGGTGGTCCTGCGCCGCGACTCCTATTGCCGCGCAAAGCCTTCCGTCCAGGAGGTGCATTCGAAATCCAGCCTCAACCCCGATGTGCAGCGTTCCTTCGCGCTCGGGGTTTATATATCGTCTTCCGGCTGGCTTGCGACGAGCCCGTCGGCAGTCCGTCTCGCGGGCGCCGCGGCCCTTCCCGTGGTTCCGCCCGCGGCGATCTCCTTCGTGCACGGCATCATCTCGTCGGCGCAACGGGCCCTGCCGATCCATCTGCTGGCCATAGCCATCGAGCCTGTGCTGATCACGAAGAGCAGGGTCGACGGCAAGATGGCCGAGTCGCAGAAGATTCTCGGCCTGCTGACGAAAGCGGAAACGGTTCTGGTGCTGTTCGGCATCGTCTTCATTGCGCCGATCAGCTCCGTCATTCTCGGCGTCGTGGCCAGGCACGAATTCGCCGAGTACGGCTACATCATTCCCGTCATCATGGCACAGGCTCTGGGCACCAGTTATTACAGGGTCCTGGAAATCGTCGCCGGCATCAAGCTCAAGCATCAGGTGTTTGCCCTGATCACGCCGATCAGCATTGCCTGCCTTGTGCTGGTGTTCTTCACGACGCCTCAACTGGGCCTCGTGGCGGCCCTGCTGTGGCCAAGCGTCGATGTCGTCGTCCGACTGGCGATCCTGCGGCATATGCTTGACCTTCGCGGCGCTCAGCGGGCCCTCGATTTTCGACGTCTGGTACCCTTGTATGCGGCGGCGATGGCGATCCTGCTCGTATCCTATCTGACGGCATCCAGCCTCGAGCTCGAAGGCGGCGGACGCTTCCTGTTGAGTCTCCTGAGCAGTGTCGGCTTCATCGTCCTGCTCTTCATTCTCAGGCCTGTCCGACAGGCCGAGTACCGCCTTGCCATGACGGCTTTCCCGAAGCTGGGACCCTACATGTTCAAGATGCTGCGCTACGTGACACGCTAGCGCGCCACATAGGGATTTTGGATCGGCCAGGGGGCATCAACCGATGAATTTCTCAGGGGTGGAGGTCTGCTTGTGAACGTCAGTGTCATCATAAAGGCCCTGAACGAAGAGACGAACATTGCGCGCGCGATCGAAAGCAGTCTGGAAGCGGTCAAGATCGTCGGGGGCGAGGTCATCCTCGCAGACAGCCTGTCGAGTGACAGGACCGTGGAGATCGCATCGGCCTATCCGATAAAGATCGTTCAGTTGACCGATGCCGCAGATCGCTGCTGCGGCGCCGCACCCCAACTCGGCTTCCAGTATTGTTCGGGGGAGTTCATCTATCTGCTCGACGGCGACATGGCCATCGACCTCTCCTTCCTGCCGGCAGCCCTGAAAGCCCTTCAGGACGATAAGGGACTGGCGGGTGTCGGAGGCATCGTCCAGGACATGAATCTCGACAGCCTTGAATTTGCCTCGAGAGCCGCCCGGGCGAAGGCCGACTTGAAGCCCGGGGAGGTCGATCGCCTGGACGGGGGAGGGCTGTACCGACGCTCGGCCCTCGAGAGCGTATCCTACTTCACGGACCGCAACCTTCATGCTTTCGAGGAGTTCGAGCTTGCGACCCGGTTGCGCGAGAAAGGATGGCGGCTGTCTCGGATCGACAGGCTGGCTGTCGAACATTACGGCTATGAGATCGGCGCCTATCAGCTCCTCTGGCGCCGGGTCACGGGCGGGTATGCCTTAGGCTCGGGGGAGTTGTTGCGGGCCATGATCGGGCGCTCCTCGTTCCTTGAAACGGTACGCAAGATCAGGACGCTTTGGACCTCGGCGGTGGTCATCGCATGGCTGGCTTCGCTCATCCTGGTCTGGGTCGCCGTGGACGGCATGCTGCAGAGGGCCGTCATCTCAGGGCTTCTGTTCGTAGCTCCTTTCGCTTTGATGTCTCTGCGCAGGCTCTCCGTTTCCCTTGGGGTCTATGCGGTTACGGCATGGATCGTCCTGACGTTCACCGCCATTCGCGGTCTGCTGCGTCGGCGCGTCGATCCTCGCGCATGGATTCCCAGCCGCATCGTCCATGACTCTACTCGGTCCACGAGTTCCGAAAGCATCGGCCGGATCAGCGCTTGATCCCCTCCTGCGCCCCCAACGAGGATGAGTGAGGCGATCGGAGGACGCTCCTGTTAAGTCCGGTCAGATTTCATGTAGCCGGTCAAACGGCTTGAGCATCTCTCGACGAAGTGAATCCGGTCCACCGTCAAGAAATTCGGCAAAGGAAAGCAGGGAGATGATTGCACGCAAGTGGGAGCATCTCTGGCGCGAGACCGGCCTCACCGCATGAAAGACTATGTTGCGATTTCGTCCGGAACTCCGCCAAAATGCACGGCAAGAGAAAAGAAAACTGGCTCCACATGGGTGGAGCCAGTTCGAACGGCTGAATTCCAGATATCTGAAGATTCTCGCTATCAGACGACGAAGAAGTTAATCGGCGCGAGATCGATGTTGGGCGTCACATGCGCGAACTTGACGGCGGCTGCCGCGCCGGATCCATCGGCATCGAAGTAGAGCGAGCCCGTGGCTTTGTCGTAGATGATCCTGTCATCCGCATCGAGCGCAGCCGTTCCGATCCTGAACGCGTCGGGGTTGAGAATTCCAGGTGTAAGGTTGAAGAAGGGGCCGCGGTCCAGATTGATCGTATCGTTCGCCTCGAAATCGACGATCGTGTCAATGTTGCCCGCATGCGGCGTCGTGTTGAACACGAAGGAATCGCGGCCCGCGCCACCGGTAAGGAGATCGTTTCCTTCGCCGCCGATGATGTAATCCTCGCCGTTGCCGCCGACAATGGTGTCGTCCCCAGTTCCGCCGTCGAGATAATCATCGCCATCCTGGCCATAGAGCAGATCATTCCCGCTCCCGCCGTAAAGACGGTCGTTCCCGATTCCACCGTCCAGCCTGTCATGGCCGTTGTCACCATAGAGCCGGTCGTTGCCGCTCTGACCGGAAAGCAAATCGTTGCCGTTGCCGCCGCTCAGGTAATCATGGTCATTGCCGCCATAGAGCTTATCGTTGCCGTTGTTGCCGTAAAGCTTGTCGTTGCCGGAATCGCCGAACAAACGGTCATCGCCGTTGCCGCCGCTCAGATAGTCCTTGCCGCTCCCGCCGTAAAGCCGATCGTTGCCGTCGCCGCCATAGAGCTTGTCGTTTCCCGTCCCGCCATCCAGAAGATCGTTCTTGCCAAGACCCCAGAGCTTATCGTTGCCGGAGCGCCCCAGAATCCAATCGATGCTGCTTGTGCCCTTCAAGTAATCATTGCGCGCCGTGCCGATGTACTTACTCATCTTGGGAAGCTCCTGGTTAAACTTATAAAAGCCTTCGAGTAGATGATATGGGAAGAAAATGTTCCGCGTCATGCCCCCAAATGGGTATTTGAGGCGCGGCAGAGGTAGTAAATCCATGGATCTAACGATGTTGAAGACCGATAATCTGCTTGCTGTCCATCGAGGCCATAGACATGGGTTACCTTAAATCCAGCTTCTTCCACCTGCTCGATCTGCTTCGGAACGGAGATGTAGTAGGTCATCAGCGAGTACTCGTGGCATTCATCGTTCATCAGGGCATATGTCTCGTTCTGCTCCTCATTCCTGGTGTTCTTCAAACTGTTCATGATCCCCAGGCTGTAGAGGATGGCTCTCTTGGTAAAGCGCAACGGCGTGATGACCGGGTGCGTGCCGACGAAGTGGGATAGTTCCCAAGATCTTCGGACCCTCGTATCCCGATTATGGGATGAGAACACGAAGACGCCGTCATCGGCGAGAACGCGTCTGATCTCAGCAAGAATCTTCAGCCGGCCGGCATGATCGACGTAATCGATGCCATTGAAGCTGAACATGACGAAGTCGAATGAAGCGGACGGGAATGCAGAGAGGTCGCGCGCATCGCATTCCTTGAATCGGACGTTCGGATAAATCTGGCGACAGCGTTGGATCATCCGCGGCGAGTAGTCGATGCCGATATAGTCCCTGCTCAAGCCCGTGAGATAACGAGTGGTCCTTCCGCCTCCGACGCCGATGTCGAGAATTCTCTTGCCGGCAATCTCCGGTTCCAGGATCGACAGGATCGCAGCCTCTGGAGGCTGCAGCTTGTCCATCCGCCTGTAGCCCTCGATAACACGGCTTCTACTCCAGACCGGGCGGTTCTTCCTGTCCGCATGCAACGCCTGATTCACGCGCGTTCTCCTGCCTACGATCTTCATGGTTGGAAGGTGAGATCCGCAGATCCTATCGTGCGGAAACACCTGGTAAATCGGCAGGTTTGGACATCAGTCCCGCGGCATCGACAACGACCTTGTGCAGGTACCTGTTGAACTCGAGACGCTTGAAAGGTTTGTGTCCCACGAGAAATGCCACGATGTCGGCCTCCTGCCTCGCCGTGTCGGCATCGACAAGATGAAGATCGCCATGGCTCGTGAGTTCGGATGGGAGATGCTTGACGAGCGGATCGCAGACCAGCACACGAATGCCGCCATGCTGGATGAGGCGCCGGACAATCTCGAGGGAGGGACTTTCCCGCAGGTCGTCCACGTCAGGCTTGTATGTGATGCCGTAGCAGGAGACGACGGGATTCTTGAATCGATCTGCCAAAGAAATGACTCTTTGGAAGACATAATCGGGTTTCCTCTCGTTCACTTCGCGCGCTGTCTTGATAAGGCGCGCGTCGTCCGGCGCCGCATCCACAATGAACCAGGGATCGACCGCGATGCAATGCCCGCCGACGCCGGTACCAGGTTGAAGAATCGAGACCCGCGGGTGCTTGTTGGCAAGCTCGATTGCACGCCATACATCGACGCCGATCCGGTCGCAGATCATGGACAGTTCGTTGGCGAAGGCAATATTCACGTCGCGGTAGGCATTCTCGATGAGTTTCACAAACTCCGCCGTGCGCGCGTCGGTCGTGAAGATGCGTCCGGTCACGAAGCTCTCATAGAGCGCACATGCCCGCTGGGAGCAGTTTTCCGTAATTCCGCCGATAATGCGGTCGTTGGACACCAGCTCGCGCAGCATCTGCCCTGGTAGGATTCGCTCGGGGCAGTGAGCCACTGCGATCTGAGCGTCGCTTGCCTCCTTGTAGCGAGGAAAGATGAGATCGGGCCTTGCATCCGCAAGTCGCGATGCCACCATCTCGGTGGTTCCCACGGGCGAGGTCGATTCCAGAATGATTGTCGATCCGGCCTGCAGGTACGGCGCTATAGCGTCACAGGCCGCTTCCACATAGGACAAGTCCGGCTTCTTGCCGTCCCGGAAAGGTGTCGGGACGGCAATGATGAAATAGTCGGCCTCCGAGGGGCGCGTATAAGCTCTTAAACGCCCCGTACTGACCGCGGCCGACAGAAGCATTTGAAGATCGGGCTCGTAGAAATGCGGTTTCCCGGCATTGATGGATTCCACGGCACGCTCGTTGACGTCATAGCCGATGACATCAAAGCCGCGGCTTGCAAGCATTGCCGCTGTTGGAAGACCGATGTAACCTAAACCGACGACGCAAATGGTGCTCATGCGCTCAGTGACTCCGTAATGATGCCTGCGATCTTGATGGATGCGGTTCCATCCCCGTAAGGGAAGACCGCTTTCGCCCGATGCTGATAGTATTCCTCGTCGTCCAGTAAGGAGGACGCGACATTGTAGATCTCATCGGGATCCGTCCCCACCAGGCTGACGGCTCCCGTGGCCAGAGCTTCCGGACGCTCGGTCGTTTCGCGCATGACGAGGACAGGACGTCCGAGGGCCGGACCCTCCTCCTGGATGCCTCCGGAGTCGGTCAGAATGATCTTCGACTTCTTCATGAGCCGAACCATGTCCACGTAGGGGACGGGTGGAACCAGATGAACGTTCGGATGTGATCCGAGGCGCGTCTGCACGACATCCCTCACATTCGGGTTGAGATGAACCGGATAGACGACCTGCACGTCATTCCGGCCGGCGAGGCGGGAAATGCCTTGGCAGATGCCTTCGAAGCCCGCTCCGAAGTTCTCTCTCCGGTGCCCTGTCACGAGAATGAGTGAACGGTCCGGATCAATCCCGTCCAGGGCCTCGATGGGTGACGACGCCCCCATCTCCTCAGCGTCGATCCTGTTGGAAACATGAAGGAGCGCGTCGATACCCGTGTTGCCGGTCACGTAGATCTGGCCGCGGCGGCTGTATTCTCGTCCGAGGTTGTCAGCCGCGACTGTCGTCGGGGCGAAAAGATAATCAGCGATTGCATCGATCGTAACCCGATTGAACTCTTCAGGCCATGGCTGGGATAGGTCGAACGATCGCAGACCCGCCTCGACGTGACCGATGCGCACCTTGCTGTAGAGGGCCGCCATGGCCGTTGCGAGTGCGGTCGTCGTGTCCCCGTGCACAAGGACGAGATCGGGCCTGTCGGCTTCCAGTACAGCGCTCATCTGGCTGATGATCGCACCCGTCAGCTCCGGAAGGCGCTGATTGGGCTTCATGACGTTGAGATCGATGTCCGGCTTTTCCCCGAAGACATCAAAGACTTGGTTCAGCATCTCACGGTGCTGACCCGTGACGACAACGCCGACGCTGCATGTATTGCGCTCGCGTAGTGCTTTGACGACAGGAAGCATCTTTATGGCTTCTGGCCGGGTTCCGAATACGACAAGGATGCGCAGCATTCACTTCGTCCTGATTAATAGATGATAGTTCTTTTGAGGTGGGTGCCCGGCCGGTGCTCCGCTCAATGGCCGCGCACCAGGCTTGAGAGCGCCAGCTTCGTGCTCTTCGCGAAATTGGCAAACATCGCGCGTGAGAGAAGAATGGCAAACGCGTAATTCGTGCTGGCATATCGCCAGAACATTCGGCGTGGCTCCTGAAGCAAGCGGTGCATCCATTCCAGGCCGAGCTTCTGCATCGGAGCCGGAGCGCGCGAAACTTTTCCGGCCAGAACGTCAAACGATCCGCCGACCCCCATCAAGAATGGCACGTTCAAGTGCGGAGCATGGGCGGCCAGGAAGTTTTCCTTGCGTGGCGTCGGCATGCCGATGAACAGACAATCGGCTCCGGATCGGTTGATCTCTTCGACGATGTCTCGTTCTTCGGATGTGGTGAAGTACCCGTTTCTCACACCTGCAAAGCTGAGACCGCTATAGCGGTTTCTCGCTACGGATGCCGCTCTTTGTACGATCTCCTCAGTGGCTCCGAGAAAGTAGGGGCGGAACCCTTGCTTCGAGCATTCTTTCAGGACCTCCTCCATGAGGTCGATCCCGGCCACGCGTTCCGGAACAGGAATGCCTTGAAGCCGGGCTCCGATAACGATCCCTGCGCCGTCGATCCCGATGATGTCGCTGTTGATCACGTCCGCCCTTAGAGCGGGGTCTGATTGCATTTTAACGAGCTTCGCAACGTTGATGGCGACATGCCTGATGCGCTTCCCATGGCGCATCGAATCGATGGCGCATTGAACCGTCTCTTCGGTGCTCAGGACATCAATGGGCGTGTCGAGGAACGTGACTCTCATGTAAACATCCTGAAGGTTATCCGGGTCGTATCGATGTTAGAATGCGTTGGTACGCCCGGTGAGCTCGGTGATCGCAGTGAGCAACAGAATCTTGCAGTCCAGGGCTAGGGACGCAGTACGGATGTATTCCAGATCGTACTGAACGCGGCGTTGCATGTCGCTTAGCTTAGGCGTCGCTCCGCGTGCGCCACTGACTTGCGCCAGTCCGGTTATGCCGGCACGAGCAAGGAAGCGATGCACATAAGTTGGAATTTCCCTCATATACTTTTCGTCGTGCGCGATAGCATGCGGGCGAGGCCCAATGAGGGACATCTCGCCCCGGATCACATTGATAAGTTGGGGAAGCTCATCCATGCTCGTTCTCCGGATGAGCCGCCCGATCGCAGTTACGCGACCATCGCCTTTGACGGCCTGCGGTACGAGCGGGTCGGCACCACAATCGACGTGCATGGAGCGGAACTTCAGGATCTCGAAGGTCGTCTTCTCGGAGCTGTGCCGTTTCTGTCGAAAGATAACCGGCCCCTCGCTCGTCGCTTTGATCGCCAGGGCAATCATCAAGAGCAGCGGAGATGCCGCAATCAGAAGGAGGGTGGCTATGACGATGTCAAAAATTCGTTTCGTCGACGAGTGTAGATAGGGACTTACGCTCGGACGGTAATCGTTGGAGTAATCGACCGTGATGACATCCCGCAGATGTTCGATCGGTCCGGCGGGAGAGAAGTCAACACTCTCAGCACTGTCTTTCCAATAGATGCCGTGACGCAGATCCATGAAGCAAATCCTTCTCGGGATTATGCGCGATATCGCTCTTGCTCGCTCGTAACGAACTATCAAGTTTCATGCGTGTTTGGGTCAATTGAGAATAACGGTATCGCATATGAGCTTTTAGGTCGGATTATGATCATAAGGACTAAGTAATCGGGATTACGATGCGCCACCCGATCCTGTACTTGTGCCTTGTCGAGACCGCGTCAGGTTTCAGACGCGCTTCTGATCTACGCTCCCTGTCTTCACTGGATCAATGCAATGAAGACCCCGTTGGGCACGGTGGATCATGGATACCGGCATTCTTCGGCCATGGTCCGCCACCCGGTTGCGGCGTAGTGCCGCCATAAAAAGAATCGAATAAAAATGCGCACAATCTGTGTCGAAGGACGATCTCTTACCGGATGATGCAACCTACCCCGTCCGAGGTGTGAGAGGCCGATAAGCAGACTTAGTGGGTACACCTTCGTGGAGGCTACTTTCGCCAAGCGTGAAGGGGCATGTTTAAGGCGACTGCGTCTTCCATCGACGCAATCGCAGGGACCGGCTCGTTGATCAGCCGTGTCGAAACACCTGATCGAGACTTCGTCCCCTTGAGAGAAGAAGAAACATGCTCGTGCCATTTGTAAAGCTTGGCGTCATCGGCATCTCCTTGGTGAATTGCCTGGATCCTGAATCCTTCAATCTTCATAATGCAGGGCGCTCCTACAGCTATGCGTATGACGCGTCGGCGGACACGATGCGGTTCGAGGTGCGGGGCGGCGACCCGGCGGTGTTCGCGGCCTCGGGCACGCAGCGCTCGGAGGTGTCGAGCGGCAAGCACTTCGAGTTCGGCCAGACCTACACGATCAGCTACAAGTTCATGATCGAGCCGGGGGCGACGAACACCGCCGACTGGCTGGTGATGGGCCAGACCCACGCGTCGGAGGACGCGGGCGACTATTCCGGCCCGCCGCCCTTCGCGGTCGAGCTGGTCGGCGAGAAGATGCGCGTCGTCGGGCGCTATTCGAAGGAGGCGGTGACCACCGCCGGCAACACGACCTTCATGAACCTGTACCAGGACAGCGCCGACATCCAGCGCGGCAAGTGGTACGACATGCAGATCACCCTGCGCTTCGATCCGGGCGGCAACGGCCAGCTCGACGTGTGGCGCGACGGCGTGCAGATCGTCGATTACAACGGCTCCCTGGGCTATAACGACCAGGTCGGCCCGTACTGGAAGAACGGCGTCTACCGCGAGGATGCCCCCGAAAGCATGGCCATCAAATACGGCGCCATCAAATGCGAAGAGAGCAGGAAGTAAGTGATCCCGGACATTCCCTTAGGGGTTACTCCTTCTGTGTCTTTCGGTTCGCACAATGAACCTCCAAGTCCCCATAGTTGAACTCGACAACGCTGATGGCGACTTATTTATTGTTAGGGCGAAGAGTTAAGGGCAGGCGGGCGCATGCTAGATAGGCCAGAGCGGATCAAATTCGAGACTACGACATATGGGCCTGAGCAACAATCATCCAATGACTTGGCTGATCTGCTGCGGCCCCTGATGAGCCACTGGCTCCTTGTTGCGATTGCGACAGCAATCTGCATGGTGATTGCAGTCATCTATCTCATGATTGCGCCCGTCCGTTACGCGGCGACGGCTCAGATGATCGTCGATACGAACCGGCCGCAAAGCTCGCAGCCATCCGGGGGACTGGATAATCCACTGAATGCTGCCGATATTGAAAGCCAGATCGCCATCATCCGTTCTGGCAGCGTCGCCAAGGCCGTGGTCCAAAGTCTGGACCTGACGAGAGACAAAGATTTCTCGAAGCCCGAGTTCGGCCTCAAAAGCTTTGTGCCATCCTTCGTAAGTTCGATCCTCAGCTCGAACCGCACCGAGGATGCGGAGGCGGCCGCTGAGCGCACGCTTCAACTCGCGATCATCAAGCTTCAGCGCTCTCTGGACGTCCGCCGGATCGGGATAAGTCACGCGATCGACATCGAGTTTAGGGACGCGAGCCCTACTAAGGCCGCTCAAATCGCCAATACCGTGGCCGAAACCTATCGCTCCAGCCAGATCGAAGCGCGAAGCCAGATGATGCGGAACGCCAACGCCTGGCTTGAGGATCGTCTATCCGTCATTCGTGCTGAGATGCTGGCAGCCGAGCGGGCAGCGCAGGACTTCAAGGCACAAAGTAAGAACCTGAATTCCAGCGCGACCTTGCTTGAGCTCGAAAGCAATGCGCAATCGCAAAGAAGGCTGTATGAACGATTCATGGAACAGCATCTGGAAACAAGCCAGCAGCTCTCGTTCCCCTCGCCCGAGGCAAGAATCATCACATTCGCGTCTCCGCCGCTGAACAAAAGCGAGCCCAAGTCGCTCATCGTACTTGCACTGGGGGCATTGGTGGGGTTCGCCTGCGGGGCAAGCATAGCATTCTACCGGGATCGTACGGATCGATACTCTTAATGTTCTCGTCCGTGGTGAAGTTTCAGTAGCGATAGATGCCACTCATTGATGGATGGTTTGAGGATGACGATCGGCGTTAGATGGATGTGCCTGTCACGTTCGCATCAGGTTTTCCAAACCGGAGTCCTGAGACATTGTGCCTTCGCCGCGCTCGCCACGGTTTTCACGCTCGGGTTCTCGGCTGAAGGCAAGGCGGATTTTCTTTTGGGCGTGGGAGATGTCGTTGAGGTCTCGATCGCCGGCATTCCGGACCTGAGGGCCCGGGCGATGGTCAACACCGATGGAAACGTCATCATTCCGATCATCGGTAGCGTTTCCGCCGCTGGACTCGATATCGCCTCCCTGCGGAAGAAGCTCCAGGATGAGTTTTCAACCCGCGCCATTAGCGTTCGGTCCGCCGATGGGCGGACTGTGATCACCCCCGTGTCTCCCGAGGAAGTCTCCCTCACCATTGCGGAATATAGGCCGGTTTACATGTCCGGTGATCTTGCCAGGGCCGGGGAGGTTGCCTATCGCCCGGGCATGACGGTCAGGCAGGCGGTATCGGTGGCCGGCGGCTATGATGTTGTTCGGTTTCGCGTGAACAATCCGCAGCTGGAAGCGGTCACTTTCAGCGCCGAGTACACGACTCTTGAAGGAGAGCTCGCCCAGGCCTTGGAGAAGAAGAAGCAGCTTCAGCTGGAGCTTGGTATCAAGCCCGAGGAAGGGGAGGATTCCGAGCTTCCCAGGACACCCGCGGCGCAGGCCGCCGCATCGCTCGTGGCGCAACAATTCCAGACACAGCGCGAGGACTTTGACCGCGAGGTGAAGCACCTCCAGGATACCTACAAGCGCGTTTCCGTTCGCACCGCTTTTCTCAATCAACAGAAGGACAGGGAAGAGGAGGGCATGAAGGCCGATGTGGAAGAGCTGGATAGGGCAAAGGCCCTGCTCGAGCGAGGAACCACATCGACCCAAAGGGTATCCGAGGCCCGTCGAGCCATGTTGGCATCTGCAACGCGAGCTCTCCAAACCGGCGCAGAGGCGGCTCAAGCATCTCTGGTGCAATACGAGGCCGATCGCGCTGTCGAAAAGCTCCAGGAGCAACGGCACTTACGGTTGCTCGAGGACCTTCAGGAGACCAATACGCGCTTGATCAGGATCCGGGCGCAGCTGAATGCCGCCAAGCAGAAGCTGGCTTTCGTCGGCGCAATGAAGTCGACGTGGTCGACCGCGAGCGGACCGAATGCTCGAATTATGATTCATCGTAATGTCAACGGCGAAAGCAAGTCGTTTCTGGGAACTGGGGCGACTCTTCTAATGCCGGGTGACGCCGTGGAAGTTGCTCTTCAGGGCGATTGATCCGGCAGGTCGTTGAACTTCCACAGGGCGAATAGCCCTGTGCTTGATGACACATCGGTCTGTTCAAGGCGGTCCATAGGGTCGGAATCGGCTCCGAGACGAAGCCAGAGATCCGTCATGTCGCTAGCCGCAATGCTACCTGGGCACGACGGGGTTTCAGGATTGCCTTGCGATAGCGGGTCTTTCATCCCACAATGCTGAACTGGCGATTGGGAACCTCTCAAGGAACTCTGAACTGTTGTTCAAGATTCACGAGGAAGAGAGCGAGTCCTGATGACTTGATTCAATTGCTTCAGGTTTTAGCGTGCTCGGTCTCAACCTATCGCTTTGCGTCACTGATGGTTTGGTCTTGAAGTGGATCTTTCCATCAAGAAGACACGATTGTCGCTCAGAAAGAATCTGCTTTGCACTGACGCGGCTCCTCGAAATTGTCTGGCGCGCTAAGATTCCAGTTTCGCGCACCTTTGCGTGCGAAACGGGTCGCTAGCTTTGCGTTCGATGCGTTAGCCGGCCGTGACCTCCCTGAGTGTCTTGACAGCGAGACCGGCCTGCTTGGCTTTGATCAGAAGCTCCTCAAGCCCATGCGTTCTGCAACCGTGCATGGAGGGCGTATCGGCGAGATCATGAGTGTACACCACCAGCCACTTCCGTTGTAAGGCTGCTTGCTCGATCAGTTCGTTGATATCGAGAAAGCCAGGCTTGTTAGGAGAGTATCCTGCCGCTTGTGTGAGAGAGAGGTTGACTCCAGCAACTTCAGAAAGGTCGATCCAGTTTAAATTGACACCCGTGCCGACACCACGGGCAGTTTTGAACTGGCGAGCGACAGCCAATTTGCTCTGCAGGCTGACATGGTTATAGGGGAAGGCAAAACTGTCCGGCGCCTCACCATTCAACCGTTCGCACAGAAATTCACGGTTCTTCTCGATGGATCTTTCGAACTCTCCAGTGGATACTTCCAAGGCACTATAATGATCGTAGGTATGGCAGCCGATCTCGTGCCCTGCCTCCTGCGCCTCCAAAAGATCCGTCTCTGTAAACTGCTCCATTCCCATATAGGTCTTGTCGCAGAACGCGCCGCTCGCGAAGTATGTTGCGTGAACACCGTACTGAGCGAGGATTGCTCCTCCGATTGTCCAGGCCGTGCGCGGGAAGTCGTCGAAGCAAATGCTCAGGACGCCACAATCAAGGCGCAGGAAACGTGGCTTGATAAAGAATTTATGCCCAATCTTTCTGTTCAAACGCTGGTATACAGTAAGATCCACTTTATGACCTCGGTGGTTTGAGCCTTGTCCTATGGGCCGCCTGATCAAAATAGCCCTTGCTGAGCAATAAAGGTCTTGGATTTTGGAGTTAGTCGAATGCGCATTCGGTCGATAGGTGCCATCCAACGGCTCAGTTTTGCACGATGAGATGCCTTTCGGCCGCGATCAAGGCCCGAGAGAGCGGGGTTGGGAGCAACCTGCTCCGGTTTGAGGCCAAAAATAGCGCCTCGCAGCTCCATGATTCGCTTATACCGAATGGCCAGAAGAGTTACTGTTCACGATCATGGCGGTGAGCTAAACTTCGCAGGTCCCGTATAGCTCAGGGGAATTTGCGGATGATCTCAGGTGGTACGTTATCCTCTGCCGCTCGTTTCATGGGGATTGATCTTGAGACTTCGCCAGGTGTGCTCGTCCCTCGGGAGGAGACGGTTCTCCTCGCAAAGGCGGCAATCAATATCCTGAAAGAGCGGGGAGGCGCCGCTCGTGTCATCGACATGTGCTGCGGCTCCGGCAATCTCGCGTGTGCAGTTGCCATTGCGCAGGAGCATGCGACCGTGTGGGCGAGTGATCTAACCGACGAAACCGTTTCTCTCGCGAAGCGCAATGTAGAAAGGCTGGGCTTGGCGCCCCGGGTTTACGTGCGACAGGGAGACCTGTTCGAAGGTTTAGCAGCCGATCAACTGCATGAGAAAATCGATCTGGTCGTATGCAATCCCCCCTATATCTCGACATCGCGTCTTTCGGGCGAGAAGTCTTATCTGCTCGCCACTGAGCCGAAAGAGGCATTCGACGGCGGGCCTTACGGTCTCTCCATTCATCAGCGCGTCATCAGGGACGCGTTGATTTATCTAAAGCCTGGCGGCTGGATTGCACTTGAGTTCGGGCAGAGCCAGGAGAAGCAAGTTCACTCCCTTATCGTTAGAACTCGTCACTACGGCAGCATTCAATTGATGAGTGACACTCACGGCGTTCCACGTGTGATAATTGCGCAGAAGATGCAATAGTATCGGTGTTCGGCCAGCTCTAAAATTCGAGCTCCTCATTTCCATCTCTGTTGCGGCAGAAGGCTTGGATCGAGGCCGAGAGGCCTCCCGTAACATTTCGTTCTCGAACCGAACGGTCTTGGCAATTTTCCTAAAGCGGTAGAAGTCGGGTTTTAGTAATTGCTCACCTAATACCTTTCACTATTTCGAACAGGACCCGTTGGAAAGTCCCAATCGTACTCCCTCGAAGGAGGTATCGTCCGGAATAGAGCATTGCAGTGCTGGCGTTCACGGCAAACAATGCTTGGCATTAGTCGGTCCGGCAGGGTCATGAAAGCAGTCGAAATCTTTGGATTATTTCCGGAAGATGAGTGAAATTCGTCACCTTGCAGGAGAAGATCTGCCCCAAGTCGCGGACTTGTTTCAGCGTGTTCTGCTGAAAAGGTCCGTAACGGCGCGGGATTCGCTCATCACATATCTGAAAGAGCTATTCGTCGATCCCGTCGAAGCGAGGTCTGGATTTTGCTCGCACGTCTATGTCAAGCCTGATGGGGAGATTGCGGGTTTTATCGGGGTTCTCGCACTTCCAATGCGTCTCCATGGGGCTCCCGTCATGGCTGCCGTCGCGTCTTGCCTGATGGTCGATAACCATGCGGAGAATCCACTCGTCGGCGCGCGGCTTCTCCGCACTTTTCTGGCCGGGCCGCAGGATATTTCCTTGAGCGAGACAGCAAGCGATACCGCAGTTGCCATGTGGAGGGCACTTCGCGGCATTACTGTTCCTTCCTATAGCCTGGACTGGGTTCGTGTCATCAATCCGGCAGGTTTCCTCGTTGAGCTGTTTGCAGGCCGGTTGAGATTCGCTCGGAGTCTGATGCCGCTCTCGCGCTGCATCGATGCATGGGCTCGGCACAGAGCGAATGGGGCAGCTCTTCGTTGGTCAAGTGTTGCCGCAGGATCCCATACGCCGGGCTCGGGCAATTACAGCGATATACCGGTCGATGCGGAGAAGATGGCGGAACTCGTAGCGCAATTCGCCTCGCGGTTTTCGCTTCACCCAAATTGGCCGAGCAGTGATCTCTCCCGTGTCCTGATCGATTCAGAGAGAAAGGACCTGTACGGTAAGGCCCAGTACAGAATGGTCATATCTCATGACGAGACGCCTGTAGGCGCCTTTATCTATTACGGCCGCGAGCGACGGATAGGGCACGTCCTGCAAGTCCTGTCAGCTCCTGGTCGATCGGGAGTTGTCATCGATCGATTGATCGATCATGCGGCCAGATCCGGTGTGGTTGCGCTTCAAGGTCGCACTCAGCCTGAATTGCTGGACGCTATGCTGACGCGCCGATGTGCCTTTGCGCATCGATCGGCTACAGTTGTCCATGCTCGCAATCCCATCTTCCTGAAGCCCTTCCTGAGCGGTGAGGCATTCTTTAACGGGCTAGCCGGGGAGACATGGACCCGATTGATCGGAAATAGCTGGAGCGCCGAGCAGTGAGAGACCGTAGGCGATCACGTTGATTTATTCATCTTCCGGTATCATGGGAGCGCTTCGACATGTGCGGTATAGGGGGCTTTTTCGGAACTGGCGTTGCTCCGGAAAGGTCGCGATCGATACTCCAGGGAATGGTCAATGCCGTCGAACATCGTGGCCCGGATGATCGGGGCATCTTTGTTGGCGATGGGGTGGGGCTTGGACATACGAGGCTGTCGATTGTCGATATTTCCGACGGACATCAGCCGATGTCGAGCGGGAGCGGGCGGTTCTGGATCAGTTTCAACGGCGAAATCTTCAATCACGTTGAACTCCGCCAAGAACTCATGGAGCGTGGGCGCCGCTTCCGGACGAACTCCGATACCGAAGTCATCCTGCACCTATTCGAAGAGCATGGAGCAGACTGCGTTTCCCTTTTGAATGGCGATTTCGCTTTTGCGATCTGGGACGGTCACGAGCGCCGTATGACTCTTGCGCGGGATCGCATGGGCGTTCGTCCGCTCTATTACGCAAGTCACAGGGATACGGTATTCTTCGCGTCGGAGGTTAAGGCAATCCTGCGCGTTCCCGGAATCGACGCAGAAATCGATCCGTTCGCTCTTGATCAGATCTTCACCCTGTGGGCTCCGGTCGCGCCAAGAACCATATTCAAGAACATATCGGAACTTCCGCCGGCGCACATCATGGCGATCGACGCGAATGGGCTGCGCTCCAGGCCCTATTGGCAACTGTCGTTTCCTGACCGGCAAACGACAAGCCGTACCGTCTCGATGAAGGACAGGTCGGAAGAGCTTCTCGATCTCTTGGATGACGCCACACGCATAAGATTGAGAGCTGATGTACCGGTGGGAGCCTATTTATCGGGTGGTTTGGATTCATCGATCGTCAGTGCGCTTGCAGCACGCACGATATCGAGCCGTCTGCGGACGTACTCGGTGACATTCGCCTCCGCCGAACATGATGAAAGCTCATATCAGGACGAAGTCGTGCGTGCTCTTGGAACTGAGCACAGTTCGGTAGAATGCCTTCCGCAAGACATCGCTCGGATATTTCCCGATGTTGTGCGGCATATGGAGACGCCTGTTGTCAGGACCGCTCCGGCGCCGCTCTTCATGTTGTCGGGTCTGGTGCGCGATCACGGGTTTAAAGTCGTCCTGACAGGCGAGGGGGCTGACGAGGTTTTCGCGGGCTATGATATCTTCAAGGAGGCGGCAGTCCGTCGCTTCTGCGCCCGCCAGCCACGCTCCCGCTTCCGGAGCCACTTGTTCAGGCGGCTCTATCCCTACCTGCCGAACCTGAGCCAGCAGACTCCGGAATATCTGACTTCGTTCTTCTGCGGCGGTGACGATGCATCGGATAGTCCCCTGTTCTCTCATCTGCCTCGTTTCCGCAGTACATCTGCCGCCAAGATCTTCTTCTCCGGAGATTTCCGCGCAACGCTGGGAGGATT
Source organism: Microvirga mediterraneensis (assembly GCF_013520865.1). Classification (NCBI taxonomy): domain Bacteria; kingdom Pseudomonadati; phylum Pseudomonadota; class Alphaproteobacteria; order Hyphomicrobiales; family Methylobacteriaceae; genus Microvirga; species Microvirga mediterraneensis. The sequence goes on from NZ_JACDXJ010000001.1 coordinate 2,704,891, forward strand.
CGATGCCGCTCAGACCTTGATCGACCGGCTGCCGGCGGATTTCAAGCGCTGGGCCCCCTTGCACCAGGCGCAGTATATTGAAACCACGTTCCTCCTGCCTGGGTACATCCTCTCCAGCCAGGGAGATCGCGTCGCGATGGCTCATGGGGTGGAAGGGCGCTTCCCATTTCTCGATCATCGTGTCGTGGAGTTTGCCGCCAAGCTGCCGCCCGGGGCGAAGCTCAAGGGGCTTAGCGAGAAGCATATCCTGCGCGAGGCAACCAAGAACTTGCTGCCTCCGTCGATAGCTTGGCGCACCAAGCAGCCGTATCGTGCACCGGACTGCGATCCCTTCAGCATGGAAGGTGCGCCCGACTATGTTGCGGAAATGCTTTCACCGCGCGCTGTTGCCCAGGTCGGCATTTTCAGCCCACAGGCGGTTGAGAAGCTTCATGCAAAGTGCCGGCGGCAGAACTCCGCCGGATTCCGCGACAGCACGGCGTTCGTCAGCATCCTGTCGACGCAACTATGGCAACAGGCTTTCGGTGCATCGACCAAGTACCAGAGTACGTATGCCGCCTAGAGTTTGAATGGAGAGAGAAGATGCCTGCTACTATTGCAAATGAACTTCGCAGCTTCATCGTCGATAACTTCCTTTTTGGCGATACGAGCCGCCCGGTTTCCGATGACGTGTCATTGATCGAAAGTGGAATCGTCGATTCAACCGGGATCCTGGAGCTCGTGGCCTTTCTGGAGGAGAGGTACGGGATCGCAGTTGCCGACGCGGAAATCATCCCTGCCAATCTCGATACGATCAGCAGCTTGTGCGCCTACATAGACCGCAAAACCACCGCGGGAGTACGGGCTGCGTGATCGGAAGATATGAGTGGAGAAGATTATATGCGCGTCGAGGAATTTCTGCGCGAGAGTGCGCGCAAGCACGGCCGCAAGGAGGCCTTGATTACCAACAGTCGAAGGCTCACTTATGATGAACTCGACGACCTCTCTGAGCGGATGGCATGGTCTCTTGCGCAGAATGGCGTAGGACGCGATGATCGTGTGGTCATATTCATGGAGAATATCTGGGAGGCGGTGGTTTCGATCTTCGCCGCCCTCAAGGTTGGAGCCACATTCAGTCCCATCAATGCAACGACAAAGACCGACAAGCTGGCGTACATTCTCCAGAACTGTCGGGCGAAGGCTGTCATAACACAGTCTAAGTTGAGTGGTGTTGCTGCTGCCGCAGTGGAAATGTCGCCTACCGTTGAGCTCACCGTCGTCGCCGGAGACGGGGAGAACAAGCTACCGTTCGCCCTGTCCTTCTCGGATTGCGTTTCGCATCGGTTCTCGGCGCCCTTGCGCCATGGCGGGATCGATATGGATCTTGCCATGCTGATCTATACATCCGGATCGACGGGGCGGCCCAAAGGCGTGATGATGACGCATCGCAATATGGAAGCTGCCGCGACATCGATCTCGACGTATATCCAGAATGTGTCATCCGACATCATCCTCAACGTGCTCCCGATCGCATTCGATTATGGTCTTTACCAACTCATCATGTCGATCAAGCTCGGAGCTACCCTCGTGCTTGAGAAGTCCTTCGCTTTTCCTCAGGCAATTTTCGCTGTCATGCGGCGGGAACACGTGACCGGGCTGCCGCTCGTCCCTACCATGGCGGCGCTGATCCTTCAGATGAAGGATCTGGTGCCGGGTTCGTTTCCTGATCTCCGCTATATTACCAACACGGCCGCGGCCCTGCCGCCGTCTCATATCGCGCAGTTAAGGAAGCTTTTCCCCGACGTTCGGATCTATTCGATGTACGGTCTGACGGAATGCAAGCGTTGCACCTATCTTCCGCCGGAGAAGCTGGACGTTAAGCCCGACTCTGTGGGAATTGCCATTCCCAACACCGAGGCCTTCGTCGTGGATGATGACGGTAAGAAGGTGCCCTCAGGTGTGATCGGGGAACTCGTCATCCGCGGGCCACACGTCATGCAGGGATATTGGGAGGACGATGAGGCTACAAGAAAAGCACTCAGGCCTGGCCCGCACCCCTGGGAGAGGGTTCTTTACACGGGAGACCTGTTTAGAGCCGACGAGGATGGATATCTCTACTTCGTGGGACGTAAGGACGACATCATCAAGACCCGCGGTGAGAAGGTTGCACCCAAGGAGGTTGAAGCCGTCATCCATGCCTGCCCAGGTGTCATCGAGGCCGTTGTCGTGGGTGTTCACGACCCCATCCTAGGACAGGCCCTCCATGCCATCGTCGTCGCACAAAGTGAGACCCTTACGGAGCAGAGTATCATTCGTCACTGTGCAGCCCATCTGGAAGACTACATGGTTCCCAAATCGGTAGTATTCCGCATGGAGTTGCCTAAAACCGACACCGGCAAGGTCAGCCGCAGACTTGCTGCGGAGACACTGGAGCAAGTTCAATGAGTCTGACCACAGCGGCCAAGAAAAGAGATATGTCGGATCCGATGCTTGCGATTGATCCGGCCGTTGAAGCGGACCGCATCGCTTCCCTGCTTCGGACGCAGGTTCAGACGACCTTGAGGAAGCGCGGTCTGGTGTTGGGCTTATCGGGCGGGATCGATTCCAGCCTGTGCGCCGCACTCGCGGTGCGGGCTGTCGGTCCAAAGAATGTATTCTGCCTCCTGATGCCGGAAAACGACTCCGATCCGGACAGCCTGAGGCTTGGAAAGCTTGTGGCAGAGACTTATGGAATCCGGAGCAAGGTCGAGGATATCGGTTCGTCCCTTGACGCCATGGGCTGTTACACGCGGCGAAATGAGCTCATTCGCGACATTGTTCCGGAATACGGTGAAGACTGGTCGTGCAAGGTCGTCATCGCCAACGGCGCAGAGGGAAGCGGCTACAATTTCTTCTCGTTGGTGGTGGAGAGCCCGGAGGGAGAGACGCGTCGAGTGCGGATGCCGCCGGCGGCCTATCTCGGCATCGTTGCCGCTACGAATATGAAGCAGCGGACGCGGAAGATGATGGAATATTTCCATGCGGAACGCCTGAACTATGCTGTCATAGGAACGCCAAACCGGCTGGAATACGATCAGGGCTTCTTCGTCAAGTATGGCGATGGGGCTGCCGATGTGAAGCCGATTGCCCATCTCTATAAAACCCAGGTTTATGAATTGGCCGCTTATCTGGGCGTCCCGGATGAGATCCTCCGTCGCCCTCCGACCACGGATACCTGGTCCTTGGCACAGACCCAGGAGGAATTCTATTTTGCCCTTCCTTATGATCAGATGGATCTCTGCCTCTACGGATTGAACCATTCCATCCCGGCAGCGAAAGTGGCGGCTGCTGCAGGATTGTCCGCCGCCGTCGTCGAGAATGTCTGGAGAGACATCATCGCCAAGCGGAAGGCGACGCAGTACTTGCATATGAAGCCGCTCTTGGCCGGGGAGGTGGGCGAAATATAGTCTCCTGCCACGCCAGCCCGATTGAATGAGCCTCTCGTTTCCATCCGGGTTGCTCCTGACCGTGACGGCATGTGTCGAATGTCCGTGAACAGGAGCATGATGTGGCTTGAGAGCGTCTCTGCACGAGAGAAGGGGGGAGGGATTCATGATTGGATTCAGACGCGCATTCCGCTGTGGTTTGGCGGCCCTTGCCGTAACGCTCGCGCCGGCTTCGGTGACGCCAGTTTGGGCGGCGACCGGGACGGTTCGCATCGAGGTCGTTAAGGCCGGGTTCATCGTGGGCGTCGGCGGTGGTCGGGGGACGCTCGTCTTCCAGGGGCGGCGTTATCCGCTGCGCGTCGGTGGCTTGAGCCTCGGCGCGACCATTGGAGCCTCGAAGGCCGATCTGGTCGGACGCGCCTACAACCTGCGCCGGGCTTCCGATATCGCCGGCACCTACACGGCAGTCGGGGCGGGCGGCGCGGTCGGAGGCGGGGCATCCGGCATTCGGTTGCAGAATGCAAGGGGTGTCGTGCTCGACCTGCGTGGCCGCAACGTCGGACTGGAGTTGAACGCCAGCGTGAGCGGAGTGGAGATCGGCCTGCGCTGAGGCGGGACGCTGCTCTCATCAAAGAAGGAAGTATCGAACCTAAAAGTGGAGTCCCTTTTGGGGTCGATGCTTTAACGGTCTGACGCCGTTTCCCTGATGTGGACGATCCTGTCGAGCTTGGGTTGTTCGACGCCGAGCTGGCCTGCCCATTCCGCCAGCGCGGAGTCATAGAGCATGGCTCGAAAGCGCCTCGGGCCCTCCGCGCTTCTTTTCAGCCTGACGAGTTCATCCAAAGCGCGCCGCAGAGATCTCCGGTCCACAGGCATCGTTGCACCTCCCGCGAAATCGCCACCCTGCATCCTTACGACCATGTCGTCAAAAACTCAAAAGTCGTATGGTCCGACGTCAAGGAACGTACCTTTCATCGATCACGCTTCTCGTCGGTTCGCCTATAAGATGGTGGTACATTCCGCTTTCACGCAGGGCAGGATTGAAATCGAACCTGATCAGTCTGTCCGCAGCGTCAGCGCGAACAGCGCTCATATCGGGTTCCGAGCGTGTCCTGCTCATTGGAAAAGCGTTTGAGCGAGCCGTCCGGCTGAGGAGCCATGAGAACCCGCAACTCGTTGCCCGCGACGGCATTGGCGCAGTCGAGGGTGAGAAGCTGTCGATCGCTGGCGGGCCGGACCGATTTGATGCGACACGATGCGCTCGGCGTTTTCAAGCGGTTGCCCGAGACGATCATGGCCGGCACGAAGATATCGACTGGTTTCTTGAACGAGGTGCCTTTCCCGGCATCCGAGAAAACCTCCGCGCATTCGGGACCTCGCTCGAGCCAGCTTCCCTGATAGGCCGAGAGATTTCCTTGCGCCCTTGCGCCTGTCCCTGTAGCCAACACGGCAATGCACAGACCAAGCCCCACGCGCGCCAGATATCCCGCGAGATCCATCATAATTTCCCTTCGTCCCTCCATTGTCGTCCTCCTCTTCCCCAGTCTTCTCCCCCGGTCTTCGCGAACTGCAAAGCTTTCTAGAGACTTGAACATCGAGATCCGTGACTGCGAGCAAACGCAGATACGATGCGCCGATATGACGTCCTTGCAGTCTAACGCTCGGGCCGGGCCCTGCATCGCTCGAACTCAAGGTCGCGAGTAAACTACTCGAGACGGAGCGTTCGGCTTGACCGATAGGGACAGTCTCTTGACAGTTTGGGCCCTACGTCTGCTCCGAGGGCGCTCGAATACCTGCCCCGGTAGTATCGCCGGAGCACATCCGCGGAGAGGCCGTTCAGCCACCGATTGGGTTGGCCCCAAGTGTCAAGCGCCTGTCCAGATCGGTCAAGCAGCTCTTCCAGCTGAACTATAGTGTGCTTTGTCGATGGTGGTATGCGCCAGAGGGGACGTTGGGGGGACGCTCTTGGCGCGATGCGCGTTTTGGTGAGACTCTTCGCAAGGACCTCTGCGTGCCGATGAGCCGCTGTAGGGAAGAGATGTGTGCTCGACCTGTCGGCCACCGCAGGAGCCGAACCGGAGAGGCAGCCGGCAGCTGGAACTTCCCATTGCCGGAACATGCAGGAGTGATGTCCGATGCGTCAGCTGATCGTGTTCGCGCTCGTTCCGATCCTTGCCACCACGACGGTGCTCGCCGCCCCGGGCGTGACCACCACTAACGTGAATTTCCGCTCAGGTCCCGGAACCAGCTTCTCCTCCATCCGGACCCTGCCTGCCGGCACGGCGGTCGAGATCGGCGAGTGTGAGGAATCCGGAAGCTGGTGCGCTGTCACGGTGAAGGGGCAGAGCGGGTTCATCAGCGGGCGCTTTCTGGAGGAGAAAAAGGACTCCGAGGGCTGGCCTCGCTCCTATGAAATCGGCGAAGGCCTGATGGTGCTTTTCCAGCCGCAATTCACCGACTGGACCGATTTCAAGACCATCGAGGCCCTGGTTGCGGCTGAATATGTGAAAGCGCCCGACGTCAACCCGGTCTTCGGCGTAATACGGCTCAAGGGCACAACATACTACGATGAGGATGCGGGCGAGATTGTCATCAGCGACATCACCGTCTCCGAACTCAACTTCTCAGGCCTTGATCGCGATGCCCTGAAAGGGCTCTCGGTGGAGACCGGCAAGCTCCTGCCGACAGGACCGATCACGGTCCCGGAGGCGCGGGTGACGGCAAGCCTCGCCGAACAGAAGCGCATGACCGACGTGATGGGGCTCAAGGCGGATCCGCCGAGGATCCTCGTCTCGAACACTCCGGCGATCCTAGTGCAGACCGATGGGGAGCCTGCTTATGCGCCCGTGAAGGGCAAGACGGGGCTCTCGTTCGTAGTCAATACAAACTGGGATCTCTTTCGGATCGACGACACCGGCGCTTTCTACCTGCGCGACGATACCCATTGGCTGACCGCACCCGCGATCCACGGCCCCTGGACGGCTCTGACGGAACTGCCCGCGCTGCTAACGGAGCTGCCCGATGACGGCAATTGGGCCGATGCCCGTGGAGCCGTTCCGCCGGAGCGGTATCAGGACGGCAAGGCGCCCAAGGTCCTGTCCACGGACGGCCTGGCCGAGATGATCCTGTTCCAAGGCGAGCCCAAGCTCCAGGACGTGCCGAAGACTTCGTTGCAATGGGCTTCCAATACCGAGTCCGACGTCTTCTTCGACAAGGCCGGGAAGCAGTGGTACGTGCTTCTGTCAGGGCGATGGTTCCGCGCGCCGTCGTTGGAAGGCCCCTGGAGCTTCGCCACGCCCGATCTGCCTGCCGATTTCAGGAACATTCCCGAGGACGCGCCGTATTATGCCGTGCGCGCGACCGTGCCCGGAACGTCGGAGGCCGCCGAGGCGCGGCTCAAGGCCAGCATCCCCACGACGGCGCGGGTCGAGACCGGATCGATCACGCCGACGGTCGCCTACGCTGGCGACGCTCAATTCGCTCCCATCGAGACGACCGATCTTGCTTACGCGACGAACACGACGGACACAGTAATCAAGGTGGGCGGGCAGTATTTCCTGCTCCAGGACGGTGTCTGGTTCGTGTCCGACAGCCCGAATGGCCCATGGCAGCTCGCCCGCGAGGTGCCTGACGCGATTTACGCGATCCCGCCTTCGTCGCCCGTTTACGACGCAACCTATGTTCGCGTGTACGACACGGAGCCGGATGCGGTCTGGTACGGTTACACCATGGGGTATCTGTCGGGCTTCCTGGCCTGGGGCACCTATGTCTACGGCTCCGGCTGGTATTACCCTCCATACTGGTACAACTGGCCGGGTTCGGCATACCCGATCTACTACCCACGACCAGCCACCTGGGGAATTGGGGCCTATTACAACCCTGTCCGCGGCATGTATGGCCGCTATGGCTATGCGTATGGGCCCTATCGCGGGATCGCTGGAGCACGGACCTGGAACCCGGCGACCGGCACCTATGGCCGAGCGGGCGCGGCCTGGGGGCCCCGCGGAACAGCCGGCTTCGTCGGGGCCTACAATCCGCGCGGGGATGCGGGCGGCTACCTTGCAGGTGGGCGCAACGTCTATGGAGCGTGGACATCGGCTGGGGTCAAGCGAGGTTCCGAATGGGCGCGGGCGACGGCGCGTGATACCGCCGGTGGCGGTTCGGCGCTTCGGTGGAATACATCGAACGGGCAGGGCTTCATCCGCGAGGGCCGGCGCGGTGACATCTACGCAGGCCGGGACGGCAATGTTTACCGCAATACCGGTGAGGGTTGGCAGCGTTTCGATGGCGGCTGGCAGGATGTGGGTCGACCGGAGCAACGTGATCTGCTCCAGCGTGGCGAAGGGCGCGAGGGCTTGTCGCCGGAAGCCCGGCAGCGGTTCCAGGAGCGCGGCGGCGGCGAAGCGCTCAAGGGGCTTGCCGGAGCCGGTGCTGCCGGGGCTGCGGGTGCTGCGCTCGGCCAGCGCCTGAGCGGGGGTGGGCCGCCCCGGAGGGATATGGCAAACAGCGAAGCCGTTCGTGAACGGCCGCAGCAGCGCCAAGTGCCTCAGCAGCGTCCGGCAACGCAACAACGTCAGGCTTCGCAGCAACGCGAGGCGGCCCCGCAGCGCCGTACGGCGGTAGACCGACCGGCCGCCCAGCAACGATCGGCCTCACAGCAGAGACAGGCGCAGCCGCAACGTCCAGCGCAACGGCCTGCCGCGCAACGTCCGGCCCCTCGTCAGCCGCTTCCGTCAAACGTCATGCGCGATGCCCAGGTGCGGCAGCTCGGCAATCAGCGGCAGATGGCGAGCCGACAGTTCAACCGGCCTCCGCCCCAGTTCTCCCGCTCGGGATCCTTTGGGCCTTCTCGCAGCATGGGCGCGCGCGGCGGCTTCGGCGGTGGCGGGCGTGGTGGAGGCTTCAGAGGAGGGGGGCGGCGTTAACGCTTCAGCGGCTCCCTCCGACCGCTCAGAAGTCGCGCTGGATGCGCAGTCGGCCTGCCCAAGTGCTTTCCGACCCTGTCGGCCGGAAGGCGCCGGTGGGATCGCCGGATGCCGTCTCGATCGGAACGGCGACGCGCTCACGCGGTTCGACCCTGATGTAGAGCGCCTCGACCCCGATCAGGAAATCCTTCACCGGTGTCCAAATCACATTGGCGCCGACGCGAATCTCATCGAAGTCGACGAGGCCCGTGGTCGTCCCCGCCGTCCCGGCCGCAATCGTCGCGGCCGTTGCGGGGACCGTGTACTGGGCAATGCCTGGAGCATCGAAGCGCATCCAGGACCCGAAGACGTTCGTCTGCCAGGTCGGACTCCAGTTGTGATTGAAGCCGCCCGCGATGGAATAGGCCTTGTTGGTCTTGAACTCGCCGGTCAACGGATCGACGAAGGCATCCGTGAAGGGCATGGAGAGCGCGCCGGCGCCGATGAACCCGTTGCTGATCGGGTCCGTCTGACCGGCATTGAGGTAGCCGATCGCGCCGTCCGTATACGTCGCCATCATCCATACGGTATCGCCGACCCCGAGAGCCGGCACATTGGCATAGCCCAGAGCGGCAACGGCAAAGCCGTAATCCGTATCCGCATGGGTCGGATTGGGCAGGCCGGTGATCGGGTTGAGCACCGGGACGTCTACGCCGTTGACGGTCGTGATGCCAGCCGCCACGTCACGGATCTGGTGCAGGGCGCCGGACAACTGCACCTCGCCCCAGGTGCCCTTGTAGCGGAGGTTTGCGACCACGTCCGGCACGCGCTCACCGCCATAGGTCGAGGCGATCGGAGCGAAAACCGGAAATGGACTGCCGGCTCCGAAGAACGGGAAGTCGAGCTCATTGTTGACGCTGCGCTGGGTTCCGTCCTCGAACGACAGAGTCGCGGAGAGGCCGTTGCCGAACGAGAAGGTATAGGCGAACAGGTTCACTTCGGCGTTCGAGGGATCATCGAAGCGCAGGTCACCGAAGTTCGGGACCGGCAAGTCCGGGCTCGTGAAGAAGGATACCGCGCGACCGGCGGTCAGTCCGCCGAACTGGACGAAGGCCTGAGAGATCTTCGGGCTCGTGGAACTGAAGCCGTATGCCCCGGTGTTCCGGGTCATTTCCATGCGGATGTAGGTGCGCAGCAGGCCGTATGCGGTGGCGGTCCGCGCGTCGAGGTTGATGCGCCCACGCCCGCGGAAGCCGATCGTGTCCTGCGAGCGCTCGAATGGTTCGAGATAGAGGAATTCGGCGCGAGCGCGGCCACTGACCCGCAGGCAGGTTTCTGTGCCGGGAATGAAGAAGAAGCCGTTTCCGTGCGTGGAGCAGATCCGGACGTAATCGACGGGGCTTGCGGTCTTGGCGGGCAGGTCGGCGGCCTGTGCTCCACCGGTGATGATCGCCGCGCATCCAAGCAGCAGAGTTCGGACAGACGCCATGGTACAAACTCCAAGACAAAGCCCAGCCGTATCATGGAGGATTGTGCAGACCTGAGAATAACCGTCAAGAAGACCCTAACAGACGGATGACGGGTTTCATTGAATTCTTACAGGGTGTTGCCGGCCAGCACCATGTAGAGGATTCTCAGCTCAGCAGAACCTGAACGGCGATGATTTTGACGACGGTCATGCTTGGGAAACAAATCGCATAGCCAAGATCAGTCCTCTCTGTCGGGGCCAGACGTCCGGCGGCGAAAAGGATGGCAGGATTGCCGGTCGAACCAGCACAGACACCGAGCAGGTCGTCGAAGGGGATGCGCAGCAAATACCCGGCGACCAGCACGACCAGGACCAGGGTGAGCAGAACGGCGGCGCCGCCGAGTAGGATCTGTATCCCGTTGCTGGCGACGGTTTGAACGAAGGGGCTGCCCGCCCCGATGGCGACCGAGCCTATGAACACCGCCAAGCCGAGGTTTCGCAGAACCAGGTTGGCCACCACCGGGATACGCCAGCCCAGCGGGCCGGTTCGACCGAGCCAGCCCAGGACGAGGGCCATGACGAGTGGACCGCCGCCAACGCCCAGGCTGAAGCTGCCGCCTCCCGGCAGAGGAACCGGGATCATGCCGATCAGAAGGCCAAATGCGATCCCGACGCCGATTGAGACAAAGGACAACTCGGCGTTGCCTTTGATGCTGTCGCCGAAATGTCGTTGGAGTTCAGCCTTCCGGTCCGATGGCACTGCCGCCACCAGCAAATCGCCGAATTCGATCGTCAGGTCCGCCGATGCGATGATCTCGGCGTCTCCCCGCCGGATGTGCGATATGACGACAGGAAAATCGGGAAGCGGGATTTCCTGAATGGTCTTGCCGACGAACGCAGCCTTGGAAACGTAGACACGCACCACGTCGAAATTGGAGCGGTCACGGCTGATGCGCCCGGGCTCCTCGTGGCCCACGGCGATCTTGGCTTTCTCGATGCTGGTTGGGCTGCCGACCAGCAGCAATCCATCACCTTCGTGCAATCGTGTTCCTGCCAGGGGCGGCGCATTCACATGGTGCTGGCGAATGGCAACGATCTTGATGTCCGCCGGCAGGATCTCAGCGACTTGCTCAACCGTCCGATCCTCGCAGTTCGACTCGAGCGTCAACTCCGCCACTCGCACGTTCTGGGACGGCGTCTTGAACGTCGGTTTGATCAGCGCAGTCATGATCGTCATCAGGACGATCGGGCCAATGACGCCGAAGGGATAGGATACGGAGTAGCCAATGGCCGGATCCTGATTTCCCGCCGCAGCCAGTGCCGCCTGCAAGGTCGGCGTGCTCGTGCCGGAGCCTGCGAACAATCCTGCCGCTGTCGCCATCGAGATCCTGAGGGGAGAAGCAAGCGCCATCGCGACGAAGAGCGAAGCGACCACGGCCACGGTTGAAAGGGCGATATACTTGAGGCCAGGCCCTTTCAGGCTCATGAAGAACTGCGGTCCATATTGGATGCCGACGCCATAGACGAACATCACGAGGCCGAGCGTGCCGACCAGTCCGGGCGGTGCCGCCTTCGGCGCAATGGCGCCGATGATCAGGCCGGTGAACAGCACGGCACCGGCCCCGAAGGAAACTCCGGCAATCGAAATCTGTCCGACCGCATAGCCGGTGGCGATGGCAAGGAACAGCGCCAGCAGGGGCGAGGCTTCGAGCAACGTACGGACGATATCGAGCATGGGTCCCTCTCATCTTGCGCGACAGCCAGCGTCATGAAATTGACCTAGAGCTGTTTCCACTGACGTGGAATCACCTCGCTTCTTTGTTTGACCGCATCTGTTTGACGGCGAATCGGATCCACATCACCGAGAAATGCTCCAACACCCACGCCACAAGGTCAGGCGAGGGGCGGGGGTCTTTGAAAGCTCGTAGTTGAGGCCCAACGCCTTCAAGTGGAAGGCAACCATCTGGTGGAACGGCAGAACTTCGACTCATTCCACCTGGCATGCATGCGATCTCTCGTCAGACGCTCAGCAGAGCACCAGGTTTTGAGCAAGGCCGGCCTCGCTCGTTTCCTTGTATTTCGGGTTCATGTCCCGGGCGGTGTCGGCGAGCGTCTGGATCGTCGTATCGAGGTCGACCCGATGCCTGCTCGCGATCTCGTTGGTGGCGATCATCGCGGCCACCCAGGCCTTCACCGCTCCGAACGCGCAACGCTCGATGCAGGGAACCTGCACATAACCCGCAACGGGATCGCAGGTCATGCCGAGGTGATGCTCCAGAGCTGACTCGGCCGCGTTCTCGATGACGCGCGGCGGGCTGCCCAGGATCTGCGTGATCAGCGCGGCGGCCATTGCGGAGGCGACACCGATCTCGGCCTGGCATCCGCCTTCGGCGGCAGCCAGGGTCGCGTTGTGCTTACACAGGTAGCCGACGGCGGCACCGGCCAGCAGACCTTCTCGGATCTTGTCCATCGGAATGGCGCGGTCGCTCTGCGTCAGCGCATAGACGATAGCCGGCATCACGCCCGCCGATCCGCCGGTCGGCGCCGTGATGACCAGATGGCCGCGGGCATTCTCCTCGGAGGCGGCCAGAGCAAAGGCCGAAACCAGCCCGATGGCGCGGTCTGTCATGTAGGTATCGTCGTTCGCACGCTCGAACACCGTCGCGGCCTTGGAGTGGAGCTTGATCGGCCCAGGCAATACGTCGTCCTTGTAGGACAGGCCGGTCTTCACCGTGGCGATCATTGCATTGGCGATCTTGTCGAGAAAGGCGTTGACCTGCTCCTCGTTCTTGCCGGATACGGCAATTTCGTTCGCCATCACGACGTCGGCAATCGAGAGATTGTTGCTCTCCGCGTGCTGCCGCAGCTCCTTCATCGTCGCGTAAGGATACTTCGGCTGCCCTTTCTTGGGCGGCTCGTAGCCTTTCCATTCGATGAAGCCGCCGCCGACCGAATAATACTCCTGCTCATAAAGGACCTTGTCGCCCGCCAAAAGCTGGCAGGTCATGGTGTTCGGGTGCGGGAAGTCGCCCTTCGTCGCATCGTAGACGATGTCGGCCAAAGACAGGTTGAACGTCTTAGTGCCCAGCTTTACCGGATAGATCTGCTGGGGCTTCGCGATCATCTCGTCGAGGAACCGCGGGTCCACGGTGGCCGGTTCCTTGCCGACCAGGCCGGCGAGCGCGGCGCGCTCGGTGCCGTGGCCCTTGCCTGTGGCGCTCAGGCTGCCGAAGAGATGAACCTTGAGGCCGCTCGCCTGCGTGAGCTGATCCGCAGGAAGCTTCGTGCAGCGCTGGTAGAAATCATAGGTGATCCGCATCGGCCCGATCGTGTGCGAGCTCGAAGGGCCGGGACCGACCTTGTAGAACTCGTCAGCGACCGTCATGACCGGCCCCCTCGACGACTTGACGACGTCGAGATCCGGGGAAAGGGCTGAACTCATCTTGAGACCCGCATCGCCTCCTGCTGCCTCTCTTTTCGCCTGTTGCACGGCCGCTTCCGTTTCCGCCTGCTGCGCGCGCGCTTCGGGAGACCAAGTCGTACCGGTCATCACGGCCGCCGCCCCTATAGCGGCGTTGCGCATCAGAAAACTCCGGCGGTCAATGCCCGTGGGTGGGTTAGCCGGTTCTGACGATGGGGGAAACAGATCGCTGTCCGTCGTGGAGTGAGTCATGAGCGCGTCCTCCTGGTCGAGGTCCGGAGACACGACATGCGTTTGAAGCAGCTCCGGCCTCTTTCTGTGCGGAAGAATATTTCCTCCGATTGAGCATCATCTTAGGTGGTGACAGAAGAGCGTGCTTGATCGAAAGGGACAATCGATTGACAGTTTGCGCCGCTCCGCTCCAGATTGCCGTCACAGAAGGACTGCGGCTCCCTGGGGAGGACCAACCGGCCTGCGAAAGAGACCCTGGACGGGACTAAATGCCAAGTACTTGTCCCAAACGATCAAGCAGGCTCCTCAAGCCAAGCACATCGTATTCGACACATGGCAGCATGTTCCGCCTAATGCAGTGGTTGGGCAGCGGCGGGAGGATGCCCATGAACACGATGCTCTTGGCTCTTTTAGGGTCTCGGGTTGGTTACGTCATCGGGCTGAAATTCAGTGCAAAGCTGAGCGGATCGGAGGTTGGCCTGCACTGAGACCGACCGGGGCTTCGGAGGTCCATCCGGCTGCCGCTTGTCGGCTTGCGGCGACTCAGAATGGGGATATTCAGATGCGGATCGCAATATTCAGCGCGAAGAACTACGAACGCACGCTGCTCGACGAATTGAACGCAACTCACCACCACGACATTGTCTACTTCGAAACTCTCCTCGAGCCCGACACGGCGTCGCTCTCAGCGGGGTTTCCAGCCGTCAGCGTGTTCGTCAACGATATTGTTGATGGCGACGTTCTCGGACAACTCGCCGCCGGTGGCACGAAACTGGTCGCGACCCGCTCGACGGGCTTCAATCATATCGACCTGGAAGCGGCCAAGAAGCTCGGGGTGACGGTTGTGCGGGTCGCCAACTACTCTCCGAATTCAGTCGCCGAATTCGCGGTCGGGCTGATCCTCGTGCTCAATCGCAAGATTCACCGGGCCTATAATCGTACGCGTGAAGGTAACTTCGAGCTCGATGGTCTCATGGGCTTCGATCTCGTCGGCCGTACCGTGGCGGTCATCGGCACCGGCAAGATCGGGACCATCTTTGCCCGGATCATGGCTGGTTTTGGTTGTAAAGTGATTGGATTCGATAAGTATCGTTCGCCCGAATTCGAACGTATCGGCGGGCGTTACGTCGAGGCCGAGGAAATCGAGGACGCCGACATTATCTCGCTGCATTGCCCTTTGACGCCTGAAACATATCACATCGTCAGTGCCCGTACGCTTAACCGTTTGAAGAGGGGGGCTCTGTTGATCAACACGAGTCGCGGCGGTCTCGTCGATACCGAAGCGGCGATAGAAGCGCTCAAGTCCGGCCAGCTTGGCGGGATGGCCATCGATGTCTACGAGCAGGAGGCCGGTCTCTTCTTCAAGGACCTGTCGAGCACGGTGATCCCGGACGATGTGATCCAGCGTCTAGTCTCGTTCCCGAACGTGATCGTTACAGGCCATCAGGCGTTCTTCACGCGCGAGGCCTTAGGCACGATCCTCGAGACGACGCTTGCAAGCGTCTCGGATTTCGCAGAGGGCCGGCCGCTGACGAACGAGATCACGATGTGATCGCCGCATGTGATCTCGATCCGCGCGGGCAACCGGGCACGTTCCCGCAATGCGTATGTCAGCGCCGACCGACGCGGTTGACCGGACCGCCGCGATTCATCGGAGTGCCAGGGCGTATGCCGACGCCCGGGGCGCCTACGCCGGGCGTCACCACTGCACGGCGGGCCACGGGCGCGACCGGGCGCGCTACGCAGCCTTTAGGCACGCCGACCGTCTTGCAGTAGACGACGGCGTTGGCGGGCACCGGAGCGGCCAGGGAGACCATAGTGAACGCGGCCAGCGCCAATCCGGCATGGTGCAGTGGCTTCGTGAGCAGCATGACCATTCTCCATTGCTGTAGTCCCTGCGCCCGCCATCAGGCGCAGGCCGTTCCGGGTCAGCCTTAATGAGGGAGGTCCCAGACATCGACGTCGTCCTCGTCGTCCATTTCCATGCGGCGGTTCTCCACGCCGGCTCGTAGACCTTCGATGGCATATACCGTCACGAGACGCAGCCGCGTCTTCTGATCGGGCGTGAGGCTCTGGTAAAGCGGCTGCCAGGCATCAGCGAGCTTTCTCAGATTTGCGGCGCGTTCCGCCAGTACGTCGGAACGCTGACGAACGAGTTGCACTGGATCGACGTCACGCGACTGATCCATGCGCTCTCTCAATACGGTCAACCGGCGATAGCGTGTCTCGGCCCTTGCGCGGATTGCGTCCTCCACGGCTGGCCAGAGCTTCTCCTGTTCCGGTGTGAGTTGCAACGCGGCCTTGATCACCCCGACCCGAATGTCGGTCAACATTTTGAAATCAGCCTGGCTCATCCGCCCGTTTTCCGGCGCGCCGGATGGGCTCGAGGTGGCTTGCTGAGCATAGGCCATTGGTGCGCCGACGACGAAGAGGGCCGTCACGATGCCGATCATTCCATTTCGCATCTTGGTCTCCTACTGATTCCAGCAGACGTCAGACTACAGAATCGATTGAGGGTCGCTTGATGGCTTGGGACTTCATCTTGGCACTTTGAGACAATGCCGAAGCTGTGGCCAATGCCCGATTCCGGCCATTCGGATGGCTTCGAGGGTTGCTGCCATACGCAAGGATCTGGAGGTTAGGGTCCCGAAATGTAAAGCGGATTGTCCAAAGTGGACAAGCGATAGGCCTGGGGACGAAGCAGTGCACGACGTGTCCACATCCTGCGGGAAGATGGGGAGCATGTCACGCTTCTTCTGTCACGCAAGGGGGGACCAAGAACTGCGCCGAGACGATTTCGGGTTCGACTTTCCTGACGTGGAGATCGCCTTTCGTCTGACGTTCTGCGCGGTCCTCGATCTCCGAGGCGAATTACGGCCCGCGGACATAAACCATGCGGTTGTCCCATTGAGGTCATGAGCGCGCTGACGAATGGCTGGCCCGAACTGTCAATGAATTGTCCCCGACGATCAAGCGTTGCGGGTAGATCCCTCTAGGGTGATCCCTCACCGGACTCAGGGGACGTGGCCATGACGGACAAACCCTATCCCGTTGCACACCCGGCAACTTTGTCATTCCTGTTCAGGCCGTCCCTCCTGTGGCTCCTGGTCCTTGCGCCGGTTGCGGCCCTTCTCGACCAGGTCGGGGCGGTTCCGGCCGGAGTGGTCTTCTTCTGCGCTGCCCTGGCGATCGTGCCGTTCGCCAAGCTCATCGTCCAGGGCACCGAGCAGGTCGCTGCTCATACCGGCGCCACGATCGGCGGCCTGCTCAACGCCTCCTTCGGCAACCTCCCGGAACTGATCATCGCCATGGCGGCCTTGCGGGCTGGCCTCCTGGAAATGGTGCGGGCATCGCTTGTCGGAGCGCTGCTCGCGAACCTGCTGGTGGCCCTCGGCCTGTCTTTCCTGCTCGGCGGCCTGCGTCACCACAGCCAGGAGTACAACCCGAATGCGGTCCGTACCTATTCGTCGACAATGGTCCTAGCCTGGATCAGTCTGGCGTTGCCGAGCGCGTTCCACCGTGCGCTCGAATCCGAGCCGCATGTGGGCGTGCATGCAACGCTGGATCTCGTCGTGGCCGTCGTCATGCTCGGCCTTTATGGGCTCTTCCTGCTTTACTCCCTGAAGACGCATCCGGAAATCTTTTCCGAATTGAGCGCCTCCGCGCAGCACGAGGAAAGCGGGGAGCACCCAAGCCTCACGTGGGGTGTCGCGACGCTGCTGGTGGCGTCCCTCGGCGCAGCCTGGATGAGCGAGATCCTTGTCGGTGCTGCCGAGCAGGCCGGTCACTCGCTGGGCATGTCGCAGGCATTCATGGGCGTGATCGTCCTTGCGCTTGTCGGCGGGGCGGCCGAGACCGGATCGGCCATTGCCATGGGGCGGGCTAATCGTGTCGATCTCAGCATCGGCATCGCCCTGGGAAGCTGCGTGCAGATCGCTATTTTCGTCGCTCCCATTCTGGTGCTGGTCGCCCCCGCCATGGGGCAGCCGCAGTTCCGGCTGGTGTTCTCGCAGGCCGAGATGTGGATGTTGTTCGGAGCGGTTCTCCTGGGATCGGTCGTTGCGACGACGGGGCAGGCGAACTGGTTCAAGGGCGCCCAGCTGCTGGCGCTATACCTCATCATCGCGACGGTGCTTTATCTGGTTCCAGCCGTCGGGTGATAGAGGGTGATCAATGCTGCTGCAGCCATCGCCAACGCCCTTCACGTCGTGCCTTGGTATCGCGATACGGCTGCGTCGATGGTGGGAGAGAACCGAGTCTCGCCGAAGCGGTCGAACAGCCCGAACCGCCGCAGCTTGTCCTTGACGGGATCCTTCAGCTCGGCAAATCGGAACTCGATGCCTTGCGCCATCAGGGTCTCATCGAGTTCCGTCAGGGTATCGGCCGCCGTCACGTCGACGCTCGTGACCGGTGCTGCCGCGACAACCACGCACCGCACGGAAGTCGGCGATTCCGCCACGGCGGCGAGAACCCGCTCGCGGAACAGCTCCGCGTTGGCAAAGAACAGGGGAGCATCCCAGCGGAACAGGACCAGGCCGGGAATCCTGCGAGCCTCCGGATAGCGCGTGACGTCATGGTATCCTTCCACCCCGGCCGGACGCCCGAGGACCGCAGAATACGGACGCCAGCCGTCCCACAGGAACTCGATGATGGCGATCACGATGGCCAAGCCGATCCCCGGGATGGCTCCGAACACGGCCACGCCGGCGAAGCAGGCGATCGACAGCCAGAATTCCCAGCGCTGGATCCGGTAGATTCGCTTGAGATCGGTCACCTCGAACAGCCCGATCGCCGACGCGATGACGACCGCAGCCAGGGCGGAGGTTGGCAGGTTCCGCAGGAGGTCTGGTGCCACAAGCAGCAGCAGGGCGATGGCGAGGGCGCCGACGATGCCGGTCAGCTGCGTGCGGGCTCCGGCCGCCTCGGCCACGGGCGTGCGCGAGCTGCTGCTGCTGATCGGAAAACCCTGGAAAAAACCGGTGACGAGATTGGCGGCTCCCAAGCCTGTCATCTCCTGGTTGGGATCGACCGTAGTGCGCAATCGTGCGGCGTAGGTGCGGGAGAGCACGCTCGTGTCGGCAAACGACACCATGGCGACAGCGCAGCCCCCGATCAGCACGGGAACGATGTCGGTAACGCCGATCCAGGGTACCGCGAAACGGGGCATTCCCTGCGGGAGCGATCCCAGGATCGCCACGCCGTGGCGCTCCGCGAGGTCGAGCAGGCCGACGAGGAGGGCCGCACCCACCACCGCAACCAGAATTCCCGGTATGCGCCGGCTTCCCCGCAGCAGCAGGATGGTCGCCAGCGTTCCCAAGCCGACCGCAAAGGCGACCCAGTTCGTCCGACCGGCCAGGATCGCTCCGCTGATCGCCCACAGGTCCCGCAGCGGCCCCGTGCTCTCGACGGAGAAGCCAAACAGCTTGGGGAGCTGACTGATCAGGACGGTCAGCGCAATGCCGTTCATGTAGCCGTAGCGGATCGGCTTCGACAGGAGCTCGGTCACGAAGCCCAGCCGGGCCAGTCCGGCCAGGATCAGGACCGTCCCCGATACGAGAGCCATCATGCCGCCGAGGGCGATGGCGCGCTGCGGATCCCCGCCCGACAACGGCAGCACGACCCCGAGGATAACGGCCGCGAGGGCCGAGTCCGGACCGAGCACGAGGATGCGGCTCGGCCCGAACGCCGCATAGACCAGCAACGGGATGATCGTGGCGTAGAGGCCGCAGATTCCGGGCAGGCCGGATGCCACGGCATAGGCGATCCCGACAGGAACGAGCATCGTCGCCAGGACAAGGCCGGCCACCACATCGTGGCCTAGCCATGCCGCCTCGTACCGGAGGAGGATCTCGAGACCGGGCATCCAGCGGGACCATCCGACGTCACGGGTGGCGTCACGAGCGGCCGGCGCCTCAGCCTGATTGCCGGAGCTGTCGGCCTCACGTCCACGTGTCGCACGGTCCCCATCCGTGCGCGGCGTCATCGCGCCCTCCATCCGGCTGGGAGGAAGCGGATCCACTGGATGCGTGCTAGCCATGACCGCGCTCCGGGTTACATGGCCCTCAGTACCGGGCTGGCACGATGTGTGCGACCGGCAACCCGTCCTCTGCTCCCTTGGGCCTGGGTTCCGCCTTCGGCACTTTCGGCAGGTCGACCTTGATCTTCTTGTAAGGGATCTGTTTCAGCATATGGTCGATCAGGTTGAGGCGCGCCCGGCGCTTGTCGTCGGACGGGACGATGAACCATGGATTGGCAGGGGTGTCGGTGGTGCGCAGCATGTCCTGGTAGGCGAGGGTATAATCCCACCAGCGACGCACGGACTCGGTGTCCATCGGGCTGAGTTTCCAATGCTTCATCGGATCCTCGATCCGATCGGCGAACCGCCGCCGCTGCTCGTCGCGGCTGACGTCGAGAAAGTACTTGAGCAGGATGATGCCGTTGTCGACGATCTCCTGCTCGAACGACGGCACGAGGCGCATGAAGCGCTCGTACTCGTCGTCCGTGCAGAAGCCCATCACGCGCTCGACCCCGGCCCGGTTGTACCAGGAGCGGTCGAACAGCACGATCTCGCCGGCGGCGGGAAATTGCGCCACGTAGCGCTGGATGTAGAGCTGGCTTTTTTCGCGCTCGGTCGGTGCCGGCAGGGCGATGTGGCGAAACACCCGTGGGCTCACGCGCTGGGTGATCCGGCTGATCACGCCGCCTTTCCCGGCGGTGTCCCGGCCTTCGAAGACCACGATGATCCGCGCGCCGGTTTCCTTGGCCCAAGTCTGCAGGCGCACGAGTTCGACCTGGAGCTTCCTCAGCTCGCTCTCGAACTTCTTCCGCTTCATTCTCTTCTGAATATCGGAGGAAACCGCGACGCCGAGCTCGGCTCTCTCGCTCTTCGGAAGCTTTTGACGCTTCATGTCATGCTCCGCGGCACTGAAGGACGGCTTCGCAGGCACGGGAACGACGGCTGCATCATTCCCGGTTCGCCGCGGGTGCCGATCGATAGCCAGCATACAGAAGCACGCCGCCGTCGCTTGACCGGACGTGACAATGGTTTTGCATTTTGGGACATCGTTCGCCCTTCCTCCGCCGGGACGGCACGGGGGAAAATCGCCAGGAACGAGTGGGCCGGGATTGGTCAATGAGAGCGCTCTTTATTCGGCGAAGGCCGGCAAGGACGGCAAGGCCGCCTGGCACTCTGCCGCAGGAGACGAAGGGCGTCGGTCACGCGTCCGCGCTCCGGCCATGGTCCTGCCGGCGATCCGCTCGACCCCTGCGCCGTCTCGGCCATTGCCCGGCGGAAGAAGGGCGGCGGGACCGCCGCCGACGACGATGCAGAAGAACCCACGGCGGGCCGCGCGCTCCGCCTCGATCGTCCGGGCGGAGAACACGGGGCGGGGACGGGAACCCGGGCGCGAGCCCATTGACCCCGCACCCCTGTTGCGTGTTACCTCGTCACCGGAGCCGGACGCATCCGGCTCTGGGGCGTGAGAACCCCTCACAGAGCGGCGGACATCGCCGTCTCGATGTCTCCCTTACCTTACGGTCGGGGAGGCGCTGTCGCATGTCCAGGGCGAAAGCCTAAAGGGCAGCGCGGTCGACTCTGTGCGGCTTCTCAACTCCCCGGCCACCAGGGCTCCTGGTGGTCGCTTCAATCAGGGAGTTGTCGCGATGGACCAGCCTTATTCCGCATGGGCCAATTGGCTCTCGAAGTTCCACACCTGGCCCGAATTCATTCAAGGATTGTGGCTCGTGAGCGTGCCGCTGTCGCTCATCGGTGTCACATGGCTGGTGATGCGCGGCCTGCGCGATCTCGTCCGTCTCTCGCGCGGCGAGCGCGACTGGCGCGGCCACGGCGCGTGGCGCGGCCATCTGATCTACGGCGTGTATCAGGACCCGCAGGGTCGCTGGATGGTCTACTGGCACGACCGCCAGCCTCAGGAAGTCGACTGGACCAACCCGCCGCCCGAACTCATCGGGCGAGGGCAGGTGGTGCAGGGCATGTTCCGCAGGCCGGAGGCGTGAGCGGGGGAATGACACCCGCGCCGTCATGGCCGGGCTTGTTCCGGCCACCCAGGTTTTATCCCCCCGCGTCGAAAAAGGCATGGATGGCCGTGACCGATCCCCGGATCAAGTCCGGGGCCGGTCATGACGTGAGAGGGTGCCGATCCGTTCGTGTCAAAGAGCCAGCACCTTTGGGCCCGCAGCTTGCGCTGCGAGCCTTTCGGGTTCGAGGGTGGCGCGTCGGGCAGCCCGGCTCGCTCGTGTGTGTTGATGGAAGAGCCGGACGGCCGCTTCGCGCACGGTTCTTTTCAGGTGGACCAGCTGGGGAGCCCCCAAGGTCGACCTCCCGCGACCACAGGATTGCGAGGCCTGCGGCGGGACCGTGCCTGCTCTCACTCTTGCGACGCCTCGCGAGCGCGCCCCTCGTCAGAGCAGATCTAGGCAACGATATAGCCAAGGTTATCCGCCCTGTCAAGAACAAAGTAAGAACATAACACAGCCCTCACGGCACCTGCTCCGTCATCACCTCCCCGAACTTGATCCGGGGACCTATGCCGGTGAGCCCGATTCATTGAGACATGGCACTTCGAACAATCGAGATAGCCGGGACATGCCCGGCCATGACGTAGGAAGGTGTCATTCCCAGCGGGCAGGAATGACAGCGGAATGACAGCCATGCGCCCTGAACAATCCTCCGAGACGCCACTGCGTGGCTCCTCAGGATGAGGTCAGGTGGCGGAAAGCAAGGTCTCGGCCAGGACAAGGCCTGTTAGTGCGAGCGGTAAGTATTTTTAGTAGATGATTGAAACGTCCTATTGCCTTTGAAGAAAGCCAGCAAATTGCGCATGCCTTCTAAGAGTTGTCTGAACAGCTTGGCAGATAGTAGATGGCATTGTGTTTTCTGGAGAGAAGGCTTTTATTTCAACGATAACGTTAGGGGGGGTCATTGGTGACCGTTCAATCAAAACATCTGCTCGGACACGTCCATGAGGCGATCCAACGGTTTGCTCGTACGCAGCAGAGACCCCAAGTTCTCGCAAGCACCTAGCTATCCGATTCCCCAACTTGGTCGGGTCTGTTGTAACGGTGCTATACCAATCCCTAGCTTCATCAGCGCGCTTTGACTCTCTTTCTCGAAGTGGAGCATAATTGTCAGGGTTCCAATTGCCTTTTATTATTGAATAAAAGTGTGTATTCTCAAGTCTCTCCAAATAACTTTTGCTCAATTTGAAATTTTCTTTATCAAGATCTTTGCAAAGTGGGTGGAGGTCGGCAGCTGCAATAGGTATAAGTCTAATATCAAAGTACAGACGTGCTCTATTATACTCTCTTAGAGGTAATTGCTTCTGGTCATCGGAGTTTAATTGCCTAAACCACGCATTCCAATCGAGTTTGTAGCCTTGGCGCGGATCGGTAAATTGTTGAATGCGAGTGATTCTAAGTCCGTCTGTGACAGGCCAAAGCATTACTACTTGATATGTCGACAGGTCATGCAAAGACGTTGTGTATTTTTGAAGTCTATTTCCTGTCTCTTCGATGGCTGCGCCAATTGTTGGTTGTTGATCGCTAATATCAAGCAAATCGTTTTCAAGAATTTCGTAATCGCTTAGCGTGCGTTCTTGATTGTGAAACTGAAAAGTTTCCTGGATGACTTCAGGCCAATCTTTTGATGGCAGTCCCTCCATAACGAAATCAGAAGCAGATAAAATTCTCCTATTTCGTGTGGTCGCGTCAGACAAAGATTTCTGAAATTCGCGGCTCGTTGTTAGCCAAATGAATAGGACGCCAGCGTCGCGCAGGTCTCCCCGATCCATAAGGCTCAATGCTTCAACAAAGTTCGTTGGAATGGCAGTTCGCTGAGCGGCAACCTCTTCATACTGATCTATGACGACAATAGTTTTTCTACCTTTGGCACGCTGCTGTATTCCTTTAACCGCTGCAGTCAGTGTCTCTGGCTTCTCGATAATATCTCTAGGTAGCTGCTCGACATACAGATCCGGCAGGTGAGTGCCGATCTCTAATGCTGCTGACGTTTTTCCACTTCCGCTAATGCCGAATATCGGGAGAAAGCGGATGCCGCCACTGATCTCCATTGAGCTAAAAGCTCGCTTTACTACTTCTAAAAGCGATTGATTGGGCTTGAGGCGCCCCCTGAAAGGCAAATCAAGGTCTTCATAGCGCGACGGCAGGCGTAGTGACATCGAAAGTCCAGAAAAATAGCTATAGATTGTGGTTGTATCGTACCTAGCTTCAGCTGCCTCTTTACAGGATGCTGAATAGGTTTAGTTGCTGCTATCCATACCGGAGACCGAGGAGTTATCCTCGGTCTCCTGTGCCGAGGGGGTAAGTTTGTCGGTAGCGGTTCCGCTAATCCGTTGTTTTCATTGACCCCGATTTTGGAGGCGCGCAGTAGGTTTGTCGGCTGTCGCGGGCATAGTTTGTCGGTTCTGACGAACAACGGCATGGCGAGCCTAGCCCAACAGCATCGGGACTACAGATCACATCATCTTGGCTTCCTTCGTATCGCCCTCAGTCAGTCGGCTTGATGCAGATCTTGCGTGGATTGGCACGCGCGCCCAAATATGGCCAACGGCCGCGCTTGACCGTGCAACTATCCGATGGGGTGCTATGGCCTACCAAGAAGAAACCAGGATTGTAGCCTGTCCATCCTGCGGGGCGACGAACCACGTTATTATCGCTTATGCTGGCGACGACCGTGCTAACGAGCGGGAGCGCGAAGAGTGCTTCTCCTGCGATGAGCATTTGCTGACCGAAAAATGCTTCGCAATCTATTCTGGAGCAACTCCTGAGGATGCACTCCTAAGGCTCCGGCGCATGCAGAATAGAGCTTAGAGCAAAACTTCAGCTACCTATATGCTGTGGATCTGGCTGTAAGGGGGCCATGCTTCTCCAAGAGACAGCACGCCGATCCAGAATCCCTGAGATTGTCTATCAGCCCTTCGGGGCAAATCCCTCCAGAACACTATCGCCAAGAGGCCGGATATACATGCTTCCGAACGGAAACTCGCCCCTTTATGAGCACGCACGTGACCGCATCGCGTTGTCCACGGTCGGCTTTCTCTCTGTTCCGAGAGCGGGAGGCCCTCCTCCTAGTAACCTAGGATCCGGGACGCTCGCCAAGGTTGGCGAGCGACGAGGCATTGTGACGGCAGCCCATGTTGTCTCTGCGCTGAAGGCGTCGGGCCAAGTCGGTCTCGTACGCTTCCTTACGACACAGGTCGCCGAGCAGCGTGTGACCTTGGATATGAGCCAGATTGGTGACGTGATATTCGGCTCCGAGCCCTGGACTGAGCATGGTCCGGATCTCGCTTTCATGACTCTTCCCTATGACATCGCAGGATCATTGGCCGGCGCAGGATGCGTGTTCATTGATCTGGAGCGTCGACGCGAGATCTTGGCAACTGGCCAATTCGGGGCGAGCGGCTTCTGGTGCCTGGCGGGCGCAGTCGGCGAGCGAATGCATCTGACCGGACAAACGGCGACGAGGGCCATCGTTCACGTGGAAGCCTCCGTCGAGCCTGGGACTGTGTCGCCGCTGACCTTGGCGGACAACTTCGACGGATATGACTTCACCCCTGACACGCACCCCGCTTACCAAGCGCCGGAGAGCTACGAAGGGATGAGTGGAGGCGGACTTTGGATTGCCCACGCCGACGCCCCGGATGCGGAGAAGCTTTCCACACTGTCGTTCGTCGGAGTTAACTTCTGGCAGACGGACGTTGAAATACCTGGGCGGCGCGTCCTCTGCCATGGCCCAAGCGGCATCTACGGCCGACTGGTCTCTGAGGTGGCCCAGAAATTCTCGTAAGGCTTTGACGGCTTGAAGGCCGCCATGGGGCGGCTTTCAAGCCGCGGCATAGCCTATTGGAGCACGGAGCAATAGGGCCCAATGCCTGTCGAAGGCACCGGCTTTGCGTCACTCGGATCGTGTGCCTTTTGGGAACAGCCGCGAACTCACTTTGCGAACGTGCTCACGCTCATAGAATGTCACCCGCATCTCCGCAGGATCGAAAACCGGCCTGACGCCGCTGGCCACCAAGGCTTTCTTCAGCGCCATAGGGTGCAGGCCGAGAATGCGTGCCGCCTCGAAAAGCGTGACGTACTGAGCTTGAAACCATTTGAACTCGGCGAAGGGCACGATCCGGAGGGGCGTGCGGCTTGCCGGATGCCGCTGCACCACCGTCTTCAGGACGCCCTTGTCGATGAGGGCATTCACGGCGTGTGAGTTGATCCGCAGGCGCTTGTAGGTCTGGTTTAGGGTGTACCCTTCGAGCTCCGGGCCGCGCACACGCTCCCGGATTTCCCGATCCTCTACCAGGATGCTGTTGTATCCGTGCACGGCGCCGAGGCGGCCCACCCATGCGAGACGGCGCTGGCGGATGAGGTCGACAATTTCAGTCGAGTGGCAGTTCGCACGCTTCGCGGCGTCCGGAATTGAGAAGGTGCCCTCGGGCGCCGCGTCGACATCCCGGGCTTCCGCAGTCAGCGTCTGGAGGAACTGGTCCGCGTCCTCACGGGCATAGCATCGCCAGCCAACCTCCTCATCGGTGCCTTCGACAATCGGCCTGAGGAAGCCTTCACGGATCAGAATGTCGACTTGCACACGATTTGCGTTGAGGTAGGGCATGAGTTCCACGTGGGTCAGAGCGTCACTCAGGCGCCGCAGGAGATCAGCGGTCGCAACGGCGTCGAAGACGACCTCATGGTCCGACTTGCCCAATTGATCCGCTTTGAGATGGCCCGTCTTGGTCAAGATCTTGCGCAGGCGGGACGGGTGAACGCCCGTTTCCAGAAAGGCCGTGCGGAGCGAATGGACCTTCCGCTGGCGCACCGGCTTGCCGAAGAGCTCGTTGCCCGGGCCGAGCGGGGTGTTGTCGACGAGATTGCGGGTGAAGATGTCCCGGAGCTCGTCGTAGGCCGGATCCGAGGTCCCGAAGGCCAGCCACTGGTAGACCCGGCCGAACCAGGCCTGCGGCCCATTTGCGGCGAGCCAGCCGTCCTGGTGGCTGACCCGAAGCTCCGTCAGGAACACGTCGATGGCGGCCTCGCCGGCGGAGGCGATCCCGAACCCAACGTCGCCCGCCCGGATCCAGTCGGCATCGCCCAGGTGGTTGAGGTTCTGCCGGCGGCCGAATACGGCAACCGCGCCGAGCATCTCGCAGGTCCGGGCGGCGGCGTAGAAGGGCAATTTGTCCAGCCAACGGGACGATGAGGTTCGCCCATCAAGCCGCTCCAGGAGATACGTTTCGAGCCTCGATGGAGACGCCGGCACGCTTGCCGCGGCCATGTGCTCAATTTGGTCGATGACGGGCTCGATCAACCGCGCGAAGTCATGGTTGAAGTTGTTGCGCTTGGCGCGGGCAAGTTCAACGAGAGGCGTGCCATGGACCGGGCAGCGTCGGATGTGGGTCAGGTTCCAGATCATGCGGCCGTAAGGGGCGGCCTCCCGCGGCAGATCCGACGAGGCGATGTCCTTGCTCAGGCAGCTCGCGCAGCCCATGACCCGTTCCCGACGCAGGGAGAGCCGCGTCAGAACGGCCTCCTGCCCGGCCCGATACGCCTTGCCCTCGCGCATGATGGCCCCCTTGAGCAGGTTCTCCGACGGGATCCCGACGAGCTCGGCGATCCGTCCAAGCGCCGTCGGGGAGCCATCGACGATGCCCTGGAACGGCACGGCCATCTCAGAGCAGAACACGCGCATCGACGGCCGCCAATTGCGGCACGCAAGACGCGAGACGAAGCTCGCGGGCGTTTCACCGGGCATGAGGCGGACGGTCGGGTGCAGACGCACTAGCGATCCCCCTCGCGCTTCTTGGCCAGCACGACGGAGCAATCCACCTTCAGCCATTTTATGGCGAGGAAGGGGTTCGCGCGGTCGGCGCTGCCGGTTCGCGTGCGCCAAGCGTCCGCGTAATGCTTGATGACCAGTGACGCCGCCTTTGCCTGCAAGGCTTTGGTGATGGCGTCATGGGTGAGCTCCATGCAGATTCCAAGCTCATAAAGACCGGCATGGATTAACCGGGGGACGATATCGCTGGCGAGATCGGCGGGGGCCTCCAGGCCGGCAATCGACGCCAAGTCCTTTACCGCCGCCGCCATCATTCTTGCGTCATGCGGCAGCCGCAGGGAGGGGAGCTCAACGAAGCGGAAGCGGCGGCGGACCTCCCCCCTCGTGTCGGGCTGCTGGCCCTCTGGGCGGATTTCCTCCTCATCCAACTTCTCGAAAAATCCCTTCACCTCCGGCAGGCCGGAGACGACCAGGGCCACTGGCCATGCGGGATCGATCATCAGGGTCTTGAAGGTCTTGCGGATCTCCACGATCTCTCTGGTGTTCGCCGCCTGGAGAACGTTGTGCACCTCGTCGAGATGCAGCACGAGGATCCCTAGGTGCCGCAGTCGTTCCGTCACCAGCTGCCAGATCAACGGGACCGAACGTTCCTGCTGCAAGGGATAGCCCAGCTGCGCCAGCAGGATGATGCCGAGGGCCTTCAAATTGCATGGCGACGGCACGTTGACTGTGATCAGGGCGCATCCGGAGTTCGGGACGTTGTACCCGGGAAAGGCCGGATGGCCTGCGAAGAGGCGGGACAGCAGGCTGCTCTTCCCCGCGCCTGTCTTGCCCAGCACGCCGAGGGAGCGTGCTTCGCGGCGATTGCCTGGGCCGAACGGCTTGTCCGGGTCGACCCTCATTGCAAGCTCCAGAAGGATGTCGGCAAAGGCGCTTTTCACCTGCTTGTCGCGGTCAGTCCACAGCACCCGCGCCTTGACGCGCTCCATGATCTCCAAGCGCCTGTTTTCCTCCTGATCGAAGCTCTGGAACAAGCGCTCGACGGACGCAGCTCCCGCAGGGCTCAGATGAAATTCGGTCATCTACTCATCCTTTCGAGTTCCCATGTGCCAGTCCGGTGTCTCCGTCTCGTCCGATCCGTCCTCGCCTTCACAGGACTGTGGGGCAGCGGGGTAGGGCGGTGGCAATTCGGAGGGCGCATCCGCCGCGCTTGGCGCCTGGCCGGTGCGAATGATGCCATCGAGGATATCGCCCGAGGCGAGTCCGTCGGGCGCATCGGGCCAGTCCGGCAGGGAGAATGCAATTGTGAGACGCGCCTCTGCCTGCTCGATCTCCTCCGGCGTGCTGAGCTCGTTGGCGATACCGGCCTGCTCTTGGAGATCCCGACTGAGCGTCTCAATGGCCCGTACAGCTTCCAGCACGACCGGCCGTACCAATGCCGCCGCCTTCTGGAAGCGGGCCCGCAGTTCGGTTGAGGCCGCGATCCAGGTACGCAGCGAAACGCTGTCGAACTCCGGCTTAAGGCATGGCACGGTGACCCAATATGGGCCGCACTTCACTGAAATCCGTCCGATGTCCTCAGGATCGAGGCGGATCTCCAGGTCCACGCTGCCCTTCCTGAGCAGCCACTCGTGGAGTTCCCTGCTCTGGTACCGCAGGCCGAGGATCCGGACGCCGCCGTTGGACAGCTTGCGGGTGAGCAGGATGCCGAAAATTGCCCGTTGTGTGTCGCGGTCGGGGAGCCCGATGCGCCCGAACTCCCTGGAAATGCGGATCCATGCGTCCCGAGGGGTTTCGCCGCCCAGTCCCTCGTGCGGGCGGTTGTGGTAGTCGTCGACGACATACCGGACGAGCGCCCAAGCGAGTTCTTCTAGTGGCACGCTCGCGTTGTCCTCTGAGTTGTAGTCGCCCTTCTGAACGATGTTCGCGAAGGTGCGGCCCGAGAAACGCGAGATCAGCCCCGTGTGGATGGTGGAGAACATGCGCTCGACGTAGGGGCGCAGATAGGACATTCCTGCTGGCGGATGTTCGAAGGTCGCACCCAGGCCCAACGCGGCGCGCCGAAAGGCGTCGCTCGAGTAGCTGCTGCCCCAGTCGGTCACGATGAGGCCGATACCGGTCGCCATGAACCAGGGCTTGAGGGCCCCGACAGCGTCTGAATAGATTTGCTTGTCGCGGATGGCCATCTGGAGCGTCGCACAGGCCTCCATGGCCTTCGGGGTCGGTGAAAGCCGCATGCCGAGAACGCAACGGCTCGCGACGTCGATGGCGACGTAGAGCCACCAACGCTGCCGACCGACGGCCTTGCGCTCCTCCTTCGTCATGAGGCGCCAGGCCCCCGACTTCACAAGCAGGGTCTGCAATGGGACATTCCACTCGTCCATCTCGACTCGCTGGCCGACGCGGGTGACATCAGGACCGTTGCCGAGCATCGGGTACTTCAGCTTGGCCGCGTCCCAGTGCTTGCGCCTGGCATACACCCAGAACGGGTCGAGGTTGGCGATCTCCTTATAGAACCTCCGTTTGCTCGGCACCGGGATCTTGTCCTTCTCGGCGCGGCCTTCGTTGAGTTTGTCGATGTCGCCTTCCAGGAGGTCGTAGAGATCCTGCCGGTCAGGACAATGTGGAGCAGCGAACTCGATGGCACGTATCACCAGGGCGTTGTGAGCCTCCGGCGTCAGCCGCGACTGGCGGTTGCCGCTGTTGCGATAGCCGTCCCGCAGGGACATCGGATCCCACTCGTGTTCTTCCAGAATGGCGAGCCAGCGCTCAAGGGAGCGCACGGACGGCTGCCATACGTCGGCCTTCCTGTTGCCGAAGCGTGGTTTACGCGGCATGCCATCCTTGCGCGGCGACAAAGCCTTCCTGGCCGCCTTCTCCTTGCGGCGGTTCAGAACCTCGTTCAGCGCCGCGATCTCGTTGACTTCGACCGAGATCTTCGCGATGGCGCGGTCAATGTTGTCGTGGGAGCGGTTGGTCGAGCCAGCCCGTTCCATCCTCCGGAAGCGGTGGCAGTATTCCCATTTCAGAAGAACCTGGGGGACCTCCTTGTGGGGAATATCGGCCCACCGCTCGACGCCACCGCGTTGGCGCGCCTTGACCTTCGCTTCCCTGAACCAGCCGGGGTCATAGCGATAATTGGGCTGCCTCTCGATGACCTCCATTTGGTTATGAGAGAAGCCCTCGATCATGTCGGGATCGTCTACACGCGCGAAACGGTGCCCGCGCCCGTCGCTGTCGATGCAGCGGTAGGCGATTTTCCCGATGAGGATGCGGTCATCGCGCTCGTACCGGATCGGGGAGACGGGGACTGGCTGAGTGATCACGGACGCTCTCCCGCCTGCTTGGCCTGACGGACCCACATGGCGCGGTTGATCCGTCCGTTGCTGCAAGTTTCCAGCGTGCCGTCGGCGATGGCCCGCACCACGGCTCGGAAGCCGTCCCCCTCCAGTCCGGCCGCCTTGATCAGGCAGTCGGCCGTCGTGGCGCCCGAGAGTGTTGCTGCCACCTCGCGGATGCGCTGGTCAACATCGGCGTCGGGATGCCGCTTGCACTCATGGATGAGGGTGGCGTTGTGAACGAGGGCTCGTCCCAGCGTCTTTTCGGTGATGAGCCCCACGCTGTGCGCGAAGCTCGTGGACAACTGCGGAGCGATATGGGCGAGCAGGCTTCGCAGGCCATGCTTGGCCGCGTACTTCTCCGGCTTGACCATAAATGCTACGCGAGAGCCGTCGCTGCGGGTGAGCAGCAGGTCGAACCAGTGCCTGTGTTCTACGCCATCGTAATCGACATATTTGACGAACGGCGGCTGCTCCACCAGGGACGCACAGTCCCGGCGGGCCAGGAGAACATAGACCGCCTTGGCCTCAAGGCCGCTTTCGGTAAGGATTTCGCGCGGGTCGTCGGCCGTCACCAGAGATACGCGCGAGGAGAACCGCGGCTTCGGCGCAGGCCAGCGTTCGGCTTGGGACGGAGTTGGTTCGCGCCAGCGGTGGGGGAATGTCGCAGGTTCACAATGGCCGCCAAGAGTGGCTTTGTTTATCTCTGAAGGCATTGGCTCACCTCACTAGGCGAACCACCCCGATGACGGATCGTCTGCAGTGCTTGCTTTCGATAAAGCAAGCGTGCGAGTCTGTCGTCGCTGGCGGCAACGCCGGCTAAGGACGCCGCTCCAAAGCGGCGGTTCGGGGGGAGAGCTCGCTGATGCTGTTCGGCAGGGCGAGCATCACTGATGGGGACGTTCTAGGTGGCCGCCTGGGGCGTCCCTTATCGTATGCACGTTTAAGGCTTCGTCATCGCAACCTCCTGGAACTTACGCGGCTCGCAACGGCCAAGAGGCGATCTGCAAACCAATTGACCGAGGATATCCCTGGACCCTCGGCGGACATATCGAAGGCACATCCATTGCCTGAGTCGAGTCTAAACGGCTGAGAGAGAGGGGCTGGAATTTCGGACTCAGCGGGACACAAGGAATCGTTTGGAGACGCCGCGCAGCAAGGACTCCGATGAGATTGTGGAAGGATGTCTTGAAACTATGCGGGGCTTGGTGGCGAGGCACGAGATCCCTGTTTTTGCCGTACTGCTAGTGCATCATGTATCCTTCCGCAGTAAAACGAACGACGTTCTTGCCGTATCCTTGAGAGACTCCTTGTAGGAGCGGCATTTTGTCCTGGGCTTCCTAGACGTGTTTTTCGAGCTGGATAGCAGCTGTATGGCCGCTCGCTTCGCGAGCGAATCCACCTCCAAATGAAAAGACATCCACTTAAAGAGCTCAGCATTCTGACTGCCCCGAGCATGGTTTAAACCGACATCGTCAACATCGGCGCGAGTGCAGACTCCACGCGTTTCGGCCTACGGACGACCGACTCCGGTGTCAGATGTTGTGAAATGTCGAGCGAAAGAAGTCCGGTGCAGACCATCGCAAGAACGGCCTCGACAGCATCCACGTCGGGAGATCTGACTAGGAGGCTAAGCTGCGAGAGCGGCAAGCCATCGGGAGCCTCAGACAAGTGCTGCAGAATCCGAATTCTGTCACCGGGAGCGACTGGGACGCGGCGGGTCGACCATACCATGCATGCAGTCGAGGCACGTGGCTCGGACAGTACATACGCCCGAGGCAGAACCACAAGTGGATACCCCGAGGTCTGTCCTGTTCCCTCGTTCATATCCGACAGGCCAACGATTAATGCGGAAGATCTGTAGATTGCGAGGAATGCGAAGCCCACATCCCAGGGTAATTCAGGAGCCGGGATGGGAGATGGGTCCATCCGAACGATCGTGGGATCGAGTGCAGCCTGTAAAAGACCGTCTCGATGCCACCGCAAAGGGTAGCGTAGAGGCTGTTCATTCTTGAACGATAGGAATCCGGGATACTCGCCGCGCGCGGCGTCTGT
The DNA here is from genome assembly GCF_013520865.1 of Microvirga mediterraneensis. Lineage (NCBI taxonomy): Bacteria > Pseudomonadati > Pseudomonadota > Alphaproteobacteria > Hyphomicrobiales > Methylobacteriaceae > Microvirga > Microvirga mediterraneensis. The sequence goes on from NZ_JACDXJ010000001.1 coordinate 2,737,516, forward strand.
GGAGGCTAAACGCATGGGGAGACCTGCAGGCCCTCCCAGCCGTTGGATGATCGCGGATCAGAGCCGCGGGAGGGGACGGCTCAGGGGGCGCTGATGCGCCAGACGTTTCAGTCCAAGTGCCATTTTGCAGTCCGCCGGCCGGCTTCATCGGTCCGTCCCTTATGAAAGGAACAAGAAAAGAATCCCGTCAAGTGCTACTCGAGTGCTACTAAAGCCAGGTATTGCAGTACGCATCCGGAGCTGCATAAATCACGCTCGATCTCATCACGCATGTCGCGCGTGATCGTAACGACGCCCGTTGCTGCGAGGCTCATGCCCGCGAACCGCGTCGCGATCTTCCTTCCAAACCTCTGACCATCAGGCGCCTGCGCCCGAAGGAGATCCCATGCTCAAGCGACTGTCTCGGCCCAAGCGCGGGCCAATGCCTCCACCGCTGGCTTCCAGCGCAACTGCGGAAGCTGACCTTCTGGCGCGAGGCTTCCTAGACGCCCTTGCAAGAGAGGAGGCGGATCGTATTCGATGGGGGCTCCGGGTCGCAACGGATCCGGACGATCCTGTGGAGCCACTCACGAGCGATGGCCCAACTGAGATTGCTGATGAAATACGTCGGCCTCCTTTGCGCGCCGACCTCGCCGCGGTGGCGATTGGGCTTGCCCGCGCCATGGAGCGACAGCCTGATCTGATCCGGCGACTTCGTGGTGAAGCGCCGGTCGTCGTTATTGAGGCCAGCACCGGCGCGATTGTTCCCTTGGTAAGACGCGTCCTGACACGATGCGCACTGCCGGAGAATGCTTCTGTGTATGGCGCTGAAATCGGCTCTCATCGACCTGAAGGGCCTGCTGCGCTCATTCTGGCGCGGGAGGGTGGACGAGACGACCGACCCGATGTTGGGAACGAAGTCGTGGCCCATGCGCGCAACATTCCGATCCCGCTGATTGGTATCGCGCCGGATCCCCACAGCCATCTGCCCCGGGACCTGATGAGGATTGCTGAATGGCACTTGGCGCTGCCTCCGCTCGACATGGCAGCGCTCGAGTTGATCATAGAGGCGGTCACGGGGGAAACGCCGACCCGCCTTCTGGCCCCTGAAGGATTGCGCGGCCTGACGGTGGCGGATCTGCCGCTTGCGATCTGCCCTGACCGCAGCGCAGATCGCTGCATTGAGGCACTCGAATGCATCGCTGCTCGGGAAGACATCCTGCCAGACGGTCCAACCCTCGACGATCTTGCTGGTTATGGCGACGCCGGTACCTGGGGGCAGGAGCTCGCAGCCGACCTCGTTGCCTACAAGGCAGGCAGACTGAGCTGGGATGAGATCGATCACCCGGCCCTTCTTCTGAGCGGCCCGCCCGGGGTGGGTAAAACGTTGTTCGCCCAGGCTCTCGCCCAGACAGCAGGAGTGCCACTCATCGCAACATCGGTGGCGCAGTGGAACGCATCCAAGTACCTCAGCGGAACTCTTCAGGCGATCCGCTCAGTATTCGCCGAAGCGCGGAGGCGGGCGCCATGTGTTCTCTTCATTGATGAGGTCGATGGAATTTCGGACAGGGCCGTCCTCCGCGGTGAGTACGTCGAATACTGGGGCCAAGTCATCAATTCGGTTCTTGAAGAACTTGCAGGCGCGGAGGACCGGCCTGGGGTCGTTGTTGTTGCGGCGACGAATTATCCAGAGCGGCTCGATCCAGCTCTCAAGCGCGCAGGGCGCCTCGACCACGAGATCAGGATCGAGAAGCCGGATCTACCTGCACTGACCGCGATCTTTCGGCATCATCTCGGAGCGGCTTTGCCCAATGACGACACGGTGCCAGCGGCGATTGCAGCCCTCGGCTGCACCGGGGCCGATGTCGAAGCGTTCGTTCGGCGGGCGAGGGGAGTGGCACGCCGGGCAGGGCGCGCGCTCGCGTTGGACGATGTGCTCGATCAGATACGGGCCAGTCGGCCCCAGCTGGGACCCGAAGCCCGGCGGCGGATTGCAATCCATGAGGCGGGTCATGTCGTGGTGGCTTCGATCCTTGGGCCAGGCTCTGTTGTCGGTGCGAGCCTGCACTCAGAGGGCGGAGTGGCAGAGGTGAGCGCCACGTTGGATGGCACCGCCACCCTTGAGATGTGTGAGCGGCAGCTCGCGATCCTGATGGCTGGACGTGCTGCGGAGGCTCTGGAAATGGACGAGATCTCGATCGGAGCAGGAGGAGGGGATGAATCGGACCTATGTCGCGCTACCGAACTCGCTCGTGCAATCGAGACGCAGTTCGGGCTCGGGCTCACAGGAAATGCTTATGTCCCTGACAGCCAGAGCTTTCTGGTTCCTGGGTTGATCGACGCTGTGCGTAACCGCCTCGGGTACGCCGAGGAGCGGGCGGCATTGATCCTCACTGGGCATCGATCGGCACTTCAGAAGATCGCGGACGCTCTTGAAAGCAAAGGCACTCTCTCAGCCCAGGAAATCAAGGAACTTCTCTCGTCGTCCGAGAAAAGTGACGTCGGGAGGCTGGACGTATTTGAGCCAGCCCTTGTCCAGATCAAAGGGAGGAACCCATGACACAGGGCAAGAATGGTGATGACAACGCATTGGCAGAACTCGCCAGCGCCGCGGAGGTACTCGCGAGTGTGCTTGAGGTCGAAAAGAATGAGATCCTCAAGCAGCTAACTGAGCTTGTGAACCGCCGCGCCGCACTTGAGAGGGTGAAGAAGCGGCCGAGCCTTCGCCTGGTTCTGGATCTCTGACGACAGGCCGCCACCTGCGTAAGGCGGGTGGCGGCTCAATGGAGTGCTTACCCCCAACGTGCACCGTTCCCGCAGCTCTTCATCTCAAACCAGTGGTGTCCAGGCGGGGCAGTCGGGAAAGAGAGGGCCGCTTTCCAGCGAACAGCGGACATTTAGTCCGGATGCGGGATTTCCGGGTTTGACCCGCAGCAGACCCTCGCAAGCTATAAACCCGGCGCCGGCTAGTCACTTTGTGACTTCGCCGATCTGTATCGCCGAAACCTCATACTGAAGTTCGCTATGCCTTATAGGTGGATCTGGCTAGCTCTGTAGTACCCAAGCGATCCCTATCGCTCCAAGGCATGAATTAGTATGCAATCTGGGCGACAGCCCGAAGTTCTTCCGGTGTCGTGCTGCGGAAGCCGAAGAATTCCAAGTATGCGGGGATCTGCTCGAACAGCATGTCGGTTCCGACTTGGATTGGACATCCCTTGTCTCTGGCGGCGCGAAGAAAGGGGGTGATCTCCTGCTTCATCACGACCTCACCGACGAAGGTACTCGGCGCGATCCGTGTGACGTCCATTGGGAGCGGATCGCCATCCTTCATGCCAAGTGGTGTCGCGTTGACGACGACATCGTACCCCGTGGGATCGTTGGATCCTATCACGGTTTGAAGCTGAGGATAGTGCTGGCGTAGTCGGTCGCTGAGTGCCTCCGCCGCTGCGGAGTGGTTATCGAATAGACCAATCGCGCTGATTCCCGCGGCAGCCAGTGAGGCCGCTATGGCCGACCCAACTCCCCCGCTACCGACAACCAGGACCTTCGCTCCGGTGAGCTTCTGTCCTTTGCGCATGAGCCCGCGCACGAACCCTGCGCCGTCAAACATATCGCCCAGGAGAGAGCCGTCGGAACGCCGCAACACGGCATTGCATGATCCAGCGACCTTCGCCGTTGTGCTCACCTCGTCCAGGAGAGAGATCGTCGTGATCTTGTGCGGCATGGTGATGAGGGCGCCGCGAATATTGGTGAGGCGAAACAGGCTTCGGAAAACATCCGGGTAGTCCTCGGCTTTGACGCCCATAGGCATCACCACGGCATCGATCCCGTGCTTCTCGAAATAGGGATTGTAGATCATCGGTGCCCGAAAGGACTCGGTCGGATATCCGAGATGCGCGATCAAGGTTGTCTTTCCGCTGATCATCTATGTCTCCAATTCTGATCGTTTGCCGGTTTCCTCCCTTGCGAGGAACCAAAGTGTTATGAATTGTCGAAAGACCTGAGTCCCGAATGGCTCTGTCAGGGCCCTGCAATTGGAACGCCGGCTTGGCCGTTCCGATCGAGAACCGCACGCAAAGAACCCGACGTTTTCAGATTTTCGATGAAGTCGTTCAGATACTGCCCTCCGACCTCTCGGCCCTGGGGCGTCGCCAATGCCTGCCTGATCGTCATAAAGGGGTCCGGCAGGACGCGGAAACCCGGCCGTTGAGTCGCAAACGCCTCCAGCGCCTGTCGAACGCCGGCCGCGGCTTCCAGCCCTTCAGTCGCAAACATCTCGAGGGCGGCGTTAGGGGTAGGAGCCCGAACGATCTCTGCATGCTCCAGATGGCGGCTCAGATACAGATCGTAGGCCGCATTCAAGCCAACCGCGATTTTTGTCCCTGTGCGGTCGAGTTCCGCGACCCTGGTGAAGGTTGCGTCAGAGCGGACGAGGTATGTGCCCTCGATGACCACATAGGGCGACGAGAAGATCACCCGGGTTGCCCGGGCCGGCTCAATGGCGAGAAACGCCAAATCCCATTCGCTCCGGTCGAGTGCGTCGAAGACCCGTCCAGCGGTTTCGTAGGCGATGAGCTGGACGGGGCGGCCGAGGGACCGGCCGAGTTCCTGAGCGATGTCGACCGAGACACCTTGCGGAAGTCCATCAGGACCTTTGCGGGCAAGAACCGGGTTGGCCGTATTGATGGCGGCGCGTACGACCCCAGTTGGTGCAAGGTCGCGAATGGCAGCATCCCGCATGCTGGGGGGCATGTCGATCCTCCTCAAAGGTAAGAGTGGCCGCTCACTTGGACTTGAACTGCGCTGCAATCTTCTCCGACGTGCGGGCCAAAATGCCGACATCGATCGCAACGGCCGTGAAGGTGGTGCCGAGAGTGATGCATCGCTCAGCGAAGGCGGTGTCCGGCGTCAGAATACCGGCCGGCTTCCCGCAAGCCCGAATGCGACGGATCGCATCCTCGACAGCTGCCACGACATCCGGATGTCCAGGCTCGCCGACGTGACCGAGACTTGCGGCCAGATCAGCTGGCCCGATGAAGGCCCCGTCCACTCCCTCAACCGCAGCAATTTCCTCCAGGCTGGCAAGAGCCTCAACCGTCTCGATTTGCACCAGAAGGCAAAGCTCCTCGGACGCTCGCTCGGCGTAGCCGGCGGCTCGCCCGAACCGGGTCGCGCGTGTCAATCCCGAGACGCCGCGAACCCCGGCGGGCGGATAACGCATAGCCGCAACAGCCTGACGGGCCTCATCCGCATTCTGCACGTAGGGAACGAGCAGCGTTTGCGCCCCGATGTCGAGAAAGCGCTTGATCAATACGGTGTCGTTGCTGGCAGGCCGCACGACGGGGGATACGGCATAAGGTGCGACGGCCTGCAACTGGCTCAGAACCGTGAGGGGATCGCCTGGCGAGTGCTCGGTGTCGAAAAGGAGCCAGTCGAATCCAGATCCTGCAACGGCTTCCGCGACATAGCTACCGGGTAGGCTGCACCAGAGACCGACTTGCTGGCGCCCTTCAAGGAGGGCGCGTTTGAAGGAATTTTGCGGGATTGTCATCATGGCCTCAAATAAACGAGACGCCAATGGCACCGAGCGGTCCGTAGTCCGCATGGATCACGTCGCCCTTTGCAATATCGACCGGACGGGTGAATGACCCTCCGAGCACAATCTGCCCCCGTTTCAACTTGGCTCCGACTGCGTGAAGCTTATTGACGAGCCACGCAATTCCGGCCGCCGGATGCCCCATCACCGCCGCCGAGACGCCCGATTCCTCAATGATCCCGTTCTTAGACAGGGTCGCACCAACCCACCGGACATCGATGTCCATGGGTCGGATCGTTCGACCACCGACAACAATCGCGCCAAAGGCCGCGTTGTCTGCAATCGTGTCGACAATGGCGCGGGGAACCTCGGTGCGATAGTCGATAATCTCAAGCGCTGGAAGGACGAACTCGGTTGCCCGCAAAACATCGTAGGTCCGGATCCCAGGACCCTCAAGATCCTCGCCCATGATGAAGGCGAGCTCAACTTCAAGGCGCGGCTTCAAGAACAGGTCAGCACGGATCTGGGCACCGTCATTGTACATGGCATCGTCAAGAATGCGGCCGTAGTCCGGCTCGGTTATCTTCGAGGCCATCTGCATGGCGCGCGAAGTCAGGCCGATCTTATGGCCGATCACGCGGGCACCCTTGGCGATCCGAGCCTCAGCCCAGAGATCTTGAACCCTATAAGCGTCCTCAATTTCCATATTCGGAAAGGTGCGGCTCAGTTGCTGGATCGGAACTCGCTCACGCTCAGCGCGCAGGATCTCCTCAGCGGCGCGACGGCGCTCGTCTTCAGTCAACATAGGTGTTTCCTCTCGTCCGGTCGGTTAAAATCTTGATCTGAAAATGCGGGTTCCGCATTCGCTACTTGATGGGGGCGCGCGGGAGGATCGCCTCGCCAGGCTCCATCACGTAGACGTAATCGAGCGAGTACCATGGTGCCGCGACATCAGGGTACGTGGGATGCGGTTCATCGTGCCGGATGAAATCGCCGATAAGCGCTTTTGTGACGCCGAATTGAACGTCGGTGTCGATGTGTGGATCATGCGGGTCGTAGACCTGCGAGATCAGAACCTTAAACCCTGGCTTGTAGATGAGCGCGTGAAGGTGCGCCGGCCGGTACGGGTGCCGATCCTGTGCCTTGAGGAGCCGCCCAACGACAGTATCAGTCGGAATAGGGTAGCCAACCATTTTCACGGTGCGGAACCAGAAACGACCGTCCTCGTCGGTCGTGAACTTGCCACGGAGGTTCATCTCCGCCTGCTCGGGATCTTGGTTCTCGTACAGGCCCACGGGGGAGGCATGCCAGACGTCGACTTCGGCACCAACGACCGGATTTCCGGCAGCATCCTGAACACGGGCATTGACGAAAAGCGGGTCGCCCGGCGTGTCGGAACGGATGATTGTCCCGCCGTTAGGAACGGCTGGCGAGTTCAGCCGCCAGAACGGACCCAGAAGCGACTGTGATGTCTCAGTGTTGCCGTTGTCGCCGTTGTTGAGCAGGCAAACCAAGGACGAAACGCCGAGTGAGCCAGCCATCAGCACCATCTCGTTATGGGTATCGCTCGCGAGCTTGCCCATCTCGTTCAGAATGGCAGTCGCCTCTCGAAACTCGGCTTCGGTCAGCCTGACGTCGCGAACGAAGCCGTGCAGGTGCTTCACCAAGGACGTCATAATCTCGCGTAAGCGCGGGTCGCGGGTACGCCCCATGACTTCAAGGACGGCTGGCGTAACATCTTCTTGGCGTTCGATGAGCATGGTCGCACCTCCTGCCTCAGATACCTCCATTATAATCGATTATTTGTCAATAAACGATCCGCTGGATCGAGCCAAGCAACACCCGGAAGAACAGGCGATTAGTCTAAATACTTGTTTTAAATAGTAACTTTGCTCGTTGTCGCGCTAATCAGCCTGCTTACGCGGTTGTTTCCGCCGCAGTTTGACAAGAATAATCGTTTATCCTATCGATTGTCGATGAAATGCGCCCGTCGCTAAGCGCGGCTGATCTGAGGAGGCCGGAGCAGTGCCAAAGCCGACTACTCGCCATCAAAGGCGAGCCGCTCCTATTGCCTCGCCCCCGCCTCCGATCGAGTCAGGCGAGCTTCGCCAAGCTCATAGTTCCACAGCTCTGATTGATGACGGAAAGAATACTATCGCAAGTCAGCTGGTCGATCGTCTGCGTGAGGCAATCGTGTCGGGCCAGCTTGAGGCGGGTAGCAAAATTAACCTGGAGAGAGCGCGTGAGAGCTTTGAGGTCAGCCTCAGTCCGTTGCGCGAAGCCCTCGCCAGGCTGATCTCAGATGGATTGGTCGAGTTCGAAGATAATCGCGGTTACCGCGTCTCGCCGATTTCTCTTTCTAATTTGGAAGAACTCACCAAGCTTCGTGAAGAATTCGAGACATATGCACTAAGGCAGGCCATCGCTGTCGGGGATGTCGATTGGGAAGGCGATGTCATGCGCTCGCTCCATCGCCTGAATCGCGCGGTTCGTGATCCGGCTATGCCCGAGACGCTTGAGCAGTGGGAAGCCTATCATCGCGAATTCCATCTCACCCTGATTGCAGGCTGCCGAATGCCTCAACTCCTGAGCTTCTGCCGAAGGATGCTCAACCTGAACGACCGCTATCGCCGAACGTTCCTCCGGGCGACATCAGGAGACCGAAACGTGAGCGCCGAACACAGTGAAATTGCCCAGGGTGCTGTCGCCAGAGACGTCGAGTTCGCCTGCAAGCGATTACGCGAGCACATTCATCGGACAGGCACCAACCTTCTCCACCATCTAACCGGCAAAATCGCGCCGTAACGATTGGCATTGAACGGAAGCGCCAGAATGAAGCCACATACGCCTCCACCACTGGGCCTTGCACACTTTACCTGCATCGACGTGGCCCCTCTCGATCTTGTCCCTCTTGCGGCGACAATCGGTTATAAGGCCGTTGGGCTTCGCCTGTACCCAGCGTTTCCAGGTGCACCCTTCTACGCGTTGCCAGCTGGAAGTGACGTTTCCCGAGAGATGTGCCGCCGCCTCGATGGGGAAGGCGTCCACGTCTATGACATCGAGTTCGTGCCAATTACTGAAGACTTCGTTCCGGCTTCCCTCACTGAAACGCTTGAGGCTGCCGGAGCGCTGGGGGCCAAACGTCTCAGCGTCTGTGGCGATGATCCCGATCGCGCCCGCCTGATTGCGAACTTCGCGGGTCTGTGTGATCTGGCCGATCAGTTCGGCATGGGTGTTGATCTCGAGGTCATGCCCTGGCGCCAGGTTGGGACGATCCATGACGCTGCGGCTGTCGTGCGGGATGCAGGCCGCCGCAACGGCGGTCTTCTTGTCGATGCCCTTCACCTCTCCCGATCCGGTGGGGACCCTGCGGATGTGAGCGCGCTACCGCCCGAATTCATCATGAGCGCTCAACTCTGCGACGCACCTGCAATACGGCCCACGAGCACGGAGGCCATCGTTCAAGAGGCGCGAGCTGGTCGTCTCCCCCCGGGGCAGGGTGACCTGCCCCTCTCCCGACTGATTGCCGAACTGCCTGACCATACAACGCTTTCCGTCGAAGTTCCGAATGCGGGCCTTCCGGCGGAGGAGCATTTGCGGCGCGTTTTCCAAGCGGCGCAGCAGACAATCACAGCCGCGACGCTCTCCTGAGGATAGCAGAGCGGCAACACACTCGTAGACTGATCCAATTGAGAAGATCGGCTTGAGACAGAGGAAGCGCTATGGACTATCAGCTCGATTTTGGCCCGGTGATCGAGGGGCTGCCCAACCTGCTGTGGGGCTGCCTTGGCACAGTCGGCCTTGCGCTCGGTGGAATGGCGCTTGCGATTGTGATCGGGATCGGCGGCGTTGTTCTACGGGACTCTCACATTAAGCCCCTGCGTTGGCTTGTCAGGGCCTTTGTCGAACTCATCCGAAACACGCCTTTTCTCGTCCAGATTTACTTCATCTTCTTTGCGTTGCCTCTTGCCGGCGTACGTCTCAATCCGACGGTAACCGCAATCATTGCACTTGGCATCAATGGCGGAGCCTATGCCATCGAGATCATCCGCGGTGGAGTGCAGTCGATCAACAAAGGGCAGATCGAAGCCGGCCTTGCCCTTGGCCTTCACAAGGCGGACGTGTTCCGCATGATCGTCCTCAAGCCGGCTCTCAGGGCAATTTATCCATCACTGACGAGCCAATTCATTCTGCTGACCCTGACGACCAGCATCACGTCGGCCATTGCCGCGTACGAGCTGACCTCCGTCGCGCAGATTATCGAGTCTAACTCATTCCGCAGCTTTGAGGTCTACGGGGTCGTTTTGGTCCTTTACCTGATCATGTCTTGGCTGCTGATGAGAATGTTCGCGCTCATCTCAAAGCATTATTTCAATTATCCGGTGAAGTGAGAGGGAAAGAGAATGGGTTGGGATGAATTTCTTTTTCTCCTCAAGGGGCTGCAATGGACGGTGGCCTTGTCAGCAGTTGCCTTTATCGGTGGTGCGGCCGCAGGCTTGCTTGTTGCGCTCGCCCGTACCTCGGGCATTCGCGTCCTCGAGCGTATCACAGCGGGCTATATCGCGGTGTTTCAGGGGTCGCCCCTGCTGTTGCAACTGTTTGTCGTTTATTACGGACTTGTCCTCGTGGGGATTAAGCTCGACGCCTGGGTTGCCGTTGCAATCGGCTTCACCCTGCATGCAAGCGCCTACCTCGGCGAGATCTGGCGAGGGGCTATTGAGGCCGTGCCGCGCGGCCAGACTGAGGCGGCCAACGCCTTGGCCCTTCGATACATGTCGCGCATGAAGGACATCATCCTGCCGCAAGCAATCCGGATCTCCCTGCCAGCAACGATCGGATTCCTTGTCCAGCTCATCAAGGGCACCTCGCTTGCGGCGATCGTCGGCTTTACGGAGCTGGCACGTGCGGGAAGCATCATTTCGAACCAGATATTCCAGCCCTTGCTCGTCTTTGGGATCGTGGGCGCCCTGTATTTCATCCTTTGCTGGCCGCTGTCCGTCTACGGCACATGGCTGGAACAACGGTTTGCCGCCGCTGCCCGGTGAAGCAGCCCGGCGACATCCCCTGACCTGTAAAACTTCACCGGAGGAAGAACGCCATGGATAGTATCAACAAATCGAGATTCAATCGGCGTCATGTTCTGATGGGTGGCGCTGCCCTGCTCGCAGCCCCCGCCTTGATGACCAAGTCGGCCCTGGCCATCACACCCGAGGAAATCAAGAAAAAAGGAAAGATCGTCGTCGGTATCCAAGGCGACAACCCGCCGTGGGGGTTCGTCACGAGCGCCGGCAAACAGGACGGGTTTGACGCTGATATCGCGGAACTCTTCGGTAAGGAACTCGGCGTTCCTGTGGAGTTCGTTCCGCTCGCCGTGGCAAACCGTATCCCGGCTCTGACGACCGGGCGCGTCGACATCCTGTTCGCGACGATGGCGATGCTGCCGGACCGGGCCAAGTCCGTGCAGTTCAGCAAGCCCTATGTGGCAAACGTGATCTCGCTTGTGGCGGCGAAGACGACCGAGATCAAGACCAATGCCGACATGGGCAAGTACGTGATTGGCGTGCCACGCTCCAGCACTCAGGATACCCAGGTTACCAACAACGCGCCCTCTGGCACGACGATCCGCCGTTTCGATGATGACGCCGCGACGATCCAAGCTCTCTTGTCAGGGCAGGTCCAAGCGGTCGGCGCCAACATGTTCTATGTCCAGCGTCTTAACCAAGCCAAGCCCGACACCTTCGAGAACAAACTCGAGTTCTCAAAGCTCTACAATGGGGCCTGCACCCGGCTTGGGGAAAAAGAGATCAACGCGGCCGCCAATGCATTCATCGACAAGATCAAGGCCAATGGGGAACTCGCCAAGGTCTATCAGAAGTGGATGAAGATGGATCCGCCGGAGTTCCCGGCGAGCCTGGATGGCATTCCCTTCACCGTCAGCTGAATCGGACCGCATCAACAATAACTGCATCAATAAAAAGTGGAGCCCGCCATGCCATCTTCCAACTCAACCATTGTCCCGCTGATCGCTATGGAAGGCGTCGAGAAGTGGTATGGCGGCTTCCACGCCCTCAAATCCATCAACCTCCAGGTTCGCTCCGGCGAGAAGATCGTGCTCTGCGGCCCTTCCGGTTCGGGGAAATCGACGCTGATCCGGTGCATCAACCATCTGGAGCCAATCCAGGAGGGCCGCATTATCGTCGATGGCACGGCACTCGATAACAGTGCCCGTACCATCGATACTGTACGGCGCGAGGTTGGAATGGTGTTTCAGCAGTTCAATCTCTTTCCGCACATGACAGTGCTGCAGAACTGTACACTGGCGCCGATGCGTGTTCGAGGAGCCTCAAAAGCGGAAGCCGAGGCAACGGCCCGAAGGTATCTGGATCGGGTCCGCATTCTCAACCAGGCCGAAAAATACCCGGCGCAGCTCTCGGGCGGGCAACAGCAACGTGTGGCCATTGCCCGCGCCCTGTGCATGGAACCCAAGGCCATGTTGTTCGACGAACCGACTTCAGCCCTTGATCCCGAAATGGTCAAGGAGGTGCTCGATACGATGATTGGCCTTGCCCGGGACGGCATGACCATGATCTGCGTCACTCACGAGATGGGTTTCGCCCGTCAGGTCGCAGATCGCGTGATCTTTATGGCGGACGGCCAGATCGTGGAAGAGGCGGAGCCGAACACCTTCTTCCGCGACCCGCAACATCCGCGGACACGTGCCTTCCTGGGTGAAATCCTGGCCCACCACTAGATCCCACTCCTCTCTCAAGCACTATACTGCAAAGGACCTCTTATGAGCCGCCTCGTCTACGTATTGAACGGACCTAATCTTAATCTCCTGGGCAAACGCCAGCCGCATATTTATGGCCACGAAACCCTTGCCGACGTGGAAGCCGAGTGCCGGAAAGTCGCCGAAGAACTCCGGCTCGACATCCGGTTTCACCAGAGCAACCGCGAGTACGAGATCATCGACTGGGTCCACGAGGCGCGGGAGGTTGCCGGTGGTATCGCCATCAACCCAGCCGCCTTCACCCACACATCGGTTGCGATCCTGGACGCACTGAACACCTTCGAGGGTCCAGTCATCGAGATCCATATCTCGAATGTCCACAAACGTGAGGCGTTCAGGCATCACTCCTTCGTCTCGACCCGTGCCGACGGCGTCATTGCCGGGTTCGGAACGCAGGGCTACACCCTCGCGCTGCGCCGGCTGGCGCGGCTTATCGACGAGAAGGCCTCATGACCGTTGCGGACAGTCTGTTGCAGCCCGTCAATCTGGCGGTGCTTGGCGCCGGGCTGATTGGCAAGCGGCACATCGAGCATGTGCTGTCCCAGGCTGACGCCAAGCTGATGGCCATCGTGGATCCCTCGCCCACGGCGCGGGCTCTGGCGGAGGAGAAGGCGGTCGCCTGGTATCCAGATTTTGCGGCGATGATGGAGATCCAGAAGCCGGAAGGCGTCATCATCGCGACTCCCAACCAGTTGCACGTTGAAAACGGGCTGGCATGCATCGCGGCGGGTGTACCCACACTAGTTGAAAAACCAATTGCCGATGATGTGGCTGGAGCAACGACGCTCGTCGAGGCGGCCGAGCGTGCCTGTGTCCCCCTGATGGTCGGCCATCATCGGCGTCACAATCCGTTAATCCAAGAGGCCAAGCAGGCGATCGACGACGGACGCCTGGGTCAGATCGTTTCCGTTCACGGGACTTGCTGGTTTTTCAAGCCGGACGAGTATTTTGAGGTTCCCTGGCGCCGGGAGAAGGGCGCAGGCCCGGTTTTCCTCAACTTGATCCACGATGTGGATCTCCTCCGCTATCTGTGCGGCGACATCGTTTCAGTCCAGGCGCTCGAGTCTAATGCCCTTCGTGGGAATGCGGTTGAGGAAACTGCCGTCATTCTCCTGCGGTTCGCAAGTGGTGCGATGGGAACGATGAACGTTTCTGACACCATTGCCGCACCCTGGAGTTGGGAGTTCACCAGCGGCGAGAACCCTGCCTACAGCCACACTCAGGAAACCTGCTATTGGATTGGTGGTACCCGAGGTTCTCTCACAGTTCCCTATCTCGACCTGTGGCGCCATGAAACCGAGTCGAACTGGTGGAAGCCAATCGCCCGTGAACGCTTACCCGTAATCTCTAAGGATCCGCTAGGCCTGCAGGTTCGTAACCTCTGCGAGGTCATACGGGGCGCCGCGGCTCCCGTTGTTTCAGGCCGGGAGGGACTAAAGACGCTGAAAGTGATCGCCGCCGTAAAAGAGGCCGCGGCATCGGGTCGAGCGATCGAGATTCTGTAGGCTGTAACTTTATGCAGATCGGCATCCTCACACTCCGACCTGAAGCACTTGAACATGTAAGGCATGCTTAAAGCCGAGAGGCGGAAATGACACGACGGACTATACTGGAAGCGGGTGCGACGGCATTGCCGCTCTTGCTCAGCGGCTCGCTCGCATGGGCTCAAGGCTCCATATCGATTGGGATAAGTTGGGCTGATTTTGCCGATGACAGGCCCATTCGCCTCAACGGACCGCCAAATCGGGGCTGCGGCTAGGCTGTACCTGCAGCAAAGCGGCGACACCATTGCGGGTAAAAAGATCCACCAACACGTCCGGGTCAACAATCCTGACAGCGTCGGACCGGGAAGAGAAGCTTTGGTCACCGTGGCAGGGGCCGACTGCCCCCCAGTCCTGTTGATCTCGGGGCGTGTTACACCACTTCATAAGGCAGGGTTTGCCAACTGATCGGCCCTAAACAAAAACTGAACCGAGGCATCGGTGGGGTGGTCCTGGTCGATCAATCCTGGCGGACCGACAAGTGACAGGAAAAGGGAGAGAGCCGTGCAGACTGCCATTGCCACCGTTTGTCTCAGCGGCACCCTTGAAGAAAAGCTCCAAGCCATTGCCGCCGCCCAGTTCAAAGGGGTCGAGATCTTCGAGAACGATCTCCTTTCGTTCAACGGCACCCCGACAGACGTGCGCCGAATGGTCGAGGATCTTGGGCTTGTGACCTCAGTTTTCCAGCCTTTCCGCGATTTCGAAGGCATGCCAGAGCCGCAACGAGCCAAAGTATTCTCGCGCGCTGAACGGAAGTTCGATGTGATGCAGGAGCTTGGCTGCGATTTCCTGATGGTCTGCAGCAATGTGTCGTCGGACAGCCTAGGGGGCATCGATCGAGCGGCGGCCGATTTTCGTGAACTTGGCGAGCGGGCGGCAGCGCGCGGTATGCGGGTTGCCTTCGAGGCGCTGGCCTGGGGAAGGCATGTCAACGACTATCGTGATGCGTGGGAGGTGGTCCGCCGCGCTGATCATCCCGCTGTCGGGCTCGTGCTCGACTCGTTCCATATCCTGGCGCGCGGAACCGACCTGACGGCGATTCGGTCCATCCCGAAGGACAAAATCTTCCTGGTCCAGATGGCCGATGCGCCAGTCCTCAGTATGGACTACCTGTCCTGGAGCCGTCACTACCGCTGCTTTCCGGGACAGGGGGAACTCGCCGTCGACGCCTTCATGGATGCCCTGCAGGCCACGGGCTTCGACGGCCTGCTTTCGCTTGAGATCTTCAATGACCGTTTTCGAGCCGGCTCCGCTCGCAGTGTCGCGGTTGATGGACAGCGATCGCTGCTCTTCATGCTCGATCAACTCCAGAAGCGTACCGCCGTCCCCGTGACGGGCCTGCCCGTCCTTCCGCCCTGGGCAACCTGCCAGGGCGTGGAGTTTGTCGAGTTCGCCATGGATGAGCGCAGCGCGAGCGCATTTGAGCATGTGCTCACAGGGCTAGGCTTCGTTAAGGCTGGCACGCACCGCTCGAAAGAAGTCACCCGCTGGCGCCAGGGGAATATCAATATCGTGGTGAACTGCGACAAGGAAGGCTTTGCCCACTCGTTCAACATTACCCATGGGCCCGCCGTATGTGCCCTTGCCTTGCGAGTTGACGACGCTCCGGCAACGATCGAACGAGCATTAGGGCTTCTCGATCAGCCCTTCCAACAGGCTGTGGGACCGGGGGAGTTAGATATCCCGGCCGTCCGGGGCCTTGGAGGCAGTCTGATTTACTTCATTGACCGCAAAAGCGGTCTCGACCGTCTCTGGGACCGTGACTTCGAACCCATTGAGTACAGCAATGGTGATTCTGCGGAAGCCGGGCTCACGACTTTCGATCACTTATCGCAGTCAATGTTCTATGAGGAAATGCTGACGTGGCTTCTCTTCTACGTCTCTCTTCTCGATGTGAAGAAGACCCCGGTCCAAGCCGTGATTGACCCAGGAGGGGTCGTGCAGAGCCAAGTGGTCGAGACGCAGGATGGATCTTTTCGCCTTGTTCTCAATGCCTCCCAAAGCCGGCACACGCAATCCTCGCGCTTTCTGACCGATATGTTCGGTTCAGGTGTTCAGCACATTGCGCTCGCGACAACAGATATCTTCGCAACTGTCGAACAGCTCAAAGTAAATGGCGTTGAGCTTTTGCCTATACCGGAAAACTATTACGAAGACCTGGAAGCCCGGACTGATCTGTCGGAGGAGGACTTGTCACGGCTGCAGGCCGGCGACATCCTCTATGATCGGGACGGTGCAGCGGAGTTCTTCCAGGTCTATACGAAGACACTGGAGAATGGCTTTTTCTTCGAGATCGTCGAGCGTCGCGACTATCAGGGCTTCGGTGCCGCCAACGCACCGATACGTCTGGCCGCCCAGACCCGGTTGGCGCCGCATCCAGGGATGCCGAGGCTTTGATCAGCCCCCGGAGCCTTCGAATGTATGGCGAGAGCTTCTCAGGCGAAGGCGCCTACCTGTGCCACACCCGCGCTGAATGAGACGCGGCGGATCAAGACGCCGGGGATGATGCATGGCTGAAGATGCGGTGGACCTGAGTGAGCTCCAAGGAAATCTCAATGAGTGCTTGCATCGCGGGCGAGTAGTAACCCTGAGGCAAGAATCCGGAACGCCCGCTTTTGATGCTGTGGACGGCTCCCACCCAGAGGTGAGGTAGCATGGCTGTTGTCAGCAGCCAGCGCACAGGAGCAGCCCATGAACACGGTCACCACCATTGGTCTGGACATCGCCAAATCCGTTTTCCAGGTGCACGGCATCAGCGCCACCGGCGAGGTATTGATCCGGCGCCAGGTCAGACGAGGGCAGGTACTCAAGTTCTTCGCCAGCCTGCCGCCATGCCTGATCGGCATCGAGGCCTGTGCTTCGGCCCATCACTGGTCGCGGGAGCTCCAGAGCCTGGGCCATGAGGTGAAGCTCATGCCGCCAGCTTACGTCAAACCGTACCTCAAGCGGCAGAAGAACGACATGGCCGATGCCGAGGCGATCTGCGAGGCTGTCACCCGGCCCACCATGCGCTTTGTCGAGACCAAGACGTGCGAGCAGCAGAGCATCCTGATGCTTCATCGGGTGCGGCTCATGCAAGTGCGGCAGAGGACTATGCTCACCAACGCCATCCGAGCACATCTGGCGGAGTTTGGCCTTGTGGCGAAGATTGGCCGAGAGGGTGTCGACGAACTGCTGCTGATGGTCCGTGATGGAGATGAGCGCGTGCCAGAACTGGCTCGGGCCTGCATCCTAGCGCTCGCGGAGCAACTGATGCTGGTCAAGCGTCAGATCCTGGAGATGGACCGGCGCATCACGGCCTGCCACCGGGCCAGCGAGGTCAGCCGCCGCCTGGCCGAGATCCCCGGAGTAGGTCCGCTGCTGGCTTCTGCTCTCGTGGCCCATGTTCCGAACCCGAAGGCCTTCTCATCCGGGCGCAATCTGGCGGCCTGGATTGGGCTGGTGCCGAAGCAGAACTCCAGCGGTGGCAAGGAGCGACTCGGCGGCGTGACCAAGCAGGGCAATCGCTATCTACGATCCATGCTCACGGTGGGAGCCCTGGCGGTGATCCGTTTTGCTCAGCGGCATGGAACGAAGCGGCCGTGGATCGTGCAGTTGCTGACGCGGCGAGCGACCAAGGTGGCAGCGGTGGCCCTGGCCAACAAGATGGCCCGGATGGTGTGGGCGATCATGGCCACGGGCGAGCGCTACCGTGAGCCGGTGACCAGGCAGGCGGCGTAAAACCTCGTCGGGTTACTCGACGAGACTCAGGTTGGGAAGGGCATCTGGACACTAATGCAGGATCCGGTCGAACCGGGAAGCGGGACACCCCACTCGTGCCAGAGCATCTTGGAATGCGAGCTTTTGGTCGGGACCCCTTCGCGGAGGGCATTATGGCCAGCGGTCATGAGCACCGCAGCAACAGGTCGAACACATGGCCGCACCGACCAGCCTTGCAGAAGCGTTAAACGAATCCCTTGCCAACGGGGAGCCGTCCACACATGGCACGAGGCCGACCTTATCCGTACTTCTGCACTGCTGGGATGAGCGGACCATTACGCGATCACGCTTAAAGACCGTACCCGACCCAAAGCAGAAGTTCGTGCCGCTTGTTAGCGATGTCGGCTTTGCGCTCTATGTCAGAGATTTGGAGCGGTCATTGCGCAACCAATGGTCAAAGGTTGGTATGAGCCTGATAGCTGCCGGCACGTTGAATCAAATCGGTTCCATTTTCCTCAGCTCGGCACCCAAGGTGACATCAACCATTTCCCGGGCATCGAATGCCGACATGCCCGACGCCATTAGATCATTGAGTTCATCCCACATCCGAAGATGATAGGCGGGATATTTTCGAAGCGCCTTGGGAAGCCTCACTCCACACCGAAATGCGTGCCTGCCTCCATCACCTGTATCCAGCCACTCGATGAAGGGATCGGGGATGAATTGGAACTGTGAAGGTGCCTGCACCGATTGCGGCGTCAGACAAAGCCAATGCCCGCGCGTCTCTACAACCGAATGCAAGATGAGATCCGAACCGTAGATCAACCATCCAAAAACATGACGGCTCACCCGGTCCGGATCGTTTGCCGCCTGTGCGAAACAGTTTGCATGGCAATCGTATGGAAGCATGCCAGCGGCCAACAACTGCTCCTCGGGTGGCCGCGTGACAGTGACGCGCGGCAGGGCGAGAACCTCCGCAAGGGTGTTCGCCTCCCATTCGGTTGCTGGGAATGCCATTTGCTCGGCATTTCGCAGGGCTAGCTCCCCCAGTGTTTCTCTTCGGAGCGTGTTGGCAGCCATTGTGTCGTCGCCCATGTTGCTGTCGATCAGTTGATAGTTATCGGCTCCTCGTCCGACCAGGGGGCTAATGACCGAGATGAAGTAGGCCTCAGTCCTCCATTCGCCCTATTATGACGCATATCTCCTCAAGGTAGTCCTTCTGCCGAGGATCGGTGCCACGCCGGAGAACATCCGGGATCTTCGCGAAGAAGTCGTCCGGATCGTCGAACCGGCGCGCCAGCATCACATCGATCATCTGCTTGCGCAGGATGCACCGCTGGGGCTCAGCACCTGGATACTCAACTTCGATCCGGGTCCGCCGGAACTCCTCCAGCTCCGCGCGGGCCTGCTCGAGGGTGATCTTGGCTGCAGACCTAGTCGATGATGGTTTGGGTGCATCGGCCTTGAGCGATCCAAATCCTAGGGGCAGGGCAGCCTGCGTTGCAGCGTTCCGCTTCGATGCGGGAGCGGGCTCCCAATCAAAAAGCGTTCCGTCAGCGCTCGGGCGAGTGGACGCATGCTCCGCCGGCTTTTCCTCAGCCAGCATCTCGGTTTCTGGCTCAGCTGCCGGATGGTATTCCGGAATGGCCACCCGATATTCGGGGTAGGTTGTGATAGGCGCGCTGCGCAGGGCCTCTATCTGCTTGACCAAGCGCTCCGTCTGGGTTTCGGCGTTGTGGAACCAGTCGGTCGACCACACCCGCAGGATGTTCCATCCCAGGCCGCGGAGAACCTCCTCCCGCAGGCGATCACGGTCGCGGGCGCTCTTGCTCGAGTGGTAGGTCGCCCCATCGCACTCGATGCCAGCAAGATAGACGCCCGGCTGGTCGGGATGGCGGATGCCGAGATCGATCCGGAAGCCCGAGGCGCCGATCTGCTTGTCCACCTTGTAGCCGCGGTCCTCAAGCCGACGGGCGACCTCCATCTCGAAATCGCTCTCGAACTCGGAGCCGACGCTCTCCGCCGTCGCCCGGCCGCGGGCCTCGGCGTAGGCGAGATAGCGCTTGAGCACGTGGACACCCTGGCTGCTGGTCTCGGACGGCTTCACGTCCATCGACGTCATTGACGAGAATAGGACGACCCGGACACGAGCACGCGAGAACAGAACGTTTAGGCGCCGGTGGCCCTGCTTGCCGGCGATGGGGCCGAAACGCTGCAGGACCTGCTTGGAGCCAGGGGCGGGACCATAGGGCAGCGAGATGAATACGTAGTCGCGTTCATCACCCTGCACATTCTCCAAGTTCTTCACGAAGACCGGCTCGCCCCTGGCCGACACCTTCTCACGATAGAGCTTCACAAGCTCGTCGCCAGCCTCGAGCCGCCGCAGCTCCTCGAAGATGAGGTCGCGCTGGTCGGTGTTGACCGCGACGATCCCGATAGTCGGAATGGCGTCCTCGGGGAGCTCAGCGTGGTGGCGCATGAAGGCAACCGCCTCCTCGGCCGCATGCTGGGCCTCAATGACATTGCGCCGCTGTTGATAGGTTCCGCGGACCGGCACGAGGTCGATCGAGAACGAAGCCGGCTTAGCCATCGGGAAGGTGATCAGGCCACCCTCGTAGAACTCCTTGTTTGAGAAGGCGATCAGGCTCTCGCACCGGCTGCGATAGTGCCATTTCAGACGACGGACGGTCCGGAAGGTCTTCTGGCAGGCTTCGAGGATGGACTCCGAGTCGATGTCCTCGAAGTCCTCCGCGTCGTTCGCGACCTCGACCGAGCGATTGAAGAAGTCGGTCGGGGGAAGCTGCTTGGGATCGCCGACGACGATCACCTGCTTGGCCCGAAGAAGCGCGCCGAGCGCGTCTTCAGGCTTCATCTGAGAAGCCTCGTCGATCACCAGGATATCGAAAAGGAATCCGGAGCGCGGAAGGTACTTCGCGAGTGAAAGCGGAGACATCATGAAGCACGGCTTCAGGGACCGGATCGACTTCGACGCCCGGTCAAGCAGGGTCCGCACCGGGGTGAACCGGCGCGACTTCCTGAACTCGTTCTCCAGCAGAGCCATCTCGGTCCATGAGCGGCGCGGCCCGCCGTTGTTTCCGGAATGGGTCCTGGTGCTGGACAGAAGGTTCGCCAGGATCTCCCGGCGATCCTTCTGAACCTTCAGGGAGTCCTGCTCGGCGAAGGCCCTGCGCATGGCGTCGAGGGTCATACCGGAGGCCTGCGCCAGGACGGCGTTCTGCCTGCGGGCACGATCCGCCCTCTGGGCCGTCACGAGATGGTCGAAGAGCTTGCCCCAGGTCACGTAGTTCCCCGGAGCTGCCTTCTCGAGGGCCCGCACGACGTTGCCGAGCCCCGCGGAGGCGATCTCGGAGCGGCTCTCCAGAAGCCCCAGGTAATCAGCGAGTTCGTGGCCATGGTCGAGAAGCTGGGTCGCCGCCTCGACAGCCTCGGACGGCGTCCCGTCCTCCCCAAGATCGCTCACCCCGAACCGAGACCCGAGATCGCCCACCGTGCGATCAAGCTGCTCGACATCCGCCTGCGTCTCATAGGCAAGCTGCCTCAGCTCCTCGAGAACGGCGGCCCCGTCCGCGGCAACCAGGTTTTCGCGGACCCGCACCGGCAGATTGCTCTCCTCGACGAGACCGATCCACTTGAGGACATCCTCAAGCCGGTCGATGCCGCGAGGCGTCGCGCTCAGCCGGTCGAGCAGACCACAGGCCGGATGGGCCCGCAGGTCCTTGGCGAGCGACCGGCGCTCCAATTCGGCCGACGCGACGCCGGCAAGGTCGGCCAGTGTCAGATCGATCAGGCCAAGGGCGTTGGTGGGATCAAGCCCGATGAAGGCGTTCAGGTGGGCGTAATGCTTCTTCCAGGCGTCGATCCGCTGATCCAAGGGCCCTTCGCCGATCAGGTCAGGATGGGCCGTGACGGCCTTGAGGGAGGCCGAACCGTCGGCTAAGGCGAGGAATTGGGCCAGGGCGTCCGTACCAAGGCCGAGAAGGCGCCGCGCAACGCCATCCCCGTCATACGCCTTCCCGAGCTTGGACTGCAGAGCGTCCCGGTTGTCCAGGGCCGTCGCCAACTCCTCGAACGGCGTCGCAAAGCCCATCCAGCAGTCGCCGACGATCCGCTTGTTATCGGAACCACTCTCAAAGGCTGCCACGGCCCGAAGATGGCGTGCCAGTTCACCAATCGTCTCTCCGACCTTCTCGGCCTTCGGGTCGAGCCCGAGCGAGGCGGCGACCGCACGGGCCTGCTTCAGCTCACCCGCGAAGCTGGCGAACATCCGCCCGATCATTCCCTTGTTCAGAACCTCAGCAGCGGCCTCGAGGGACGCGGCATCCGGACGCTTCGCCGGGTCATAGGACGGAACCCGCGATCGCAGATCCCGGTCAGCCTGCCACAACGAGCGCCACTGTTCGAGAACCTTCCGGAAGGATCTCACGTCGCCTGTGGGCAGCCATCCCCAAAGCCGGGCGTGCTCGGTCGACTTGCCCGCCAACAGGTCAACCGTCGTGGCAATGGCAAGGCCCAAGGTCTCAAGAGCCCGCGCATCGCGAACCGACATTTTGAGTATGTCGTAGGCCGGCCGGAGATGGCCCGCCGCGGCGATCAGGGCTGCCACGCCATCCGCCAAGACCTTGGCCTCGTTCTTCGCGACTGCCGGGGGCATCCTGTTCCGCACGTCAGCCGACCAGGCGAATTCGTCCACCCGCTTGGCCAGCTCCAGCGTGCCGTCCGGAAGGCCTGCGACGTCCCTGTTCTGGGCGACTGCCGCTTGAAGATGCGCGATCCTCCGGCGGATCGAAACGGCTTCGCCGACCTCCTCGACCCCGATCTCCAGAACGTCCGGCACCAGATCGAGGTCCGGCGGGCTCGGAAGGGAGGGGACGGCCGCAATGACCGACCTAAGGTCGGGAAGCGTCTCCACCCCAATCTCATCGCGCCTATCGAGGGCAGTTCCGGTCCGTCCCGCAATCTCCAGGAAGGTCTGGATCAGGGTAAGGATCTCCTCGGACTCGTAGCGGGCGCCCCGAAGCGCCTCGAATGACGACCATGGCGAATCCGAGATCGGTCCGAAGGCAGCCTCGAAGTCGGTCAGGATCCGCGCAAGGACGTTGATCCTGCTTCTGGCGACGAGCGCCTCGTCAGGAACGCTCAGCAGGATGTCCGGCATCCTGACCGCGCTCAATGAGCGAAGAGCCTCCGGCTCGAACTCAGACCGCCCAGCGATCGCCCGCCACATCAGGGTGAAGGGGGTCTGCTCATCGTCACCGGGGGCGTGCAGGGCCGACAGATAGGTCTTGGTCAGATCCTTGGCGTTCTCCCACGTCTTGAGGTCCATTCGCCTCGCGCTGGGATCGAACCTCGGACGCCCGAGCTCGGCCCTCCGCCGCAGGCTGTCGATGACTGCCCTCGGGGAGGCCTTGTCGGAATGGAGCTCGAGGCAGAAGTCGCCCAAGCCGGCCCGGTCGAGACGGCGCTTCACGACCTCGAGGGCCGCGAGCTTCTCGGCGAGGAAGAGGACCGACTTACCCTCGTTCAGGGCGTTCGCGATGATGTTAGTGATCGTCTGCGACTTGCCGGTGCCGGGGGGGCCCTCGACGACCAGATTGTTCTCCTTCATCACATCGATGATGGCGGAATGCTGGGACGCATCAGCGTCGTGGATCAGGACCGGGGCGATGGCCTCGATCTCGGGGGTGTCGATCTCGTAATCTTGGGGAACGGCTAGGGACGCACCCTCTCCGGAGCCTTCGGCACCGGTCAGGATGGCCTTGACCAGCGGATCGCCGGCCGGCGTCAGCTTCCAGTTCTCAGGATTGAGGTCCTCGTACATGGCGAGGCGACCGAAGGCGAAGTGGCCGAGGACCATGTAGCGGCGCACTTTCCACCGCTCCAGCCCCTTGATGGCCTCCTGGACCTCGGCGAAGTACTCCTCGACCGACGGCTGGTTCTCCTCGTCCGCACCAAAGGCGGGCAGGTTCCGGCCATGCTCCTTCTCGAGATACTTCTCGAGGTTGACGTTGGTCTCCGCCCATTCGGCCGCCGCCGCCAGCGAAAACACGGTCTTGCCCCGGACGGTCCGCTGATCCAAGCGCACCGGCAAGAGGAGGAGAGGGGCGTAGTTCGCTCGATCGGAATGCTCGGACTCGTACCATTCGAGGAAGCCGAATGCGAGAAACAGCGTCGAGAGGCCCATTTCCTGCTGCGACAGGCGGGCTGCATCGGAAATCTTCTCCAGCCGAGCCTCAAGGTCGTCCGGGAAGAGCATCGTCTGGAGCTTGTTTCCCTTGCCTCCGGCCTGCTTGGAGGCGGATGGCAGGTTCATGTCTGGATTGATGCCGTGCTTGCGAGCGTGGGCGATCAGGTCGAGTTCCTTCCGCGCCTTCAGTTTCGGCATCCCGAGGGAGGCCCGGACCTTGTCGCTCAGCCAGCGATCAAGCTTGGCGATCTCGAACTCGTCGTCCCGTGCAAGCCCGTCCAGCGCCTCGAGCTTCGTCAGGTACTCCAGATCGGAGACCTTGGCGTGGGCGAGGGCAGACTGGAATTCCTCGGTCTTCTCATCTTCAGGAATGTCGTCCGGCTCCGGCAGAGCCTCGATGTCGATCGAAGCCTGCTCGTAGGCGAGCCTGTCATGAACGTCCTCGGGAGACCGGTCGACGAACTGCAGGTATCTCTTCAGGCGCGGCGACAGCTTGAAGTTCAGCATCGGGTTGCGCCGGGAGAGGTCTAAGAGCTTCTCGCGCAAACCATCGTAGAGGCCAGACAGGCGCCGTTTCTCTACCTCGTCGAGGTTGTGGAATGGATCGTCAACTCGGTAGGCAGACGCTGCAGCGTTGTCGGAGGCTCGGAACTGGGATGCGCTCATTGCTGAATACTTGACCACTGAATTGTGTAACTTCGAAGCCGAATCTTTGGATTCTGCAGGCTGATACCCAGACCATCTAGCGGGTCGTATGACCTCTGGCGTTCTTTGAGCTGAGCTCAAGCCAGTTGCATCGCTAGGTGCTCCTCCGGCAACAGCCAGATCAACCTTCTGAGGAAAAATCTTCGCGCCCTGGGCTTTCGCGAGAAGCTCCCGAGATCGTGGCGTGCTCCGATGCCTGAGTTCATCGATGAGCACATTGAGAGCACGGATATCTGACCTGCAGTTCTCGAAAAGTGCCTCAAGTTCATTGATCTTGAGCTTGCTGTATGGGCGATCTGGCATGCTTCCGATGGTACTTGGTGGATAGGACGATCAGATGGGCGAGCCTTATCAAGGGCGGTCCCACACGTTGGACTGTCCGAAGATTGCTCGGTGACGAATCTGAGTACATACGCCAGCCCCTCAGCAGTAACTGCATTGTTCGGAAGCAGTGTTGCATGAACGGTCAGGCAAAGGGAAATAGGACCCTGGTATCATTCTTACGTATTCCCAAGCTCATTGGTGCTGATCCCTATGTGAGAGCACAGACAGGTTCTAGTGACTGGGTTTCGCTAAGGTAAGGATTTGAAGCTCTTGAAGGTAATTGAATAACATAAGAAATCTGCTGCCAGGATGCGGTAAATTGTGCCGGACGGGTGTGCCTTTTTCTGCTCTCGGATAGGAAGCAGCAACGTTCGATAATGCGACTTGTTGGAAACAAACCGAACTTCTGCACCGAGGCGGTAAGCCGACCTTCACGGAACGTGGCCGTGGATAAAATTGGTGTGGCCGCGCCGATCGGTTCTAAAAGGATGTTCGGGCTGCTGGGACTGCCAACGTGAACCTGATAGGATCAGCCGTTCACATGCATTCCGAAAGAAGCTGACGCATCCTCTCCGCGCGGTCGGGCTGGTTGATCCAGTCCTTCACTTCGAAATCCGCAATCCGCAGCGTCGGCGCGAATCCGTAGCGGGGCGGGAGGATGTCGGTCAAAGCGTCTCGGAAGGCACGCTGCCGATGTCGACCTCCATCGCCGGGGAACAGCGGCGGCATGGGCCGGCCGAAGCCGCCCCCCTCGAGTTTGAGCTTCGCGTCGGAGCGCGCGATCCAGAGGTCGGCATCGAACGCGAGCGGCACGTCGTCTTTGTAGTGCCGCAGCGTCGCCGAGCGATACCCATTGAAATGCTGTTTCTCGTCCACCTCAAGGATGCGCGGCGGTGAGCCCGGCAGAACGAGGACAGCGTCGACCGCCCGGCGCTCGACTTTGCGCATCTCGTCAGGAAGCTCGAGCCCCGTCAGCTCCGAATAAATCGTGCAGACGAGTGGCCAGCTATCGCCGCACTCGACCCGGCCGGGACGCACTAGCCATTCGGGCGTTGCCGTTGTGGAAGCCCCAAGGATCTCGGTCGCCAGCTCCACGACGGCGTATTCGATCTCCTTAGGCATGTGAGTTGACCGCGCTTCGTTCACCCTCGGGTTGGTCGGATCGAGCGCCTTCCGCGACGATCTTGAGCATGTCGTCCGGCAGCGGCCGCTGCAGTTTGAGCGCGACTTCCGCCGGTGCGGTGAGCCAGGTCTTGTACTCCTCTGGACTGGTCAGGATTACCGGCATCGCCTTCGGATGGATTGGAGCCACGACGCTATTCGGCTCGGAAGTCAAAAACGAGAAGAGCAGATGCTCGCCCTCGACCGGTTCGGCCTTCGTGCCGCGAATACCGGTCCATGGTCGCCAGATGCCTGCGAAGGCGGCTAATGGGCGATCCTGGCTCAAGGCGAACCAAACGGGGGTCTTGCGTGGTTTGGTATCCTTATACTCGGAGAAGGAGGTCAGCGGCACTAGGCACCGGTACTGGGGCTTGAGCCAGGCGCGCCAGAACGGTGAGGACACGTTGCGGACATTCGTGACGGGCTGCGTGCCGACCTTCGGCGGCGGCGGGAAGCCCCAGCGCATCCGGATCAATTCACCCTCACCCTCGTGGAGACGGACAATGGGAGCCATTTGGTCGGGAAAGATCGCGGGCAACGGAGGCACGTTGCCCGCACTGTCGCGACTGACCTCGAAGGCCCGTCGCATGGCCTCCTGAGTCGTGTAGGACGAGTACAGGTTACACATATAGTGCGCTCTCCTTCGTCGTATGAGCCTTGCGTTTAGGGGAACACCGGCAGGCTCTGTGATTCGCTCCCGTTGAGGGCTGTCACCGAAAGTCTCTGACTGAAAGCCGGATCGTCGGCCTACTCACATGTTCCATTAGATCTTCATCTGGCTGATCTGTCATCTCCCTGGCTCCCGGTCGCAGCCTGTCACGGGTTCCGATCCTGGCTTCGTCGCCACGCCCAGGCTGAACCAGGAAAGCTTCATCCCGGTTGCTGAGGCTGCGCAACAGAGGTGACAGGTCCATGAGGTGCTCAGCGATGAGATGCGTTACATCGCCATCCCGCTGCAGACGGCCCCGACAGGCGATCATGCCCGAGGACAGAATGAGCCGGCGCTGCCTTTCGAAGAGAGAGGACCAGATCACAAGGTTGGCGACGTCCGTCTCATCCTCGATGGTCATGAACATTACGCCCTTGGCCGAGCCCGGCTTCTGGCGCACGAGGACCAAGCCAGCGACCGTCACGCGATGACCGTCTTTGATGCTCCGCAGAGACGAGCAGCGGTGGATCCGGCGCTCCCGCAACTCCTGCCTCAGGAAAGCAAGTGGGTGCTGGCGAAGCGTCAATCCCTTTGCCCGGTAATCCTCCACGACCTCGCGTCCTTCGGTCATCCGAACGAGCTCAACGCCTGGCTCTTCTCCCTCGGGCCGGATGACCGTGTCCCGTGCATCCGCGGCGGCAAAGAGCGGCAACGGCTCGTCGGACAAGCCCCGGATCGTCCAGAGAGCGTCTCGTCGGCTGATGCCGATCGAACCGAACGCGTCGGCGTCCGCCAGGCGCTCCAGAGCCGAGATGGGGATTC
This sequence comes from Microvirga mediterraneensis, assembly GCF_013520865.1. Classification (NCBI taxonomy): domain Bacteria; kingdom Pseudomonadati; phylum Pseudomonadota; class Alphaproteobacteria; order Hyphomicrobiales; family Methylobacteriaceae; genus Microvirga; species Microvirga mediterraneensis. The sequence continues at coordinate 2,764,927 of NZ_JACDXJ010000001.1, forward strand.
CTTCACGCCGCCAAAGATCCTCGATCGAGGTGAACGGGTGCTCGGTCCGGGCCAGCGGGATCAGTGCGCCATCGGCATTCGCAAGGCCCCGCACTAGGCGCAGCCCAAGACGGACGGCAAAGCGCCTCGGGCTGCGGGTCGGCTCCAGAGTGCAATCCCAGCGCGAATGGTTGATATCGACCGGCCGGACCTCCACCCCGTGGTTGCGTGCATCCCGGACGAGTTGTGCCGGAGCATAGAAGCCCATGGGCTGCGCGTTCAGGATGGCACAACAGAACACGTCCGGGTGATGGCACTTCATCCAGGACGAGGCATAGGCGATCTTGGCAAAGCTCGCTGCATGGCTCTCCGGAAAGCCATAGGAGCCAAAGCCCTCGAGCTGCTTGAAGGTGCGCTCGGCAAAGGCCGCGTCATAGCCGCGGGCGATCATGCCGCGAACCAGCTTGTCGCGGAACTTGGTGACGCCGGCTGTCAGCTTGAAGGTCGCCATGGCACGACGAAGCTGATCGGCCTCGGAGGGCGTGAAGCCGGCGCACTCGATGGCGACCCGCATGGCCTGTTCCTGGAAGAGCGGCACGCCGAGCGTCTTCTCCAGAACGCGTTTGAGTTCAGGGCGTGGATATTCGGGTGTCTCGTAACCCTCTCGGCGGCGCAGGTACGGATGCACCATGTCACCCTGAATTGGACCGGGACGCACGATCGCGACCTGGATCACGATGTCGTAGAACTTGTCCGGTTTGATCCGCGGCAGCATCGCCATCTGGGCGCGGCTCTCGATCTGGAATGTGCCCACCGTGTCAGCCTTCTGGATCATCTGATAGGTTGGGCGATCGTTGAGCGGGATCGTCGACAAGTCGCGGTCCTCACCCTTGTGTTCGCGCAGCAGATCGAAGGCTCGCCGCATGCACCCCAGCATGCCGAGGCCGAGCACATCGACCTTCATGAACTTCAGGGTATCGATGTCGTTCTTATCCCACTCGATGACCTGACGGTTCTCCATTGCCGCCGGCTCGATAGGCACGAGATCATCGAGACGATCCTGGGTGAGCACGAACCCGCCCGGATGTTGTGAGAGATGGCGCGGCGCGCCGATGAGTTCGCGCGCGAGCTCCAACGTCATCCGCAGGCGCGGATCATCGAGATTGAGATTGAGTTCCTTGGCCTCTTTCTCTGACACGCCATCATTGCCCCAACCCCAAACAAGTCCCGAGAGACCGGCCGTGACATCTTCGGGCACGCCCAGCACCTTACCGACCTCGCGGACGGCGCCACGGGCACGGTACGTGGACACAACGGCCGTGAGCGCCGCCCGATGCCGGCCGTAGGTGTCGTAGATCCACTGGATCACCTCCTCCCGCCGCTCGTGCTCGAAGTCGACGTCGATGTCAGGCGGCTCGCGGCGTTCCTGAGAGACAAAGCGCTCAAACAGAAGGTCGTGCTCGACAGGGTTGATCGATGTGATGCCGAGCACGAAGCAGACGGCGGAGTTCGCCGCGGAGCCGCGTCCCTGGCACAGGATGCCCCGGCCTTTGGCAAACTGGACAATTGCATTGACAGTCAGGAAGTAGGGCGCATAGCCCAACTCTTCGATTAGGTGAAGTTCATGCCGGATCGTCCCGGCGACGCCATCGGGAATGCCGTCGGGGTAGCGGCGATTCGCTCCGTCCCAGGTCAGCCGCTCCAGTTTCTCCTGCGCTGTCTCTCCGGGTTCCGTCTCGCTCGGATACTGGTAGCGCAACTCGTCCAGAGAGAACGTGCATCGGTCCAGGATTTCGTGGATGCGCTCAAAGGCTTCTGGATGCCGCTCGAAGAGGCGCCGCATCTCGACCGGCTCCTTGAGGTAGCGGTCGGCATGATGCTCCAGCCGGTAACCCGCCTCGTCGATGGTGCAGCCTTGTCGAATGCAGGCAACCACGTCCTGCAGGCGTCTGCGCTCGGGGTAATGGTAGAGCACGTCACCCATGGCCACGGTCGGCACTAGTGCCGCTTGGGCCATCTGTTCGATGTAGTAGAGCCGGAGATGCTCGTTGGGAGCAAAGCGCCGGATCAGGGCCATGTAGGCGCGATCGCCGAAGGTGGCTCTCAGGCGGACGAGGTTAGCCTTGAGTTCATGACCTGCCTCATCGCCTAGCAGGATGGCGATCATCCCTTCGTTCCAGGCAACCACATCGTCCCAGGTCAGGAGACACCTGCCTTTCCCACCACGGCTCTTGCCGATGCTGAGAAGGCGGCACAGGCGGGAGTAGGCGGCGCGGTTGGTCGGATACACAAGTAGGGACGGTCCGTCTGTGAGGCCGAGCCGGCAGCCGACGACAAGCCGAACTCCGGTTTCCTTCGACGCCTCGTAGGCGCGCACGATCCCGGCCAACGAATTGCGGTCGACAATGCCGAGTGCGGTGATGCCGAGTTGCTTTGCCTGCGCAAACAGTTCCTGGGGGCTCGAGGCGCCACGGAGAAACGAGAAATGGGTGGTGACCTGCAGTTCCGCGTAACTCATTCGGAAGTTCTTTCACTCACTCGAACAGCCCGTGCAGCCACCAGCGCCCGCCCTGGTCGGCCGGCGCGTCACGGAAGATCCAGAACCGCCCGCCCTGGTCCGTCTCGACCCGGTAGTAGTCCCGTGGAGCCGCGCGCTTGTCGCCGTTCCACCACTCAGGCGTAATCCGTTCCGGACCATCGGCCTTATGGACTTTGTGACGGAGCCTGCGCCAGATGAAGAAGGCCGGCGGATGATCCGGGAGCAGGGCGGTCGCCACGACCGGCTCTGGCGGATCAAGCAGCCGCGTTGGCCTCAACAGAGTTTCGGGCCAGACGGAACCGGTGGGTGGCGCAAGAGGCGAGATCTTTCGCGCCATACGCTCCGGCACCAGGGTTGGGACTGGAGCAATACGATAGACGCGATGGGCGCCCACGCGCGCGCCGAGACGGTCGACGAGCCGGCTGATGTCTGCATCGACGGTGTCGTCCTGGGCGATACCAGGAACCTCCGTCTGCTGCTCGACGAGCAGCTCGGTGCGGCTGGCGATGAGAGCCACCTCCTCAATGCCAAAGCCGGGATCGATCGTCGGCAGGCGCTCGTCGAACAACCTTGCCAGATGAACATGATCCCGCGTTGCTTTCGCCGTTCCTACACGCAGAGAGGCTCCTTTCTCGTCGACCCGGCGGATCACCAGATCGAGCCTGCGGATGCCTTCTCCCCGCTGGGTCAGCGTGCGGCAGAGATCCTGGGAGAGCCGGCGCACCACCTGCTTCAGGTCCTCAAGCCGTGCGATCGGCTCAGCGAAGGTAAGGGTGGCGATCGCCGTTTCGTGTGGGATCAGCGGAGAGATCGGTTCGAAGACATGGCCCATCGCCTGATCGAGCCGTAGCGCGACCTCCTTGCCGAACCGCCGCACCATGGGAGCCCGGGGCATGGCGGCCAGTTGGCCGACCCGCTCGATCCCAAGCCGGTGCATGGCGTTCAACGTCTCGGAGGACAGACGGAGGGCGGCAACGGGAAGGGGAGCCACAGCATCGACGGTACGCCCGGATGGCACGACGCAGCCCTTGCCGTAACGGGCCACGCCCCAGGCCGCCCCGGGTGCGTCGGCGACAGCCGCCCGCGCAGCGATGCCTCGATCACCGAGACGAGTGGTCAGGTCGGCCAGCAAGGCCTCCTCTCCGCCAAGCAGATGGTCTGCTCCGGCGATGTCGATCCAAAGACCGTCAGGCGGATCGGGCGCGACCACAGGCGAATAGCGAATGGCCCAGCAGGCGAGTTGCCGCAGCGATGTCTCATCATCGTCAGGCGTGGCATCACACACATGCAGGTCAGGCACGAGTGCCTGCGCCTGAGCGAGTGGCATACCGATGCGCAATCCTAGACCATCCGCCGTTGCGTCAACGGCCGCAATCAGGCGGCGGGAACCCGTGGCACTCACGGTCACGAGCGGCTTATCGCGTGGCGGCTCGCCGAACCTGCGCCGGATCCGGTCGGTCGGCCAGGTCGGCAGGTAAAGCGAGACGACCCTTCGCATCGCATGTGTGGACAGCCCTCGGGGCGCAAGTGGTTTTTCCATAATCAGCATCCGGAACGAGTGCGTTCATGTGTCCGGCCTGTTCGCGCGATCTGCATGACCGCTGGCCCAGATGGGTTCCGCCGAAAACTCCCCAAACAAGCCTACGGCGTCGCAATGCGCCTGTGCGATGCAAGGGGTGCCTTTTCGTCGGCTCGACCGAATGCCATCTCCTGGAAGTGCCCTTTGCGCTCCTATGAGGATGACGAACGGTCAGGCAGTACGAGCAGGGTGCCGGTACTCCTCTCCATTCATCATCATGGCCCATGCGATGCGGGCCATCTTGTTCGCCAGGGCGACGGCCGCGAGCTTGCGCGGCCGTCGCTCCAGCAATGACAACAGCCATGACGTTGCGGCCTTACTGCCGTTTACGGCATGCCTCACAACCGCCATTGCGCCAACCACCAGTAGTTGACGGATGCGCTCATGGCCGGCGCGTGAAATACCACCCAGCCTGTGCTTGCCGCCGCTTGAATGCTGCTTTGGTGTCAGCCCGAGCCAGGCCGAGAAGTGACGACCGGACTTGAATTGCTTGGGATCGACTTGGAGTGCCAATGTGAGCGAAGAAATCGCGCCGATTCCCGGGACCGCCGAGAGCAGTTGAGCCACCGGATGGCTCTTCTGTTGTGTAACCAGCCGGCGATCAATCTCTTCAAGCTGACTATCAAGATAAGCGATCTGTTTGCCGAGTTGAGCCAGCGCCGTTTTCGCGGTCGGCGGGACGTCCAGGCTGGCCTCGATCACTTCAAGGAGTTTCTCAACGCGGTGGAGGCCCTTCGCGGCCACGACCCCGAACTCGGCCGCATGACCGCGAAGCGAGTTGACCAGAGCGGTGCGCTGCTCGACCAAGATCTGCCGGCTATTGAGTTCGATCCCATCTGCCTGCATCTCTGCTGACTTGAGAGGGACAAAGCGCATGTTCGGCCGTGATGCAGCCTCGCTGATGGCCTCGGCGTCGTTCCGATCGTTCTTGGAACGCTTCACGAACGGCTTCACATATTGCGGAGGGATGAGCTTTACCTCATGGCCCATGCTGCTGAGCAGGCGGCCCCAATGGTGCGAGCCGCCGGTCGCTTCCAACACGACAACCGTCGGTGGCAGCTTAGAGAAGAATGTCTGGAACTGGCTTCGGCTTAGATCTCGCCGGACGACCGGATGCTCGTCATTGTCAACAGCGTGAATTGTAAAGACTGATTTCGACGTATCAACCGCAACCCGCTTAAATTGCATGGTGGATGTTCCTTCCTTTGACGAGCTCCTCGTCATTAGTGGCCCCTGATCCTTGTTCTGGGCAAGAATCAGGGACGAGGGACATAAGGGGCTGTCCACCCCAACAAGCCTCCAGGATCCAGGATCGGGATTCAGCGCCACGGCAGCGCACAAGGTCGACCCGCCAACGGGCCCGGCCGAGACCGGGAGCCGGCAGGAGTTCGGATTCCACCGGCGCCACGCGCCAGCGGGTGGAGGCGGCGGTCGGGAGCTGCGTCAGGTCCTTCTCGGCAACGGTCCACCAGCGCCGGAGCAGGAGAGCGGTGACCCCTGAGGCTTCTGCCGCCAGCTGCAGCCGGCGTGAGGCGGTGAGACCGAGCCGGGTGACCTCGCCGACAACAGCCCCAAGGCCTTTCTCATGAAGGCCCTCTTCGACGAGGGGCAGGACATCACGGTCATGGGAGGTCTCGGCATAGATGACGCGATCCGGATGCAAACCAGCCCGCAGCAGGCCAGGGGCGAAGAGGTCGCGCCGGGTCAGGCACCAGAGAACCGGTCCCCTGAGCCTGGCGGCGATGCCGGCCGTGAACAGGGTGGCGGCGCCAGCAAACTCGGAGGCCAGTCCTGCCTCGATGATCTCGTGCAGGGTGCCGCGAGCCAGGCCATGGTCGGGAAGGTGTTCGTCGATGAGTGGCACGCCGAAGGGAAGGGGCCTGCGGCGCTGCGATCCACGCTCGAGGTGCGCGATCTGCCGCCGTAACTCCGCGATGGCCTCCGGGGGCTTGGCATGCATGGGTCCTGCTCATGCGGGCAAGGCAGCGAGGCTCAAGGGGCGGACGGGCGATGAGGAACTTGGGGACACCGTCATGATCCATGACTCACTGCGACAAAATGGAACAAAACATGAACATGCTCCCACGGGCAGAGTCAACGTGAGAGGCCTAACCAAGGGCTGTGGATAACGGGGAGGAACTGTGGCGCGGCCACAGCGAGAGGGGCATGAGCCGACTCTTCTGATGGGTTGAGGACCTACCGCGGCGCCAAACCTCAGAGCGCCAGAGTCAGTTGTGGGCTCTCGTGATCCTCACCCGCCCCGAGCGCCGACAGGGTAATCCCGAGCAGGCGCACACCCTTCGTCACGGGCAGCAGGGGTTTCAGAAGCTCGACGCATGCGTGTTCCAATGCCGCCTTATTGTCCATCGGGGTTGCAAAGGATCGGCTGCGGGTGACTAGCTGGAAATCCGCATACTTGACCTTCAACGTGACCGTGCGTCCGCGGACACCTGTTCCCTCGCAGTACCGCCAGACCTTGTCGATGATCGGCACGAGGCTTTGCTTCATCTCCTCGAAGGCAATCAGATCGCTCGAGAAGGTGTTCTCCGCTCCAACTGACTTGCGGATCCGGTCCGGTTGCACGGGACGGTGATCCACGCCACGGGAAATCCAATAGTAGTAAGATCCGGCCTTGCCGAACTGCTCCTGCAAGAACGGAAGGGACTGGGATCGCAGGTCTAGGCCGGTGTGGATCGCCAGCCGGTTCATCTTTGCCGTGGTGGCAGGTCCGATGCCATGGAACTTGCCCACCGGCAGAGCCTCGACGAAGGCAGGACCCATCCGGGGTGTGATCACGAAGAGGCCATCCGGCTTGCGGTAGTCCGAAGCGATTTTGGCCAGGAACTTGTTGTAGGACACGCCAGCCGAGGCGGTCAGGGCCGTCTGCTCACGGATCGTCGCCCGGATTTCCTCTGCGATCTGCGTGGCCGATGTGATGCCTTTGAGGTTCTCGGTGACATCGAGATACGCCTCGTCGAGCGAGAGCGGCTCGATGAGCGGCGTGTATTCGGCGAAGATCGTGCGGATCTGCTGCGAGATCTCCCGGTACACATCAAACCGTGGTGGCACGAAGATGAGGTCGGGACACTGACGCCGCGCCATGGTCGAGGCCATGGCGGAGCGGACACCGAACTTGCGGGCCTCGTAACTGGCAGCCGCCACGACGCCCCGCTCACCTGCTCCACCTACCGCGACGGGTTTGCCGCGAAGTTCCGGATTATCGCGCTGTTCGACGGAGGCAAAGAACGCGTCCATGTCGATGTGAATGATCTTGCGCTGCTGTCCGGTGAGTGCCGACGGCTCGCTAAACGCGTGAGAGGCTTGCCTCTGAGCTTCTTCCGGGTCGGGGACCGGCCTTACCATTTGGATATGACCTCCGCTTCGGCTCATTCTTGCCCGAGGTGGCAACGTGAGCATCCATCTCGGCAGCCTTGGCTATCGCCACATGCTACGCATCTTTGCGCCGACATCCACGCGAATGCTCTTTGTCGCAGCAGGTGACGTTGCCGGGTCCGGCACAGCCACAGGCCACGACACCCGTTCGAACAGCTTCAGGAGGCTACTCGGGATGAAGCGGGTGCGGGCAGCGTAAACATGACGATCGCCCGTGGCGGATTGTTGATGGGTGAAGAACCGCTGCGGCACAATGAGGTGCAGATGGTCCTTGGCCCGGGTCATGGCCACGTAGAGCAGCCGCCGCTCCTCCTCGATCTCCGCCGTGGTGCCGGTGCCGAGATCCGACGGGATGCAGCCGTCGACCACGTTCAGCACGAACACCGATTTCCACTCCTGGCCCTTGGCGGAATGGATCGTCGACAGGATCAGGTAGTCCTCATCGCGCAGAGGCACGCCGGCTTGGTCGCTCGTGGCATCCGGCGGATCGAGCGTGAGTTCGGTCAGGAAGCGCTCGCGCGAGGAATAGCCCGCCGCAATCTGCTCCAACTGGATCAGGTCGGCTTTGCGGGTCGCGGCATCATCGTGCATGCGCTCGAGGTGGGGCTCGTACCAGGTCCGCGCCTGTTCAAGTTCTGCCGGCCATCCTGCGGTACCCGCGCGAAGCTGTGCAATTGCATTGACGAATGAGGGCCACTCGTCTCCCGCCCGGGGCGGGGAAGGCGCTTCCATGAGCGCTCCGATCGGATCGGCGGCGTCATGCATGCGATCGAGCACCCGCTGGGCCGAGGTCGGGCCGACGCCGGGCAGAAGCTGCACCAGCCGGAAGCCGGCCACCCGATCGCGCGGGTTCTGGACAAACCGCAGCAAGGCGAGCAGGTCCTTGACGTGAGCGGCATCAAGGAACTTGAGGCCTCCGAACTTCACGAAGGGTATGTTGTGGCGGGTCAGCTCCACCTCCAGCGGCCCGCTGTGATGTGAGGTTCGAAAAAGCACCGCCTGCTGTTTGAGGCTCATGCCATTCTCGCGGTTCGCCAGCACCTGCTCGACCACGTAGCGGGCCTGATCGGTCTCGTCGCGCACCGCTACCAGTTGTGGCCGGTCCGCGGAGGTTCTGTCGGTCCAGAGATTTTTGGTGAAGTGCTCCGAGGCGAGCTCGATTACTGCATTCGCGGCGGCCAGGATCGGCTGGGATGAGCGGTAGTTGCGGTCGAGGGTGATGATTGCAGCCGGTGGGCTGAACTGGCCGGGAAAGTCCAGGATGTTGCGGACGGTGGCCGCGCGGAACGAATAGATCGACTGGGCATCGTCCCCGACCACCGTCAGGCCCTGGCCGCCCGGCTTGAGGGCGAGCAGGATCGAGGACTGAAGCCGGTTCGTGTCCTGGTACTCGTCGACCAGGACATGATCGAAGCGTCCACCGAGTTCAACTGCGATCGAGGGCTCGGCCACCATCTGGGCCCAATAGAGCAGGAGATCGTCATAATCGAGCACGTTCTGGCGCTGCTTCGCTTCGACGTAGGCGGCGAACAACTGCCGCAACTCGGCGGCCCAGCCGGCGCACCATGGGTATGAAGTGCGGAGCACCTCCTCCAGGGCTGTCTCGGCATTCACGCAGCGGGAATAGATCGCCAGACAGGTCGCCTTCGTGGGGAAGCGGCTCTGGGTCGTGGAGAACCCGAGCTCGTGTCGGACGAGGTTCATCAGGTCGGCCGAGTCCTCGCGATCATGGATCGAGAAGGCCGGGTCGAGACCAATTTCGGGCGCGTAGTCGCGCAGGAGCCTAGCGCCGATGCCATGGAATGTGCCGGCCCAGGTGAGGGCGTCGGTCATCACGCCTGCGTTCTGTCCCAGAACTTGGCCTGCAATCCGCTCGACCCGGCGCGCCATCTCGGTCGCGGCCCGGCGGGAGAAGGTGAGCAGGAGGATGCGGCGCGGATCGGCGCCCTTGACGATCAGATGGGCTACGCGATGGGCCAGGGTGTTGGTCTTGCCCGAACCGGCTCCGGCGATAACCAGAAGTGGCGCAGCCGAATGTAAGCCATCGGCCAGCAGACCGTGTTCGACTGCCTGACGCTGCCGTGGATTGAGTTGATCAAGGTAGGTAGGGTTCGCAGGCACAGTCGAATCATTCCTCTCTGGCCCATCATAGACCCTCATTCCTGTTTTGTTCGCAATGGCTCAGCTTGTCACCGCAGGACCAGGTCGCGACAATATGTTCGCTCTTTGTTCTTTCTTTCGCCACACAAATCCTTAGGGTCAGGCTCTTCTGTTTAGCACTGGATTCGGGATGACCACGGATAAGACAAAAGCAATCGAGACTGCCGTCAGTCAGATTGAACGGGCCTTTGGCAAGGGCGCCATCATGCGCCTCGGCGGCGATCAGGTTGTCGAAGTGGAGACCGTCTCCACCGGATCACTGGGACTCGACATCGCTCTCGGCGTCGGCGGTCTGCCGCGCGGCCGGATCATCGAGGTTTATGGACCAGAGTCATCGGGCAAGACGACGCTCGCGCTCCAGACCATAGCCGAGGCTCAGAAGAAGGGTGGCGTCTGCGGCTTCATTGACGCCGAACATGCGCTGGATCCGGTCTATGCCCGCAAGCTCGGGGTGAACTTGGATGATCTCCTCGTGTCTCAGCCGGACAACGGCGAGCAGGCACTTGAGATTGCTGACACGCTCGTGCGGTCAAGCTCGGTGGATATTCTCGTTATCGACTCAGTGGCAGCCCTCACGCCGAAGGCCGAGATCGAGGGCGAGATGGGCGAGAGCCGTCCCGGTCTCCAGGCCCGCCTGATGAGCCAGGCCCTGCGCAAGCTTACCGGTTCGATCAGCCGCACCAAGACGATGGTGATCTTCATCAACCAGATCCGCATGAAGATCGGTGTCATGTACGGCAGCCCTGAGACCACGACGGGCGGCAACGCGCTGAAGTTTTATGCGTCCGTGCGCCTCGACATCCGCCGCACGTCCACTCTGAAGGACCGGGATGAGCCGATCGGCAACCAGGTGCGGGTGAAGGTCGTCAAGAACAAGGTCGCTCCACCCTTCAAGCAGGTCGAGTTCGACATTATGTTTGGTGAGGGCATTTCGAAGATGGGCGAACTGATCGATCTCGGGGTCAAGGCCAACGTGGTCGAGAAGTCCGGCGCCTGGTTTTCCTATGACAGCCAGCGCCTCGGCCAGGGCCGCGAGAACGCGAAGACTTTCCTGAAGGACAATCCCGAGGTTGCAGCCGAGATCGAAGGCAAGATCCGCCAGAATGCCGGTCTCCTGATTGCGGAGCTACAAGGGAACGACGATGTGGGCGCTTCAGAGGATGCCGCCTGAGGACACCCCTGTAGCAGAGCCCCTATCCCTGTGCCGCAGAGGGCTCTTCATTATGCAGGAAAGTAAAAAGGCCGCCTCTTTGTAGGCGGCCTTCTCGCAACCTGATTTGTTCAAAACGCTATTAAGCGGCCTCGGCGACAGGAGCCGGGCCGGCTTCATCCATGGCCCGCATGTAGACGTCGAGCAGGCTGTCATGCTCGTCGCGCTCGTCCTGATCCTGCTTGCGCAGCTTGATGATTTCCTTGAGGATCTTCACGTCAAAGCCCTCTCCCTTGGCCTCGGAGAAGACTTCCTTCTTGGCCTCCATCAGGTCCTTGATCTCGCTCTCGATCTGCTCGATGCGCTCCACGAACGAGCGGATCCGGTTGCCGGGAATTCCAACGACGTCACTCATGGCTTCTCCTTTGCCGTATGTGGACCGGCACTATCGGGCAGGGGAGTAAGCACCCCGTTAATCCGGAGCTTCAGTCCGGAGGAACAGCTTAAACAAGACCGCATCGGGTTCGGACGAACCGATGACGAGGGATAGGAATGAATCTCAGGTGCGCTTCGTGACATCCCGAAGAGGTCATGAGGCTGCCCTGAATCTCTCGAAAGCAGTGATCCGCTGAGTAAACGGCTCCACGTCCCGACGGTAAATCTCATGCCGCAGGAACTTCATCTCCGACTCGTACGCGTCCTCGGCAATCTCGATGAACCAGGACTTGGGGCGGCCGTTCGTGCCATCGTTCCAACGGTACCCTCGCTTCTTGAGGTTGTCCTTCATGTCGAAGGGTGAGCCTTCGGCCCAGATCCGCAGCAGGGTCTTCCGGGCTGAGGCCAGCAAATGGGTCATGGCACAACCTGCGTCCCCGTGAAGCGGAGCCGCCAGGACTTCCAGCAGGGCATGGCAGTCCTCGACCGCCCGGTGGCCCTGGTGGAACCAGCCGCACTGAGACAGCAGATAGCCGAGCTTCGAGCCCTCGAAACCATAGTCCGCCCACGACACCTCCGCATGGGAGCAGGCCCAGGCCTTCAGCGAAAAGCCATGAACCAGACGTTCACAGAAGGGTCGGTCGAAGCGGGCGTTGTGGGCGATCACCAGGTGAGCCGGCTGGATGAATGCCTCGACGGCAGCCAGGTCAATCGTATGCCCCTTCACCATCTCGGGTGTGATCCCGGTCAGGCGCGTGATGTCAGGGGTGATCGGGATCGCCGGCTCCCGCAAGGCGTTGTAGGTGTCGATGACATCGCCGATGCGGCCGTCCTCGTTATATGAGAGCGCCACCATCCCGAGTTCGATGACCTCGTCCCGGGTGTGGTCGAGACCGGTGGTTTCGGTGTCCACGATGACGGCGACCCTTTCGCCTGGAACCGCCATGCGGGCCGTCACCACGGGACGAGGCTGAAGGCGGCGCAGGACGCGGTACTGCCCGCTGGCTTGCAAGATGTCGGCAGCCGCCTCAAAGTCGGTAGACCTCAGCTGGAAGGTGCGCTTCTGTTCCCGCGGCTTAACCTGGATGGTGGAGGCGACGGGCTTCTGGATAGGCGGAGTAGCCTCGTCCAGTCCAAGAAACAGATCGGCCTGTCCCTGCATTCAGTCCCACTCCTGCGGCAGTCATCGGGCGGCTGTGATGGAAGCCGCGAACGTTAGGGCAGGATCCGTCGCTGTTAGGTTAACGACAGGATTGCAATGCTGGACGCATGGAGGTGGCTCGTAGGTCAGGAATGCAGCAGTGACCAGATCGTCATATGGCTGCACCCGAGGGTCGTCTGCTCCAGGGAGCAGACCTGAGATATCGGCCCTGGACGGCTCACTACCGAAACGGTCGGTTAACCCAGCAAGGGCACTCTCTCTCTTCATGTGAATCAGGGACTGGGTGGGCCCCTCTTTCGGAGATGAATGCCCATGACGGAGAAGACCCTCGATGACGCCATCCACGAGAAGCTCAACCTGATTGCTCCAACCCTGAAAGCCATCCAAAGCGGCGGAGAGCGGGCCTACCTCGGCGACCTGCAGACGCTCCTGAGAAAGAACTTGGCGAGCCTGCTTGCCTTGTTTGAACGCGATCCGGGTCTGGATGCCGCAACAGCCGATCTTTACGCTGCCGCGGCCGCCATCGTGCAGGACGCGACGGCGGCGACCCAGCCGTACACGCGCAAACGGCGCCTGCTTCAGGAGGCGCAAGCGCGCTTCGAGGAGCGGATTGCGCTGGCAAGGCCTCGAGAGCGGCGATCGTCCGCCTCATGGCGTCAGAGTGAACTTTTCCGGGCGGCCTGACGGGTGCTCAGGTCAGGTTCTGCCTGTGCCAATCCTCGGCCTCCGCCCGAATTCAACCCACGGTCAGGTGCCGGCCGAGGATTGCCCAAGCTCGGCGGCGATGCCGCGCAGAGCCTGCTCGAAGGCTCCGGCCGGCTGGCCGCCGGAGATCAGCCATGTCCTGTTGATGACAACGGCTGGGACGGATCGGATGCCGGCGGAGATCCATTCCTGCTCAGCTTCACGAACGTCCTCGACATAGCGCCCCGACGCCAAAACCTCGCGCGCCACGTCCCCGTCGAGCCCGGCCGCAACGGCCGCATCCACCAGCACCCCATGGTCAGACACGTTCGCGCCATCCGTGAAGTTCGCCTTGAACAGCGCGTGCTTCAGCTCCCGCTGGCACCCAATGGTGCCAGCCCAGTGCAGCAGGCGGTGAGCATCGAACGTGTTGTAGATCCGGCTCTCCTCAGACATGTTGAACGTGAAGCCGACCTCGCCCCCGCGCGCTCGGATCATCGCGCGGCTCGCGACTGACTGCGCCGCCGTGGAGCCGTACTTCTCGGAGATATGCTCCCCGAGGTTCTGTCCCTCTGCAGGCATATTGGGATTGAGCTCGAACGGTTGGAATGTGATGGCGGCCTCCACCGCATCGGCAGTATTGGCCAGTGCCTGCTCAAGCCCCCGCAGGCCGATGACGCACCACGGGCAGGCCACGTCGGAAACAAAGTCGATCTTCAGGTGCTGGGTCATGGCGCGGCTCGTGGTTGTTCTTGGAAAGCTTAAGGTCACGGAATCGCTGGGATACCATAGTGTCGAGACGTCCAGGGATGAACCTTTCAGGCGCTCGTTCACTTTCAAGAGATCCCTACGGCGGGTTCGCGCCACCGGATGCTAGACCGATCCTTCGCGACTTCACCGATGGAGGCGCATAGCCTCATCATGCGCTACAACCGTCCGGCCGCGGGGTTCGTCAATTCAGATGAATGCCCCACAGTTTCAGGAGCAGCAGGAATGACCGATTCATCCGACTACGTGCCGCCGAAGGTCTGGACCTGGAACAGGGGCAGCGGCGGGAGCCCCGTCACAAGCCACAACCGCCCGATCGCCGGCGCCACGCACGAGAAGGAATTGCCTATTGGCCGCCATCCCTTGCAGCTCTACTCGTTGGGAACGCCCAACGGCCAGAAGGTCACGATCCTGCTGGAGGAGTTGCTGGCGCTGGGTCATGCGGGCGCGGAGTACGATGCCTGGCTGATCAGGATCGGCGACGGCGACCAGTTCGGCAGCGGCTTCGTGGCGGTGAACCCGAACTCCAAGATCCCCGCCTTGGTGGACCGTTCCGGCCCGAACCCGATCCGGGTCTTCGAGTCGGGCGCGATCCTGCTCTACCTCGCGGAGAAGTTCGGGGCGTTCCTGCCGAGCGAGGCCGGTCCGCGTGCCGAATGCCTGTCCTGGCTGTTCTGGCAGATGGGCAGCGCACCCTATCTCGGCGGAGGCTTCGGGCATTTCTACGCCTACGCGCCGGTGAAGATCGAGTATGCGATCGATCGGTTCGCGATGGAGACCAAGCGGCAGCTCGACGTGCTCGACCGGCGGCTCGCGGACAACGAATACGTCGCAGGGCCCGAATACACGATCGCCGATATGGCCATCTGGCCGTGGTACGGCGGCCTTGTGCAGGGGCGGCTGTACGAGGCTGGCGAGTTCCTGTCCGTGCAGGAATACCGGCACGTTCGCCGCTGGGCCGATGCGATCGGCGGCCGCCCTGCCGTCAAGCGTGGGCGGATCGTGAACCGCACCTCCGGCGAGCCCTCCGAGCAGTTGCACGAACGCCATGATGCCGGCGACTTCGACACCATGACCCAGGACAAGGTGGCTGCCCGGGAGTAACGACACGGGGAGGGATCGTCGCCCTACTGGCAGATGCGGTAACGGTCGCTGGATCCGTGTTGCTCGATGTCGACGTGCAGGTGATCGTGATGCGCCTCGTCCGAACCGGGACCGAGGATCGTCGTGAACCAGCCGCAGGCCGCCGTCCGGAGAACTGCGAGCGCCGGATCCGGCGCGGTGTCGGTTGCAGGTTTGATCCGCAGGCTCGTTCCATCCGCGAGGTCGAAACCGGCGATGTCGATCGCGAGCCCTTGCGCATGGGCCGAGAGCTTGCCCGTCGTCGCCCGGTTCCGGTTGCGGCACTCGAAGCCGGGGCCGGTCTGGACGGCTTTCAGGTCGCTCCCCTTGATGCCGGCAATCAGCGGAGCCACGAGATCGCCGATCCAGTGCCCAAAGGGTCCAGCGAAACGGCAGGCCAGGACGGGCTGATTGGCCAACCGGACATGCGTCTCAGGTTTCGTCGGAACCGGCACGGCCTTGAGCCGCACCGGCGTCTCGATCCGGCAGAGCTCGTTCGAGACATGGGGCGGCTCCGCAGGCTCGATCTCGAACCCGGCCGCCTTCAGGCTGGCCAGGCAATCCTCGGATGCCGGGACAGCTGGTGGCGTGTCTGCCGTCGGCGCCAGTGGAGCCTGAGGCTGTGGGGCAGGGGGCGTCGCGCCAGAAGGGGTCTCGATGGGCCGTGGAGGCGGCAGAGGTGGCACTGGCTGTGCCCAGGCGACTTGAGCCATCAGCACGGGAACGATGACCGCGACGGATCTGATCAGCATCGGCTCCTCCGGTCCCCCACAGACCAACGTCAAGCTGAGCTGAAGGGTTGCGGGCTGTCCGACGGGGCCCCGGCCCCCCACATAGGGTGTATGAGCCAGGAACTTCGCCGTCAGGAACCGCTTCCAGCGCCCGCAGGCCATGCCGCGCCACCCGAAATTGCCCTTTCGGACGAGGACCGCGCGGCGCTGCGGCAGGCCGTGCTCGCGCTCGAGGGACCCAGCTACGTGGCCCGCCTGTCGGCCCTGGCGGGCCGGCCGGTCGAGCTGCTCGGGCAGGCGCTTCCTCAGGCGGCGTCCGACATGATCTCGAAGGCCACGCAGGCGGCGCTCACCCGCGCGCTGCGTTACGCGCTGAAGACGATTCCGAAGGAGGGCAGGGACCCCGAAACCCGCGTCCACAAGGCGCTGGCGGTCCTGTCAGGCGCCATGGGCGGGGCGCTCGGCGTCTCGGCGGTTCTGGTGGAACTGCCGGTCTCGACCGCGATCATGCTGCGGTCGATCGCCCGCATCGCCCAGAGCGAGGGCGAGGACCTCCAGGATTCGGAGACGGCGCTGGCCTGCCTGCAGGTCTTTGCCCTGGGCGGGCACTCCGGTTCGGACAACCTGCACGAGGCCGGCTACTTCGCCGTGCGGGCTGCGATGGCGAAGTCCGTCACCCGCGCCCTGCAGCAGATGGCCGGGCGCGGCGTCGTCGACGAGAGCGCCTCGGCCCTCGTGCGCCTGCTGGCCCAGATCGGAGCCCGCTTCGGAGTGGTCGTGTCGCAGAAGGTCGCCGCCCAGGCGGTGCCGGTGCTCGGTGCGATCGGCGGCGCGGCCGTCAACGCTGCCTTCGTCGATCACTTCCAGACGCTGGCCCGCGGGCACTTCACCGTGCGCCGGCTGGAGCGGATCTACGGTAAGGGGACGGTGCAGATGGCCTATGACCGGATCCGGGCCCAGGAACACCTGTGAGCACGCGCGTGCCGAAGGCCGAGATCCTGTCGTCCGCGTTCTTCGCCCGGGATGCTGTCACCACCGCTCGGGATCTTGTCGGCGCCACTCTGCTCGTCGATGGAATCGGCGGTGTGATCGTCGAAACTGAGGCCTACACGGGCGACGATCCGGCCTCGCACAGCTTCTGCGGCCCGACTGCCCGGAATGCAGCCATGTTCGGTCCGGCCGGGCATGCCTACGTGTACCTGTCCTACGGGATCCACTGGTGCCTGAACGTCGTCTGCCTGCCGGGGAGCGCTGTGCTGATCCGATCCCTGGAGCCCATCATCGGGCACGCGGCGATGATGGCGCGGCGTGGACTCGACGATCCTCGCCTTCTCTGCTCGGGTCCCGGCCGGCTCTGTCAGGCGTTAGGCGTGACGAGCACCCATAACGGGCTGCCATTGGACCAGGCGCCCTTCCAGGTTTTCCGCCGGGAGGAGCCAGTCGAGGTAACTGCAGGGCCGAGAATTGGGATCACGCGCGCCACCGATAGGCTCTGGCGCTTTGCGCGCGCGGGATCGCGCTTCGTCAGTCGGAAGATCTGAGCGGGATTCCGGGCCGGCCCGGTCACCATCGGGGCCGTGGCTCGTCACGGCGTGGATCGTCGGTGAAGCCGGGCTGGGGGCCATAGGGCTCGCCGCGCCGGGTTTGTTCCGGCTCCTCCGGCCAACGCGGCTCCCGCCCCGGCTCGGATTCGGAGAGGCCATTCAGGAGGGCGAGGCTGCCCCGGAGCACGGAGCGGACCGCGTCCACCGCCATGTCGGCGATGTCGCGCAGGCGCAGGTCGCCGATGTCCGCGGCAGGGCGATGCTGGGCCTCTCCATATGGCGCATAGGGGTCGGCGGTGGAGCGCTCCGGCATCAGGCCGGAGACCACGCCGGCTCCGCCGAGGAGCACGACCAGGACCAGGGGAACCACGAGGCGGAACGCCAGGCCGACGATCCTCGACACGATAACGTAGCCGATGATCAGGATGATTGCAGTCGTGACGATGCCGGTGCTCAAGGACCTCGTACCCCCATGATGGTCGATGCGGAGCGGGGTCCTTCCGAAACATCGACGGCTTTTTTGTGAGTCCGATGAACCGCGGGCGGTAGCCCCGGCCGCGCCGCGTTCCGTGAGCCGGGTCTAGACGAACCGCGCCGCTTGGCGGAATGTCGCCGCCGCGCAGGGGCACCCACGCCCGTCCAGCGCCGAAGCCAGGAAGACAACCTCCTTAGCCACCGAGTTTCGCCCAGCGCTTGAAGCGATCCCAAAGGCTCCTTCGGTCAGACAGTGGTGTCGCCGGAGGCGACTGTGCTGGAGGCTGAGCCTCGACAGGTTCAGATACGCCATAGTGGCGAGCCTTGGCAGCCTTGTCGCGCCGTCGCTCGGCAGCGATCTGCTCGTCCGTCCACGGACGGGCCTCGATCACCTTGCCACGCTTGATCACGTAGTGTGAGCGGCAGGGAAGCGTCCAACTGCCGATGGATGGACTGAGGGAGACCGTTTCGCCATCGAAGGTCATGTTCCAGTCCGTTGGGGTGAGGGGCGTTACAACCTCTTCCCCACACCCGCAGCAGCAGCTGTGGGCGGCGGTGCCATATTCCATCGAGAGGTAGAGCACTCCCGGCTCCAGGTGCTCCG
Source organism: Microvirga mediterraneensis (assembly GCF_013520865.1). Taxonomy (NCBI): domain Bacteria; kingdom Pseudomonadati; phylum Pseudomonadota; class Alphaproteobacteria; order Hyphomicrobiales; family Methylobacteriaceae; genus Microvirga; species Microvirga mediterraneensis. The sequence goes on from NZ_JACDXJ010000001.1 coordinate 2,783,251, forward strand.
GGAGGTGCTGCACGAATCGGTGTTCCAGGTGCGAGTACCGCATCATTCCTGGTCTCCGTTTTCCAGCTGGTTGCCATCGGTAGTGTAGGTGCTGTGGTGCTCCCGTTCGAGATCACGGTAGAAGCCTTGGATCTTCTTCCACTTCACGACCGCGAGTGCGGCGTTGAGCGCGTTCAGGTCTGCCACCTGGATGTTTGAGGAGTAGAGGTCGTCGCCACCACCGCCAGCGAAGGAGATGCGGCCCCTGCGAACGTGGTCACGCTTTTGGGGCGTACTCGCGGTGACCCGCAAGATGCCACCCAGGGAACCCTCGACAAGCTCCAGCCCCATGCCGACATCGACAAAGGCCACACCAATCGCCTCCAGCTTCTCGACGATGAGACGCTTCGCTTCGCCCGCATCCATGCAGAGGAAGGCGAAGGTGATCCCATCGAGAAGATGCAGGTTGCTTGCACCCAAGGGCTCGGCATGGGCTACGATCCCGCGGTGCATCTTGGAGTAGATCCCCTTCAGATAGTCGACCTTCCGAGGTGCTTCGCGAAGCTCGTCGATGGATGGAGCGCCTGGAGCACGGAAGGCGTTGTGCTGAAGGAACTCGTCGCCGTCGAAGGTCCGGATCTCCCGAACCGGGGTCTTGGCGACCAGGTCAAGGACGTACGCCCCTGTGCCGCCGAGACCGATAATCGCAACCCGCTCCGATGCAAGCCGCTCGGTCAGGGATCCGATACCGGCGCGGTCCGACGCGGTCTCGGTGTAGTTGAAGACACTATCCTCCTCGACTTCCGGCGCGCGAAAGACACGGGGCGTGGCGTCGGGTTTCAGGATCGCGGCAGGGCCGGACAGGATGCCGACGTAGCTCGTCATCTTGTGGTAGTAATCTGTATAGCCGGTATCCGGCTTGCTGGAGAATGATTGCCGGGCTGTCAGACCGTGACCAAGATTGATCGTGGTATCGGTCTGGTGGGCAATTCCGGTGATTGGCGTGCCGTCGGCGCGGCAGGGATAGTCGCCATCGAAGTGGACGACGTGGGTGTCAGGCGTGCGGGTCTCATCTCCAGCCATGGTCAGGCTGGAGATGAGCGTCCCGGTGCGCACCTGCTTCTGCCGGTCGACATATGGCACTTCGCGCATGACGAGGAAGCCGCCCTGGATCTGGACGAAGTAGCCCTCGTCACGGAGGCGCCTGAGGTCGGCGCTACGACTGAACGGTGCGTGTGACATTGAAGATGGTCCCCTTCTTCTTGACTTCGACGACACCACCGGCGGCGAGCTCGCCAGCAGGAGGCTTCGACGCTGCGTGGCGGTAGGTCATCGAGAACTCGACGTTCGGTGCGTGCTGACCCGGGAAGGCGAGCTGAACGATCTGTTCGAAGGTGACACGCTGGTCGTCCACCGTACGCGGGCGGGAGTTGACGATGATTTCGAAGGTGGGCGGCCCCTTCGGCGCCGTGATAAACCGCTCGATGCCCGGCGCGTTGAGATCGATCAGTTCGCCGGGCTGGATCAGGCGGTCCTCGCCGCCCCTCACTTCCAGGAAGACGCCTTCGTCTTCGGCAGGACCGGCGAGCTTGTAGAGCACCGCGCCGCTGATGACGGGCTTGCCCCACTCAAGCTGGGCATCGTTGATGGTCAGCTTGAAGTCGCGGTCCGTCTGGAAAGCGATGAAGCGTCCGGTGCCGCGTCCGCGAAGGTCGAAGGGCTCGTCGAGGCGGACGTCCTCGAAGTCGCCCGAGGGCAGAATGGCGAAGAGGCTGTAGCCGTCGCGAACATCGAGACCGGCGCTTGCAAGGATCTGGCGACCGAGCGGCATCGGGTCGGTCATCTCGATGCCGCGGAAGTTGAGATCGCCCTGTGCGAGCAGGATGGTGTGGTCGCGGGCCGGGTGCAGCGCTCCGGCCCCGTGGTTGCTGGGATCGTTGGTATCCATCGTCTTTATCCTCAAATTGGCCGGGCGGCGCCTGGCTCTGAGGGTTCAATCGGTGCGACGATGGGCGACCGGTAAAGCTTGCCTAAAATTTTTTTCGGAGAATGCCGGCAGGTACGGGGCCGCAGATGAAAAAGGCGGGGCATCCGGGGCACGTGCGGCCAGAAGGAACTGCCGGAAAGCGCCCTTGACGAATCTCTGCGAGGAATCCGGCCAGCTTGTTCCTCCGATGCTGGAGTTCCCGGTCTGACAGAACGATGGGTCTTGCGGCCTGGTCGGAAAGGTGAACGAGTTCGACGGTCGCATCGGGATGCTTATCCTTTACGGCAAGCACCAGAGCGGCCGCCCCCACGTCCTTGCTCTCAGCCGAACGCAGGTGACCGGTTTTGACGCGTCGCAGTGTAAGTCCTCCATCGGGGCCTACGAGGACGTCGTCGGGGCGAAAAACGATCCGCTCTTCTCCAAAGGCCAGTTCGAGGCTCGCCGGCGGTTCCGGCCTATGGCCCTCCCTGATTGATAGAAGATATTGGACCATTGAAAGGGCGAGCGTTTTGTACTCAGCCAGATATCCGTTCTCGCCGAGCCCGTGCGTTCGAAGAGAGGCGTCTACCCTTTGATCCAGTTCGCTGCCATCAATCTCTTCGCAGTCGCCGATCAGCCTCTGGACCACGGAACGGACGGCCTCGTGCATCTGCATAAAGGCCGTGGTCGTTCTGCGCCCGCCGACCTGCAGAACATGCGTATAGAAGAACCGCCGCGGGCAGGTTTCGTAGAGAGCGATCTGGGATGCGCTGAAACGCAGTCCACCTTCGACGTGAAGCTCGACGTCGCCAGCCTCCGGAGGGGATGGGATGTTCCTGACCGGGGTTACAGTCCGACGCTCCAGAAAACTCCCCAACGCATCCAAGAAGGGGGATACTGCGCGCCTCTGGCCGTTGGCCTTCTGTGTTGGCGCATAGAGGAGCAGTCGATCGCGGGCCCGCGAAAGGGCCACGTAGAAAAGGCACTCCTGCTCTTCGGCCTGCCCCGCGCGGTAGATCTCCAAGGCCGTACCTTCTCCCCCCTCCACCATGCCGTCCGGTGCCGGGCACGGCGGCGCGGAAGGCGTTCGGGGCAGGGTGTCGGAGTTCAGGCCGGGCACATGGACGATTGGAAACTCGAGACCCTTCGCGCCATGGATGGTCATGAGTCGCACGGCGTCGATGGCTTGGGCGGCAGCAGGAAGCTGGCGAAGGTCCCGGTCGTCTCCAAGACGAACGAGCCGCCGTACTCGGTCGAGAAGGCGGCTGATGGGTAGGCCCTCACCGGATGGCTGGGTCCGAAGGAAATTCATGAACTGCCAGATCGCGATGCCCCGGGTCCGGTCCAGGATTTCGCCCGAAGATGCGATCCTTGCTGCGATCCGCGTCCGGTCGAGCAGAACGGTCGCCAGTACTGACCAGGGCGACTTGCTCCGATCGAAACCGTGCAGGACGCGCGCAACCTCTCGGAGGGCAGCTCGTCCTTCCTCCGAAAGGCCGGTCAGGGCATCCAAGTCGCTTAGCCAATCGCCGGCTTCGCACTCATCGGTTCGAAGATGACCGAGCACGGTCGCAACATCGGCCACAGGCATGGAGAACTCGGGCAGACACGCGATCCTGGCTAGCCCCATGGCCCGACCGTCCGCCAATATCGATAGGAGAGAAAGCAGGTCCTTGATTTCCGGCCGCTCGAACAGACTGCCGAGGAACAACACTGGCACGCCTAGGCGCTCCAGATCCTGGCCGAGCGTCGAGAGCTTTTCGTTCCCTGTGCAGAGTACCGCCTGATCGCGATAGGCATAGCCCTGGCGGCGCATCTCCTCGATGGCCTCGGCGAGCGCTACGGTCTGCTGGTCGGCGCGGTCCACGGTTCGAAGTTCCGGTTTCGCTCCTTGATCCCGGTCCGCCTCCAGCCCGCTGCCTTCACCACCCGCACGCATTCGGCCGGCGAAAGTGGAGAAGGCACTCACGATCTCTCCAACCGACCGATAGTTCCGTTTCAGGCGCCCGCGTGCACCTCCGGGGAAGTCATCCTTCCCGAACCGGGCCATGTTGAAGGACGAGGCTCCCCTGAACCGATAGATGGACTGCTTCGCATCGCCGACGGCCCAGAGATTGTTCCCGCTGCGGGACAGAGCGTCGAGGAGGCGGACGCTGCCCCTGTTCACGTCTTGGTATTCGTCCACGAGGACGTGATCGTATCGCCCCTGCAGGGTTGCGCGGATGGTGTCGTTGTTTTCCAGAAGCCGTACCGGCAGGGAAACCAGATCCCCGAAGTCGATGCACTCGGCCCTTCGCTTCAGATCCTCGTAAACTGCATAAACCTGCGCGACCTCCTGCGCCCGTTCAGCTGCCTCCAGGTCTTCCGCCGTAGAGGCACGGCGGGCCATTGCCTCAGCCAGTTCCGCATATCGCTTAGGATCGACAACTTCGTCCTTGGCCCGCGAGATGGCTGCGAGCATATCGGCGATGATCTGGGTTGGGTCATATAGGTTGCGGTAGTGGACAAGACGAAGCCGCGGAAACTCACGCTCAAGGAGTTCCGCCGCCTCCATGCGGTCCATGAGCCGCGGATCGCTGGGTAGGCCCAGTTCCGTGTGGAAACGGCGGATGAGGTCGAGTCCGAAGGCGTGGAATGTTCCAATCCACATCGCCGCGGCGGATTCCTTGTTCTTGTCCGCAATCCGCTCGGCCATCTCACCAGCGGCCTTGTTGGAGAAGGTCAGAAGCAGGATCCGCCGCGGATCGACACCTTCCTCCAGCAATCCTTCGACCCGAGACGTCAGGGTCTGCGTCTTGCCTGTACCTGGGCCGGCTTCGAGCAGATAGGCCGGGCCTCGATGTCGAGCGGCGGCGGCTTGGAGCGGGTTGAGAGGTCTCTCAACCCGCTCCCGCTCCGGCTCTGGCATAGCCGGAGGCAAGAGAAGAGCGTCAAACAGCTGCTGCGCTACTACATCGTATGGAGCGCCCAGACGTTCCGCGATCTGCAAGGCTGTCAGGCCGTCCTCAAGGTGTAGCTTACGGACAACGGATCGGGGGATCAGGAACTCACGGGCGAACAGGTCCATCTGGACCTCGCGCCGCTGACGGCGCCCATAGTCCACGACGCGATCCTCACCGACCGGCGAAACTTCCGCCGGCCGCGCCGGATCGATTGCGCGGACCGGTTCCTCACCCGGATCGTCCCCTAGTTCTACGTGGCCGATCTCGTGGGCGACGAGGAAGGCCTGGTCGAAGGCACTTCCAAGGTTCTCATGAAGGATAAGGCGGTCCTGAGGAACGAAGCTCGCCCGCCCTCCATCCAACAGAGCCGCCCCTGGAGCCGTGGCCTCGACATCCAACCCTCGGCGCTCTGCCTCGGCTACAGCGAATGCATACGGTTGCCAGGGGTCACAACCTCTGGCAACCGCCTGAAGGTAGAGGCTGGATGCGATCTGTCGGGCGAGCTCGACAGCATCCATGTCAGTCGTCGTCCGACAGCAGGAGGTCCCGCTTCTCCGCTGGCACTCCAGCCTCAGTCAGAAGCTGCTCAAAAGTCAGCGGTAGACCAGGATCGGGTTTGCCATCGGATTTATAGCTTCTTGCTAGATCCGGCACCATACGGGGCGCAAACGCTTCCATCATCCGGTCGGCCGCGACTCCGACTAGCGCCGCAAGCCGCGTGAGGAATCGTCGGGGCACGGAGGTGAGGATCACGCGACCCTCACGGAACGCCGTGATGACCTGCCGGGGAACGTCCAGGCTCTTCGCGATCTCGCGGAGGTCGGTCACCGACAGCTTGGCGAAAGGGTCTGTGACGACCTTCCGGTCGTCACCTTGGTGCCGCTGCCAAGCCATGTCAATCAGGGCGACTTCATCGGACGAAAGAGGATCCTCATCCTCACAGAGATCGCGCGCCAGCTCTCTAGAAAGGTCTACAAGCTCGGGGCCAAACTGTGGGTATTCACGCAGATAGCGCTCTAATGTCTCGCGATCCGGCGATGGTTCGACCGCGAAGGCATCCAGTACGTCCTCGCGGGCAGGGAACGAGCGTCCAGGCGTCATGGGGCTTCTCCCTCAGTCAGCGCTGCACGCAGGGCGTCATAGGCCTTGTCCCGATGGGTTCTGATGGTCTTCTCGGACTTTCCAAGGGTTTTCGCGATTGTGATAGCGCCGGCCTCCTTCGAGTCGATGGGAATGCCTCTCCTTATCATCTCGACTATCCTGCTTTGGTGTGGGGGTAAGGCCTCAATCGCCGCATCCAGACGAGAACGGTAACCTGCGTCGTCATTTTCTGATGCCACGAATGGGTCATAGCTCCCCGCAGCGCGCTCCACCTCAGGCGTTGGCTCCCCGGTTTCGTCATTGAATTCAAGAGCTTCCGAGCGATTCTCGTCCCGCCAGGCCTGCTCCTGGGCATCACACCGCAGGCTGGCCAGGGCTCCATCGAACCGCACCTCGAAGTAGTCTAGCTTCTCCGTGTACTCGGAGCGGTCCATGGAAAGCAGTTCGACGAAACGGCTGAAGACCTTGTCTCGGATGACGCCTTTGGTCAACGATGCGGTCTTCCCGTCGTTGCTCTCGGGCTTGGGCAGGCACCTGAGCACGCGTTCAGCCAGGATCCTGTAGAGCCTTTCGAAATGAACCTCCGAGTTGTCCGCGCGGCAAGTGCGAACAAAGTACAGAAGGCACTCAGTACGGACATATAGCAGGTCGTCCCGACGATTGATCGAACACCTCTTGACCAGCTCGTCCCGCGGCAGGGCTGCGAGTTCAGCCAGTTGAGCCTCGACCTTTGGATCGCGTTTGTACAAGGTGCCGTCGAGAGTTCTTTTCCTCAGTGGAGTGATCATCGCGTGCTCCAGATGGCTCAGGACCTGTCGGTGTCCCGACCGTCGGGCTCCTTCGCGATTCCTTTGAAGGGCCCTGAGGTCTGCTTGACCTCCATAAGACGTCCGGTGCGCTCGTCCCGCTTCTGGTACGAGCCGTCCGTGCGCTGGAACTGGGTACGCGCCGTCACGGCGCCCTTGCGATAACCGTCTCCGGTGTTCTTGGCCATCATCTGCCCCTTGGGCCGGCCCCGAGGTTGGCCCTCGGGTGCCGGTTCGGTCTGGTCAGGGTGGTCAGGCTTCCCGCGAAGGAAGCCTTTTGAGTGGCGGAAGGGAAGACTACCCCCTCAGAAAGGAAGAACTATCCGTGCCGCCACAATTTCAATCAAGTCGTCATATTCAGGAGAACCCAGTCGTACTCTCCCATTTCTGACATCTGAGGCATCTCCCAATCCGCCCCACTCGGTCCTTACAAGACTCGGATGAGGCGGAGTTAGGGTGGCGTTGAGGACGCACTATGGATGATTTTGGCCATCCTATGAGAGCGTCCACACCTACTTGCCGACAAACTATGCGCGTTGCGACCGACATACTTAGGGTCACTGCCGACAAACTACGGGGTGCCGGACATCTCCGGTGTCTAATTTCTTACGAGCACCCCGTCGTGCTGCCGCAAGTATCGCACTTCAGACACGTCCCGTTCCGCACCAGCGTGAAGTTCGCGCATTCGGGGCAGGCTTCGCCGACATAGCCCTTCATCTTGGCCTCGGCGCGCCGGTCGGCGACCGAGGGGGCGGGGGCTGAGAAGGCGAGCTTGGACATCTCGGCTTCGCCGACCTTCTCCTCCGCCTGCACGGCGGGCTGGGCGAGTTCGCTCTTGAGAGCGTTCGCGCCGACCGTCATGCCGGGCGAGCGCTGAACGTTGCTTCCGGCGCTGCCACCGCCACCTGGGATCAGCATGAGGCGGTCGACGGAGCCGCGGGTGAAGCCGCGGGACACGACGGCCGTGGCGGGTGCGGGCTCCGGCGCCTTCGACTGGGCTTCGCCCTGGCCGATGGTGGTGGGGCCTGCTTCCGACGGGTCCACGTGGGCGAGGTCGTTGCGGGAGAGATACGACACCGCGAGCTCGCGGAACACGTAGTCGAGGATCGAGGTCGCGGACTTGATGCGCTCGTTGCCCTGGACGAAGCCGGCCGGCTCGAAGCGCGTGAAGGTGAAGGCCTCCACGTATTCCTCCAGCGGCACGCCGTATTGCAGGCCGAGCGAGATCGCGATGGCGAAGTTGTTCATCATGGCCCGGAAGGCGGCGCCTTCCTTGTGCATGTCGATGAAGATTTCGCCGAGGCGTCCGTCGTCGTACTCGCCCGTGCGCAGGTACACCTTGTGGCCGCCGACGACGGCCTTCTGGGTGTAGCCCTTGCGGCGGTCGGGCATCTTCTCGCGGTCGCGCAGGGCGACGACACGCTCGACGATCTTCTCCACGATCTTTTCCGACACGTGGGCGGCTTTTGCCGCGGTCGGCATGGCGGCGACCTGCTCGACGGCGTCCTCCGCATCCTCGTCCTCATCGGCAATGAGAGCGGAGTTCAGCGGCTGCGAGAGCTTGGAGCCGTCGCGGTAGAGGGCGTTCGCCTTCAGCGCCAGCTTCCAGGACAGCATGTAGGCGTTCTTGCAATCCTCGACGGTGGCGTCGTTGGGCATGTTGATGGTCTTGGAGATCGCGCCCGAGATGAAGGGCTGCGACGCCGCCATCATGCGGATGTGGCTCTCCACCGAGAGATAACGCTTGCCGATCTTGCCGCAGGGATTGGCGCAATCGAACACCGCGTAGTGCTCGGTCTTGAGGTGCGGGGCGCCTTCCAGCGTCATCGCTCCGCAGATGTGGATGTTCGCGGCCTCGATGTCGGCCTTCGAGAAGCCCAGGAAGGAGAGCAGGTCGAAGGACGGATCGTTGAGCTTCTCAGGCTGCACTTTGAGCGTGCCGGTCAGGAAGTCCTCGCCGAGGGTCCAGCGGTTGAACACGAACTTGATGTCGAAGGCCGATTTCAGGCCCTTCTCCACCGCGTCGATCTTCTCGTCCGTGAAGCCCTTCGCAGCGAGCGAGCCGGGGTTGATGGCGGGAGCCTGCTTCATCGAGCCGTGGCCGACCGCATAGGCCTCGATCTCGGCGATCTCGGATTCGCGATAGCCCAGGGTGCGCAGCGCGTCCGGCACGGCGCGGTTGATGATCTTGAAGTAGCCGCCGCCGGCGAGCTTCTTGAACTTCACGAGCGCGAAGTCGGGCTCGATGCCGGTGGTGTCGCAATCCATCACGAGGCCGATGGTGCCGGTCGGCGCGATGACGGTGGCCTGCGCGTTGCGGTAGCCGTTGGTCTTGCCGAGCTCCAGGGCGCGGTCCCAGGCGGCCTTCGCATGGGCGACGAGATCGGCGTCCGGGCAGGAGGCGTGATCGAGCGGGACCGGGTTGACGGCGAGGCCCTCATAGCCCTCCGCCTGTCCATGCGCCGCGCGGCGATGGTTGCGGATCACGCGCAGCATGTGCTTCGCGTTGGCCTTGTAGTTCGGGAACGGCCCGAGCTCGCCTGCCATCTCGGCGGAGGTGGCATAGGACACGCCGGTCATGATCGCCGTGATCGCACCGCCGAGGGCGCGGCCCGCGTCGGAATCGTAAGGAAGGCCCATGGTCATGAGCAGGCCGCCGATATTGGCGAAGCCGAGGCCGAGCGTGCGGTACTCGTAGGAGAGCTGCGCGATCTCCTTCGACGGGAACTGCGCCATCATGACCGAGATTTCGAGCACCACGGTCCACAGGCGGCAGGCATGTTCGAACGAGCCGGCATCGAACTTGTGGTTCTGGCGGTCGAAGAACTGCAGCAGGTTGGCGGAGGCGAGGTTGCACGCCGTGTCGTCCAGGAACATGTATTCCGAGCACGGGTTCGACGCCCGGATGCGGCCACCGGCGGGGCTGGTGTGCCAGTCGTTCATGGTGGTGTTGAAGTGCAGGCCCGGATCGGCCGACGCCCAGGCGGCGTGCCCGATCTGCTCCCACAGGTCGCGGGCCTTCAGGGTCTTCAGGACCTTGCCGTCCTTGCGGGCCTTGAGGTGCCAGTCGGCGTCGTTCTCCACCGCGCGCAGGAAGTCGTCGGTGAGCGAGACGGAGTTGTTGGAGTTCTGGCCGGAGACCGTCAGGTAGGCGTCCGAATCCCAATCCGTGTCGTAGATCGGAAAGTCGATATCGGTGTAGCCCTGCCTAGCGAACTGGATGACGCGCTTGATGTAGTTGTCCGGGATCATGACCCGGCGCGCCAGCTTGATCTCCTTCTTCAGGGCCGGGTTCTTCTCCGGATCGAAGCAGGCATCGCCCTCGGCCTCGCAGTTCACGCAGGCCTTCATGATGGCCTTCAGGTGCTTGTTGCCGAGCTTGGAGCCGGTCACGAGGGCGGCGACCTTCTGCTCCTCCTTCACCTTCCAGTCGATATAGGCCTCGATGTCCGGGTGATCGACGTCGACCACCACCATCTTGGCCGCGCGGCGCGTGGTGCCGCCCGACTTGATCGCGCCGGCGGCGCGGTCGCCGATCTTGAGGAAGCTCATGAGGCCGGACGAGCGGCCGCCGCCGGAGAGTTTTTCACCCTCGCCGCGCAGCTTCGAGAAGTTGGAGCCGGTGCCGGAGCCGTACTTGAACAGGCGCGCCTCGCGGACCCACAGGTCCATGATGCCGCCCTCGTTCACCAGATCGTCCTCGACGCCCTGGATGAAGCAGGCATGCGGCTGCGGGTGCTCGTAGGCAGACTTCGACTTGGTCAGCTTGCCGGTCTTGTAGTCCACGTAATAATGGCCCTGGCCGGGACCGTCGATCCCGTAGGCCCAGTGCAGGCCGGTGTTGAACCATTGCGGGGAGTTGGGCGCCACCATCTGGTTGGCGAGCATGAAGCGCAGCTCGTCATAGAACGCCTGGGCGTCCTCCTCGGAGGAAAAGTAGCCACCCTTCCAGCCCCAATAGGTCCAGCAGCCGGCGAGGCGGTCGAAGACCTGCTTGGAGGAAATCTCGGAGCCGAAGCGCTGATCCTCGGGCAGCTGACTAAGCGCCGCCTCGTCGGCCACGGAGCGCCACAGCCAGGAGGGAACGTCGTTCTCCTCCACCTTCTTCAGGCGGGCCGGAACGCCGGCCTTGCGGAAGTACTTCTGGGCCAGGACATCGGACGCCACCTGGCTCCAGGTCTCGGGCACCTCGATGTTCTCGAGCCTGAAGACGACCGAACCGTCCGGATTGCGGATCTCGCTCGTGGCGAGCCGGAAGGCGAGGGAGGAATAAGGCGATTGGCCCGTTTGCGTATAACGCCGCTCGATCCGCATAGTCATTTTCCCAAGTATGGAGACAAAAGGTCTCCTGGCCGCGATTTTGCCCCGCAGCTCATCAGCCCAAATTATTGTTCGACGCCCCAACGACCCGTTCTTTCGGATCGCCACACGCAACCGCCCGAGTTAGGGGCCTCCTCCAGTCGCCACGGGCCGCGCGGCAACGGGTTGCCACGGAGCTCTGACGCTTACTCTGGGGAGGTTCCGGCCGTCCTTTTCAGGTCGGCCGCCGGTCTCTGATCGGTACCCCGGCAAGCTAGTCGTGTTGCGAGCCTTACGTCAAGAACTTGTGTCGCGGCTCGTTGTTCCGACTATATATAGTGGAAGGATGTTAAGAATGTGGAAAACTGGCTAAGCCTTGGAGACTCCTCTGAGAATCCTTTCAGAGATTCCACAGGGGGTAAATTGTGCCGGCTCAGGGCCGGCGCAAAATGACCCGAGATGTTGTGCCGGCGCATCAACCGGGAGGTTGTGGGCGCGGACTTCCAGAAAGCCGGTCCCATACCTCGAAATGGCCAAAATGCGGGAGTTTTGCCCGGCGGCGGGGAACAGGTGCCGCGTCCGAGAATCAGCGGTGGGATTCGGCTGTTCGGAAGGCTGGACTTCCTGGCGCGCTGCCGCCATATTCCGCGCAACTTTGGCTCCCCTAGGCAGCAGCGATGAAACAGTTTTGGACCCAATTCTTCACCTGGTGGAACGGACAGACCCTCGGCACCCGGTATTTCACCTGGCGCAAGGGGCAGTTCGTGGGTGAGGACGAGTTCGGCAACCGCTACTATCGCTACACGCAACCCCAGGCCATCGACTCGAACGTGGGCGCCGAGCGCCGCTGGGTCGTCTATAACGGCTATGCCGATGCCTCGAAGGTCCCGCCGGGCTGGCGCGCCTGGCTGTGCCATAACGGCGACGTGGCTCCGAGCGAGGAAAGCTACAAGCCGCATGCCTGGGAGAAGTCCTACGTACCCAACATGACCGGCACGTCCCAGGCCTACCGTCCGCAGGGCTCCAGTCTTGCCCTCGGCCAGCGTCCCGCCGCGACGGGCGATTACGTGCCCTGGACCCCAGGGGAGTAAGGCCGGGCCTAAGCCTTTCCTCGACACCTTTGCCTTCATGGCCGTCCCTGGACTTGAACCAGGGGCGGCCATTTCGATTCTGGACAGCGCAAGCCGGGCTGAGATCAGCCCTTCGGATGGAAATAGGATTGTCGCCGCATGACGGCCTCATGGAAGAGGCCGAATGCCTGGATCACGTGGCCCTGGGGAATCGCGATGCCGCGTGCCACGCCTGAACCTTTCAGGACGCCGCCTCGCTCATCCGGCTCCGGATCGCGATAAGTCCCGCCATCGCCCAGGGTGCAGTTCTGGCACCGGATAGGGCCGAGGATCTGGGCGCCTCGTCCGATTCGATTCGTCAGGGTGAGGGATCCACCGCCGAGAAGCCGGGTTCCGTTCCCGATGGCGATGGTGTCGCCGACGCCGGCCTTGATCGTGAAGCCGCCTTCCTCCCCGATCTCAGCACCGGAACCGATCGTGACCGCCCCGCCCGACGCGACGACCCGGGTGCCGGGAAAAAGGTTCGTCCCGGGGCCGATGGCGATGCGTCCGTGGGAGGAAGCCTGGAGAATCACGCCAGGCCAGAGCACCACGTCCTCATCGAGCCTGACGCCGGGCGAGACCAGAACGGAACCTGGATCCGGCAGCAGAATGCCGCGATGACCGAGGGCGGCTGTTTCCTCTCGCGACAGGAAGCCCAGGCGTTGCTGTGCCTCGTCGTTTCGTAGATCCGCTTCGTTCATCTGAGTGAGCTTCCGGTCCATCTGCCGTCGGAGCTTAACCGATCGGTCCGGGACACAAAGGCCGTCTTGCGTAGGGGGTAAGTACGGTGCGGATCTCTCTGGGCGTTATGCCGCCAGGGCATAACGGACCTCAGTTCTTATGGCTCCTCAAGGTCAGGGCGCATCCGTATATCCGCACCGCAGCAAGAGCAAAAACAGCCGGCCGCGAGGCCGGTCCACTTCCGGGGCTTTCCATGTTCGTTTCCTATATCCTTTCGAAGGTTCGCAGCTACCATCTGTATCGCAAGACCGTCCGCGAGCTGGCGCAGCTCTCCGACCGCGAGCTCGCCGATCTCGGCATTGCCCGCTACGACATCGCCCGGGTCGCCCGCGAGGCGACCTTCGCATAAGCGGCACGGCACCGGCACTCGAAGCGATCGCCCGCCCTCGGCGGGCGTTCGCTTTTCAGAAGGCGCCTTCAGTCAAGCCATCGAGGCGAGGCCGAAGATGACCGGGTTTCACGAGCTTCAGGCATAGGGCAGGGCACAAAACGTCGGCTCAGGCGTCAACCATAACGAAGGTAACCATGGCTTCTCTCATCTCACGGGAATGGTACACGATCGCCATCTTCGGCATGGTCGTGCTTGCGTCGATCCTTCCCATCGGCGGCGCGCCGGCGGAAGTGTTCTCGGTCGCGACCAATCTCGCGATTGCCCTGCTGTTCTTTCTCCACGGCGCGCGCCTGTCGCGCGAGGTGGTGATCGCCGGCATGATCCATTGGCGGCTGCACCTCTTCGTGCTGGTCACCACCTTCGTGGTCTTCCCGATTCTCGGCCTCATCGTCCTGGCCGTGCCGAACCTGATGACCCCGGCGCTGGCCACGGGCATCCTGTTCCTGTGCGTTCTTCCTTCGACCGTTCAGTCGTCGATCGCCTTCACGTCGATCGCCGAGGGCAACGTGCCGGCAGCCATCTGCTCGGCTTCCGCCTCGAACATCCTCGGCATGTTCCTGACCCCGCTTCTCGTGGGGCTGCTGTTCCACACTCAAGGCGGCGGAGGCTTCTCCCTGGGCGCGCTCGAAGGCATTCTGCTGCAGCTTCTCGCTCCCTTCATCCTCGGTCAGGTGCTCCAGCCCTATCTTGGCCGATGGCTCGCCCGGCACAGGACGCTGACGCAGTTCGTCGACCGCGGCTCGATTTTGATGGTCGTCTACGGGGCCTTCAGCGAGGCGGTGATGGAGGGACTCTGGCACAAGCTGTCCGCCACGGATCTCATCGCCGTTGTCGTGATCGACATCGTGCTGCTGGCGGCCGTGCTGTGCTTCACGTTTTATGTCAGCGGCTGGTTCGGCTTCAATCGCGCGGACCGCATCACCATCACCTTCTGCGGCTCCAAGAAGAGCCTCGCCTCCGGCGCGCCCATGGCGAACGTGATCTTCACCGGGCAGGACGTCGGTTCCATCGTGCTGCCGCTCATGATCTTCCACCAGATCCAACTCATGACCTGTGCGGTCCTGGCGCGTCGTTTCGCGAGCAGCGCGAAGGCAGCGACCGTCCCGGAGAAGGCGAAGATCGTCTCGTGACGACCCCTTAGCGCGCACCGCTCCTCGGAGTTGGGCTTATCATCGCGCCACCTCAGCCCTCATCCTTCGAGACGGTCACTGAGGTGACCTCCTCAGGACGAGGATAGAGATTTGTGCAGCCGCTTCTTACGCGTCGTCCGAGGATGCAGAATTACGGCTGACCGCTGCCCCCGGCCGCCCCGTAGACCTGCCCCGTCGCATAGCTTGCATCGGCCGCGGCGAGCTGAACATAGATCGATGCGAGCTCGGCCGGCTGGCCGGGTCGGCCCATGGGCGTATCGCCGCCGAACTGCTGCAGCTTCTCCTGGGTCGCGCCGCCGCTGACCTGAAGCGGGGTCCAGATCGGTCCCGGAGCGACGCCGTTGACGCGGATTCCCTTGGGGCCGAGCTGCTTCGCCATGGACTTGGTAAAGTTCATCATCGCCGCCTTGGTCATGGCGTAGTCGACCAGGTTCTCAGACGGGTCATAGGCCTGTTCCGAGGTCGTCTGGATGATCGCCGAGCCCGGCGTCAGGTGAGGCAGGGCCGCCTTGGTCAGCCAGAACATGGCATAGACATTGGTCTTGAAGGTTGCGTCGAAATCCTCCGACGTGATGTCGAGGAGCGCTTGCCGCTGCTGCTGGCGGGCGGCGTTGTTGACCAGGATGTCGAGGCCTCCGAGCTGCTGCACGGCATCCGCCACGATGCGGGCACACAGGGCCTCGTCGCGGATGTCGCCCGGAAGGGCCACGGCGATCCGGCCCTCCTTCTTGATCAGGTCGATCACTTCCCGTGCATCGGGCTCCTCGTCCGGGTGATAGCTGATCGCCACATCGGCGCCCTCGCGGGCGAAGGCGATGGCGGCCGCCCGGCCCATGCCGGAATCGCCGCCCGTGATCAGGGCCTTTCGACCGCGCAGCCGTCCCGATCCCTTGTAACTCGCCTCGCCATGGTCGGGGCGAGGGTCCATTTTGCCGGCGAGGCCGGGCCAGGGCTGGGATTGGGACTTGAAGGGAGGCTTGGGGTACTTCGTCGTTGGGTCTTCCTTGGCAACTCCGCCGCTCGCGGCCGTCTGGGCCGAGGCCGGACCTGGTGCGGCCACCGTCGCGAGCCCGGCCGCCGCTCCCCCCATCACTCCCCGTCGTGAGATCCCGTTGCCGTCGCTCATGTCCATGTTCCAGCCTCTCGCCATCGATAGAGGCCGGTTAACCTGTGGCGCGACCGGAGGTTCAGAATTTTCTTTGACGTTGGCGTGATAGGGAATACCCAGGGTTCCCGTCGATCCTTGGGGTCTTTTCCCGCTTGCCCTTTTTCCATCATGGTTCGCGTGTTATCGCGTGGCCGGGATAAGGGGTACGACCGGGCAGACCGGACAAGAACCGCCAAATCGGACCTGGCTTGGATGATATGATGAAACTCGGATGGACGCGGGCGGCTGTCGTGCTCGCAGGGGTAATCGGCGCCGCGGGCGCGGCTCAGGCGGACCGGATCAAGAATCCCACGGCCGTCTTTTCGGGACTCGACAAGATCACCGGGCGCATCGTGTCGTTCGAGGTCGGGATCGACGAGACCGTTCAGTTCGGCGCCCTGCAGATGACGCCGAGGGTCTGCTTCACCAAGCCGCCCACGGAAACGCCGAACACCACCTCGTTCATCGAGGTCGACGAGCCCGGCCCCGAGGGGCAGAACAAGCGGGTCTTCTCGGGCTGGCTCTTCGCCGCGAGCCCGGGCCTGCACGGGCTCGAGCACCCGGTTTACGATATCTGGCTCGTGGATTGCAAAGGCGGCACGGAGGTGATCGCGGAGCCCAAGGAAATGCCCGAGGAGCTTCCGCCGATCCAGGATTCCGCCCGCGCGCCGGCCGATGCCGGACGGCCGGGCGACATCATGGCGCCTAGCGGCGGCGCCACGGCCCCGCGCCCGCCGGCCGTCCCGACGGCCCCTCTGCGCCCGCCGACGCGGCGCCAGGCTCCCGCGGCCCCGATCATCAATACGGATCGCTGACCTTAGGTAGGCTGAATGGCGGCGAGGGCCTCCTCGCCGCTGACGATCTTGCCGGGCGGCCAGGAATCCCAGTCGGCGCCATGCTCCATGGCGTTGCGCAGCATTTGCTTGTAGGTGCGCCTGGGAACCTCGGTTGCGCCGAATTGCGCGAGATGCGAGGTCACGAACTGGGTGTCGAGAAGCGAGAAGCCGCCCCGGCGCAGGCGCGCCACCAGATGCACCAGCGCGACCTTCGAGGCGTCCCGTTCCGTGTGGAACATGCTCTCGCCGAAGAAGGCCCCATTGAGCCGCACCCCATAGAGCCCTCCCACGAGGCGGCCGTCCCTGTAGACCTCCACCGTATGGCAGTAGCCCGCATCGAAGAGCTCGCCATAAAGCTCGCGAATGCGCCGGCTGATCCAGGTCTTCTCCCGGTCCGCCCCGGGGGCGGCACAGCCGGCGATGACCCCATCGAAATCCTGGTCGATCCGGATCTCGAACTGGTCCGAACGGACGGTGCGTGCCAGGCGCTTGGAGATGTGGAAGCTGCCGAGGGGGATGATGCCCCGCTCCCGGGGCTCGACCCAGAAGAGAGAAGGATCGTCCGCATCCTCCGCCATGGGAAAGATGCCGGCCGCATAGGCTTTCAGAAGGATGTCGGGGGTAATTTCGATCGCGTGGTCAGACGCATGGCTCATGGCGCGCTTTGTACCAAGGAACGGCAATGCCGTCCATTTGCAGGCCTTCTCTGCAACGACAACGTCTCAGGGCGGCAACTTTCTCCGCATTGCGTTACGCATGTCGTGCCGGGCATGAGCAGCTGCACTCTACGCCGCTCATGCCGGCCGACTTTTATGCCTGCTCGTCGCCCAGGCCGCCGGTCTTCAGGAAGTTCTCCAGCCAGTGGATGTCGTACTGGCCGTTCTGGATGTCCGGGTTGCGCACGAGGGTGCGGAAGAGCGGCAGGGTGGTGTCGATCCCGTCCACCACGAACTCGTCGAGGGCCCGGCGCAGGCGCATGAGGCACTCGTTGCGGGTGCGGCCATGGACGATGAGCTTACCCACGAGGGAATCGTAGTGCGGCGGGATGCGGTAGCCCTGATAGGCGGCCGAATCGACGCGCACGCCGAGACCGCCCGGCGGGGGGAAGTAGCTGATCGTCCCGGGAGAGGGGCGGAAGGTCGAGGGATGCTCGGCATTCACGCGGCACTCGATGGCATGACCTTCGATCTTGATGTCTTCCTGCCGCACCGAGAGCGGGTGGCCGGCCGCCACGCGGATCTGCTCGTTCACGAGGTCTATGCCGGTGATCATCTCGGTGACCGGATGCTCCACCTGGATGCGGGTGTTCATCTCGATGAAGTAGAACTCGCCATCCTCGTAGAGGAACTCGATGGTGCCGGCGCCTGCGTATTGCAGGTCCTGCATGGCCTTGGCCACGACGCCGCCGATACGCTCGCGCATCTCGACATTGAGAGCCGGCGACGGGCCTTCTTCCCAGACCTTCTGGTGACGGCGCTGCAGGGAGCAGTCGCGCTCGCCCAGATGGATGGCGTTGCCCTTGCCGTCGCCGAGGACCTGGATCTCGATATGGCGTGGCTTCTCGAGATACTTCTCGATATAGACCGCATCGTCGCCGAAGGCGGCCTTGGCCTCGGTGCGGGCGGTCTGGAAGGCGTGGACGAGGTCGTCCTCGTTGCGTGCCACCTTCATGCCGCGCCCACCGCCACCGGCGGCCGCCTTGATGATGACCGGGTAGCCGATCTCCTTGGCGACCTTCTTGGCCTCGGTCTCGTCGTTGATGCCGCCCTCGGAGCCGGGGACGCAGGGAATGCCCAGGCGCTTCGCGGTGCGCTTGGCCTCGATCTTGTCGCCCATGATGCGGATATGCTCCGCCTTAGGGCCGATGAAGGCGATGCGGTGATGCTCCAGCACCTCCGCGAAGCGCGCGTTCTCGGACAGGAAGCCGTAGCCGGGATGGATCGCGTCGGCCCCGGTGATCTCGCAGGCGGCGATCAGGGCCGGGATGTTGAGGTAGCTGTCGCGGGCGGCCGGAGGGCCGATGCACACGCTCTCGTCCGCGAGGCGCACATGCATGGCGTCCGCGTCGGCGGTGGAGTGCACGGCCACGGTGGCGATGCCCAGCTCCTTCGCGGCACGCAGGATTCGCAGGGCGATCTCGCCGCGATTGGCAATGAGGATCTTATCGAACATGTCGCGCCTTATTCGATGACGAGGAGGGGTTCACCGTATTCAACAGGAGTTCCGTCTTCGACATAGATGGCGGTCACGGTGCCGGCTCGGGGCGCCACGATCTCGTTGAAGGTCTTCATGGCCTCCACGAGCAGGACCTTGTCGCCGGCCTGGACCTTGGAGCCGATCTCGACGAAGGACTTCGCGTCCGGCGAGGGCTTACGGTAGGCGGTGCCGACCATGGGCGAGAGCACGGCACCCGGATGGGGAGCGCTGGGCTTGGCCGCCGAGGCTTCCCCGGCTGCGGCCGGAGGCGGGGCGATGACCGGGGCGGGGGCGAGGGCGGCAGGAGCCGCGACCGGTACGGAGACCGCGGCCGTGATCGTGCGAGCCACGCGGATACGAAGGTCGCCCTTCTCCACTTCGATCTCGCTGAGGTCCGTGTCGGCGATCAAATTCGCCAGCTCACGGACGAGATCGGGATCGAAAGGGTTTTCCTTGGCCATGGGCTTACCTCTACTTCCTGAGGAACTAGTGCTGGGAGGGCTTCGCCTGCCGCGCGCGCTCGGCCATCACCTGGTGAACCGCTTCCAGGCCGAGCACGTAGCTCATGGGCCCGAAACCACAGATCACGCCGACGGAGACGGGCGCTATGAGCGAACGATGGCGAAAGCCCTCGCGGGCATGAACATTCGAAATGTGGATCTCGACCGTCGGAGCGCCGCTGCCGGAGATGGCATCGCGGAGGGCGATCGAGGTGTGGGTATAGGCACCGGCATTGATGACGATACCGGCACCCTGGGCTCCTGCTTCCTGGATCCAGTCGACGAGCTGTCCCTCGTGGTTAGACTGGCGAAACATGATCGCCGCCCCCAGGGTCTCGGCCTTCTCGCGCACGAGCGTCTCGATGTCGGCCAGCGTGGTGCTGCCATAGACGTGAGGCTCTCTGCGGCCGAGCAGGTTGAGATTGGGCCCGTTGAGGACGAAGACGGTGGTCATCGGAAAAGGAGCGTTCCTTGCAGCCCCGTCTGGCGGAGCAGAAACGCCCTCTTAGCCAAAAGGCGAGCAGGGGGGAAGGGGAAAACCAAGGCTTTCCCAAGCTTGGCGAGGGTTCCGTAGCGGAATAGAGCCATTCTCTCGTCCGGTCAGGGCCGGTCCCGGCCATCTCGATGATGCAGACACGCCGCTGTCATCCCCGGCCACGCAGTGCGGGAAGAGGATCCAAGGCATTGCGCCTGATCGTCGATTTCCTTCCCCTTCGCGGCGCTCCGGCCGGGAATGACAAAGAGGGGGCTTCCCCATCCGAAGCGCCGGCCCTGGTCCCCGGATCAGGTCCGGGGATGTAATGACATAGCGGGCCTAGGGCCGAGCTTGAGGCCTTAACCGCAGCTCGCCTTGCCGCACTGGCGCACATTGTCCACGAGCTGCTTCAGGGGCTCGATGCCAACGGCGCCCGGGATCACCGTCTCGCCGACGATGAAGGCCGGCGTTCCGGTCAGGTTGAGCTTGTCGCCGAGCGCCATGTTCTCCTGCAGGGCGTTGCGGACCTCGGGGCTCTCCACGTCCTTCTGAAGGCGAGCCATGTCGACGCCCATCTCCTTGGCCACCGCCATGGCGCGCTCGCCGTTCACGCGGCCGCGGCTTTCCAGGACCTTGGTGTGGTAATCGAAGAGCTTCTGGCCCTGGAGCTGGTTCTTGACCGCCAGCGCCACCCGGCTCGCCTCGACGGAATCCGGCCCAAGAACTGGGAAATCCTTCAGGACGACCCGAAGCTTCGGGTCGCTCTTCATGAGTGTCTGGAGGTCGGACAATGCCTTCTTGCAGTAGCCGCAATTGTAATCGAAGAACTCCACCAGGGTAATGTCGCCGGATGGATTGCCGACCACGTAGGAATGGGATGCGTTCAGGAGCGACTGCTTCGTTTCCTTCACGGCGCTCGCCTGAGCGACCTGCTGAGCTTCCGCCTGGCGCTTCTCGAGCTCGGCGATCACCTCGGTCAGAACCTCCGGGTTCTTGAGAAGATAATCCTTCACGATCTCGCCGATGGCCTGCTTCTGCTGGTCGTTGAAGACCGTGCCCTGCGCCATCGCGGCGGGTGCGACCGCCAGAGCGCCGAGCAGGGCTGCGGTCCGGCCGATGGTGAGAAGCGAAAAGCGCATATTCGGTCCTTTGTGGAAGTCCTTGACGCCCCTGTCTAGCAACGGTTCGAGGCGGAGTTGAGACTCGGTGTTCTACCGCGAGTTAGCGGCTTGTACCCTGCGTCGTCAAATCACGGGTTCGTATTAGGCGCTCCATTGCCATGAACCGCCTTGAGACCCGCCCGGCAAAGGGATACGAGCCTTCCATGACCAAATCAGCCGCCGATCTCCATTCGCCCCTCATCGCCCGCCGCATGGATCGCGTCGCCTCCTTCCTCGCCATGGACGTTCTGAGCGCGGCCGCCGCCAAGGAACGACGGGGCGACAGCGTCATCCACATGGAGGTCGGTCAGCCATCCGCCCCAGCTCCGCGCCCGGCCCGGGAGGCCGCCAAGGCGGCTCTCGACCTCGGGCGCATCGGCTACACCGAAGCCCTCGGCATCGCGGCCTTGCGGGAGCGCATCGCCCGGCACTACCGCGATGCATACGGCGTGAGCATCGCGCCCCAGCGGGTCGTGGTGACGACCGGCTCCTCGGCCGGGTTTGTCCTGGCTTTCCTGAGCCTCTTCGATCCGGGGCAGCGGGTGGCGATCACCGCGCCGGGCTATCCGGCCTACCGGAACATCCTGGAGGCCCTGGGCATCGAGCCGGTCACGATCCCGCTCGCCAAGGCCGACGGCTGGATCATGACCGCCCAGGCCATCGAGAAGGCCCATGCGGAAAAGCCGCTGCACGGCATTCTCGCCATGAGCCCCGCGAACCCCTCCGGCACCATGATCGGCCGCAAGGCCCTTGCCGAGCTGGGCGAGACCTGCCGCCGCCTGGGGCTGTGGTTCGTGTCCGACGAGATCTATCACGGGTTGACCTATGGTGAGGCCGCGTCCACGGCGCTCGCCTCCGACGACGATGCCGTCGTGATCAACTCATTCTCCAAATATTATTGCATGACCGGCTGGCGCATCGGATGGATCGTGGTGCCGGACCGGCTGGTCCGCCCCATCGAGCGGTTGGCGCAGAACCTCTACATCTCGCCCCCCTATCTTTCCCAGGTGGCGGCGCTCGCCGCCTTCGACGCAGCGGAGGAATTGGAGGCCGTGAAGGCTGCTTACGCCCACAACCGCGCCTATCTCCTGGAGGAGCTGCCCAAGATCGGCATCACCGAGATGCACCCGGTGGACGGCGCCTTCTACATCTATGCCGACATCGCCCGCTTCACGAACGATTCCATCGGCTTCTCCAAGCGCATGCTGGAGGAGGCGGGCGTCGCCGCCACCCCGGGGCTCGACTTCGACCCCATCGAGGGCTCGCACTACCTGCGGTTCTCCTTCGCCGGATCGGAGAACGATTGCCGCGAGACGGTGGCGCGGCTGAAGGGGTGGTTGAAGTAATTCCGCTCACGTCATCACCGGCCTCGTGCCGGTGATCCCGATCACTTCAGGCGCAACGCTCTTCCAATCGAGATGGCCGGCACAAGGCCGGCCATGACGTAATGAACCAATCCCTTTCAGCAAAATGCCCGGCTTCGTGCCGGGCATTTTGTTTTGTCCTTACGATCCGCTCAGGACCGACTTGGCCTTGGACCACCAGCCGGCGCGCTTGGGGCGATTGGGATCTTCCGGGGTCAGGACGACCGCGACCGG
Organism: Microvirga mediterraneensis; assembly: GCF_013520865.1. Taxonomy (NCBI): domain Bacteria; kingdom Pseudomonadati; phylum Pseudomonadota; class Alphaproteobacteria; order Hyphomicrobiales; family Methylobacteriaceae; genus Microvirga; species Microvirga mediterraneensis. The sequence continues at coordinate 2,805,651 of NZ_JACDXJ010000001.1, forward strand.
CTCCGGCTCGGGAGCGACGGGAGCGGGCGGCGGAACGGGGGCTTCTGCCACCGGATGGGACGGCGTGACGATCGGCTCGTTTCCGGCGGCTTGCTGCGGCTCCAGGGTCTCGGAGCCTGCCTCTGCCGGGGCGGCTTCGGTCGGAGCCGGAGCAGCCTGAACCTCGTCGGGAGCGACGAAACCCTCTTCGAGGGCGAATTCCTCGGCCGTCTCGTCACGGCCACGCCCGCGACCGCCGCGGCGCCCGCGACGACGGCGACGTCCGCCACGGGATTCCTCGTCCGTCTCGCCGGCTTCGGCGGCAGGAGCTTCGGCTCCGGAAGCCCCGACCTCGGCCTCCTCCTCGTCGGATTCGCCCTCGGCCTCTCCGGCTTCCACGCCTTCCTCGCCCTGGGCTTCACCAGCAAAGCCGTCCCGGTCGCGACCACGGCGGCGGCGGCGGCGGCGGCGGCGGCGTCCACCGCCTTCGCCGTCCTCGCCGCGCTCTTCGCTGCCTTGTGTCTCCTCGGCGGCTTCATCCTCGGCCTCGGCCTCGATCTCCTCGACGGGTTCGTCGATGGCAATCGCGTCGATCTGGATGCCGGTCGCGGCCGACTTGTGCTCGAGCTTGAGGGCGGGTTCGCCACGCTCGATGGCATAGGTCGTCGTGCCGTGGAGGCTGTCGTCGGCCACGATGGAAATCGCCACGCCGAAACGCATCTCCAGGTCACGCAGGTGGATGCGCTTCTGGTTCAGGATGTAGAAGGCTGCCTCCATCCGGGTGCGGACGACGAGGTTGTAGCCTGAATTCTTGATGAGGGTTTCCTCGATCGAGCGCAGCACCTGGAGGGCCACCGACGGCGTCGAGCGCACGAAGCCGGTGCCGGCGCAATGCGGGCAGGGGATCGAGGAGGATTCCAGCACGCCGGTGCGGATTCGCTGGCGCGACATTTCAAGGAGCCCGAACGGCGAGATGCGGCCCACCTGGATGCGGGCGCGGTCGTTCTTCAGGCACTCGTTGAGCTTCTTCTCGACGGCGCGGTTATTGCGCTTCTCCTCCATGTCGATGAAGTCGATCACCACGAGGCCGGCGAGATCGCGCAGGCGGAGCTGGCGGGCGATTTCCTCGGCCGCTTCGAGGTTCGTGCGCAGCGCCGTGTCCTCGATGTTGTGCTCGCGGGTCGAACGGCCGGAGTTCACGTCGATCGAAACGAGGGCTTCCGTCGGGTTGATGACGAGATAGCCGCCCGATTTCAGGGTCACCACGTTCGAGAACATGGCATCGAGCTGGGCCTCGACGCCGAATTTCGCGAAGAGAGGCTGAGGATCGCGGTAGGGCTGGACCAGCTTCGAATGGCTCGGCATGAGCATCCGCATGAAGTCCTTGGCCTCGCGATAGCCCTCCTCACCGGCGACCATCACGTCGTCGATGTCCTTGTTGTAGAGGTCGCGGATCGCGCGCTTGATGAGGGAGCCTTCCTCGTAGACGAGGGCGGGGGCCGCCGACTTGAGGGTCAGCTCGCGCACGCTCTCCCACAGGCGCATCAGGTATTCGTAGTCGCGCTTGATCTCGGGCTTGGTGCGCGAGGCGCCGGCCGTGCGCAGGATGATGCCCATTCCCTCGGGCACCTCCAGCTCCTGGGCGATTTCCTTCAGGCGCTTGCGGTCGGCCGCGTTGGTGATCTTGCGGGAGATGCCGCCGCCCCGGCCCGTGTTGGGCATGAGCACGGAATAGCGGCCGGCAAGCGACAGGTAGGTGGTGAGCGCCGCGCCCTTGTTGCCGCGCTCTTCCTTCACGACCTGGACCAGCAGGATCTGGCGGCGCTTGATGACTTCCTGGATCTTGTACTGCTTGCGCGGCGCGCGCCGGCGCTGCGGCAGGTCCTCGATGGCGTCGTCTCCGCCGAGCTGCTCGACGATCTCGTGCTCTTCCACGTCGTGATCGTCTTCGTCCTCGTCGGCTTCCGTGTCGCCCTCGGGCGCCCGGGCCTCGGCACCGTGCGCGGCTTCGATTCCCTCCGGGGCTTCCACATGGGCCGAGCCCTCGATCGCCTCGACGGCGGCCTCCTCGGCGCCTTCGCCGGGAGCCTCGCCGTCGGCCATCACCAGGGGGACGGCATCCTGCGTGTCGGAGCCCGATGCCTCACCCTCTTCGCCTGCAGACTCGGTATGGGCCGAACCCTCGACCGCCTCGAGGGCACCCTCGGTTCCGGCTTCCGCTTCCGTCGAGACCACGGTCTCGTCGTTCTCGGCGCGACGCGGCGAGGACCGGCGGCGGCGACGGTTGCTGCGGCGTTCCTCCTCGCGCTCCTCCTCGGCCTGTGCCTCGGCCTCGGCCTCGAGCAACGCCTGACGGTCGGCGACGGGGATCTGATAATAATCGGGATGGATTTCGCTGAAAGCGAGGAACCCGTGGCGGTTTCCGCCGTATTCCACGAAGGCCGCCTGGAGCGACGGTTCGACCCGGGTGACCTTGGCGAGATAGATATTCCCGCGCAGCTGCTTCCGGTTAGCGGATTCGAAGTCGAATTCTTCGACCTTCTGACCGCGTACCACCACGACCCGGGTTTCTTCCGGGTGTGAGGCATCGATGAGCATCTTGTTTGCCATGTTGAACTCTCGACATGGCGATCGAGGGCAGGACCTGAGGCAGGGGCCGCATTGTGGGCGGATGGCCGCGCCGCCAAGAAGGACGGCGGGCTGAAATTGCGTTCGGAGTGCTGTCGATCGCCATCGTGCGCCGCGTCGGGGCGCATTCTGGGTTGAATTGGGCCGGCTCTGGGCCGGAAAGGGTGAAGCCAGGGCGTGCGCGGGTTGAGACGCGCGATTCGAACGGTGCAGAAACGAAGGTCAGAACTGACTTCGTGTGCGCAACCATTCGACACGGCCCTTTCGTACTAGATATCGATGAGCCGAAACTCGGTCATCGGCGGGTGACGACAAGCGTCGCCATATGGTCCTGTCCGTGAGCCTGTCGAGGGTGACGGGTCTCCTGGAGGATCGGTCAAGACAACCGTCTCCTCCGGATCCGCCGTCAGATTCGGCCATGCCGAACGGGATTAAGATCATTACAGAGCGATTGGGGCATTTGGCAAGATCCCGTGTCACTGTGCTATGAATGCAACAGAGTGTCAGTATTCCAGCATGCGACGTGAGGTTCCGTTAACCACGAGGCGTCTATCAGTATAGGAAGGACGCTAGACAGCTCAGCGATACCAATGCCCGTTTTTCCCTTCACCCGCCTTGCCCGCGCGTGCCTCGTGGTGGCCCTTGTGGCCGCGTGGACCGGTCATGCCCATGCGGCTGGAGAGGGGGCGAAGGCCGGCTCTCCCACCATCGCGGCCGCCGTTGCGGTCGAGGCGGAGGGGGCGAAAACTCGTTTTAAGGTTACCTTGTCGAAACCCGTGATGGCGCAGGTCTCCCTGATGGAGCGCCCGGACCGGGTCATCATCGACCTGCCCGAGGTTGCCTTCCATCTCCCGCAGGAGGCGGGGCGCGGCAGGGAAGGCCTCATCGCCTCCTACCGCTACGGCCTTTTCGCTCCGGGCCGCTCCCGGGTGGTGATGGAACTGACGCAGCCTGCCGTGGTCTCGGGGATGACCACCGCGCCCGATGCCACGGGCGCGGCGACGATCCTGACCATCGAGCTGTCCCGCGCCGAGCGGGAGGAGTTCCACAAGGCGGCTGTTGACAGCGCGGCCGTCACCAAGGAGGCCTCGTCCGCGCCTGCGGTTCAGGGGCCCAAGGACGCCCGCCCGGTCATCGTGATCGACCCCGGTCATGGCGGAATCGACCCGGGGGCCAACGCCTCCTCGGGCAATGTCTATGAGAAGGATCTGGTCCTGGCCTTCGCCCAGAGACTCAAGAGGAAGCTGGAAGAGGCCGGCCGCTACAGGATCGTCATGACCCGCGACGAGGACGTGTTCGTCTCCCTCGGCGACCGGGTGCGGGCTGCCCGCGGGGTCCAGGCCGATCTTTTCATCTCCGTCCATGCGGATTCGATCTCCGGCGGCCAGGAGGTGAGGGGGCTGACGGTCTATACCGGGGCCGAACGGGCCTCGGACGCCGATTCCGCCCGCCTCGCCGACCGCGAAAACAAGGCGGATGCGGTGGCCGGCGTCGAATCGCGCGATATTCCCGATGACGTGTCGGACATCCTGATGGAGCTGACGCTCCGGGAAACGCGGGGCTTTTCCCACGGCTTCGCCAGCCGTCTCGTGGGCGAGTTCGATTCCGTTGCCCGGCTCAACAAGAATCCTCACCGTCAGGCCCGTTTCCAGGTGCTGCGGGCGCACGACGTGCCGTCCGTCCTGGTCGAACTCGGCTATCTGTCGAGCCAAAAAGACCTGGACCTGTTGATGTCGGAGGACTGGCGCGCCAAAATGGTCTCGGCCATGTCGGTCGCGGTGGATCGCTTTTTCGCCGCGCGGTTTGCCCGCAGGGGCGCTGCCGCAGTTTTACCATAGAGAGAGTGTGGATACCCCATAGCGGGGGCGCGATTCATCGGGTAACGAGGATGCGCGTTTCAAGATCTGCATAAACAGGCGCCATGGGCGCCGTCATGGAATACCATCGGATGCGCTTCGTCCTACGATTTTTCGGCTTCCTCTTCAGCGTCGGAGCGATCTTCTTCCTGATCGGCGCCGTGGGGCTCGCCTATGGATTCTGGTTCTATTCGAAGGACCTGCCGGATCACGCCCAGCTGGCCAATTACGAGCCTCCGGTGATGACCCGCATCCATGCGGCGGACGGTAGCTTGATTGCCGAATATGCCCGTGAGCGCCGCCTCTACGTACCGATCCAGGCCGTCCCCAAGCTCGTGATCGGGGCCTTCCTCTCGGCCGAGGACAAGAACTTCTACAAGCATGTCGGCGTCGATCCCGAGGGGCTCGTCCGTGCCGTCGTGGCCAACCTCCGCTCCGGCGGAGCCAGGGAGCAGGGCGCTTCGACCATCACCCAGCAGGTCGCCAAGAACTTCCTCGTCGGCAACGAGCGGAGCTACGAGCGCAAGATACGCGAGGCGCTGATCGCGCTGCGCATGGAATCGACCTTCTCCAAGGACAAGATCCTCGAGCTCTATCTCAACGAGATCTTCCTCGGCACCCTGACCCCGGGCCGTAACCTGCACGGCATCGCGGCCGCGGCGCTCGATTATTTCGGCAAGTCCATCCACGAACTGACCATCGCGGAGGCCGCCTACATCGCCGCCCTGCCCAAGGGGCCGAACAATTATCATCCCTTCCGCCAGCGCAAGGCCGCCATCGATCGCCGGAACTGGGTGATCGACCGCATGGCCGCCAACGGCTACATCTCCAAACAGGACGCGGAGGCGGCCCAGAAGGAGCCCCTCAACGTCAAGCCGCGCGTGGTCTCCCCGAACAGCATCGCGTCGGGCTACTTCGCCGAGGGCGTGCGCCGGGACATCGCCGAGCGCTACGGCGAGGAAACCCTCTACGAGGGCGGCCTGCTCATCCGGTCGACACTCGATCCCAAGATGCAGGCCATGGCCCGCAAGGCCCTGGTCGACGGTCTCGTGCGCTTCGACGAGGCGCGCGGCTGGCGCGGATCCCAGCAGAAGATCGACCTCGCGGGTCGCGAATGGGGCCAGGCCCTCGCGGAAGTGTCGTCGCTCGGCGATGTGCAGCCCTGGCGTCTGGCCGTGGTGCTGGAAGTGGCCGGAGGGCGTGCGAAGATCGGCCTGCAGCCCAAGCGCGAGGCGTCCGGTCAGGTCGGCAAGGACCGCGAGACCGGCCTCGTGACGGCCGATGGCGCAAAATGGACCCGCCGGCCCGTCGAGCGCGCCGTTTCCGTGGGCGATGTGGTCTATGTGGAGCCCCTGGCCGACAAGCCGGGCCAGTTCCGCCTGCGCCAGATCCCGGAAATTTCGGGCGCCATCGTGGCCATGGATCCCAATACGGGCCGCGTTCACGCCATGGTGGGCGGCTTCTCCTACGACCAGAGCGAGTTCAACCGGGCCGTCCAGGCCATGCGCCAGCCGGGCTCCTCGTTCAAGCCGATCGTCTACGCGACCGCCCTCGATAACGGCTACACGCCGTCGAACCAGATCATGGATTCGCCCTTCGTGCTCGACATGGGGCCGGGGCAGGCAGCCTGGGCGCCGTCCAACTACGACGGCAAGTCGGGCGGCCTGCGGACCCTGCGCTACGGCATCGAGCATTCCAAGAACCTGATGACGGTGCGCCTCGCCAACGAGGTCGGCATGCCGGCCATCTCGGAATATGCCCGTCGCTTCGGCGTCTATGACGACTTGCTGCCGCTGCTCTCCATGTCGCTCGGCGCCGGCGAGACCACGGTCATGCGCATGACGGCGGCCTATTCCATGTTCGCCAATGGCGGCCGCCGCATCAAGCCGACCCTGATCGACCAGATTCAGGACCGCAACGGCCGGACCCTCTATCGCCACGACGACCGCAAATGCAACGGCTGCGACGCGGAGAAGTGGGATGGCGCCGCCGCTCCCAAGCTGACCGAGACCCGCGAACAGGTGCTCGACCCGCTGACCGCCTACCAGATCACCTCGATCCTCGAAGGCGTGGTCCAGCGCGGCACGGCCCAGTCCGTCAAGGCCGTCGGCAAGCCGCTCGCCGGCAAGACCGGCACCACCAACGACGCCAAGGACGTGTGGTTCGTCGGCTTCTCGCCCGATCTCGCCGTGGGCGTGTTCCTCGGCTACGACCAGCCGAAGTCGCTCGGCAGCGCGGCGACGGCGGGCCAGTACGCAGCGCCCGTCTTCCGCGACTTCATGCAGATGGCGCTCAAGGACAAGCCGGCGACGCCGTTCCGTGTTCCTGCTGGCATCAAGCTGATCCGCGTCAATGCCGCCACCGGCACCCGCGCGGGCGGCGAGGGCGGCGGCACCATCCTCGAGGCGTTCAAGCCGGGCCAGTCTCCGCCGGAATACGTGCCGCCGGAGCCTTCGGCGGACGAAGTCCCGCAGGCCGAGTATGCGCCGGCTCCTCCGCCAGGGGGGCAGCGGGCGGTGGGCGTGGGACCGGGCGGATTGTACTGAGCGGCTTTGCTCCCATATAGAAATCGCCCATCACACATGACAATCGACGACTGAGTCATTGGGCTCGAAAGTGCATTCCACTTTCGGGCTCGATGCTCTAAGACGCCACCATCACAGGCACGGACATAAGAGAACCCATGCGCGCCGAAATCCAACATCTCGTAGAAGAGACCAAGCAGTCAGTCGGGCTGCTGAGGAGGCATCTTTGACTGGGATACTGCCCAGCGACGCCTCGCGGAACTGAACGCCCAGGCCGAGGATCCCAACCTCTGGAACGATGCCGACGCCGCGCAGAAGATCATGCGCGAACGCACGTCGCTCGAGGATCAGATCTCGGCCGTGAAGCGCCTCGAGCAGGATCTCGAAGACGCCATCACGCTGATCGAACTCGGCGAGACGGAAGAGGACGAGGACACGGTCCGGGAGGGCGAGGAGACGATCCGCAGCCTTCAGGCCGAGGCGGCGCGCCGCCAGGTCGAGACCCTGCTTTCGGGCGAGGCGGATGCCAACGACACCTATGTGGAAGTGCATTCGGGCGCGGGCGGCACGGAAAGCCAGGACTGGGCCAACATGCTCCAGCGCATGTATGCCCGCTGGGCCGAGCGCCGGAAGTACAAGGTCGAGCTTCTCGAAATCACCGACGGTGAAGAGGCCGGAATCAAGAGCGCCACGCTCCTGATCAAGGGCCTCAATGCCTATGGCTGGCTCAAGACCGAGTCGGGCGTGCACCGGCTCGTGCGCATCTCGCCCTACGATTCCAATGCCCGCCGCCATACGAGCTTTGCATCGGTGTGGGTCTATCCGGTGGTGGACGACCGCATCAACATCGAGATCAAGGAATCGGACTGCCGCATCGACACGTTCCGGTCCTCGGGCGCCGGCGGTCAGCACGTGAACACCACCGACTCGGCGGTGCGCATCACGCACATTCCGAGCGGCATCGTCGTGGCCTGCCAGCAGGAGCGCTCCCAGCACAAGAACCGGGCGACCGCCTGGAACATGCTGCGCGCGCGCCTCTACGAGGCGGAGCTGAAGAAGCGTGAGGAGAAGGCCAACGCCGAGGCCGCCGCGAAGACGGATATCGGCTGGGGCCACCAGATCCGCTCCTACGTGCTGCAGCCCTACCAGATGGTGAAGGACCTGCGCACCGGCGCCCAATCGACGAGCCCGCAGGACGTGCTCGACGGCGACCTGGACCCCTTCATGGAAGCCTCGCTCGCCCAGCGCGTCTATGGCGGCGCCGCGGAGGTCGAGGATATCGACTAAAATGGAAAAGGGCCCACTCTATCGGGTGGGCCTTTCTCATGGCAGGCGCAAGACTCAAACGACCAGGAAGTCGGAGGCGTTGAGCGTCACCGTGCCCAGTAGCTTCGCGAAGCGCACGGCCGCTAGGGGACCGGTGCCGTCCGGGTCGTAGGAGAGGAATTGCTCCGCCGGATCGAAGAGAATCTTGTCGGTGGAATCCTGTGCGGCCGCTCCTTTTACAAACGCCTCATCTCTTAGGAGGCCTTTCGCGAGGGTGCTGAAGATTGCCGACGACAGGATGATCTTGTCCTGTTCATACTCATCGTACCATGCCTCCTGCGGGTTCTGGTTGAAGTCCGCGATCTGGTCGACGTCGTCGATTCCGCTGAATGGGGTGTCGAAGACGAATTGATCGCTGCCGTCGTTGCCGGTCAGAACATCGCTGCCCAGGCCTCCGTACAGCGTATCGTTGCCGTCCCCTCCTTTCAGGCTGTCGTTCCCGTCGTCGCCGTAAAGGACATCATTGCGCGACCCGCCGCTCAGGAGGTCGCTGCCGGCGCCTCCCTGCAGAACGTCGTCGCCATAGCTACCACTCAAGGTATCGTTGCCGGCTTCTCCCAGCAGGGCGTCGTCACCGTCCCCGCCGCTCAGGACATCGTTGCCGTCGCCGCCAAGGAGCGTGTCGTCACCGTCGAAGCTGTAGATCCTGTCGTCACCAGCTCCACCCTTGATGACGTCCTTGACGGCGACACCATAGATGACGTCCGCCTTGCTCTTGCCGATCTGAGTGAGGGTCTGCGCCGCCTTGCTCCAGCTCCATTTCGCGACTTGTTTTCCGTCCTTCGATGGGCTGCCGTAGAGCGCGCGGATTGCCTGGATGTCGAGGGCGCCGAGTCCGAGTGGCTGCATGTTGATGTCGGCTCCCGTGTAGCTCATCACGGTATGATTCACGTGATCGAGTTCCGACTTCAGCAATTGCTTGTTGTAGTCCATCCTGTGGAAAGGGTGCTTGAGACCGAGCGCATGGCCGATCTCATGGAGCAGGACATACAACTTGAACCCCTTGTTGCTTCCCAGTTCGGAACGGTAGTGCGCGTTCAGGTAGATGTTGCCGCCATCGTCGTCCCGGACGAGGCCCTCGTCGAAGTAGTCGCGCTCAAGCAGCGGGAATTCGGCCCAGCCGGAATGGTCCCCGTAATCCCATTGCCATTGAAACTTCAGCTCGGCATCCTCGCCCTTGACCTCGATGAAGCGAATGCCCGATGCATCGCCCCACATCTTCAGGGCCTTTCGCGCCAAGGACATGTCGCTGCTGCCGAACTTCGACGCGTTCCAGCGCGGGCCGTTGAACGTATAGGTCAGGAAAACAGGCGTCTTGGCGACCTTGAGGCCGGACAGAGCGTTCCAGCTCTGGCCCGAGAGAATGGCTTTGTAGTCCGGCATGAAGGAAACCTTGCAGCGTAGCGGGGGAACTGTTTCCTAATATTATTACGTATCTGTTCCGCGCTGCAAGGCCTGTCCGGTCAGGTGCCGAAAGCCTGCGCGGCCTTCAGCACCTCCTCCGCATGGCCCGGGACCTTCACCTTGTGCCAGACCTGGGCGATGTTGCCCTCGCGGTCGATCAGCACCGTGGTGCGCTCGACCCCCATGTACTTGCGGCCGTACATGCTCTTCTCGACCCAGACCCCGTAGGCTTCCAGCATGGTCTTGGCCTCGTCCGACGCGAGGGAGAAATCGAGGCCGTACTTGGCGCGGAACCTGTCGTGGCTCTTCATCGGATCCGGCGAGACGCCCACGATTTCCGTATCGGCAGCGGCGAAATCCGCCTTGAGGGCCTGGAAGTCCTTTGCCTCGATCGTGCAGCCGCTGGTATCGTCCTTGGGGTAGAAGTACAGCACGACCTTGCGGCCTTTCAGGCTGTCGAGGCTGATCTCCCGACCATCTGTCGCAGGCAGGGAGAAGGCCGGAGCTTTGGTTCCGATGGTAAGAGGCATGAGTCGCCTTCCTTTTGGCGGAATGTGCTGTTTGGAAACCTCTGGTGTGCACGACTGACGGGAACGGTCGCGGGAGCCACCTGAGGCGGTTAAGGTCTCTTCTCTGATTCCCCTATACGCGCCCAGGCGCAAGAACCGGATTGTCCAACGTCACAAGAATGAAGCGTCCATTTCGCACCACGTTGTCCCGGCAAGACCCGGTCAAACGGAGCCTACTCAAGCGCGTTCTTCGTGGCACTCTTTATGTGAAGCTTGGCCTCGTCGTCTTCCTGGTCGCCGCGTTCGGCCTGCTCTACCTGCGTCTTTCCGCAGCCCCCATGAGCTTCGGACGCCTGCCGGAGCGGGTTGCCGAAGCCCTCGCGTCCCGGATCGGGCCCGGCTGGAACGTGACGCTCCGAAACACCGCCATCGAGCTCCACGACGGCTCGCCGGCCTTGCGCGCGAACGGTCTCGATATCCGGGCGCCCGGCGGCGATCTCGTCCTGCGGGCGCCGTACGCGATCTTCAGCGTCAATCTCACGTCCCTTCTCACCGGCAACCTTCAGCCCAAGTCCATCACGGTCCGCGACCTGCAATTGCGGGTCCTCGTGAACCGGGACGGCTCGCTCGCCTTCTCGCCCGTCCAGACCGCCGAGGGCGAGGCGGCGGCTTCGCCCCCGCCCGTCGCGCCGGAGCCGTCCAAGGAAGCGGCGGCCTCCCTGGCGCGCGATGCCGATGGTCCTTCTCCCGTGTCGGGGGTCGTCGGATCGCTGCTTGAACTCATGGTCGGGCCGGGGAGCGTCCTCAATTCGCTCGGCCAGGCCGAGCTGACCAACGCGCGCCTCGTCTTCGTCGATGCGGATGGTCGGGAAAGGGCCAGGTTCCAGCGTGTCGACGCCACCTTCGACTGGACGGACAAGGGCGGACGGCAGTTCGCCGCGACGGTCGAAGGGGATCAGGGGCCCTGGGAGCTCAACGGCGACGCCGTCGTGGAGGGTGATGGGGCCTATCGCGCCGGCGTGGTCGCCAGGGAAGTGCCGATCAAGGACATTCTCCTCCTCGCCGGAGCCTCCGAGCTGCCGGCGAGCACCGATATCGAGTTCTCCGGCCGTTTCGACATCGCCTTTGCGGCGGGGCGGGTTACGGAGCTGAAGACGCGGCTCGAAAGCAATTCGGGCACGTTCCAGATCGAGGACAAGGACACGTCGCCCTTCCCGGTGGAGCACGCCACGATCGAGGCGCAGTGGAACGAGGCCGAGAAGGCCCTCGAACTCCAGCAACTCGACCTGAAGGGCGGCGATACGAAGCTGCGGCTCCAGGGGCGCCTGGCAACGCACAGCGCCGACAAGCCATGGCATCTCTCGCTCAGCGGGCGCGATCTCCAATGGTCCGGTGCGACACCGGGCGATCGCCCGCTTCAGGTGAGCGAGTTCGCCGCAGACCTGTCCGGCCCGGACGGCATCAAGATCAACAGCGTCACCCTGAAAGGTCCCGAGCTGTCGGCCCGCATCTCCGGTATTCTGGCGGCCTCCGCTGACCCGAAGGGCCTTCACCTGGATGTCCACGCCGACAGGACCAACATCCGGTCCGCGCTGCGCATCTGGCCCGAGGCGGTCGCCCCTCCGGTCCGGCGGTTCCTCGTGTCCAACCTGAAGGCGGGGATGCTGGACGCCATCGATCTCAAGGTGGCGATGAGTGGCGCGGACATCGCGAAGGCTGTCTCGGGCGGCCCGACGCCGCCCGAGTCCTTGAAGATCGATTTCACCATTTCCGACGGCACCCTCCAGGTCGCCGACGGCCTGCCGCCGATCTCCGGCATGAACGTGATCGGACGCGTGACCGGCAAGCAGGTCGGCGTACGCGCATCGACCGGGCTGGTCCAGATGGCGGAGGGCCACTCCCTGGCGGCCTCGGATGGAGCTTTCGTCCTCGACAATTACTGGGACGACAGGGCCCTGGCCCGCATCGATTTTCGCCTCGGCGGCGGAGCCGACGGATTGGGTGCCCTTCTGCTGGAGCCCCGCATCAAGGAAATCGCGGGCTTCAACATCGATCCCGCGACGATGAAGGGCAAGGCGGATCTGCGTGTCGGCATCGGGCTCCCCGTCAACGACATTCCGCCCTTCGCCGACCTGCCCCTGAAGGTCAGCGGAACGATCAATGATTTCGCCGTCGACAAGTTCTTCGGCAAGGACCGCCTGGAAGGCGCCAACCTGACGGTCGCCTACGACAAGGGCGAGCTCGCCGTCAAAGGCGAAGGCAAGCTCGCCGGAAGCCAGGCCGCCATCGATCTGCAGAAGAACCGGCAGGGCGGCCAGGCCAGCGTCGCGTTCTCCCTCGACGAAGCGGCCCGCAGCCGGCGAGGACTCTCCTTCGGCTCCCAGCTCACGGGAACGATCGGCCTGAAGGCTAGCCTGCCGCTCGGTGCCTCGGCTCCGTCGAACATCCTGGTCGAAGCGGATCTTGCCAAGGCCGGGGTCGATCAGCTGATCCCCGGCTGGGTGAAGCCGGTCGGTCGGCCGGGAAAGCTGGCCTTTACCATGGTCGAGGGGCCGTCCAACGAGATCCGGGATCTGGTTCTCGAGAGCGGCGCGGTGCAGTTGAAGGGCAATGCGGTTCTCACGAGCGAAGGCGGCTTGGAAAGGGCCGAACTCTCGACCTTCAAGCTCTCCCCGGGCGACGACATGCGCGCCCAGGTCGAGCGCGCCAACAACGTCTACAAGGTCGCGATCCGAGGCAATGTGGGCGATGCCCGTCCCTTCGTAAAAGGCGGCGCGACGGGCTCCGCCGCGTCCGGCCGGAATGCGGCCGCCCAGAAGGACGGTAAGGATTTCGACCTCGATCTCAACCTGAACATTCTGACCGGCTATAACGAGGAGGCGATCACCAACGCGGTGATCAAGGCCTCCGTGCGCAAGGACAACCTGCGCCAGCTCGATATGAAGGGGCGGCTCGGCGCCACCGACGTCATCGGGCGAACCATGCCGGATGCCGGCAACCAGGTCGTGATCCTGCAGGCGGAAGATGCCGGCGCGCTCCTGCGCTTCACCGATGTGTACCGACGCATGTCTGGCGGCGACCTCATCCTCCAGCTCGCCACCGGCGACGGCCCGCAGGCCGGGCATGTGATCCTCCACTCGTTCGCCCTCGTCAACGAACCGGCCCTTCGCCGGATCATCCCGACCCAGACGCAGATCGTTGCCGGACAGGACCGGGCCGGCAATCCGCAGGCGGTGCGCGTGGACGTGAACGAGGTGCAGTTCACCAAGGCCCGGCTCGAATTCACCCGCAATTCCGGCCGGCTCGATTTCAAGGACGCTGCCATCTGGGGCAACCAGATCGGGTTTACGCTCGGCGGCTTCATCGATTACGCCCGCGACCGGCTCGATATCGCCGGCACCTTCGTGCCCGCTTATGGCCTCAACAACGTCTTCGCCCAGGTGCCGCTCTTCGGGCCGCTCTTGGGCGGGGGCCAGTACGAGGGATTGTTCGCGGTCAATTTCCGCCTGAACGGACAGGCGAGTTCGCCGTCCCTCACGGTCAATCCGCTCTCGGCCGTCGCCCCCGGCTTCCTGCGCAAGCTCTTCGGCGTGGGAGCGGATCCACAGACCGGCTCGCTGCCGACTGTGCCGGAGCGTTAGGGCTTCGAGCGCAGACGAAACGGGGCAGGGCTTGCCATTTGTCATCACCGGCCTCGTGCCGGTGATCTCGCTTCCCTAGAGCGCGGTGCTTCACACAATCGAGATGGCCGGGCACAAGGTCGGCCATGACGTTGGGGGGCGCTCAGACGGCGCGCAGGAGGACGTGCTTCTTCTTGCCGAAGGACAGCTTGATCACGCCTTCGCTCGTCAGGTCGGACAGGCTCAGCGTGGCGCGTTCGTCCGAGACCGTTTCGTCGTTCACCTTCAGGCCGCCGCTCTTCACCTGGCGGCGCGCTTCGCTCGATGACGGCACGAGCTTCGCGTAATCGGGGCCGAAGGCCGTCAGCACGCCGAGTCCGTCCTGCAGGATTCCTGACTGCACTTCGACGGTCGGCAGGCTCTCGGCCAGCGCGCCCTGCTCGAAGGTCTTCTGTGCCGTCTCGGCGGCGAGCAGCGCGGCCTCGCGGCCATGGAGGAGGGCCGTGGCTTCCGTCGCCAGCACCTTCTTCGCCTCATTGATCTCCGCGCCCTGGAGGGCCGAGAGCTTGGCGATCTCTTCCAACGGCAGGATGGTGAAGAGCTTCAGGAAGCGCCCGACATCCGCGTCCTCGGTGTTGCGCCAGAACTGCCAATAATCGTAGGGGCTCAGCATGTCGGCGTTGAGCCAGACGGCTCCGGATGCCGTCTTGCCCATCTTGGCGCCGGAAGCCGTCGTCAGGAGCGGACAGGTGACCGCGTAGAGCTGCGGCGTGCCGAGGCGGCGGCCGAGATCGATGCCGTTGACGATGTTGCCCCACTGGTCCGAGCCGCCCATCTGCAGCACGCAGCCGTAACGCTTGTTGAGCTCAACGAAGTCGTAGGCCTGGAGGATCATGTAGTTGAATTCCAGGAACGACAGCTCGTGCTCCCGGTCGAGGCGCAGCTTCACGCTGTCGAAGGACAGCATGCGGTTGACCGAGAAATGCCGGCCTACGTCGCGCAGGAACTCGATGTAGTTGAGCTTGGTCAGCCACTCGGCATTGTCGACCATCATCGCGTCGGACTTGCCGTCGCCGAACGAGATGAAGCGCGAGAAGACGGTCCTGATGCTCTCCTTGTTGCCCTCGATCTGTTCGACGGTCAGGAGCTTGCGGCTCTCGTCCTTGCCCGAGGGGTCGCCCACTCGGGTCGTGCCGCCGCCCATGAGCGTGATCGGCCTGCCGGCGCCCGTCTTCTGGAGCCAGTGCAGCATCATGATGGAGAGCAGGTGGCCCACATGGAGCGACGGGCCCGTGCAGTCGTACCCGACATAGGTCGTCAGCCGGTTCTCGAGGGCGGCCGCGTCCACTCCGTCGAAATCGGACGTCTGGTGGATGAAGCCCCGCTCAGTGAGGACTTTGAGGAATTCTGATCGGGGCGCGTTCATCGCGGCTCTCGTCTCTAATCGGTCGTCTCAAGGGAGCAGGAAGACCAAGAGGACGATTCCTCTTGGTCTTACACGGAACTCTTATTCCGACGCTTCCGCCGGAGCGGCCGTCGTTCCGAGCCGCTTGTCCAGGTACTCGTCGACGGACACCATCAGCTCGTCGACCTTGCCGTCGAAGAAGTGGTTGGCACCGTCAATGACGGCATGCTCGAGTTTCACGCCCTTCTGGGTCTTCACCTTCTCGATGACGCTGACCACGTCCTTGACCGGGGCGACCCGATCCTCGGAGCCGTGCACGAACAGGCCGGAGGACGGGCAGGGGGCGAGGAACGAGAAATCGTAGCGGTTCGCCATGGCGGCGATGGAGATGAAGCCCTCGATTTCCGGGCGGCGCATGAGGAGCTGCATGCCGATCCAGGCACCGAAGGATACGCCGGCGATCCAGCAGGCGCGGGC
Organism: Microvirga mediterraneensis; assembly: GCF_013520865.1. NCBI lineage: Bacteria > Pseudomonadati > Pseudomonadota > Alphaproteobacteria > Hyphomicrobiales > Methylobacteriaceae > Microvirga > Microvirga mediterraneensis. The sequence goes on from NZ_JACDXJ010000001.1 coordinate 2,821,380, forward strand.
GTCCGGGTTCATGGCCTGGGCCCAGTCGAGCGCCGCGGCGGCATCGGAGAGCTCGCCCTGGCCGTGGTCGAAGGCGCCCTGGCTGCGGCCGACGCCGCGGAAGTTGAAGCGCAGGACCGAGAAGCCGCGCTTCACGAAATCATAGTAGAGGTTATAGACGATCTGGTTGTTCATCGTCCCGCCGAATTGCGGGTGCGGGTGCAGGATGATGGCGATGGGCGCGCCCTTTTCCTTGGCAGGCTGGTAGCGTCCCTCGATGCGACCGGCAGGACCCGTGAAGATGACTTCAGGCATATACGCGAACCTCTTGATCACCTCTCCATGGAGAGGGAAAACCCTGACACGACCTTGACTTCGGGTCGCGGATTCTCCTAAAAGAACCCTTAGAATTATTCTAAAGTGTTCCAATGTTTCATTGATCCGCGCAAAGACGGCTCTCGGCAGAAACACGGGACAGATGTGGTTGGGGTGCTTTAGCACGGCAACCAGGGTCGATTGCAAGAATTTCGTGAGGCTTCAGGGCAGCTATGACGTTCAGCCCGCGCACCTATCTCGACCATAATGCGACTTCGCCCCTGCGGCTAGAGGTTGCAGAGATGGTCGTGCGCGCGCTCCAGCTTCCCGGCAATGCCTCCTCTGTCCATGCCGAGGGCCGCGCGGCGCGGGCCGAAATCGAAAAAGCCCGGGAAAAGGTGGCGCGACTCGTCGGCGCCAAGGCGAAGAACGTCGTCTTCACGAGCGGCGGGACCGAAGCGGCCAATCTCGTCCTGACGCCGGGCTTCCGGCGCCTGGGGCAGGCCGGGCCGACAGGGCTTCTGATGGGGGCCGTCGAGCATCCCTGTGTCCTCAACGGACATCGCTTCCCTGGCGATGCCGTCGGCATTATTCCTGTCGACCGCGACGGCATCCTTGATCTCGCCTGGCTCAAGAGCCACCTGGAGAAGGGTGGTACCGAGCCGGTCCTGGTCTCGGTTCAGCTCGCCAACAACGAGACCGGGGTGCTGCAGCCGGTGGCCGAGGCGGCTCGGCTGGTCCACGAGCATGGCGGCCTGATCCACACGGACGCGGTTCAGGCGGCGGGCAAGGTCCCGGTCGATATCGCCGCGCTCGGCGTCGATGCGATGACGCTCTCCGCCCACAAGATCGGTGGCCCGAAGGGAATCGGGGCCCTGATTCTGGCCTCGGACCAGTTCGAGATCGGCGACAAGCTGATCCGTGGCGGCGGGCAGGAGAAGGGGTTCAGGGCCGGAACCGAGAACGTGGCGGCCATCGCGGGCTTCGGCGCCGCGGCCGAGCTGGCTCAGGCTTGCCTGGACCGGGAAGCGGGACGGCTGCGGAGCCTGCGGGATGAGGCCGAGGCGCAGGTTCGCCGGATCGCCCCGGATGCACTTGTTGTGGCTTCCGCTGCGGAAAGGTTGCCTAACACCTTCGCCTTTGCCATACCCGGCCTCAAGGCCGAAACGGCACTGATCGCCTTCGATCTGGCAGGCGTGGCCCTGTCCTCCGGTTCGGCCTGCTCGTCCGGAAAGGTCAAGCGATCGCATGTGCTCGACGCCATGGGCGTGGAGCCGACCCTCGCCGAGGGTGTTTTGCGTGTGAGTTTGGGGTGGTCGACCACGAAAGAGGACGTGATCCGCTTTGCGGAGGCGTGCGAAAGGGTGGTCGGCACCTTATATAAGCGGAAGGCGAGCGCGGCCTGAGAGTGCCGGTTCGCGTTCCTTCAGTCATCAACCCGCGGCCCTTGAAGCCGTGAGCGGTGGGAGAGACAGATGCCTGCAGTGCAGGAAACGATCGATCAGGTCCGTCTGATCGACGTCGATCAGTACAAGTACGGCTTCGAGACCGAAGTCGAGATGGAGAAGTCGCCCAAGGGCCTCTCCGAGGACGTGATCCGCTTCATCTCGGCCAAGAAGGGCGAGCCGGAATGGATGCTCCAGTGGCGCCTCGATGCCTATAAGCGCTGGCTCACCATGAAGGAGCCCAACTGGGCGCGCGTGTCGTACGACAAGATCGACTACAACGACATCTATTACTATGCGGCGCCTAAGAAGAACCCGGCCCCGAAATCCCTCGACGAGGTCGATCCGGAAATTCTCAAGACCTACGAGAAGCTCGGCATTCCGCTTCGCGAGCAGGAAATCCTCGCGGGCGTCGAGCCGGAGCGCCGGGTCGCCGTGGACGCGGTGTTCGACAGCGTCTCGGTCGCCACGACCTTCAAGGAAGAGCTCGCGAAGGCCGGCGTGATCTTCATGCCGATCTCCGAGGCCATCCGGGAATATCCGGACCTCGTGCGCCAGTACCTCGGCTCGGTCGTGCCGGTCACGGATAACTTCTTCGCCACGCTCAACTCGGCCGTGTTCACCGACGGCTCGTTCGTCTACATCCCGCCGGGCGTCCGCTGCCCGATGGAGCTGTCGACCTATTTCCGCATCAACGAGAAGAATACCGGCCAGTTCGAGCGTACCCTGATCATCGCCGACAAGGGCTCCTACGTCTCCTATCTCGAAGGCTGCACGGCGCCCAAGCGCGACGAGAACCAGCTTCACGCCGCCGTGGTCGAGCTCGTCGCCCTCGACGATGCCGAGATCAAGTACTCCACGGTGCAGAACTGGTACCCGGGCGACGCCGAGGGCCGGGGCGGCATCTACAACTTCGTGACCAAGCGCGGCGATTGCCGTGGCAGGAACTCGGTCATCACCTGGACCCAGGTGGAGACGGGTTCGGCGATCACATGGAAGTATCCGTCCTGCATCCTGCGCGGCGACAATTCGCGCGGCGAGTTCTACTCGATCGCCGTGTCGAACGGCATGCAGCAGGTCGATTCCGGCACCAAGATGATCCATCTCGGCAAGAACACCACGAGCCGGATCATCTCGAAGGGCATCGCGGCTGGCCGTTCCGAGAACACCTATCGCGGTCTGGTCTCGGCTCACCGCAAGGCGACCGGCGCGCGCAACTTCACGAACTGCGACTCGCTCCTCATCGGAAATCAGTGTGGCGCGCATACGGTGCCCTACATCGAGTCGAAGAACGCCACCGCCGTCTTCGAGCACGAGGCGACGACATCGAAGATCTCCGAAGATCAGATGTTCTACTGCCAGCAGCGCGGCCTCTCGGAAGAGGAGGCGACGGCGCTCATCGTGAACGGCTTCGTGAAGGACGTCCTACAGCAGCTCCCCATGGAGTTCGCCGTGGAAGCCCAGAAGCTGATCTCGATCTCGCTGGAAGGCTCGGTCGGGTAATCGCCTCACAGCCCCTCATCCTGAGGAGCCGCCAAGGACGGCGTCTCGAAGGACGAGGGGCGTCTCGCTGAAGTCATCCTTCGAGACGCGCGCCGGAAGCGCGCTTCTCAGGATGAGGGTTTAGGAAAATCACAATGCTCGAAATCAAGAATCTCGTCGTCCAGATCGAGGACAAGCGCATTCTCAACGGTCTCAACCTCACCGTGAACAAGGGTGAGGTGGCGGCCATCATGGGCCCGAACGGCTCCGGCAAGTCGACGCTCTCCTATGTGATCGCCGGCAAGGAGGATTATGAGGTCCTCGACGGCGAAATCCTGCTCGACGGCCAGAACCTGCTGGAGATGGAGCCGGACCAGCGCGCCGCCGCCGGCGTGTTCCTGGCCTTCCAGTATCCGCTGGAGATCCCCGGCGTCGCCTCGATGACCTTCCTGAAGGCCACCCTCAACGCCCAGCGTAAGGCGCGCGGCGAAGAGGAGCTGACCACTCCGGACTTCATCAAGCGCGTGAACGCCGCCGCCCAGCAGCTCGAAATTCCGAAGGACATGCTCAAGCGTGCCCTCAATGTCGGTTTCTCCGGCGGCGAGAAGAAGCGCATGGAGATCCTGCAGATGGCGCTGCTCCAGCCGACCTTCTGCATCCTCGACGAGACCGATTCCGGCCTCGACATCGACGCCCTGCGCATCGTGTCCGAGGGCGTGAACGCCCTGCGTTCGCCTGATCGCGCCTTCCTGGTCATCACGCACTACCAGCGTCTCCTGAACCACATCGTGCCGGATACGGTGCACGTGATGCATGCGGGCCGCATCGTGAAGACGGGCGGCAAGGAGCTGGCGCTCGAGCTCGAGGCCAACGGCTACGCCGATTACCGGGAAAGCGAGGCCGCCTGACATGGCTGACGTGACCCTCATGAAGACGCCGGCGGAAACCGCGCTGGTGCAGGCTTTCGAGAGTGCGAAGACGGCGTTGCCCGGCAACGGGGAGTCTCGCGCTCAGGCCTTCGAGCAGTTCAACTCGCGCGGTCTCCCGCACCGCCGGGTCGAAGAGTTCAAGTACACCGATCTGCGAAGCCTCCTGCGCGAGGTCGCACCGTTCGCGGGTATTCCTTCCTCCGACGAGGCAAAGGCTGCTCTTGCGAATGCCAAGGCTCTCGCGGGTGTCCAGGCCCTGCAGGTGCCGTTCGTGAACGGCCATTTCGTGCGCGATGCGGTCGATTTCCACGCGCTGCCCGAGAACCTCGAGATCGTGCCGCTGGCCGAGGCCCTGGCGAACGGCCACGAGTGGCTGACGCGCTTGAGCCCGGTGCCGTGGGCGAACGACAACCCGGTCTACCAGCTCAACACCTCCTTCATGGCCGATGGCGTCATGATCCGCGTGGCCGGGCCGGTCGAAACGCCGGTGCACCTGCGCTTCGTGACGGCGGCGAGTTCCGCAATCGCCACGGCGACCCGCGTTCTCGTGGTCGTGGAGGAGGGGGCGTCCGTGACCCTGCTCGAAACGCACGAGAGCACCGACGGCGCCAACCACCAGCCGAACGACGTGGTGGAGATGATCGCGGGTGATCGCACCAATGTGCAGCACGTGCGCGTCAATGCGGAAGGCGACAAGGCGCTCGCCCTGTCGACGCTCGCGGCCAAGATCGGCGGCGAGGCCGTGTTCAACAGCATCAACGTGACGGCCGGTTCCGCGACCTCGCGCCATCAGGTTTTCGCTGTGCTCGACGGCGAGAACACCCATCTGCGCGTCAACGGCGCGACGATGCTGAAAGGCTCGCAGCACGGCGACTCGACCCTGGTGGTCGAGCACGGCGCGCCCCATTGCGAGAGCCGCGAGCTGTTCAAGACGGTCATCGACAACGAGGCGACCGGCGTCTTCCAGGGCAAGATCATCGTTCCGCATCACGCCCAGAAGACCGACGGCCGGATGATGTCGGCGGCGCTCCTCCTGGAGGAGGGCGGCTCGATGAACAACAAGCCGGAGCTCGAGATCTTCGCCGACGACGTGCAATGCGCCCACGGCGCCACCTGCGGCCAGCTCGACGAAGATCTCCTGTTCTACCTCATGGCCCGTGGACTGCCGAAGAAGGAGGCCGAAAGCCTCCTGGTCCAGGCCTTCCTGGGCGAGTCGCTGGAGTTCGTGGAGAACGAGACCGTCCGCGAGGCGCTCGTCGGCACGGTCGAGGGCTGGCTGAAGGCGCGAGCATAACCTTCCTCGTCATGCCCGGCCTTGTGCCGGGCATCCACGTCTTCGCTTCGCGCCGACGTGGGACGACGTGGGTGGCCGGGACAAGCCCGGCCATGACGGCAGAGAAACGGTCAAGCCGATGAACATGCAAATGAAGCCGTACGACGTCGAAGCGATCCGGGCGGAGTTCCCGATCCTGGCGAGCCAAGTCTATGGCAAGCCGCTCGTCTACCTCGACAACGCCGCCTCGGCCCAGAAGCCGAAAGCCGTGATCGACGCCATGGTGAACACCATGCAGACGGGCTATTCCAACGTTCATCGCGGCCTGCACTACATGGCGAACGTGGCGACCGAAGGGTTCGAGCGGGCGCGGGAAACCGTGCGGGAATTCCTCAATGCCGGATCCATCGACGAGATCGTGTTCACCAAGTCGGCGACGGAAGCCTACAATCTGGTGGCGGATTCCTTCGGCCGCATGAATATCGGGGAGGGCGACGAGATCGTCCTCTCCATCATGGAGCATCATTCCAATATCGTGCCGTGGCATTTCCTGCGCGAGCGGAAGGGCGCGGTCATCAAATGGGCTCCCGTGGACGACGAGGGCAACTTCCTCATCGAGGAGTTCGAGAAGCTCATCACGCCGCGCACCAAGATCGTCGCCATCACGCACATGTCCAACGTGCTCGGCACCGTGACGCCCGCGAAGGAGATCATCCGCATCGCCCACGCCCATGGGGTCCCGGTCCTGATCGACGGCGCCCAGGGTGCCGTACACCTCCAGGTGGACGTGCGCGACCTGGATGCCGATTTCTACGTCTTCACCGGCCACAAGGTCTATGGGCCCACCGGCATCGGCGTGCTCTACGGCAAGCGCGAATGGCTCGCGAAGATGCCGCCCTACTCGGGCGGCGGCGAGATGATCCGCGAGGTGAAGCAGGACGCGATCACCTACAACGACCCGCCGCACCGGTTCGAGGCGGGCACGCCCCCGATCATCGAGGCCATCGGCCTCGATGCGGCCCCGCGCTTCATGATGGAGCTCGGGCGCGAGAACATCCAGGCGCACGAGGCGGCGCTTTCCACCTATGCCCATGAGCGCCTGGGGGCCATGAACTCGATCCGGATCATCGGCCGCGCCGAGGGCAAGGGCGCCATCCTGTCCTTCGAGATGCAGAACGCTCACGCTCATGACGTCGCGACCATCATCGACCGGCAAGGCGTAGCCGTCCGGGCCGGCACCCATTGCGCCATGCCGCTGCTGGAACGCTTCGGCGCGACCTCGACCTGCCGCGCCTCATTTGGCCTCTACAACACCATGCAAGAAGTCGATAAGCTGGCGGAAGCCCTCCAGAAGGCGGAAGCCCTGTTTGCTTGAGGATTGACCTGTGAACGACATGACCCCGACCCAGGATGGGCCCAACGCGCCGCAGGTGTCCCCGGGCTCGACGATTCCGCCGGAAGAGCTCGACCGTATGACGGACGACATCATCGCGGCGCTCAAGACCGTCTACGATCCGGAAATTCCGTCTGACATCTACGAACTCGGCCTGATCTACCGGGTCGATATCGACGATGACCGCAACGTCGTCATCGACATGACCCTGACGGCGCCGGGATGCCCGGTCGCGGGCGAGATGCCCGGCTGGGTCGAGAATGCCGTCGCGACGGTTCAGGGCGTCCAGAGCGTCAAGGTGAACATGGTCTTCGATCCGCCATGGGACCAGAGCCGCATGTCCGACGAGGCCCGCGTCGCCCTCGACATGTGGTAAGCTTGGCCCTCTTATTCGCTTCGATGTCATGGCCGGGCTCGTCCCGGCCATGGTCGTTTTTGGAACGCTCCGCGTTGTCGTTCCGGTGCGACTCGTCAACCTCCGACCTTCTCAGGACGAAGGCTCAGGTCGGTGCTGCTTCATGAGCCGAACATTCACGTCCGGTTGATGGACACACCGCCATCGACGAGTAGCGCCGTGCCCGTGGTGAAGCTCGATGCGTCGGAGGCGAGGTAAAGCGCCGAGCGGGCGATCTCGTCAGGATGAGCCCTGCGCTTCAGAGCATGCATCCCCTCAACGAAGGCAAGGGCTTCGGGGGTGCTGACCCAGGCTTCCGCCAACGGCGTGTCGGTACCGCCCGGCAACAGGGCATTGACCCGGATTCCACGTGGCCCGAACTCGCTGGCAAGCGATTGCGTGAGCCCGATCAATCCTGACTTGCTCGTAGCGTAGGCCGCGACACCCGGCATTCCGGCCGTGTAGCCGACGAACGTGGAGGTGAAGATGAGGGAACCTCCGCCCCGGTCGAGCATGGCCGGGATCTGATGCTTGGCGCCAAGAAACGCGGCCGTGAGATTGACCGCGAGCGTCTCGTTCCAGCCGGCAAGCGTCAGGCCGGGCGTAGGTCCCATTTCCCCATTCGTGCCCGCATTGTTGAACGCGATATCGAGCCCGCCGAAACGCCTGATGGCGGTCTCGACGAGGGCTTGGGCCAGGCCTTCGTCCTTGATGTCGCCGGCAACGGCGACGGCATGTCCGCCCTCCCTTTCGATCTCGGCCACGAGCGCGTCGAGCGCGTCGGAGCGCCGGGCGGTCACGACGACGTTCGCCCCTTCCCTGGCAAACAGCCGGGCCGTGGCGTAGCCGATCCCGGAGCTTGCTCCCGTCACGATGGCGGTCTTGTTCATAAGTGTCGTCAAAACTGAGTCCCTTTCGTTCATGAGCTCTCCGCTCACGGTTTGGATCTCAGATCGGGCGGCTGCTTCCGACCCGTTTCCTGTGCCCGATTTCTGTGATGAAGCGGCTCCCGATTGGGACTTGGGCGGAAAAGCTGTAGGCTTCGGGCGCGCGATGGACGTTCGGAGCGGGCCGCTCGGGAGATCACCCATGAACACGTCTCAATCCCCTGAAGCGCTGCACGCCCGCTGCTGTGTCGTCGGAGGCGGGCCTGCCGGGATGATGCTGGGCTTCCTGCTCGCCCGGCAGAGGATCGACGTGCTGGTCCTCGAAAAGCATGCCGATTTCCTGCGGGATTTTCGTGGCGACACGATTCATCCCTCGACTCTCGAGGTCATGGACGAACTCGGCCTGCTGCAGGAATTTCTCGCCCGGCCGCATCAGGAGACGCAGGCCGTCAGTCTCGTCATCGGAGGCGAGACCCTGAAGCTGGGCGACTTTTCGCACCTGCCGACCCGGTGCAAGTTCATCGCCTTCATGCCGCAATGGGACTTCCTCGACTTCCTGGCCGAACATGCGCGGGCCTACCCGCATTTCCACCTGCGGATGCTGGCGGAGGCGACGGATCTGATCGAAGAGCAAGGCAAGGTCGTGGGCGTGCGGGTCTCGACGCCCGATGGTCCTCTCGAGGTGCGGGCCGACCTCGTCGTGGCGGCCGACGGGCGGCGCTCGATCATGCGCGAGAAGGCGGGTCTCGAGATCCTGGATATCGGCGCGCCCATGGACGTGCTTTGGATGCGGGTATCGAAGCTCCCGGGCGATCCCAGCCAGTTGCTCGGGCGGATCGAGGCCGGGCAGATGCTGGTGATGATCGACCGCGGCGAGTACTGGCAATGCGCCTATCTGATCCCGAAGGGAACGGTCGAACGGCTCCGGCAGGAGGGGCTGCCGGCCTTCCGGGCGAAGCTGGCGGGCTTGGCTCCTTTTCTCGGGAGCAGAGTCGAGGAGCTGCAATCATGGGACGATATCAAGCTTCTCACCGTCGCCGTGGATCGGCTGAAGCAATGGTTCCGGCCGGGCCTCCTCTGCATCGGCGATGCCGCCCACGCCATGTCGCCGGCCGGCGGGGTGGGTATCAACCTCGCCATTCAGGATGCGGTCGCGACCGCCAATATCCTGGGACCCTTGCTGAGACAGGGGCCGGTTGGGCCTGAATCTCTCGCCCTCGTGCAGAAGCGGCGCGAATGGCCGACACGGATGACGCAAGGGCTCCAGGTCCTGCTGCAGAACCGGCTGATCGATCCGGTCCTGAACAGCAAGGGGCCCGTCTCAGCGCCCTGGCTCGTCAGGCTGCTGGCCCGGTGGCCGCTGTTCCGCCGGTTGCCCGCCCGCATCATCGGCATCGGCTTCCGGCCCGAGCACGTCCGGTAGCGGCTCATTGCCGTTCTTGCACCGGCGAAAAGCCCGTCGGAACGATGCCCATCGGGGCAACCCTGAAACGGTCTCGACGTTTGCCCTTCCAGCTCTTATTTATGGCATATGGAACTCGTTCTGCCCGGGCCTTGAACCCGGCCGTCAGGAGAGAAGGCTTATGGCATTACCCGGCTTCAAGGTCGTCACCTTGACCGACGCGGCGGCGAGCCGCGTCAAGGACATCATCGGCAAGGCGGACCGTCCCATCGTGGGCGTGCGCGTCGGCGTCAAGAACGGCGGCTGCGCCGGCATGTCCTACACGATGGAATACGCGGAAAGCGTCAACCCGCTCGACGAGGTGGTCGAGGACAAGGGCGTGACCGTCCTGATCGATCCCAAGGCCGTGCTGTTCCTGCTCGGCACGGAGATGGATTTCCAGACCAGCAAGATGTCGTCCCAGTTCGTGTTCAACAATCCGAACCAGACCTCGGCCTGCGGCTGCGGCGAGTCGGTGGCGATCACGCCGGCGACGCCCACGGCCCTTCAATCGGCCAATTAGCGCCAGCGGAATCACACCATGGATACCGAGGACCTTCGCGACATCTTCCGCAGCCTCGGCCCGGTTCATATCCGCCGGATGTTCGGCGGGCAGGGGGTCTATCAGGGCGAGCTGATGTTCGCCCTGGTGGCGTCCGGCGAGGTCTATCTCAAGGCCGACGACGAGACGGCCGGATTCTTCCGGGATCGGGGCTCGCGGCCCTTCACTTACGAGACCCGGGACGGCCGCAGGAGCATCATGAGCTACTGGCTCATGCCGGAATCCGCCCTCGACGATCCCGACGAGGCGGCCGAGTTGGCCGCCATAGCCGTGGCGGCTGCCCGGCGGGCGAAGTCCGCCCAGGTGCGGAAGGGTAGCCGGGCCCGCACGGCCCGGACGACGGCCGCGGAACCTACGACTTAGCCTTCTTCGTCGTCACCGGCCGCATGAGGAAGGCCGGCACGTGGTCACCGAGGCCGATCACCTTCTCGTCCATGTCGTCGTCGCGCCGCGAGCGTCCCTGGTAGCCCCGATCCGACGAGCGCTCATGGCGCTCCTGGCGTTCGTGGCGCTCCTGCCGGGGCCTGCGGGCCTCGTGCTCCTCGCGGGCCGGCTGGGCCGCGCGTGCGACGGGAGTCTCCTCCCGGGCCTCCTCGGAAGGTCCACGGCTCCTGCCGGAAGACCGGACCTTGACCTTGCGGCCGCGCGAGCGCTCCTCGCCCCGTCCGCCGCCGCGACGGCGGGAGGAGCCTTCCGACGGCGGGCGCTCGGCAAGCGTTGGGCCCTGCCACTCGATCGGCTGGCCGATCAGCTTCTCGATGGCCGCCAGGGACTTCTCGTCGCCCGGACCCACGAGCGTGAAGGACTGGCCGCTGCGTCCTGCGCGGCCCGTACGGCCGATCCGGTGGACGTAATCCTCCGCGTGGTGCGGAATATCGTAGTTGAACACATGGCTGACGGCCGGGATGTCCAGGCCGCGGGCCGCTACGTCGCTGGCGACCAGGATCGGCATCTCGCCGCTGCGGAAGCTGTCGAGCGCCGCCATGCGGGCATGCTGGTCCATGTCGCCGTGCAGCGCCGCCGCGTCGAACCCGTGCTTCTGCAGGGAGCGATGGAGGACCGCCACGTCGCGCTTGCGGTTGCAGAACACGATGGCGTTCTGCAGGTCCGTGGCGCCCCGGATCAGCTCGCGCAGGGTTTCGCGCTTCTCGTAATCCTCGCGGCCCGTCGCCACGAGGCGCTGGGTGATCGTCGACGCCGTCGAGGCCGCGCGGGCGACCTCCACCTTCACCGGGTTGTGAAGGAAGGCGTCGGCGAGGCGCTGGATCTCCGGCGGCATGGTGGCGGAGAAGAACAGGGTCTGGCGGGTGAACGGCACCAGCTTCACGATCCGCTCGATATCCGGGATGAAGCCCATGTCGAGCATCCGGTCGGCTTCGTCGATCACGAGCAGCTCGACGCCGGTGAGCAGGAGCTTGCCGCGCTCGAAATGGTCGAGCAGGCGGCCCGGGGTGGCGATCAGCACGTCGACGCCGCGGGTGATCTTGGCGTCCTGGTCGCCGAACGACACGCCGCCGATCAGCAGGGCCACGGAGAGCTTGTGGTTGATTCCGTACTTGTCGAAGTTCTCCTCGACCTGGGCGGCCAGCTCGCGTGTCGGCTCGAGGATCAGCGTGCGGGGCATGCGCGCCCGGGCCCGCCCGGTTTCGAGCAGGGTCAGCATCGGCAGCGTGAAGGCCGCCGTCTTGCCCGTGCCGGTCTGGGCGATGCCCAGCACATCGCGGCGGGAGAGGACGTGCGGAATGGCCTGGGCCTGGATCGGCGTCGGCTCCGTATATCCGGCGCTGGCTACGGCCTGTTGAACTTTATCGCTAAGTCCGAGTTCGGCGAACGACATGAATGCTAATTACCGTTGAGGGGCTGGGCGCGCTCTTAAGTGCCGGCCGCGCTCTACGGCAACAAACAGGCGCGAGACTGGTTTCACCTGAGGTTCTTGCTCAGGTTAAGGAGTGGCGGGACCATAGGACAAGCTATGGGCTTGTCAATCCAGGGAAACTTGCCGAGAGGCGACAAAGGAACGTTTGAATGGCCGAAACACTGGTTCTGATTCCCGGATTGGCCTGCACGGCCCGGCTTTTCGAGCCGCAGGTCGCCGCCCTGTCGGCAGACCGCACCATCGTGGTGGCTGACACCACCCGGGGTGATTCGATTGCCGCGATAGCCGGCGGACTCCTGCGGGACGTGCCCGGGACATTCTCTCTCGCGGGACTCTCCATGGGCGGCTACATCGCCATGGAGGTGATGCGGCAGGCGCCGGATCGGGTAGAGAGACTTGCCTTGCTCGATACCAGCGCGCGCCCCGACACGCCCGAAGCGAGCCAGGATCGAAGGAGGTTGATTGCGCTGGCGGAGGCAGGGCGATTCGACGAAATCCATTCCGCGCTCTGGCCCCGCCTCGTCCATCCCGACCATCGGAGCGACCAGGACCTCCAGGAAGTCGTTCTCGGCATGATGCGGGAGACGGGAGCTGACGCCTATATCCGGCAGCAGCGGGCCATCATGGCGCGTGTCGACTCGCGTCCCTCGCTGCCCGGCGTCGAAATCCCGACTCTGGTGCTGGTCGGGGAGGGCGATGCGATCACGCCGCCGGAGATTGCCCGGGAGATGGCAGAGATGATCGAGTGGGCCTCGCTGGTCGTGGTCCCGGGCGCAGGGCACATGTCGACTCTCGAACAGCCGGAACGGGTGATTCAGGCCATGCAATTATGGCTTGACCGCAATTAACCACAAATCCGACGTCCGCTTGCGAAGCTCCTCGCGGACATGGTCAATAAGTGGTTACTGGACGTGCCAGGCGTCTGAAGGTCCTTTTGAAATTTTCGTAAGCTTTTGTTCTAAAAGGTACATTTTCGTTTGCGGGTTTGGCGTGATGTGCCCTGGAGGCAGGTCGGCAATGCGGCGTGATCCGCCTATCTTCGGTTGCGGATCCGAGAAGACGCGCTTCTTGTCCTAACTGTGGCAGGAAAGTGACAGACGGTAGGTCAGGTCTGAGCTACAAGCTGCGTCACATCCTTCTAGCAGATGGACCAAGACAAATGAAAAAGATCCTCCTCTCCTCGGTTGCCCTCCTCGGCCTCGCCTCCGGCGCTCTGGCTGCTGACCTTCCGTCCCGCCGCGCTCCGGCTCCGGTCATCGCTGCCGTTCCGGTCTTCACCTGGACCGGCTTCTACGTCGGTGTGAACGCCGGCTACGGTTGGAACACGAACGACGACTTCGTCTTCAACAACGTTCGTTACAACCTCAATGACGACGGCGGCTTCGTCGGCGGCGCCCAGGCTGGCTACAACTTCCAGATCGGTTCGTTCGTGGTCGGTCTCGAGGGCGACATCCAGTACGCCGATTTCGGCGGCAACGACATCCTCCTCGCTGACGGCACCGTTGCCGACTTCAACAACAGCGACTGGTTCGGCACGGTTCGTGCTCGCGCCGGTGTGGCCTTCGACCGCGCCCTGATCTACGCAACCGGCGGTTTCGCCTTCGCTGACGGCGCCACGGGCTGGACCGTCGGTGGTGGTATCGAGTACGCCATCACCAACAACCTGTCGGCCAAGGTCGAAGGTCTGTACGTGAACCTCGATCAGGACGACAACTTCCTGGGCATCAACAACGATGCCGAGTTCGGTGTGGTTCGCGCTGGTCTGAACTTCCGCTTCGGCACCTACTAAGATCCGTCGCTTCGGCGATAAGGAAAGGCCCGGTGGCGACACCGGGCCTTTTTTGCGTCCGAGGCTCATACGAAGGGACAGGTCATGGCCGTGAGGCGCATCGTTGCGAATGTGGCAGTCGATCGGGTCGATGCCGCGAAGGTCTTCTATGGCGATGTGCTCGGGATGAGCGTCGCTATGGATCTCGGGTGGATCATGACCTTTACGGCCAAAGGCAGCATGACGCCACAGATCAGCATGATGACCGAGGGCGGATCGGGGACGCCCGTGCCCGACCTATCCATCGAGGTCGACGACCTGCCCGACATTCAGCGGAAGATGCAGGCCGCCGGGTTCGAGATCGAGTACGGTCCGGCCTCCGAGCCGTGGGGCGTGACCCGCTTCTTTGTCCGTGACCCGTTCGGACGCCTCGTCAACATCCTGGTGCACCGTTGAGAGGTGGGATCGGGGCCGGGCGCAAAGCAGCTTGATCGACCCCTGATCCGAATCTCCCGCCCGCTCATGCGGCGATCAGGTAGAGAATCGCGATGGCCGCGATGAACAGGGCGGACGCCGTGTCGATGGTCTCCCATCGGGCCCGCTTGTCGTTGCGCACATGCTGCAGTCCCGCGAGGCCATAGAAGACGGCTCCCACAATGGAGCATTGTTCGGTGAAGCGGGTCCGGTTCACCGTCAAACAGATGCGGCAGGGCGATCATGCCGAGATATATCGGCACCTCCATTCGTGCCTGTCCCGGAAAACGCCTCCGGTCCGATATGGCGCCTGATCTGACGCGAAGGGCCGAGCGTCGCGATTCTGATCCGGAGGCACGTAATAAAAAACCGGGGCTCGAAGCGAGCCCCGGGTGAAGGGAGGCCGCGGGTCCGCGGCCGGGAGGAAAGTGCGTCCGATCAGACGGAATAGTACATCTGGAACTCGACCGGATGCGGGGTCATCTCGAAGCGGGCGACCTCCGTCATCTTCAGCTCGATGTAGCTGTCGATGAAGTCGTCGGTGAACACGCCGCCGGCCTTGAGGAACGCGCGGTCCTTGTCGAGGCTGGCGAGGGCTTCGCGCAAGCTGCCGCACACGGTCGGGATCTTCTTCAGCTCGCGCGGAGGCAGATCGTAGAGATCCTTGTCCATTGCCTGGCCGGGATCGATCTTGTTCAGGATGCCGTCCAGGCCGGCCATCATGATCGCCGTAAAAGCGAGGTACGGGTTGGCGGTCGGATCGGGGAAGCGAATCTCGACGCGCTTGGCCTTCGGCGAGGTCGTCCACGGAATACGGCAGGAGGCCGAACGGTTACGGGCCGAGTAGGCCAGAAGGACCGGAGCCTCGTAGCCGGGAACGAGACGCTTGTAGGAGTTCGTCGACGGGTTGGTGAAGGCGTTCAGCGCCTTGGCGTGCTTGATGATGCCGCCGATGTACCACAGGCATTCCTGGCTGAGGTCGGCATACTTGTTGCCCGCGAAGAGGGGCTTGCCGCCCTTCCACAGGGACTGGTGCACGTGCATGCCCGAGCCGTTGTCGCCATAGACCGGCTTCGGCATGAAGGTGGCCGTCTTGCCGTAGGACTGGGCGACGTTGTGGATGCAGTACTTGTAGATCTGCATCTCGTCGGCGGTGCGCACGAGGGTGTTGAACTTCGTGCCGAGCTCGTGCTGGGCGGAGGCGACCTCATGATGGTGCTTCTCGACCGTGACGCCCATGGCCTTCATGGCGGCCAGCATCTCGCCGCGCATGTCCTGAGCGGAATCGAGCGGGGGAACCGGGAAGTAGCCGCCCTTGATGGGGATGCGGTGACCCAGGTTGCCGCCTTCGTACGGCGTGTCGCCGTTGATCGGCAGCTCGGAGGAATCGAGCTTGAAGCCGGTGTTGTAGGGGTCGGCCATGAACTTCACGTCGTCGAACACGAAGAACTCGGCCTCGGGGCCGACATAGACCGTGTCGGCGATGCCCGTGGACTGCAGATAGGCCTCGGCCTTCTTGGCAATGCCGCGCGGATCGCGGTTATAGGGCTCGCCCGTGGCCGGCTCGAGAATGTCGCAGTTGATGACCATGGTGGAGGCCGAGAAGAACGGGTCCATCTGGGCGGTCGTCGGGTCGGGCATGAGGGTCATGTCGGACTCGTTGATCGCCTTCCAGCCGGCGATGGACGAACCGTCGAACATGATGCCGTCGGCGAACATGTCCTCGTCGACCATCGAGACGTCGAACGTCACATGCTGCCACTTGCCGCGCGGGTCGGTGAAACGGAAGTCGACGTATTGGACGTCGTTATCTTTGATCGCCTTGAGCACATCCTTGGCGGTCTGCATGATCGTCTGGTCCTCTTCTGCCCTTAGAGATAGTCCTCGGCCCGGAGGCCTTGGCTTGGGAAAGCGAGCTTAGATCGCGTCGGATCCGGTCTCGCCCGTGCGGATGCGAACGGCCTCCTCGACCGTCGAAACGAAAATCTTGCCGTCGCCGATACGGCCGGTCTGAGCGGCCTTGCGGATGGCCTCGATGGCGCTCTCGGCCATGTCGTCGTTGAGGACGATCTCGAGCTTCACCTTGGGGAGGAAGTCCACGACGTATTCCGCGCCGCGATAGAGCTCGGTGTGGCCCTTCTGGCGGCCGAAGCCCTTCGCCTCGATCACGGTGATGCCCTGAAGGCCGACTTCCTGGAGAGCTTCTTTGACTTCATCGAGCTTGAAGGGCTTGATGATGGCTTCGATCTTCTTCATCCCGGTCAACCGTTTCGTTCGAGGTTTTGCCGCTTTTAGCACCAGCCCGGAGCGCCTTCCATGCGGTCGTCGATTCAAAGTGGGCCAATCTGCCGAGTTGATGGGCATATTATGATCAAAGTTTGTGCAGTTGCGGAAAAGCTCGCCAAATCCAACAAAACCGGTCCATTTTGCTCCCATGACAGCCCCTGAACTCGTTCTGAACCCCTCCGAGATGAAGCACGCCGACCTGGAGGCGATGGCCCGGGGCGTTCCGGGCATCGATCTCATGAGACGGGCAGGGCGCGCGGTGGCCGATTCTGCCGAAAAATTAGCCTCTCCGGGCGACAGGATCGCTGTCGTCTGCGGGCCCGGTCAGAACGGCGGCGACGGCTTCGTGGCGGCGACGATCCTGGCCGGGCGGGGCTACCGGGTGAGCCTCGGCCTCCTAGGTTCCCTGGAGCGCCTGACGGGCGATGCGGCGGAAGCTGCGCGGGGCTGGGCGGGAGCGGTCTTGCCGGTCGAGGAAATGGCTCTTCATGAGGCGGACCTGATTATCGATGCCCTCTTCGGTACCGGCCTGTCCCGCGATCTCGACGGTGCCGCCCGTCATGCGGTCGATCGCATGAACGGCTCGGGCAGGCCGATCCTGGCCGTGGACCTGCCCTCCGGGATCGACGGCGGGACCGGGGCTGTGCGGGGCATCGCGGTCAAGGCTGTTCGCACCGTGACCTTCGCGGCACGCAAGCCCTGTCATCTCCTGATGCCGGGCCGCGCCCATGGCGGGCCCGTCGAGGTGGCGGATATCGGGATCGGACGGGATATCCTCGCGGCCAAGGGCGGGAGCCTGTTCGCCAACGGCCCGGCCCTATGGCTGACCTCCCTACCGAGACCCGGCCTCGCCTCCCACAAATACGAGCGCGGCCATACCCTCGTGGCCTCCGGGGGCGCGACCCGGACGGGCGCGGCCAGGCTCGCGGCCCGGGCGGCGCTCAGAATGGGCTCGGGACTCGTCACCGTGGCGTCCCCGCCGGAAGCCCTCGGGGTCAATGCCGCCCACCTGACCGCGATCATGCTCAAGGGCTGCGATGGTCCGGAAGGTCTGCACACGATCCTGCAGGATGCCCGCTTCAACGCCATCGTCCTGGGACCGGCGCTCGGGGTCCATGCCGGCACCCGCGCCATGGTGGCCGTTGCCGTCCAGGCGCGGCGGAGCCTCGTCCTGGACGCGGACGCCCTGACCTCCTTCGAGGGGTTGGCCTCGGAGCTTCACGGGGCATTCCGCCACGCCCCGACGGTGCTGACGCCCCATGACGGCGAGTTCGGTCGCCTGTTCAAGGGGCATCCGGACATTCTCGATCCGGAATCGAAAATCGAACGCGCCCGCCGCGCAGCCGTCTATTCGGGAGCCGTGGTCTTGCTGAAGGGACCCGATACGGTCGTCGCCGCGCCGGATGGCAGGGCGGCCATCAACGCAAACGGTACGCCCTACCTGGCGACTGCCGGTTCGGGCGATACGCTCTGCGGCCTCATCGCCGGCCTGATGGCGCAGCACGTCCCCGCCTTCGAGGCCTCCTGCGCCGGAGCCTGGATCCACGGCGAGGCCGGCGCGAGCTTCGGACCGGGACTGATCTCAGAGGACCTGGCGGATCTGGTTCCCAGCGTGCTGCGGAACCTGCTCAGGTAACCTCGATCCAGGTCCAGAGCCCCGCGTCGAACCGTTCCATCACGGTCGAGGCCAGGAGCCACTTGCCCGGATTGTCGGCCACGAAAGCGATCCGGATCGTCTTGTTCTCCGGCACCTGAACCGTGTCGAGCCAATAGGGTTCCCATCCATCGTCGAGCGGGTGCAGCAGCCGGAAGGAGTGACCGTGCAGGTGCATGGGCTGGACGAAGGCGGTCTCGTTCTTGAGAGCGAGGACCACGGGCGTACCACGCTTGACCTTGACCAGGGGGGAGCCCGATGGATTTCCGGCCGCCCCGTTGACGGTCCAGGGAATGTCGGGAGCCTTCGGATCGCCCTTGATCACCACGTCCTTACGGCTGGCGTTCTGGAGCTTGATGGCCTCCGGGAGCTTTGGGTTTGGCGGCAGGGGCGCGACGGTGGGGAGTTCCGGCCGCTTCTCTCCAGCGGTCACGATCTCGACGAGGGGCATACCGTCTCCGATCAGGGCCATCACGGCGCCGGGGGCTCCCGGTTCCTGGGCCAGATCGACCAGAAGGTCATAGCGGGTGCCGGGCGCGAAGGGCAGGGAGGCCTTCAGAGGCTCGAAGGTGCTTGTCGGCTGTCCGTCAATGGCGATCACATAGGCCTTCATGCCGTCGAAGCGCAGGCGCATGGTCCGGGCGTTGCAGGCATTGGCGAGCCGCAGGCGAAGGCGCCCGCCGGGAGGGGCTTCAATCCGTTGCGGCGTCGCCTTGCCGTTGACGCTGAGCCAGCTTCCGAGCCGTCCGGCAGGGGCGATCTCGGACGGCTTCTCGAAGGGGGCAAGGGACCCGTCATCGTTCAGGCGCCAGTCGTCGACAAGGAGGGCGAGGTCCTGATCGACCCGAGGGGGCGTGGGTTCCTCGACGATAAGAAGCCCCGACAGGCCACGCTCCAGCGGTTCGGCGCTGCCGCCGAGGATGCAGGGGCGGATCAGGAAGGTGCCGGGATCGGGGGGAGTGAAGCGGTATTCATGGCTTTTTCCGGTGGCCACCGGGTCCTGGGTCAGTCCGCCGACACCGTCCATGGCGTTCACGCCCCGAACTCCGTGGAAGTGCAGCGACAGGGGAAGGGCGGTCTCGTTCTCGAGCCTGAGCTTCAGCTCCACGTCCTGCTTGACGCGAAAAGCAGGGGTCAGGCTCCCGTTGAAAGTCCAGGTTTCGGCTTCGCCTACGGCATCGGGGCGAAGTTTCATAGGGGTCGGCTTCGCCGCGAGGACCTGTTCGGAGTGATCCGCGCTCTGAGCCCGGGCCTGCCGGGAGGCGGCGAATAGGATCGTGGCGAGACCGGCGGTGACGGCGCGGCGGGTAATCATGGGAACAGTCTCGTCTCAGGACGTGCGGATGGGAAACAGCGGTACAGGCTTGAACGTGAACGGCCAAGTTTGGTTGCCAGCCAGCCGCACACGAACTTTTTTGATGCACTGTCTTTTAACCGTGCTATAGAGCCGCGTCCCGGAAGAGGGGTGCGCTCGCGCGCCGCTCCCGCGCGGGCGTGGCGGAATTGGTAGACGCACTGGATTTAGGTTCCAGCGACGAAAGTTGTGGGGGTTCGAGTCCCTCCGCCCGCACCAATCCCGTCAGGGTTGGTAATCCGGAGGCTCCGAGTGGCCTGGTTGACGGCTTAACGCCGCATCGGCCGGAGCCTGACAGAAATTTTCGAGTGAATGAAGGCGAACAGAACCATGCAGGTGACGGAAACACTGTCCCAAGGCTTGAAGCGAGAGTTCAAGGTCGTGCTCCCGGCCACCGAGTTGGAAGAGCGCCTGAACAGCGAATTGACGACCCTCAAGGATCGCGTGCAGATCAAGGGCTTCCGTCCCGGTAAGGTGCCGGTGGGACATCTGCGTCGGGTCTATGGCCGTTCCGTCATGGCCGACGTCCTGCAGAACGCCGTCAACGAGGCCAACCGCAAGATCGTCGAGGACAACGACCTGAAGCTCGCCAACGAGCCGCAGATCCAGTTCCCTGAGAGCCAGGAAGAAGTCGAGAAGGCCATGGAAGCCAAGGGCGACCTGGCCTTCACCGTTGCCCTCGAAGTCCTGCCGGTCTTCGAACTGGCCGACCTCTCCGACGTGTCGGTCAAGAAGCCGGTCGCCGAGGTCACCGATGCCGAGATCAACGAATCGCTTGAGCGCATGGCCAAGCAGAACCGCTCCTTCGACACGAAGGAAGGTGCCGCCGCCGAGGGCGACCGGGTGGTCGTGGACTTCGTGGGCCGCATTGACGGCACGGAGTTCGAGGGCGGCAAGGGTGAGGACATCCGGGTCGAGCTTGGCTCGAACACCTTCATCCCCGGTTTCGAGGACCAGCTCCTCGGTCTGAAGGCCGGGGACACCAAGCTCGTGAAGGTCACCTTCCCGGTGAACTACATGGCGGCCCATCTGGCCGGCAAGGATGCCGAGTTCGACGTGACCGTGAAAGAGGTCGAGGCTCCCGGCGAGCTGAAGATCGACGACGAGATGGCCAAGGGCTTCGGCATGGAATCCCTGGACAAGCTCAAGGACGCGATCCGCGACGCCATCAAGCGCGACTTCGACGCCCAGTCCCGTCGGAAGGTCAAGAAGGGCCTCC
Source organism: Microvirga mediterraneensis (assembly GCF_013520865.1). Classification (NCBI taxonomy): domain Bacteria; kingdom Pseudomonadati; phylum Pseudomonadota; class Alphaproteobacteria; order Hyphomicrobiales; family Methylobacteriaceae; genus Microvirga; species Microvirga mediterraneensis. Next base: position 2,842,111 of record NZ_JACDXJ010000001.1, read on the forward strand.
TCGATTCCCTCGATGCCAAGTACAGCTTCGAGCTGCCGCCGACCCTGGTTGAGCAGGAGTTCTCGGCCGTGTGGGCGCAGGTCGTCGGCGACATGAAGTCGAACAACCGCACCTTCGAGGACGAGAGCACCACGGAAGACGAGGCCAAGGCCGAGTACCGCAAGATCGCCGAGCGTCGTGTTCGCCTCGGCTTGGTCCTTGCGCAGATCGGAGAGAAGTCCGATATCAAGATTTCCGACGACGAGGTGACTCAGGCCCTCATCGAGCGGGTCCGCCAGTATCCCGGCCAGGAGCGGCAGGTTTGGGAGTTCTACCAGAAGAACCCGCAGGCCCTCGCTGAAATCCGGGCTCCTCTGTTCGAGGAGAAGGTCGTCGATCAGATCCTCTCGCAGGTGAAGGTCGATGAGGAGACCGTCTCCAAGGACGTCCTCTTCAGCGACGAGGACGAGGGCGGAGAGAAAGCCGGCAAGGGCGAGTAACGCTCCTTTAAGCGTCTCGCTGCTTGCTGAAATGCACGGCCGCGCATCCGCGCGGCCGAATTGGAGCAGTGAGACAATGAGAGATCCGGTAGCGCTCTTTAACAATACGCTCGTCCCGATGGTGGTTGAGCAGTCGAACCGCGGCGAGCGCGCGTTCGACATCTATTCGCGCCTCCTGCGCGAACGGATTATCTTCCTCACGGGTCCGGTTGAAGATTACTCGGCCTCGCTGATCGTGGCACAGCTGCTGTTCCTCGAGGCCGAGAACCCCAAGAAGGAAATCTCCTTCTACATCAACTCCCCCGGCGGCGTCGTGACCTCGGGCCTGTCGATCTACGACACGATGCAGTTCATCCGCTGCCCCGTCTCGACCCTCTGCGTCGGCCAGGCAGCCTCCATGGGCTCCCTCCTGCTGACCGCCGGCGAGAAGGGCATGCGCTTTGCCCTCCCGAATGCCCGCATCATGGTCCACCAGCCCTCCGGCGGCTACCAGGGCCAGGTCACGGACATCATGATCCACGCCCGCGAGAGCGAGGCCCTCAAGCGCCGCCTGAACGAGATCTATGTCGGCCATACCGGCCGGAATTACGAAGAGATCGAGCGGGCCCTCGAGCGCGACAACTTCATGACCGCTCAGGCGGCACAGGAGTTCGGCCTGATCGACCAGGTGATCGAGAAGCGCCCCGAGCCGGTCGCCACCCCGGCTTAACCCTTAAAACCTGGGGACAAAATTCCCCCAGGTGCGTCTTTTTGCCGAGTAACCTCGTTTCTATTGATCAGGCGGCCTCCGCATGATTGCATATGGATTCGGGAGCATGGCGATTTGGGCGTTCAATTCTTAGCGGCGGAACATTTTGTTAGTTTCGTCGCCTATAACTTAGGTGTGTTGGGTCGGCAGGGGCTGTCCCGGCACGGATTGGAGATGTGATAATGACCAAGGCTGGCGGCAACGACTCCAAGAGTACGCTGTACTGCTCCTTCTGCGGCAAGAGCCAGCATGAGGTTCGCAAGCTGATCGCTGGCCCGACGGTTTTCATCTGCGATGAATGCGTCGAGCTGTGCATGGACATCATCCGCGAGGAGTCGAAATCGTCCCTCGTGAAGTCCCGTGACGGGGTGCCGACCCCCAAGGAAATCAGCCGCGTTCTGGATGACTACGTGATCGGCCAGGAGCACGCCAAGAAGGTGCTCTCCGTGGCGGTCCACAACCATTACAAGCGCCTGGCCCACGCGACGAAGCACAACGACGTCGAACTCGCCAAGTCCAATATCCTGCTGATCGGGCCCACCGGCTCGGGCAAGACCCTGCTCGCGCAGACCCTGGCCCGGATCCTGGACGTGCCGTTCACCATGGCGGACGCGACGACCCTGACCGAGGCGGGCTATGTCGGCGAGGACGTGGAGAACATCATCCTCAAGCTGCTCCAGGCCTCCGACTACAATGTCGAGCGGGCCCAGCGCGGCATCGTCTATATCGACGAAATCGACAAGATCTCCCGCAAGTCCGACAACCCGTCGATCACCCGCGACGTGTCGGGCGAGGGCGTGCAGCAGGCTCTTCTGAAGATCATGGAAGGCACCGTCGCCTCCGTGCCTCCCCAGGGCGGCCGCAAGCATCCGCAGCAGGAGTTCCTGCAGGTCGACACCACGAACATCCTGTTCATCTGCGGCGGCGCCTTCGCCGGCCTGGAGCGGATCATCTCCGGCCGCGGCAAGGGAACGTCGATCGGCTTCGGCGCTTCGGTCAGCTCCCCAGATGATCGCCGCACGGGCGAGATCTTCCGGTCCGTCGAACCCGAGGACCTGCTGAAATTCGGCCTCATCCCCGAGTTCGTCGGCCGTCTGCCGGTTCTGGCGACCCTCGAGGATCTCGATATCGACGCTCTGAAGACCATTCTGCAGGAGCCGAAGAACGCCCTCGTCAAGCAGTACCAGCGCCTCTTCGAGATGGAGAACGTGCAGCTGACGTTCCAAGACGAAGCGCTGACACTCATTGCCAAGAAGGCGATCGAGCGAAAGACCGGCGCTCGCGGTCTGCGCTCCATCATGGAGGGCATCCTCCTGGAGACCATGTACGACCTGCCGGGGCTGGATTCCGTCGAACAGGTGGTGATCGGGCCCGAGGTCGTGGAGGGCAAGGCCAAGCCGCTCTTCATCCACGGCGAGCGCAACGAACAGGCCGCAAGCGCGAGCGCGTAAGGGCCGCCGGGGGACTTCCCATGAACAGAAGCGTTGCGGGCAATCTCCTTGAAACCCAAGGCCCGCAACGCCACATTGTCTCTTGCGCCGGTGCTGTCCGCTCATCGTTCGAGGGAGAGCCCGGCGTACCGGATGCAGCCCATAACAAAAGCCTGAGCATTCCGGTTATCCGTCTGACTTCCAGCTCATCCGAGGGGACCGTCGGACGCAGTCAAAAGGATACCGTCTCATGACACAATCGAAGCCACGTCAGCCTGTCGTTCCAGGCTCGACCGGAACCTATGCGGTTCTGCCTCTGCGCGACATTGTTGTCTTCCCACACATGATCGTGCCGCTCTTCGTCGGCCGTGAGAAGTCGATCCGGGCGCTTGAGGAAGTGGTCAAGGGGGACCGTCACATTCTTCTGGCCACCCAGATCGATGCGACGGACGACGATCCGTCCACGGATGCGATCTACAAGGTCGGGACCCTGGCCAACGTCCTGCAACTGCTGAAGCTGCCCGACGGTACCGTGAAGGTGCTGGTCGAAGGCGCGAGCCGGGCCCAGGTGAAGGCCTATACCCGCACGGATGAATATTACGAGGCCGAGGCGGAGGCGCTTCCGGATTCCCTCGGCGATCAGGTGGAGGCCGAGGCTCTCGCCCGCTCCGTCGTGTCCGAGTTCGAGAATTATGTGAAGCTCAACAAGAAGGTGTCGCCGGAGGTCGTGACCGCCGTGACCCAGATCGACGAGCCCGCGAAGCTCGCCGACACCATCGCTTCGCATCTGGCCATCAAGATCGCCGACAAGCAGGCCATCCTGGAGACGCCGACCGTCGCTCAGCGCCTGGAGAAGGTGCTCGGCATGATGGAGAGCGAGATCTCCGTCCTCCAGGTCGAGAAGCGGATCCGTACCCGCGTGAAGCGTCAGATGGAGAAGACGCAGCGCGAGTACTATCTCAACGAGCAGATGAAGGCGATCCAGAAGGAGCTCGGCGACGACGAAGGTCGCGACGAGCTGGCCGAGCTCGAGGAGAAGATCGAGAAGACCAAGTTCACGAAGGAAGCCCGCGAGAAGGCGCTGGGCGAGCTGAAGAAGCTCCGCCAGATGTCGCCCATGTCGGCGGAGGCGACCGTCGTGCGCAACTATCTCGACTGGCTGCTCGGGATCCCGTGGAACCGCCGCTCGAAGATGAAGAAGGACCTCAAGGCCGCCCAGGATCTGCTCGACGCTGATCACTACGGCCTCGACAAGGTCAAGGAGCGCATCGTCGAGTACCTGGCCGTGCAGCAGCGCGCCAACAAGCTCACGGGCCCGATCCTCTGCCTCGTCGGTCCTCCCGGCGTGGGTAAGACCTCGCTCGGCAAGTCGATCGCCAAGGCCACGGGCCGCGAGTTCGTGCGCATGTCGCTCGGCGGCGTCCGTGACGAGTCCGAGATCCGCGGTCACCGCCGGACCTATATCGGCTCGATGCCCGGCAAGATCATCCAGTCGATGCGGAAGGCCAAGACGTCCAACCCGCTCATCCTGCTCGACGAGATCGACAAGATGGGCATGGACTTCCGCGGCGACCCGTCGGCGGCCCTGCTCGAGGTTCTCGACCCTGAGCAGAACTCGACCTTCAACGACCATTACCTGGAAGTCGATTACGACCTCTCCAACGTGATGTTCGTGACGACGGCCAACACGCTCAACATCCCGGCTCCGCTCCTCGACCGTATGGAAGTGATCCGCATCGCGGGTTACACGGAAGAGGAAAAGGCCGAGATCGCCCGCACCCATCTGATCCCCTCGGCCATGCAGAAGCACGGTCTGGCGGAGAAGGAGTGGAAGATCGGCGATGAGGCCCTCCTCATGCTGATCCGCCGCTACACCCGCGAGGCGGGCGTGCGTAATCTGGAGCGCGAGATCGCCAATCTCGTCCGCAAGGCCGTGAAGGAGATCCTGATCTCCAAGGTCAAGGCGGTCGAGGTCACGACGGACAACCTGCCCGAGTTTCTCGGACCGCCGCGCTACCGCTACGGCGAAGCCGAGACGGAGGACATGGTCGGGGCCGTCACGGGCCTGGCCTGGACCGAGGTCGGCGGCGAGCTGTTGACCATCGAAGGCATCATGATGCCGGGCAAGGGAAAGATGACCGTCACGGGCAACCTGCGTGACGTCATGAAGGAATCGATCTCGGCTGCGGCGTCCTATGTCCGCTCCCGTGCTCTCGATTTCGGCGTCGAGCCGCCCCTGTTCGACCGTCGGGACATCCACGTGCACGTGCCGGAAGGCGCGACACCCAAGGACGGTCCTTCGGCCGGCATCGCCATGGCGACCGCCATCGTCTCCGTCATCACGGGTATCCCGGTTCGCCGCGATATCGCCATGACGGGCGAAGTGACGCTGCGGGGCAGGGTGCTGCCCATCGGCGGCCTCAAGGAGAAGCTCCTGGCGGCTCTGCGCGGCGGCATCAAGAAGGTGCTGATCCCCGAGGAGAATGCCAAGGATCTGGCGGATATCCCGGCCAGCGTGAAGAACGGCCTCGAAATCGTGCCGGTCGCCATGATGGATCAGGTCCTCCAGCACGCTCTCGTGCGCATGCCGGAGCGGATCGAGTGGGACGAGGCCGCGGAGCTCAAGGGTCACAAGCCGAGCGTCGAAGACGATTCGGCCGGGGTGATTGCTCACTAAAACCCTGTTCCTTACGTAACGAAAGAAGCCCCTGGACCCCGGTTCAGGGGCTTCTTTTTTGATGAAAACTCCTAAAAAACGGCTGATTTCAGCGACTTCGGGACTTGCGTATGGACAAGCTTTGCGCCAAACGGGTTGTCCCTGAAACGGTGGACCATTTCCTTTGCGACTGCCGTGATCACTGGAGGATACGATTATGAATAAAGGCGAGCTCGTTGCGGCCGTCGCCGACAAGGTGGGCCTTTCGCGTGGCCAGGCTGGTGACGCGATCGACGCCGCCATCGAGGCGATCACCGGCGCTCTGAAGAAGGGCGACGAAGTCAAGATCGTCGGTTTCGGCACGTTCGTTGTGACCAACCGCGCTGCCGGCGAGGCGCGCAATCCGCGCACCGGCGAGAAGGTCAAGGTTCCCGCTTCCAAGACCCCGAAGTTCCGCGCCGGCGCGGGCCTGAAGGACGCCGTCAACGCAAAGTAATCGCTTTTCCCGCGATCTTCGCCTGCGAAAGAGGGCCGACGACGCTTGCGTTGTTGGCCTTCTCTTTTTATGTCAGGTCCATCGGGCGGTTAGCTCAGTTGGTAGAGCTTCGGTTTTACACACCGCAGGTCGGGGGTTCGAGTCCCTCACCGCCCACCATTTCCTAAAGTTCCGAGCCTTCAGCGGGTGTTCTCTCACGGTGAGCGGCCTCTCTCGCTCTCGGTCAGCCGGTCGAGAACTTTCTCAGGCGCGACGTGGCGCTCCAACTCCTCCAGTTCCGGATCGTTCGCTTCCCTGATGCCGAGATGCGCGGCAATGGCGCGGGTCAGGGTCAGCAGGCGCGTGATCTCATGCTCGGACAGCAAATTGGTCTGCAGGTCGAGTTCCGCGCGCCTGTCGGCCTCCGCAGCTGCGCGATTTTGGCTGATCAGCACAAAAGTCGAGAGGAAGATCGCCTCGACGGAGGCAAAGGTCGCGAGGATAACGAAAGTCGGATCGAAGACCGGAATGCCGGGCACGAGCCCGAGATTGATCGCGATCCAGCTCGCCACCAGCACCAGATGAACATAGACGAAGGCCATGCTGCCGGAGAAACGGGTGATGAATTCCGCGATCCGGTCCTGCAGGCTCGCCTTCCGCTCATCCTCCCGTCGCTTGTGGTGCAGGGCATCGATATTGCGCTCGAGGACCGATGCCAGGACATTGGGCTCTATGGGAGGAGTGCTCGGGCTCACGCTCTGTTCCTCCACTCTGTACACGGACTGAGTTTCCTTCACGGCAAGGTCCTTCGCTCCCGCCTTATCGGCTGGATATGAACGGCCGTTGCGTCGAACAAGTTCAGCCTCCCGGACAGCCGAATCTCACACGACACGCCGGGTGGGCTGGAACGTCGCACCTTGACCGATGAAGTATTCAGGTCCGGATCGAGTTTGGGACAATTCCTCCAAGGATTGCCCTCCAAGGATTGCTCCTGAGACTCACCCGCTCCAGCTTCTCTGGACGGGTTTTCGCGCATGTGTGCTACGCTGGTCCGAGTGGGGAGCCAGAAAGCAAAAAGCCGGCCTTGCGGCCGGCTCGTGCGAGCTTCGAACTTCAAGAAATTAATGGTCGGAGCGAGAGGATTTGAACCTCCGACCCCTAGTCCCCCAGACTAGTGCGCTAACCGGGCTGCGCTACGCTCCGACTGCCGAAAGGCTTGGTTCCTCTAACTTTTAACGGGCGCTCGCGCAACCCCTGAAATCGCGTGCGGCGTGGAAAGTCGCTGTTGGCGACCGCGGAGGGCAAGTTCCCGCATCCTCGACGAGAAATCGATCAGGGGGACAATTATGGCCGTGAGCCCGTCCAGGCGTCGATCGCCTGTTTCAGTCCTTCGGGGAGGTCAGTCGCCGTTCCGATGCCGGGCGGCGTCCCTGCGGACGCAAGTTCCGACAGGAATGCCCGATACTTCTCGGTCTTCTCCTGGGTCGCGTCGAAGCCTTCCGCCGGCGTATCGTCCGGCAGCCCCGAGAAGAGGCAAAGCAGTGCGAGAATAGCGCGCATGTTTCGTCCTGTTTGGTTGACGTTAAGGAAGTGCGGCCAAGGTGGCATTTTCACGGCAGGGGAGGTGTGCGCCACGTCACGCCATCGCGGATCCCTCCAATGAGTGAGACGGAAGCTTAACCATTCCAACGAAGAAGTGTAGGTTATAACGCCAGGAAGGGATATGAATCTCCCTGAGAGCGTCCCACGGCGCCCCCAGTGCCACGGCGCTCTCGGCAACCGCTTATTGCGCTTGCTTTACTCCTGCGTTGTTGCGCAAGACCCCGCCTCCGTGCGGGGCTTTTTGTTGGTGCTGTCAGAAGGGGCCGCGCTTCGCGAGGGCGTCGAACCCGCTTCTCAGCTGCAGCACGCGTTCGTCATAGGCTTTTCCCAGGCACGCCCGGTCGCCGCCACAGGTCTCTCGCTGCTTGAGCCATGCGACCTGCGCGTCTTCCATATCGCCGCGGGCTCCCATGCCCAGAAGCGGCTTGAGTTGCGTGTAGAGCACGGACATCTCGACATCCTGGTCGTTCAGCGCCGGATCCGCGCAGACGGCTTTCTCATCGAGCGTTTCAGCCTTGGCGCAATCGAAGCTCGCGGCCTCGGCGGGCTGCCGTCCGGCGAACAGCAGGAGTGCCAGGACGGCGAGACAGAACGAATTTCGCTTCATGACGACTATCCTCGAAAGAACTCACGCTGGTGAGAGAACGGCTCCCATCCCTGGAGGCTCCATGAAGGACGGGACGCTTTCGAGACAGCCTTAATGAAAAGTAAGGCGAGGGCCGCTCAACGGCGCAGCGCGGAAGCATCGCCGGATAGCGCAAGGCGAAGGCCAAGCCCCACCATGATGAGACCGGCGCATCTTTCCTGCCAGGCGATCAGGCCCGGGCGCCGGGCAAGCCATTCGCCGATCGTCCCGGTGCCGACCGCGACGGCGCCGAGAATGAAGAAGCCCGAAAGCTTCTGGACACCGCCCAGGAACAGCAACTGGGCCGTCACGGGCCAACCGTTGCCGGGGTCGACGAATTGCGGAAGGAAGGCGAGCATGAACACCATGGCCTTCGGGTTGGTCAGGTTGTTGATCATGCCCTGCCGCAGGGCTGCGAGGTCCGATACGGGCTGCGGAGCCTTGCGGACGAGGCTATGGGGTCCGAACGAACCGATCAGCAGCTTGGCGCCGAGCCACACCAGATAGCCGGCGCCCGCCCAGCGAAGCATCTCGAAGGCCAGGGGCGAGGCCTTGATCAGCGAGGTGACGCCCAGAGCCAGGAGAGGCAGCTGGATGAGGCCGGCCAGCAGGGTCATGCCGATGGCCGTTAGGACAGCCGTTCGGCGCCCCTGCCCGACACCGCGGCTGAGCAGGAGAACCATATCGGGCCCAGGGGCGAGCTGCAGGGCCAGGACGGCGGCATAGAAGGTGAGAAAAGTCGAAAGATCCGGCATGCCTTGGCCTTTGGGCAGGTCCCGTGCCTGCTACGGATAGAGCAGGTTCATCGAGAACCCGGCAGACGTCAACCTAGACCGATTGACTGCGCCAGGCGTCGAGATCCTCCAGGGACAGATTCGAGCCGCAGAGCACGAGGCCGATCACGCTGTCATCCGGCAGGGATGGGGCGACGGCCTCGGCGGCGGTCAGGACGCAGGCGGCTGCCGGCTCGCAGAGGAGCTTCTCCGTTTGGAGCAGCCAGCTCACGTCCTTGATGACCGGCTCGTCGTCCACAAGCAAAATCTCCTTCAGGAAAAGCTTGGCGGCTGCGACGGTCCGGTGGGTGGCGAAGGGTGCCGCCAGGGTGCGGGCGATGGAAGTCGGGCGAATCGTCACCGGCTGATCCGCCTTGAGCGCTTCCGTCATGGTCTGCGCGCCGGTCGGCTCCACTCCGTAGACCGTCAATGACGGGCGCATGGCCTTCAGGGCTGCCGCCACGCCCGACATGAAGCCGCCGCCGCCGATGGACACGAACACATGGGTCAGGTCCGGAATGTCCTCGAGGAACTCGAGGCCGAGCGTTCCGTGTCCGGCGATGATGGCCGGGTCGTCATAGGGATGCACGAAAAGCCGCCCCTGGCGTTGGTAATCCTCGGCCTTCGCGAAGGCTTCCGCCGCATCGTCGCAGAGCTCGACCCGTGCGCCGAATTTCGTGGTCAGGTCGATGTTGAACCGTGCCGCCGTCTTCGGCATCAGGACGAGGGCATCCAACCCGAGGGTTCCCGCCACACGGGCGACGGCAATGGCGTGATTGCCGCCCGAGACGGTGACGAGGCCGCGGCGGCGCTCATCGTCGTTCAAGGTCAGCACTTTGTTGAAGACGCCCCTGACCTTGAACGAGCCTGCGAGCTGAAGCGCTTCCATCTTCAATGCGGTGCGCCGGCCGAGCCGAGCGGAAACATCGGCGCTTTCGTAAGCCGGAGTGCGTCTGACTCGTCCCGCGATACGGATGCGGGCGGCTTCGATGTCGGAAAGCGTCACGTCGAATGCGGTCATTGAAGGTGTCCGTGGGAGGAGCGTTCAGAATGGGAACGGATCTGCCGGGCAAAGCGGCGACGGGATCATGCGAGCGACATCGTCGCTTCGTCAACGGGCGGAGATTGAAATAAGCGCCGATAAACCGGCTTGACCACGGGCTCGATAGAATCGGATGCTTACGCCTTGTTCAGCGGCATCGGGTCCAAAAGTCGACTTGCGCTTGCGAGGGCATCCGATGCTCAATCCCTCGAACGGCGCATCGTCACAGCCGCACGATGCGCAAGGAGATGTGCCTGATGCCCCTGTCACCTCGCGAAATGCTCGCGCGTCTCGTTGCCTTCCCGAGTGTTTCGACCAGCAGCAATCTCGACATCATCCACTTCTGCCGAGACTGGCTGAACAGTCACGGCGTCGAAAGCCGTCTGGTCATGAGCCCAGAAGGGGACAAGGCGAATCTCTACGCGACGATCGGCCCGCAGGTCGAAGGAGGCGTCGTTCTATCCGGCCATACGGACGTGGTGCCGGTGGAGGGACAGAACTGGTCCACCGATCCGTGGACGCTCACCGAGAAGAACGGTCGTCTGTACGGTCGCGGCGCAACCGACATGAAGGGCTTCGACGCCCTCGTGCTGGCACTGGTGCCCGAGATGGTGCGCGCGCCTCTCAAGCGGCCCATTCACATTGCCCTGTCCTATGACGAGGAGATCGCCTGCCGCGGCGCGCCGTCGATGGTGAAGGTGATGGCGGAGACCATCCCGGCGCCGTCCGCCGTGATTGTGGGCGAACCCACCCGCCACGCGGTGGTGACGGGGCACAAGGCGTCCGTGCAGCTGCGCACCCAGGTGACCGGATACGCCGTCCATTCCAGCCGGATCGATCAGGGCGTGAGCGCCGTCATGAACGCGGCGCGCCTGATTGCCTGGCATGAGGACGTGATGGAGGAGAACCGGCGGAATGCGGACCCGGCTAATCCGTTCGAGCCGCCTTACACGACGCTGCATTGCGGCATGATGGCGGGTGGCAATGCCGCCAACGTGGTCTCGTCGTCCGCATGGTTCTTCAGCGATATCCGGGCGATTCCGACGGAAAGCCCGATGGATTATCTCGCCCGCTACGAGTCCTATATCCGCGACGTCGTCGAGCCCCGGATGAAGGCCATCGCGCCCGACACGGGCGTCACGGTCGAACTCATCGCCGAGGTGCCGGGGCTCAGGCCGGAAGCGGACGGGGCGGCCGAGCGCCTGATGCGGCGCCTCACCGGCGACAACGGAACCCATGTGGTGTCCTATGGGACGGAGGCCGGTCTGTTCCAGCGCGTCGGCTGGTCGACGGTGGTCTGCGGGCCCGGCGACATTGCGCAGGCTCATCAGCCGGATGAATACATCGAGGTCAGCGAGTTCCAAGCCGGGGAGGCGATCCTGCGCCGCCTGATCGGGGATCTCTGTGTCTAAATGCTGAGCAGGCCGGTCCAAGTCAGGGCTAGACCGTCGGCCACTTTCCTGCCTAACTTCATGCCCGACGGAAGAAACAACGGGAAATCCGGGCTTCCGACAAAAGAACATCGCGCAAAGACGCGGGACTCCAGAGGAGAATGACACAACATGACGATCCGTTCGAAATTTCTCGTCGCGAGCGTCGCGACGCTTATGGCCGGCGTTGCCGTTCCGGCGATGGCCGTGACGTTGCGCTATGCCAACCAGGGCGATCTGAAATCCCTCGACCCCTATACGGTGAATGAGACGACCACCAACGCCCATCTCGGCCATGTCTATGAGGGCCTGACGAGGCGCGGCAAGGATCTGGCCATTCAGCCCAGCCTCGCCGAGCGTTGGGAAATCAGTGAGGATGGCCTGACCTGGCGCTTCTTCCTGCGCAAGGGCGTCAAGTTTCACAACGGCAATCCCTTCAACGCCGATGACGTGATCTTCTCGGCGAACCGGGTGCGCGCGCAGGGCTCTAACTTCCAGACCCGGGTGCCGACCAACTCGGAGTGGGTGAAGGTCGACGATTACACCGTCGACGTGAAGCTCAAGTCGCCCAACCCCATCCTGAACTCCCAGTGGGATACCTGGTACATCCTGGATAAGGAATGGGCCGAGGCGAACAATGCGGCGTCGCCGACGCCCGCGGCCGCAACGACTCCGAGCTATGCGTCGCTCAATGCCAACGGCACGGGACCATTCAAGATCGAAAGCCATCAGCCGGGCGTCAAGACTGTCTTCAAAGCCAACAAGGAATGGTGGGACAAAGCCCAGCACAACCTCGACGAGATCGTCTTCACGCCGATCGGCTCCGACGCCACGCGTGTCGCCGCGCTGCTCTCCGGCGAAGTGGACGTGATCGAGCCCGTTCCGCTGCAGGACATTCAGCGCGTCAACGGCAGCGCCAACGCAAAAGTGCTGTCCGGGCCTGAACTGCGCACGATCTTCCTCGGCATGGATCAGACACGCGACGAGCTGTTGTTCTCGAATGTCAAAGGCAAGAACCCGTTCAAGGACAAACGCGTCCGCGAGGCCTTCTACAAGGCCATCGACATCGAAACCATCAAATCCCGCGTCATGCGTGGCATGTCCACGCCTTCCGCACTCATGATCGCGCCGGATCTCTTCACTTATTCGAAGGATTTCGTGCGTCCGAAATACGATCTCGAAGGCGCCAAGAAACTGCTTGCGGACGCCGGTTACCCGAATGGCTTCGAAGTCGGCATGGACTGCCCGAACGATCGCTATGTCAACGACGAAGCGATCTGTCAGGCCGTGGTCAGCATGCTGGCTCGCGCCGGCGTCAAGGTGAACCTGATGGCCCAGCCGAAGGCTCAGTACTTCGGAAAGGTGCTGAAGTCCGGCAACTACAACACCTCCTTCTATCTGCTTGGATGGACGCCGGGCACGTTCGACAGCCACAACGTGCTGCATGATATCGAAGGCTGCCGCGACAACCCGCAATCGTCCCGCGGCGAATCGAATCTCGGCAACTTCTGCAACAAGCAGCATGACGAGCTGACCGACAAGATCCTGGTCGAGAGCAACAAAGACAAGCGCGACCAGATGATCAAGCAGGCCTTCCAGATCACGTTCGACGAATATGGCTACATCCCGCTGCATCAGCAGGCGCTGGCCTGGGGCGTCTCCAACAAGGTGAAGCTCAGCCAGCGCGCCGACAACTCGGTGCTGCTGTATTGGGCGACGAAAGAGTAGTGCGCGCCTGATCGCTCGTCCCGGGCAGAGTGCTGCCCGGGACAATTCATTGAGAAGGTCTCAGGTGGAGTTTTCGCCGGAGCCTGTGCGATCAAGAGATCATAAATGTTTGCTTTTATTATCCGACGTGCCCTTCAGGCCATCGGTGTACTATTCGCCGTCGGGATCATTTCGTTTGCGATGTTCCGCTTTGCAGGCGATCCGGTCAATCAGATCGTATCGCTCGATACACCGGCTGCGGAGCGGGAGCAGGTCCGTCGCTCCCTTGGCCTTGATGATCCCGTGCCTTTGCAGTTTGTCCGCTATCTCGCGAAAGCCGCTCAGGGCGATTTCGGAGTTTCCTACCAGTTCCGTCAGCCTGTGGCCGATCTCTTGGCCGAGCGCATGCCGGCAACGCTCGAGCTGGCGTTGTGCGCCACTCTGTTTGCGACTGGCTTCGGTGTTCTCATGGGCGTCTATTCGGGACTGAAACGGGACAGCGTCCTGGCGAAGGTGTTCCAGACGGTTTCGCTTGTCGGCATCTCGCTTCCGACCTTCCTGATCGGCATTCTGCTGATCTACCTTTTCTCTGTCACCCTCGGTTGGCTCCCGTCCTATGGGCGAGGCGACACCGTGCGGATCGGCTGGTGGTCGACCGGACTTCTCACCCTGTCGGGTCTGAAGGCGCTCATCATGCCGTCGATCACACTCGGCCTGTTCCAGATGACGCTGATCATGCGCATCGTCCGGGCCGAGATGCTCGAAGTGCTGCGCACCGATTACATCAAGTTCGCGCGGGCGAGGGGGCTGACGACACGGGCCATCCATTTCGGACATGCGCTCAAGAACACCCTGGTGCCGGTCATCACCATCGTGGGCCTGCAGTTCGGCTCAGTGATCGCCTTCGCGATCATCACGGAGACCGTGTTCCAGTGGCCGGGCATGGGTCTGCTGTTCGTCCAGGCCGTGCAGAACGTCGACATCCCGATCATGGCCGCTTACCTCATGCTCGTGGCGCTCATCTTCGTGGCGATCAATCTCGCGGTCGATATTCTCTACACCATCGTCGATCCTCGCCTGAGGACGTCGATCCGGCAGCCGGCCTGAGGAGGCAGAGATGGCGGAAGCAATTCAAGCGGCGCCCGCGCCTCGATCGCAGCCGATGTCATGGGCCGGCCGCTTTCTCGACAGCGACGTCTGGGCCAGCTTCAAGCGGTCCAAGCTGACGATGGCGGCAGCCTTCCTGACATTCCTGTTCATGGCGGCCGCCGTTCTGGCCGGCCTTGCGCCGCGGGATCCGTTCGATCCGGCGCAGCTCGACCTGCTGAACAGCCGTCTGCCGCCGCTCTGGGATGCGGAAGGGCAGGCGCCCTTCCTGCTCGGCACGGACGAGCAGGGCCGCGACATCTTCTCGGCCATTCTCTACGGCCTGCGGATCTCGCTCGCCGTCGGCTTCCTGGGCGTCGCCTTCTCGGCCACGCTCGGCATCGCGCTCGGCCTCATCGCGGGTTATGTAGGCGGTACCACGGACGTGATCATCATGCGCGTCGCCGACGTGCAGCTCACATTCCCGGCGATTCTCATCGCTCTGCTCGTCGACGGCGTAGTGAAATCCGTGCTCGGGGGGCAGCTCGACGGCGTGACGACTCTGTCCGTGCTCGTCTTCTCCATCGGCCTGAGCTTCTGGGTGCAGTATGCGCGCACGGTGCGCGGCTCCGTGATGGTGGAGAAGAACAAGGACTACATCGCCGCCGCGAAGCTCATCGGCCTGCCGGCGCCGGTGATCATGTTCCGGCACGTCCTGCCCAATGTGCTGGGTCCCGTGCTCGTCATAGCCACGATCAACCTCGCGCTCGCGATCATCACCGAGGCGACCCTGTCCTTCCTCGGCACCGGCATGCCGGAGACGATGCCCTCGCTCGGCACCCTCATCCGCATCGGCAACAATTACCTGTTCTCCGGCGAGTGGTGGATCATTGCCTTCCCGGGCGTCGCCCTGGCGCTGCTGGTGCTCGCCATCAACCTCCTGGGCGATTGGTTGCGCGACGCGCTCAATCCGAAGCTGCGATGAGAGGATCGCTCATGGCTCAACCTGTCCTCTCCGTCCGCGACCTGCGGGTCGAGTTCGTCACCCGGCGCGGCATCCTGAAGGCCATCGACGGTATTTCGTTCGACATCGCCAAGGGCGAGGTCCTCGGCGTCGTCGGTGAATCAGGCGCCGGCAAATCGGTGACGGGCTCTGCCGTCATCGGCCTCATCGATCCGCCCGGACAGATCGCCGGCGGCGAGGTTCTCCTGTCGGGGCTTCGCATCGACAATCTGCCGCCGGAAGAGATGCGCAAGGTGCGCGGCAAGCGCATCGGCATGATCTTCCAGGACCCGCTCACCAGCCTGAACCCCCTCTACCGGGTCAGCGAGCAACTCGTCGAGACCATCCGCACACATACGAATCTCTCGGCCTCGGCTGCGCGAAAACGCGCCATCGACCTTCTGGCCGAGGTCGGCATTCCGGCGCCGGACAAGCGGATCGACAGCTACCCGCACGAGTTCTCGGGCGGCATGCGCCAGCGCGTCGTCATCGCGCTCGCCCTGTGTGCCGAGCCGGAGCTCATCATCGCCGACGAACCGACGACCGCCCTCGATGTGTCGGTTCAGGCGCAGATTATCGCGTTGCTGAAGCGGCTCGGGCGCGAGCACGGCACGGCCATCATGCTGGTCACGCACGACATGGGCGTGATCGCCGAAACGGCCGACCGGGTCGCCGTCATGTATGCGGGCCGCATCGCGGAGATCGGGCCCGTGCGCGAAGTCGTGCAGAGCCCGCTCCATCCTTATGCCAAGGGGCTGATGGGCGCGATCCCGTCTCTCGAGAACGATACGGATCGCCTCGTGCAGATTCCCGGCTCCATGCCGCGCCTTTCGGCCATTCCGCCCGGATGCGCCTTCAATCCGCGCTGCCCTTATGTGTTCGACCGCTGTCGGGTCGAACGGCCCGAGCCCGTCCAGCACAGCGAGCATCGCGTCGCCTGCCATCTCTACGATCAATCTTCCGTCCGCTCGGAGGCCGTCGCGTGACCGAGAACTCTTACGTCGAAGTCAAAAACCTGCGCCGCGTGTTCGACGTCTCCAGGCCCTGGCTCAACCGGGTCCTCGAGGGTGGTGAGAAGCAGTACCTGAAGGCGGTCGACGGTGTCTCCTTCAGCATCGCCAAGGGCGAGACCTTTGCCCTCGTCGGCGAGTCCGGGTCTGGCAAGTCGACGGTGGCCCGTATGGTCGTCGGCCTCCTGCCGCCCACGAGCGGGGAGGTGATGATCGACGGCGTGTCCATGTCGAGCAGGGCCGCTTCCACCGAGCGCCAGCGCCTGCGACGGCGCATCCAGATGATCTTCCAGGATCCCTATGCCAGCCTCAATCCCCGCTGGCAGGTCGACCGCATCGTCGCCGAGCCGATCCGCGCCTTCAATCTGATCGGTAGCGAGAAAGACATCGCCGACCGGGTGGGCGAGCTCCTATCGCTGGTGGGATTGCATCCGGCGGACGGTCGGAAATATCCGCATGAATTCTCCGGAGGCCAGCGCCAGCGCATCGCGATCGCGCGCGCGCTCGCGTCCAATGCGGAGTTCATCGTCTGCGACGAGCCGACTTCCGCCTTGGACGTGTCCGTCCAGGCACAGATCCTGAACCTCATGCGCGACCTGCAGGATCGCCTGGGGCTGACCTACCTGTTCATCAGCCACAACCTCGCCGTGGTGCGCCATATGGCGAGCCGCATCGGCGTGATGTATCTCGGGCGCATCGTCGAGATCTCCAACGGCCGAGAACTTTTCGCCCATCCGAAGCATCCCTATACCCGCATGCTGCTGGATGCGGTGCCGGACGTGGGCATGACGGGACGCCAGCGCATCCCCGTTCAGGGCGAGATCCCGAACCCGATCAATCCGCCGAGCGGCTGCACCTTCAATCCGCGCTGTCCCTTCGCCAACGACCGCTGCCGGGCAGAGATCCCGCCTCTGGTCGGAGGCGTGGCCTGCCACGCGATCCATGAGGGGCGTCTGTCAATCGACGCGGCGGCGTGAGGGGTAGGATACCCACCATGTCATAGCCGGCCTTGTGGCGGCTGTCTCACTTCGGTGAGGCACGACGGTTCAATTAACCGGGATCATCGGAATAAGGACTGTGATGACATAGAGTTCGGCTCTGAGGCCAAGCTTCCCAGTCGTCAAAATAGTTGACTCAGTCAATCATCTGCAGGATTCTCCTCGGCAGGGAGGCGGTCATGTCTCACATGCCGAATGTGCCGACGAACGAGCAGATCGAGAAGGTGAGGAGCTTCAACCGCTTCTACACGCGTCATATCGGTCTTTTGAACGAGGGGCTGCTGGAAAGCGCATTCTCGCTCACGGAAGCGCGGGTGCTCTACGAGCTGGCCCATCGCCATCCGGTAACGGCCGCCGACCTGGGACGGGACCTCGGGCTCGATGCCGGCTATCTCAGCCGTCTGCTCAAAAGGTTCGACGCTAAGGGCCTGCTCCGGCGCACTCCTTCTCAGGACGACCGGCGCCAGCTTCTTCTGTCCCTGACGGAGGAGGGCATCGCCGCATTCGCGCCGCTGAACCAGGCATCCGCGACCCAGGTGGCTGCCATGCTGTCGGAACTCTTGCCCGGCGATCGGGAGCGGCTCGTTCAGTCCATGGCCACGGTCGAGCGTCTGGTCGGGAATGGGGCGACATCCGATCCTTCCTACAATCTGCGTCCGCACCGGATCGGGGATATCGGGTGGATCGCGTACCGGCAGGGGCTTCTCTACGCCCAGGAATACGGTTGGGATGAAAGCTTCGAGGCGTTGGTAGCGGAGATCGCCGCTTCCTTCGTCAGGAATTTCGACCCGCGATGGGAGCGCTGCTGGATTGCCGAACGCCATGGAGAGATCATCGGCAGCGTCTTTCTCGTGCGCTCGTCCGATGAGGTCGCGAAGCTCCGGCTGCTCTATGTGGAGCCTTCCGCGAGGGGGCTCGGCCTCGGACGCCGTCTGGTCGACGAATGCATCGGCTTCGCCAGGGAGAAGGGCTATAGGACGCTGACCCTGTGGACCAACGATGTGCTCGTTGCGGCGTGCGGCATCTATCGAGCGGCGGGCTTCAGGCTGGTGAAGGAAGAGGCGCATCATTCCTTCGGGAAGGACCTCGTCGGGCAGACCTGGGATCTCGACCTGTGAGACGGCAGGAGAGGCTTGCCCTTGCGGCGGCCGCCGCGACGGGCGTCCAGGTCGGCGCCGCCATGGTCGCGACGCGCTTCGTGGTCCAGGATATCGGCCCGGCATCGCTGGCTTTCCTACGCTACGCCATCGCTGTTCTCTGCCTCGTCCCGCCCTTGCTGATGAGCGCGCGGGTTCGGTTCGCCATCCGCGACCTCATGGTCGTCTTGGGCCTCGGCATCGTGCAGTTCGGTATTTTGATTGCGCTCTTGAACCTCGGACTCCGGTTCATCTCGTCCACCCGGGCAGCTCTCTTGTTCGCGACCTTTCCGCTGATGACCATGATCATCGCGGCGTTTCTAGGCCGGGAAGATCTCAGCCGTGCGAAAGTCGCAGGCGTCGTCCTGACGATCGTCGGCGTCGGGATGGCGTTGGGCGAGCGGCTGATCGTGCAAAGCGCAATCGAGGAATGGATCGGAGCCCTGCTGGTGCTCGCCGCTGCCCTGTGCGGCGCCATATGCTCGGTGCTCTACCGCCCCTATCTCGCCCGCTATCCGACTCTGCCCGTCGGGGCCTGGGCCATGCTGGCCTCGGTCATGTTCCTGGCAGCACCCGCCGGTGTGGAAGGGCTCTTCACCGAAGAACCGCGTCTAGGTCCATCAGGCTGGATCGCTGTTCTGTTCATCGGCCTGTCGAGCGGGATCGGTTACGTGCTCTGGCTTTGGGCGCTCAAGAACACCACTCCGACCCGAGTCACGGTGTTCCTCTCACTGAGCCCGATCACGGCGGCATTGCTCGGTATCTGGTTTCTCGGCGAGCCCTTGACGGCTGGCGTTTTGCTGGGACTTGCCGGTGTCGCGGCCGGGCTTTGGCTTGCGACCAGGAACCCACGGGCTCTCGGGTAACGGCCATGCACCCTCAACGACACTTGCCGCTTCGGAGCATCCAGGATGGCATCAGGTGTCAGGCGCTGCTTGAGGTGATGAAGATTAACATGGTGATAATGTCGGGATTGGCCAGTAAAACATCATAAATCGACGCAACTAGTAGATTCATAGCGTAGCTTTATCGAAGCTGTGCCTTATTCAAGTGCGACAATCACAACTCTGTGTGGTGGAATTAGCTTTGGAAACGATCTGCTCTGTGCGCGTTTAGTCTCTGTCTTACATGGCGAACAGCCACCCTCAACGAAAGCACTGGAGACACTGATGAAGAAGCTCGCGATTTTCGCTGGCGCTGGATTTATGGTTCTTGGCGGCATGGGTGCTGCTCTGGCGCAGTCCTCCCCGGCGATTTCCGGAACGCCCGGCTCGCTCTTCCCGGAGGCCGCTCCGCATGAGATCCGCATGATCAACGGCGTTCCCTGCCGCACGGTCCTCGATCCGAACACGCGCGATACGCGCATTCCGATTGCCTGTGCCGGTCAGGTGAGCGGCGTCGTGGCCCCGATGGGTGGCGATGTCGTGACCACGGGCAGCATTGTTCCCGCACCGGTCGGACCCATGATGGCAGCCCCGATGCCGATGGCTTCGCCCGATCCCTATGCGGCTCCGCATGAGATCCGCACGGTGAACGGTGTTCCCTGCCGTACTGTTCTGGACCCGAACACCCGCGATACCCGCATTCCTGTGTCCTGCGGCTACTAACTACGCATTCACTCATGAAAGGCGCGGGCTGAAACGCCCGCGCTTTTCCGTATGCGTCCATCAAAGAAAAACCCTCATGGCGTGCCATGGGGGTTTTCCGTTGTCGCGATGCGGGCTTATTCGGCCGCCTGCCTCAGCGGGAGGAATCCGATGGACTGACGCTGCGGACCTTCCTGCTTGAGGGTCCGAAGCATGTCCTCGTATTCCCGTTCCATCTCGGGAGTCACGGACGGGCGGGTCTCGCGCAGGGCCTGTTCGAAATGGGCCATGGTCACATGCTCCGCCTGGAGCGATTCCCTCAAGGCGAGAAGCCCCGCGCGGCGGGTGAGATCCTCGAGGTCCGCCCCGGTGAAGCGGCTCGTCCGTTCGGCGATGGCGTCGAGATCCACGTCCGGGCCGAGCGGCATCGTCTTGGTGTGTATGCCCAGGATATGGCGGCGCCCCTGCGCGTCGGGAACCGGCACGTAGATCAGCTCGTCGAAACGGCCCGGACGGAGCAGGGCAGGGTCGATGAGGTTCGGCCGGTTCGTGGCCGCCATGACGACGACGCCCTGCAACTCCTCGAGGCCGTCCATTTCCGCCAGGATCGTGTTGACGACCCGCTCCGTCACGGCGGGCTCGCCCAGCCCGCCGCCACGAACGGGAGCAAGGGAGTCGATCTCGTCGATGAAGATCACGGTCGGGGCGACCTGACGGGCCCGGGCGAAGAGGCGCGACACCTGCTGCTCGGATTCGCCGTACCATTTCGAGAGAAGGTCGGAGGATTTAGTCGCCACGAAATTGGCCTGGGCTTCCCGGGCGACGGCCTTCGCCAGGAGAGTCTTGCCGGTGCCTGGAGGGCCGAACAGCAGGAAGCCCTTGGCCGGGCGGATGCCGAGGCGGCGGAAGGATTCCGGACTCTTGAGCGGCAGTTCCACACCCTCGCGCAGCCGGGTGCGAGCCTCTTCGACGCCACCGATATCGTCCCAGGTCACGTTGGGCACCTGGATCATGATCTCGCGCAGGGCCGAAGGCTGGACGCGCTTCATGGCGTTCATGAAATCCTGCCGGGTGACTTGCAGGCTCTCGAGCACGTTGGACGGGATCCCATCCCTCAGGTTGATGCCGGGCAGGATGCGCCGCAGGGAATCCATGGCGGCTTCCCGAGCCAGCGCGGCCAGATCGGCTCCGACGAATCCGTAGGTCGTGCGGGCGATGTCCTCCAGGTCGACGTCCTCGGCCAGGGGCATGCCGCGGGTGTGGATGCCGAGGATCTCCCGGCGTCCGGACTCGTCAGGCACGCCGATGACGATCTCGCGGTCGAAGCGGCCCGGACGGCGAAGAGCCTCGTCGATGGCCTCGCGCCGGTTGGTTGCGCCGATCACCACGATATTCTGGCGGGGCTCCAGGCCGTCCATGAGGGTGAGCAGCTGGGCGACGATCCGCCGCTCGACCTCGCCCGTAACCTCTTCGCGCTTGGGCGCGATGCTGTCGATCTCGTCGATGAAGATGATGGCGGGGGCGTTCTGCTGCGCTTCCTGGAAGACCTGCCGAAGCCTCTGCTCCGACTCGCCGTAATGACTGCCCATGATCTCGGGGCCGGCAATGTGGAAGAACTGCGCCTCCGTCTCGTTGGCGACGGCCCGCGCCAGCCTGGTCTTGCCGGTACCGGGAGGCCCGTAGAGCAGGACGCCTTTCGGCGGATCGATGCCGAGGCGCTGAAAGAGCTCTGGGTGGCGAAGCGGCAGTTCCACCATCTCGCGGACCTGATCGACCGTGCTGCCGAGGCCGCCGATATCGTCATAGGTCACGTCGGCGCGGCGCGCCTCCCGCGGCTCCTCGAATTGCGGTCGAAGTTCGATTTCGGTCTCGGCCGTCACATGCACGATGCCGCGCGGCTGGGTCGAGACGACGACGAGGCGGATCTCCTGCAGGCCATAGGCCGGGATGTTGAGAAAGCCTCGCATCTCCTCCGGCAGCCGCTGGCCCGACGAACGCTGCGAATAGACCGAGGTGGAAATCACGTCGCCCGCCGTCAAGGGACGCTGGTAGAAGGTCCGCTTCAGGGCATCGCCCGAGCCCTGGAGGCGCAGCCCTTTCTGGGCCGGCGCGAGCACGACGCGGGTCGCCGGCCGCACGTCCGCGCGCTTCACCTCCACGTGGTCGCCGCTGCCTACGCCTGCATTGACACGCTGCAGGCCGTCGAGACGAATGATGTTCAGGCCTTCGTCTTCAGGATAGGGTGTGACGGCGATGGCCGTAGTGTGACGCTTGCCGACGATTTCGACGGCTTGACCTTCCTGGATGCCGATTTCGGCAAGCGACTGCCGGCTCATGCGTGCGAGGCCCCGGCCCGAATCGTCCGGCCGGGCATTCGCGACCTGAAGGCGTACACTCTGCCCATCGTCTGCCATTGCTGTCATCCCTTGTTCGTGCGCTTCCGATGCGGTGGCAGGCGAGGAGAGGCGCATGCCGTCTCAAGGCCTCCCGGGTGCCACGCAGACAGGCTTCGCGGGCGGCGAAACCGCAGGGCCAACGCCACATACTTGGAATTGTTGCAGGCAACGCTCTGCAGGTACGACGCTACGAGGTAGCCCGGTCCGACGGCGCCCAAAGCCGCTTGAGCGCTTCTTCCACCTCGACCTCGTCCGAGGGGGCGGCGAGCAGGACGCCGGCGATGGGCATGAAGGGCGCGATCTTGGGGAGCCTCATGGAGCCCTCTGCACCCTTCTCGGAATTGTCATCCACCGGCGCATCGATCAGTTCCCAGCTGTCGAACAGGTCCATGGACGAGTGGCCGGGAAGATTCGGGCCGAGATAGGGGACGATCTCCACCCATGGCCTGCCGTTGGATCGGGGAGTCACCTTGGTGACCTGTCCGAAGAAGCGGGTGAGCGGACAGCGGACGAAGTCGCCCGGCACCGGCATTCGAGCCTTCTCGATCTCCAAAGCCGTTTCGGCTTCGCCAAGCTCCGCGCGTAGCTTGGCAATGCGTTCCACCAGCTCCGCAACGCGCTTCGTGCAGGGGCTGCCATGGTCCCCGTTCAAGGTCGAAACGAGCGACAAGCTCGTAGCGGAATCGATATCCGTCACTGGAAACGCCCTCATGACGGCCCTCCTCTGATCCTTCAATTGTGGAGCGTCTCGGCGGGAGAGCAAGGAGCCATGAAGACTCAGATGGAACTCAACCTTGGCGCATGGGGGTTATAGGAAGAGGTAGCTTGAGAGTAGGAGGCGGCATGGGTCGCGGTCGCCGTGCGCTGGTTCGGATTGTGAGCATCATGGGAGGATTGGTGCTCGCGTCTGTCGTTTGGGCCCAGGATCCGGCACCGCCGCTGCCTCCGCCCAGGCCCGACAGCCCGGTCGAGCCAATGCCATTGCCCCCGCCGAGGCCGGATCGTCCCGCCGCGCCGGAGCCTAGCGCCGAAAATGCGCCGGAGGAGGGCGCCTCTTCCGAACAAAAGGCCGAAACCGGAAGCGAAACCGGCGATGCCTGCCTCCAGCGCCTCACCCAGCTCGGGCTCCATTTCGAAAAACGCCCGCCCGTGAAGGAGAACAGTTGCAGCATCGAAAACCCGGTTCTGGTCTCCGCGCTGCCCAATGGGGTCACGGTCGTGCCGGCCTCGCTCATGGGATGCCCCGTGGCCGAGAGCATCACCCGTTGGATGAGCGACGCGGTCGCGCCCGAGGCCGAGCGTCAGTTCCAGAGCGCGCCGACGAAGCTTCTCATCGGCACCTCCTATCAATGCCGGGATCAGCGGAATGGCGCGAAGCTGAGCGAACATGCCTTCGGCAACGGCCTCGACGTCATGGGCTTCGAATTCGCCAAACGGCCTGCGCTGACGGTCGGAAGCCATGAGGAGAATTCGCCGGAGGCGTCGTTCCAGGCGGCGATCCGGAAAGCCGCCTGTCCGATCTTCAATACGGTGCTCGGACCGGGCTCGGATTCGGATCACGGCAATCACCTTCATCTCGATCTGCGCCAGCGCAAGGGCGATTACCGGATCTGCCAATAGATCCACGGGAACAGAGACCCCGGCCAGCGCCTTTTCTGTGCACGACCTTTTCCGGTGGAGTTCGCCATGAGATGCGTTGCGTATGCTGCCCTTGGAATCATGTGCCTGTTGGGTTCGGCTTCCGCCGCACCTCAGGCGTTGAACCTGGACGCCGTGAACAAGGCCGAGTGGTCGGCCGAGACAGGCAAGGGCAAGGAGATCGATCCGGCTCTCGTCAAGATACAGGTTCTGCTCGACCGGGCCCGATTCTCGCCCGGCGTCATCGATGGGCATAATGGCGAGAACCTTCGCAATGCGATCAAGGCCTTCGATGCTGCGCACGATCTCAAAGCCGACGGGAAACTCGATGAGGAATCCTGGGCCAAGCTCAACGAGACTTCGTCCGAGCCCACCCTGATCGAGTACACGATCAAGGCTGAGGACGTGAAAGGCCCCTTCGTTGCCATTCCGGAAAAGATGGAGGACCAAGCCAAGCTCGACCATCTCGGCTATTCCAGCGCGGAGGAACTCCTGGCCGAGAAGTTTCACATGGACATGGATCTGATCAAGACCCTGAATCCCGGCAAATCCTTCGACAAGGCCGGGACGTCCATCCTCGTCGCCAATGTCCGGACGAAACAGTCGGAGCCGGAGAAAGTGGAGAAGGCCTCGAAGATCGAGGTCGTGAAGAACGAGCACATCCTGCGCGTTCTGAACAAGGACGGCTCCGTCGTCGCGACCTATCCGGCGTCCATCGGCAGCGAGGAGAAGCCGGCGCCCAGCGGATCGTACACGGTTCGCGCCGTGGCTCCGAACCCGAACTACACATACAATCCGGACTATGCCTTCAAGGGCGTCAAGACCAAGGAGAAGTTCGAGATCAAGCCTGGACCGAACAATCCTGTCGGAAGCACATGGATCGATCTATCCATCGAGTCCTACGGCATCCACGGGACGCCCGAACCTGAGAAGGTCGGAAAAGCCTACTCACACGGTTGCGTGAGGCTGACGAACTGGGACGTCGAAGCCTTGTCCAAGATGGTCGAGAAGGGGACGCCGGTCGATTTCATCGACTGACGATCTCAGGCCTGCACGATCGGCGCATCCACGGTGCAGATGACCCCTGACGGGGCGAACGTGATGTGCACTTCGCCGTTCAAATCCTGTGCGAGGCTTCGCTCGATCAACCGAGTGCCGAAGCCGCGCCGTCGAGGGGGCTCGACCACCGGCCCGCCACTTTCGGACCATGTGAGATGCAGGCGCTTCTCACCTGTCTGCTTGACGAACCAGGCGACCTGGACCTCACCGGACGTGTTCGACAGAGCCCCATATTTCACGGCATTGGTGGCAAGTTCCTGCAGGGCCATTGCGATCGCGAGCGCCATGCGCGGTGTCAGGCGGACATCCGGCCCTTCCAGATGAAGTCGGTTCTCGCGCTCGTGGCGATAAGGAGCCATGGCTCCCCTGACGATCTCGATCAGGCCGGCTCCTTCCCAGTTTTCCCGCGTCAGCACGTCGTGGGCTCGGGACAGGGCGAGCAGCCGCGCCTCCATCGAGGCGCGGGCCGCTTCCGGATTGTCTGCGTTGCGAAGGGTTTGGGATGCGATGGATTGAACGGTCGCCAGGGTGTTCTTGACCCGATGGTTCAGTTCATTGATCAGAAGCTCACGGTGCTCCTCGGCCTTCTTCCTCTCGGTGATGTCGACGGAGATGCCTGGAAATCTCACGGGCTGGCCGGCGGCTCTGTAGCAACGCCCCTGGGCGAACACCCAGTGGATCCGCCCGCTCTTGTCGATCGTGCGGTACTCGGCAGCCAGGGTCTCGCCTGTTTCCAAGGTCTGCTGGATCTGTTCCTCTATCCGGCTCCGGTCGTCCGGGTGAATGCCGCTGACGAAGTCTGCGATGGGAGCACCCGCCGCAGCGGCCTCGGTTTCGACACCGTAGAGGGAGGCGAAGCGCTCGTCCGCATAGACGAGATCGGATTGAATATCCCAGTCCCAGGTCCCCACGACGCTCGCTGCGGTCAGCGCGAGCTGGAGCCGTTCCTCGCTTTTGCGCAGGGCCGCCTCCGATCGAAGGCGCTCGACCGCATCCCAGGTCCGCTCGGCGACATCCTCGATGAGCTTGATCTCACCCGAACTCCAGAGGCGAGGCTCCTTGTCATGAACGTAGAGGGCGGCGACCATGCGTCCGCGCTTGATCAGGCTGACCGTGATGACGGCGCGGAGTTCGAGATACGCAAAGGCGCTAAGGTGATCGGGCGAGTTGGTGCGCGGATCGGCAGCGGCATCATTGACCACAAGCGTTTCGCCACGCTTAAGAGCGCCGTGGATCTCCGGGCCGAACGCCGCGAGGTCGTGGGTTCCCGTCCGATGGGCAACCGAGCCGTCCGTCCAGTTGTGCTCCGTCGTGAAGTAGCGGGCCGTTGCCTCGACCTCACCATAGCCGACGCGGCTCGCACCGAGATGCTGGCCGAGCATTTCCTGTGCCGCCGCGATCACGTCGATAGGCTCGTTCAAGCCGCGCAGGCGGTCGCTCAGGCGCACGAGAAACTCAAGGCGACGCTCGCTGAGAACCTTTGCGGTCGTGTCATGAACGATGCAGAGGATCCCGCCGACACCACCGGTCTCGTCATGAATGGGGCTATAGGAGAACGTCCACCAAGTTTGTTCCGGATAACCGTTGCGCTTGAGGATAATGGGCAGGTCCTCGAAGTAGCTGGCTTGTCCGAGGAACGCCCGTTCGGCAATCGGGCCGACCGTGTCCCAGGCTTCCGCCCATACTTCGCGGAAGGGTCGTCCCAAGGCGTCAGGTTTCGAGCCTAAGACCGGCGCATAGGCATCGTTGTAGAAGCTCGTCAGCTCCTGTCCCCACAGCATGTAGGTCGGGAACTTGGAATGGAGCATGATGCTCACGGCGGTCCGCAGGGAATGCGGCCATGTCTCGATTCGGCCGACAGGTGTGGATGCCCAATCGTGATGGCGAATGCGCTCACCCATGGACCCTCCGTGTGCAAGGAAGTCAGGTCCAGGTTTCATACGCTCCTGCATCAAGTGGGCTCGCTAACACGCAGACAAATACAATGTTCATGGACGATAGAAAGTTCGCCAGGCGGCTGTGAGGTCCACAGTCTACATATGAAACGCCGTCCCGCTTTTTCCAGAGCTTGGCTTTAGATGTGGTGAAGCGGCATTCAAACGGTAAATTGACACGCTGTCGTGTTTGACTTGCTTTGGTGCGAACCGATAGCCTTGTTGAGTGATGCTGAAGCCAAGATCTGCATCCATGGTTTGGGTTCCCAGCAAGCGATGAGGACGATGTGACGAAGCTGATTGGTATCTCGGGAAGCCTCCGCCAAGCCTCCTACAACGCCGCGCTGCTGCGGAACGCGGCGGGGCTGATGCCCGAGAATGCGGAACTCGTTGTCGAAACGATACGGGGGATCCCACTTTACGATGCGGATGTCGAGGTCAACGAGGGTATTCCCCAGCGGGTCATGGAGTTGAAGGACGCCGTTGCGGCTGCGGACGGCCTGCTTCTCGTAACTCCGGAATACAACAATTCGATTCCTGGCGTGTTCAAGAACGCCATCGATTGGCTCTCTCGGCCGGACTCGGACATCAAACGCGTTTTCGGCGGCAAACCTGTGGCCGTCATCGGAGCCTCGCCGAGTGGGTTCGGGACGATCCTGTCACAGAATGCGTGGCTTCCGGTTCTGCGGACGCTCAGGACCGATTTCTGGGCCGGCGGCCGCCTGATGGTGTCGCGCGCACAGACGGTCTTCAACCAGGACGGCAGTTTCGCGGATCAGAAGATCGAGGAGCAGCTGCGCCAGTATCTCGCGGGTTTTACCGCCTACGTCCAGTCGACGCGGCGAACTGCGCCCTGATCTCAGTCTTCGTCGCGATGCCGGAACGGGGTGGCTTCCGACAGCTCTCCGGCGGCCTCGGAGACATAGAGGCGTTCCTGCTCCAGGTAGTCCTGAACCGCCCGCCGCAGGGACGGATCGGCGATGTCGTGCGCCGATGAGGTAATGACGGGTCTATAGCCCCGGGCGAGCTTGTGCTCTCCCTGGGCTCCGGCTTCGACCCGTGCGAGGCCGCGAGCAATGGCGAACTCGATCGCCTGATAGTAGCAGACCTCGAAATGCAGGAAGGGGTGATCCTCGATGCAGCCCCAGTTGCGGCCGTAGAGGCGCTTGTCGCCGATGAAGTTGATCGCCCCGGCGATATAGCGCCCGTTCCGCTTGGCCATGACGAGCAGGATCCGGTCGGCCATCCGCTCGCCCACGAGGGAGAAGAAGCGGCGGTTGAGATAGGGGCGTCCCCATTTGCGCGAGCCCGTGTCCATGTAGAACGCGAAGAAGGCGTCCCAATGGGCCTCCGTGATCTCGCGGCCCGTCACCCATTCGATGGAGATGCCGTTCGAGAGGGCATCGCGCCGCTCGCGCCGGATGGCCTTTCGCTTGCGGGAGGCCAAAGCCGCCAGGAAATCGTCGAAGCTGCCGTAATGGTCGTTGAACCAGTGGAACTGCTGGTCGTCCCGGCGCAGGAACCGTTCCGAGGTCAGCGCCTCGAGGTCCGTCTCCTGCAGGAAGGTCGCGTGGATGGAGGAGGCGTTCGTCTGATCCCGCAGGGCGCGCAGTCCCGCGATCAGATAGGAGCGGATCTCCGCCGCCCGAGGGCCGTCCGGCACCAGGAGGCGGGGCCCCGTCACCGGCGTGAACGGCACCGCGACCTGGAGTTTAGGGTAATAGTGCCCTCCCGCCCGGGTATAGGCGTCAGCCCAGGAATGATCGAACACATACTCGCCCATGGAATGGGACTTGAGATAGCAGGGCGCCGCGCCGAGAATTTTTCCGGCCTCATCCTCGAACAGGACATGAAGGGGGGCCCAGCCGGTCTTTGCCCCCACGCAGCCGGAATCCTCCAGGGTGGACAGGAAGGCATGGGATACGAACGGGTTGAACGGGTCGTCGTCGCCCGAGCGCATCCCGATGGCACAAGCGTCCCAGTCGGCGGCGGCGACCGCACCGAGACCTTGGGCAATTTTGACCTGGATCGTCACCGCGTGGAAGGATCTCGCCTTTGCGAACTAAGAGCTAAGCGCTTGGCGGGATCCTTGCAACCATTGCGGCAAAGCGTCAGGGGATGAAGCCCTCGAAGACCATCTGGTCGGCGTGCTTCTCCGCGCGGGCGCGGTCTTCCGGGTTGCGCACGGTCCAGGTCATGACGGGCAGGTGGCCCAGGATCCGGCTCAGATGGGTCGACGCGCAGGGGATGTCCTTCACGCGCCAGGACAGGAAGTGCGGCTGCGTCTCGGAGAAATGCAGCAGGTTGGCCATCCGGTGCTTCTGCTCGGGGGACAGGAAGCTGTCCGACTTGGAGGCATATTCCAGCTCCCCGATGAAGCCGCGGGTGATGGTCGGCGTGTTCTCGCGAAGATAGGCCACGATATCCGGGTCGAAGGACTTCACGACGAAGGGGCCGCTGTAATCCGCCAGGATCTCGATGACCCGCTTGGTGAGCCGCATGTCGCCGTTGAACTTGCTCTTGATCTCGATGACCAGCGGCGTACGGCCGGCGATCGTGCCGAGATAACCCTTGAACGACGGAATCTTGTCCCCGCCCATGGTGCCGGAGATATCGATGCGGGTCAGCGCCGAGAGGTTGCGCTCAGCCACAAGCCCGGTCTCGCCCGTGAGGCGGTCGAGCTCGAAATCGTGGAAGACGACGGCCTCGTTGTCGGCGGTCAGCTGGACGTCGAGCTCGATGGGGAAGCCGCGCGCGATGGCGGCCTCCGCGGCCGAGATCGTGTTCTCGATGATGCCGTTGGCTTTGTTGTGGAGGCCGCGATGGGCGATGGGCTTCGCGACGAGCCAGCTCGGGGTGCTCATTGGACTTCGAACATTCCTTCGACTTCGACGCAGGCATCGAGGGGCAGTTCCGCGACGCCGATGGTGGAGCGGGCATGGCGGCCCGCGTCGCCCAGGACCTCGACCATCAGGTCGGAGGCGCCGTTCATGACGGGGGCAAGGGCCGCGAAGCTCGGCACCGCATTGATGAAGCCGCCGAGGCGGACGCAGCGCGTGACCTTGTCGAGATCACCGACCGCGGCCTTGAGCTGGGCGAGCAGGTTGATGGCGCACAGGCGAGCCGCCTCCTGGCCGGTCTCGGAGGAGATTTCCGCTCCGAGCTTGCCCTTGTGACCGTCGGCGATCTTGCCGTCGAGGCCGAGGCAGAGCTGCCCGGAAATGACGATCAAATTCCCGGTCCGAACGAACGGGACATAATTCGCGACCGGCGCGGCCGGTGTCGGGAGAGTGATACCCAAATCCTGAAGTTTCTTGTCGATTGCGCTCATGGAAGCCTCGTTCCGTGACATCATCCGGACGGAGTAGTGGCGGATGAGCCGTAAGGACGCAAGCGGGAACATTGCCCTGTCCGCAAGAGGATCCTATCTTGGCTGCCATTGGATCGGGAGTAGATATGCGGTTCCTCGTTGTAGCCTCGGGTCTGTCCATCGCCTTGCTGGCGACGGCTTCTGCAGAAACGGCGAAACCGCCGGTCCAGCTGGTGCCTCATAGAGCCGTCTATGACCTCACCCTTCTGCGGGCCGGTGGCTCCAATGGCGTCGAGAATGCCAGGGGGCGCATCGCCATGGAATTCGGCGGCGATGCCTGCGACGGCTACACCCTCAAGTACCGGCAGGTCACCATCCTCAACAGCAGCGAGACCGGCTCGAACACCGTCGACATCCAGACGGCGACCTACGAGACCGGCGATGGCCGTTCGATGCATTTCAAGTCCACCTCGTTCCGCCAGGGCATGATCAAGGACGGCGAAGTGGACGGCGACGCCAAGCTCACGCCCCAGGGCAGCCTCAACGTCGATCTCAAGCAGCCGAAGAAAAAGGCCTTCCAGGCGAAGGGCGAGACGGTGTTCCCGACCGAGCACCTCAAGCGCCTGATCGAGGCCGGGCGGCGCGGGGACAGCACCCTGTCCGTGAAGGTCTATGACGGCTCGAACAAGGGCGACAAGGTTTACGACACGCTGGGCCTGATCGGCCGCAAGATCGAGGCAGGCGCCGCCACGGCATCTCTCGAGGACGTTGCCCAGGGCGAAAAGCTCGCCTCCGTCGCACGCTGGCCCGTGACCATCAGCTACTTCGAGGAGGGCAAGGGCGACCGGGGGCCGGTCTACACGATCTCGTTCGAGCTCTACGAAAACGGGGTCAGCCGCAACCTGAAACTCGATTACGGCGATTTCGCCCTGAAGGGCGACCTGAAGAGCCTGGACGTGCAGGCACCGAGCGCCTGTCAGCGCTGATTCAGCTCTTGCGCAGCACGATTCCCTTCTGGACTGCGTTCACGCCGAACTTGTCGCGGATCCTGTCGATGGCGGCCTCCATATGGGCCTGCCGCACGACGCTCTGATCGGCCAGATCGCCCTTGTCCGCGTCGGCCGCGTCGCAAAGGTCGGCCGCTCCGATGCCGATCAGGCGAAAGGCCGTGCCGTCGCAGGAGGCTTTGAGGAGCTGCCGGGCCGGATCGAACAGGCGCGCGGCGAGCTGGGTGGGCGCCAGGCCCGAGCGGGTGCGGGTCAGAAGCCGGAAATCCCTGTCCTTGAGTTTCAGGGTCACGCTCCGCCCGGCGAGGCCGGCGGCCTTGAGGCGGCGGGAGACCTTTTCCGAGAGCCGCCACAGAATCGGCTCCAGATCCTCGAAGGAGCGCAGATCCGTCTCGAAGGTGGTTTCCGCCGAGACGCTCTTCGTCTCCCGCTCCGGGTTGACCGTCCGGCGGTCCTCGCCCCAGGCCAGCCGGGAGAGACGCTGCGAGTCGCGGCCCAGGGCTTCGAACAGGGTCTTGAGAGGCACATCGCGCAGATGGACGATCTGCGTCACGCCCACCTTGGCAAGCCTGGCCTGGGCCGAGGCGCCGATCCCCGGAATGATCCCCACGGGTTTGTCGGCGAGGAAATCCGCCGCCTCCTCGCGTCCGATGATGGAGAACCCTCGCGGCTTCTGAAGGTCCGAGGCGATCTTGGCCAGGAACTTGTTGTAGGAAAGCCCGACGGAGATGCTGATCCCGATCTCCGTCTCCACCTTGCGGGCGAAGCGGGCGAGGGTGAGGGCGGGGCTTCCGTGGTGCAGCCGTTCCGTCCCCGTCAGGTCGAGAAAGGCCTCGTCGATGGACACGGGCTCGACCAGCGGGGTCAGCTCCCGCATGAGCTGGCGCACATCGCGCCCGGCCTTGCTGTACTTCTCCCCGTTGGGCTTGATCACCGTGGCGTGGGGGCAGAGCTTGAGCGCCTGGAACATGGGCATGGCCGAGCGCACGCCATAGGTGCGCGCCACGTAGCAGGCCGTAGAGACGACCCCGCGCTTGCCGCCGCCGATGATGACGGGCTTGTCCGCGAGGCTGGGATCGTCCCGCTTTTCCACAGCTGCGAAGAAGGCGTCGCAATCCACATGGGCGATGGAGAGGCTGTCCCGCTCCTTGTGCCTGAGAAGGCGAGGGGAGCCGCAGGCCGCGCATCGTTCCGCCAGCGGGCTGGGGGCGAGCGTCAGGCAGTCACGGCAGAAGGGCGCTTCGCTCATCGATGGCGGAATTATTCGAATTCGGAGGGCGAAAGGGTCCAATGGGCCTGCACGATGTGCTCCGGCTTGGTATTCAGCTCCTTGGCGAGCGCCAGCAGCAGCGGCTCGTCGGACACGACATAGTCCAGGATTCCGGCGAAGAACCCTGGGGAGGACGCGGCCGAGCGGATCGTGTCGGGCCTCAAGCCCGACACCGCCATGAAGCGGCCGAGGCGCTCCTCGTCGCCCGTGAGGAAGGAAAACGCCCCGAGTGCGACATTTTCGGCCTCCTCGCGGGTAACTCTTTTTAAGGGAGTGTTCATGCTGTCAATTTGCATTTCATCAATAGGTTTGGACCTAACTATACCATCAATTGAACCATTGGGCCGGTGAAGTACATCCGGAGCCCCGGGGAAAACGGCCATGAAGAAGACTGTGCTCATCGTTGAGGACAACGAACTCAACATGAAGCTCTTCAACGACCTCCTCGAGGCCCACGGCTATGCGACCTTGAAGACCAGTCACGGGATCGAGGCCATGGAGCTCGCCCGTGCCCACAAGCCGGACCTGATCCTCATGGACATCCAGCTGCCCGAAGTCTCCGGCCTCGAGGTGACCCGCTGGCTCAAGGCCGACGACGAGTTGAAGTCGATTCCTGTGATCGCCATCACGGCTTTCGCCATGAAAGGCGACGAGGAGCGGATCAGGGAAGGGGGCTGCGAGGCGTATATGTCCAAGCCGATCTCCGTCTCCAAGTTCATCGCGACCGTGAAAACCTACCTGGAAGCGGACTGAAGGTCCTTTCAACCGGGGCAAATCCATGGCGCGGCATTGGCCGAAGCTTGAAGAGGCCAAGACATCTCCTTGAGAAGCCTCGGCTTTAACTTTTTTGTGAAAATGCCGCTTTTTGGCCACATAGGAGCTTGCATCGCTCCATGTTTCCTATACGTTCAGCCTAAATTTCCGCCTTGGCGCATCATAAGGAAAACTGGATCCTATTTTCCTGACTCGACGATGCGCTCATCAAGGATTGGAGCACCGGACGGATTCGGTATTGGGTCCGATGCTCTCAAGCGGAAGAAATGCCCTACGGATGCTCAGGTCCGCCGCATCTCCTGGGACTTCGTGGGCTCGGCCAGCCTGGGGGCAGATCGTTGCCTCCTCAACGCTGCTCCCGGCTGGCCACCAAATTCCTCCATCTCGTTTCCTCGTTCAGGCGCCGCAAGGCGCCTTTTGTTTTTCCGGTGCCTGTTCCGCTTGGCGCATCGGGCCCAATCGCCATGCCTTCCGGGTTCAGCCGAGCTTGGTGTTAAGAGAACTTGTCCATAGGGAAGGGCCGCCTTGGAGCCGATCCGGGATGCGGTTCCCGGTCCGCCCTGCTAAGTTGCACCAAACTGACCTAACGGGATGAGGGACCATGGATCATCGCACACCTTCGCTGCCGCCCAAGACGGCGCTGACCCGCTTTTCCGTGCCCCCCCTGTGGACCCTGACCCGCCGCCTCGCGGATGTCGCGTCGGGGCGCGCCCCCGCCGATCTGGTGATCACGGGCGCCCGTGTGCTGTCGACCTACAGCGAGCGCATCGCGCCCGAGCGGGAGGTCTGGATCGCGGGAGGGCGCATTGCGGCGGTGAAACCCGCCGGAGCCTATCGACAGGTCGCCGGGGCGCCGGGACGGGTCTATGACGCGAAAGGCGGCATCGTCGCTCCGGGCCTCGTCGATCCCCACATCCATATCGAAAGCAGCATGGTCACGGCCTGCGCCTATGCGGAGGCGGCGCTGCTGAACGGCACGACGACGATCTTCTGCGACAGCCACGAGATCGGCAACGTGATGGATTCGGCCGGGATCGAGATGATGCTGGAGGATGCCCGCCATGCGCCGCTCTCCATCTTCCTGACGGTGCCGAGCACCGTGCCGGCCACGTCGCCGGACCTGGAGACGGCGGGCGGCGACCTCACGCCGGACAAGATCGCCGCCCTCTTCGACCGCTGGCCGGAGGCCGCGGCGCTCGGCGAGAAGATGGACTTCGTCCCGGTCACCATGGGCGACGAGCGCAGCCATGCGATCCTCGCGGCCGCCCTGGAACGCGGCAAGCCGGTCTCGGGTCACATTTACGGCCGTGAGTTCGTAGCCGCTTATGCGGCAAGCGGGGTCACCGACACCCATGAGGCCATCGACCGGGACATCGCCGACGACCTGCTCGACGCGGGCGTCTGGATCTTCCTGCGCGGCGGCCCTCCCACGACTCCGTGGCACTCGCTGCCCGAAGCCATCAAGACCATTACGGAGCTGGGCTCCTCGCACAAGCGCATCTGCGTCTGCACCGACGACCGCGATGCGGATGACCTCATGATGTTCGGCATGGATTGGGTGACACGGGAGGCGCGCCGCGCCGGCATGAGCCGCGAACAGGCCTGGAGCATGGGCTCTCTCCATCCGGCCACGCGCTTCGGCATGGAAGGAGAGATCGGCGGCCTCGGCGGCGGGCGCCGGGCCGATATGGTGCTGCTCAACGACGAACTCGAAGTGCAGAACACCTGGTATGGCGGCGAACTCGTTGTCGAGGACAAGAGGATTACGCCGGTGCTCGATCAGGCGCTGTCGAACCGCTACCGCTATCCTGCCGAGGCCTATCGCACGGTCCACGTCTCGAAGCGTCCGAAGCTCATTCCCGAGCTGCCTGCAAAGGCCTGCGAAGCAAACGTGATCCGCGTGGCGCTGCCCGGCATCGTGCTCTTCCACGACAAGGTGAACCTCCAGCCTGAGAAGGATTGGGATACCCTTCTGTCCAGGAACGACCTCACCTTCGTGTCGGTCATCGAGCGCCACGGCCGTACGGACGGCGCCCGCATCGCCCACGGCCTGCTCAAGGATTTCGGCCTGAGGAGCGGCGCGGTCGCGAGCAGCGTCGGCCATGATTCCCACAACCTGATCGTGGCGGGAACGAACGAGGGCGACATGCAGGTCGCCCTCGATGCGATCATCGAGGCGCAGGGCGGCGTCTGCGTCGTGGATCAGGGCAAGGTCGTCGCCATGGTGCCGCTGCCCATCGCGGGCCTGCTCTCCGACAAGCGCGTGACGGAAGTGGCCGAGGAGACCCGCACCCTGAAGGCTGCCTGGGAGAAGGCCGGCTGCAAGATCCCCTATATGGGCTTCAACCTCATCCCCCTCTCGGTCATCCCGGAGATCCGCATCACCGACAAGGGCCTCGTGCTCGTGCCGGAGATGGAGCTGGTGCCGCTCTACGAGTGAGCGCGGCCGGGATGCGGGGCGTTCAGATTCCCAGGAATCGGAAGGGCTCCGCATCCTTGAATTCCCGCGTCGCATCGCCGGAGAACGTGTGGTTCTGATTGGGGCCGAGGTCCAGCTTCTTCACGCGGCCTGTTTCAGGCGAGAAGTCGACGGTCTTGAGATCGATCCAGAAGGTGTTCGGCGTCAAAGCGGATTCGAAGAAATTAGAGTTTGCGCCGATGGTCCGCGACCGTGCGCCAGCGCGTGGACGAGATGTTCGGCTGGTCGGGCGTGGTGATGCCATAGGGCACGGACACATTGCGGATGACGCTGAAGACGCTCGCCAGGGCGAGATTGGCGTTCTCTTCCTTCGGGATCGTCGTCACGTAGAAGGACGCTCTTGCGAACCGGTCTGCCGACCGGTTCGTCCCGGGCAGCATCACCGTGCCGCCGATCTCCTTCCAGTACGCGTTGAGGGCAAGCTGTTGCTCGAAAACCGGCGAGTTCGTCATGACCTGGTATTTGCGGTCGTGATGGATCACCTGCTTGCCGTCGATATATTCGACGATGGCGCTGTCACCCGATGCGTCCGAAATCGACAGGTGCAGCGTCGCCAATCGGTTCTCGCCCGGCACGTAATCGGTGATGATCGTGAACGGCTCCCGCTCCAGGGCGCTCACGGCCTCTTGGACGGTCGCGAAATTGTCGAGGACGTATTGTGCCCAGGCGGCAATCGACAGTCCCGGCTTCGATCCGTCGAATTTCGGGTACTGGGATTCAACGAGCCAGAGAACATTGGCCGAAAGTCCCGCCTCGTTCAGTCCGTCGGTCGTGGAGATGTCGTAGCCCGATGCGATCAGGCTTCCATATTTCGATGTCCATTTCAGCGAGTTGGGGCCAGCCTCGCCGCTCCGCTCCATGCCGCGCGGGAAGATCCAGAGATTGGTCTCGATATCGCTTTTCCAATCCATGGAGCGAGCGGTGATCACGTTGTCGTTCGGGCCGAGATAGACGAGCCGGGTACAGGCCCAGGCGGGTGCCGGCGCTCCTGCCAGAAGGCCGGCCATGACGCCGGCAATAAGCGATCTTGCACTTGGTCGATTCCAATCGAGCATGGCGTCGTCCTCGCTATCCAATCCACCCAAGAAATCTATGCGGTCACGGAGGCGGGAGTTTGGCCGTGCTCATTCCACCGACTCGCCGGCCGGTCGTCCGGCCAATTCCTGCGCCCGCTCGAGTAGGTCCTCTAAATCCTGCCTGAACTGCTCGAAGGCGAAGCCGAGGGCGAAGATCTGTCCGAAAGTCTTGCCGGGGAGCTCCCGGATGTGAGTGTCCGCCCTGAGCGCTTCCGCTTCGCTGCTGAAGGCGTTCAATGCATCCTCGAAGGCGGCTGGCTCAGGGGGAGCCTTGCGGTGCTGAAGCGCCTGCGCGAGGTCCAGAAGCAGCCTTTGGGTCGCCTCATGCAGGGCCATGAGCGAAGGGGCGAGCTTGTCCCGCGCTGGCGCGGGCAGAGGGCTCGATGAGGCGCGGCCGATCATCACGAGATCGTGGCGCACCCGGTAGAGCGTGCGGATGAGCGGCTCCGGATCGGGGGCCTCGGTCAGGTGACTCTTGCGCTCCCGGGTCGCTTCCTCGGCGGCCGCCTCCGCCTTCTTCAGGGCGGCACGGATCTGGGGATGGAGCTTCTGGAGAGCCGACCGCCCTTGAGGGCTGGCCGTCAGCTCCGCGATGAAGACGGAGAACAGCTCCGCGTTGAGCGATACGACCCTGGCGGCCGCATCGGTCAGCAGGACATGCGCCCGCGCCGGCAGGATGAACAGCGAGACGACGACGCCGACGATGTTGCCGAGGGTGATCTCCAGCACCCGATCGAAGGCGGAGGCGAGGGGGGCGATCGCCTGCCCGGTCGGGGGCAGGAGCATGATCAGCGAAGTGATGGGCGCGACCCGGAATGCCGGCTTGATCGCAGCCAAGAGCGCCAGGGGAAACAGGGCCACCACGATGGCGGTTCCCAGGCTCAAAGGGGAGTTGTGGGGGACGAAGGCGGCGACGAGGCCGCCATAGATGGCCCCGGCCAGGGTGCCGGTGAACCGCTCCACGGCGGCTTTGAGCGAAGCGCCGACGCTGGCCTGCATCACGACCACGGCGGTGATCACGGCCCAGTAGCCCTGGGGCAGGTCCAGGATCCTCGTGACGACGTAGGCCAGCATTCCCGCGATGGTGACCCGCAGCGCCAGCTTCAATTCGGCGGAACGTGCTCCGATGCGGTCGCCTATGCGTTCGATCCACCCAGGCAGTGCCATGCGATTCTCCGGCGCAGAGCATAGAGGGTGGTCGGCGGGGCCTGCTATGGAAAAGTCCGCCCTCGGGTGGGCCTTACTCGTGCGGCAGGACGACAAGTTCGGAGCCGCATTCCTCGCACATGCCGAGGGTGGGCGATGCGATCATCTGCGTCGTCCGGCATTGGGGACAGCCCTTCAGGGCCATATGGAGCGATCCTTGCATCTGGTGTGCGCTTTGACGGAACGCTTCACTCACTTGGACGGCCTGCTCGAACATGGACGCCTCCCATGATGGCTCCCCCGATGCTGCGCCTATCGGGCGCGACCGTCAACCGAGCGTCCTGTTTCACTTCTGGGTCCGAAGCTCTGGTTGCCGAGAATCGACAGGCGAACGGCGGAGGGAGGTCCCGATGGGCCATATCGTTCTGCCGGGCGACAGCGTCTTCGATGATCTCGCCGATCTACGCCCGGTAGGGAGGGCCCACGCCTCGGAACAGGAGGGTTTCCGGGGTTCGGCTCGCGTGAGTATGAACAAATTGTCAGAATTAGATATGAAAACCCAAGAAATTGATTAAATATTCGGCCAAGCTACGAACCAGATTTCATGTTCCGAATTGATCCTCATGGCTTTCAGTTCGCCACTTCTTAAGAGGTCGATCATGAAGAAGTTTGCTTTAGTGGCCGGTGCCGCAGTGATTACGCTGGCAAGTGTCGGTGGTGCGCAAGCTCAGTACTGGCGTGGTGGTGGCTGGCATGGCGGCTATTATCCTGGATATTATCGTGGCGGCGGATGGAATAACGGCGGCGCGGTCGCTGCGGGCCTCGTCGGCGGTGCCGTTCTCGGCGGCCTCCTGACCGCGGCCGCAACCACGCCGGCCTATTCCTATCCGGCCTACGGTTACCCGACTTATGGCTATGGTTACGGATATGGCTATCCCGCGGCTTACGGCTACCCGGCGACCAGCTATCCCGCTTACGGCTATTACTCGGCCCCCGCGACCCGGGTCGTCTACCAGCCGGTCCCGGCCTATCGGACGCGCGTGGTCTATCGCGAACCCGTCTACCGGACCCGAGTCGTCTACCGTCAGCCGCGCGTAGCGACGCGAGTCGTCTATCGTGATGCGACCCGCGTCGTCCGCCCGGTCCGCCGGGACGTGGTGACCACGGGCTCCGTGAACCGGGTCCACAGGGTCAACGGCGTTTACCGTTAAAACCACCATGGAAGGACGCCACTAGGCGCCTCACGCTCTCAGCAATAAAAAACCGCCCCGATGAGGGGCGGTTTTTTATTCGACCAGTTCGGTCGGAAACCTTACTTAATCTTGGCTTCCTTGAACTCGACGTGCTTCTTCGCGACCGGATCGTACTTCTTCAGGTTCAGCTTCTCGGTCATCGTGCGCGAGTTCTTCTTCGTCACGTAGAAATAGCCCGTGTCGGCGGTGGAGACGAGCTTCACTTTGATCGTTGCGGCTTTGGCCATGGTCGGGACCTCTTGTTCGGTTCAGGCGCTCGGTTGGCCCACGGCATGGCCGAAACGCAAAGGCCGGGCGAACCCGGCCGGAAAATCGTGGGTTTCCCATGCCTGATTATCGCAGATCAGTCAAGGGCGGAGGCGGTTTCTTCGATGCTTCCGGTGTCATCCCGCCCGGGATGCTTCGCTCGGGAATGCCCGGAAACCCGCTATAGCAGCTCCCTCACGAAGCGGCCACGCTGCTGATGATAGAAGGGCACCGGCAATTGATGGCCGAAACCGGCTGCGATCCGGGCCTCCAGCTCGTCCAGAATCACCGTCGTGATCGGGGGCAGGTCCAGGGCCTTGGCCTGGGCGATGCTGACCCAGGCGAGTTCCACCAGTTCCGCCTCAGGCCCGACGATGCCCTCGATTTCCTCGGCAATGGCGGTGCGGTCCACGGCGAAGAAACGGGTGTCGAACCGACGGACGCGCTTGGGCGGCGTGACGGCCCGGCCGATGAAGTGCAGCGCTTCCAGGTCGGGAAAGATGCCGCGCTCCTGGAACGTCGTCCAGGCGGTACCGGTCGGGGCGCTGTCGGGGGCGCCGTAATCCTTGGTCCCGAGCAGGAGCCCGGTTTCCTCGAAGGTTTCGCGGATCGCCGCGAGCGCCAGGGCCCGGCTGCGCTGGGCGGAGGGGCGGGTCACGCGGGCCATGAGGGCCTGCTCCGCCCGAGGGTGGAGGGCACCGGTCACCGTCATGGAGCGGTCGCCGGCCTCGATCCGTCCGCCGGGGAAGACGAACTTCCCGGGCATGAACTTCAGGCCTTCATGGCGCCGGCCCATGAGCACCTTCGGGTTCCTGCCCTTGCGGTCGATGATGATGAGGGTCGCGGCGTCGACGGGACGGAGGGTCGGGAGCTTGGGATTGGTTTCAGAGGAAACGAGGCGATCCATCCTCGCCAAGGTCTCGGTGTCCGTCACGGGCATCATCCTTGTCGGCATTCTTCCTGGCTCGGGCGGCCCCGAAGCCGTGCATACCTAGCGCGTATTGCAGCCCCACGACAGCGCCTTTCACGGGCTGGAGCAGGGCGAGGCAGAGAACCAGCGTGAGGGCCGGCCAGAGCGCCAGATGCACCCACAGCGGCATCTCGAGTTTCGTCTCGGTCATGAGGATTCCGTAGCCGATCAGATGGCCGACGAGGAAGATCACGATGTAGGGCGGCAGGTCGTCGGCGCGGTGATGGTGGAACTCCGTGCCGCACTCCTCGCAATGGTCCACGACCTTGAGAAACCGGCCGAAGAGCCTGCCTTTGTCGCAGGCGGGGCAATGCCCCAGAAATCCGCGCTTCATGGCCGGGATGGCCTTCACCTCTTCCGTCATGACAGCGGATGGCGTCTCGATGGTCAAAGACATCCTCAAATCCCTTAAACATCAGGCGCGGTCGCGCCGCTTCACCTTTACGCGGGTCGGAGCACGGCCCTTCGGAGACGGGGCCTTGCCCGCCTTGAAGCCGCGCGGCGGACGCTTCGCGCCACCCTTGGACGGCCCGCTCCTTCCGGTGACGTGGCCCTTGGTCAGAATCTCGAAGCGCAGAGCCCCGGCGACGGGAGCCGCCTCGACCAGCTTCACCTCCACCTTGTCGCCGAGCCGGTAGGTTTCTCCCGAATCGTCGCCGCGCATGGAGTGGGTCCGCTCGTCGTAGCGGTAGTAATCGTCCCCGATGGTGGCCGCCGGGACGAAGCCGTCCGCGCCGGTTTCGTTCAGCTTGATGAACAGGCCCGCCTTCGACACGCCGGAGATCTGTCCATCGAATGTGGCCCCGATCCGGTCGGCAAGGAAGTGCGCGATCAGGCGGTCGATTGTCTCACGCTCCGCCGCCATGGCCCGGCGCTCCGCGGCCGAGATCTTGGCGCTGATCTCGATCAGCTCGGCCCGGGTGGTCTCCGGCGGCAGACCGTCCTTGCCGAGCTTGAGCGCGGCGATGAGGGCGCGGTGCACGATGAGATCGGCATAGCGGCGGATGGGGGAGGTGAAATGGGCGTAGCGGCGGAGATTGAGGCCGAAATGGCCGTAGTTCTCCGCCGAGTATTCGGCCTGGGACTGGGAGCGCAGCACGACCTCGTTGATGAAGAGCTGATGCTCCGTATCGTCGACGCTGCGCAGGATGCGGTTGAACAATTCCGGCCTCAGCGCCCCCTGGGTCGGAACCTTCAGGCCGATGGAGGCCAGCACTTCGCTCAAGGCGCGCATCTTCTCGAGCGATGGCTCGTCGTGGACGCGGTAGATCAGGTCGGTCTCAGCCTTCTCCAGGCTTTCCGCCGCAGCCACGTTGGCGAGGATCATGAACTCCTCGATGAGCTTGTGCGCCTCCAGCCGCTCGGGCACGAAGATCCGGTCCACGGTGCCGTCGGGCTTGAGGACGATCTTGCGCTCGGGCAGGTCGAGAGACAGCGGCTCGCGGGCGTCGCGGGCCTTCTTCACGAGCTCGTAGCCGGCCCAGAGGGGCGTCAGGACCGTGTCGAGGATCGGCCCCGTCACGTCGTCGGGCCGGCCGTCGATGGCGGCCTGGGCCTGCTGGTAGGAAAGCTTCTCCGCCGAGCGCATCATGACCCGGTGGAAGCTGTGGCGAATCTTCTGCCCATTGGGGCCGATCACCATGCGGACGGCCAGGGCAGGGCGATCCTCTCGCGGCCTCAAGGAGCACAGGTCGTTGGAGATCCGCTCCGGCAGCATCGGCACCACCCGGTCGGGGAAATAGACCGAGTTGCCGCGTTCCTGCGCCTCCCGGTCCATCGCGGAGCCGGGGCGCACATAGGCCGCTACGTCGGCGATCGCGACGGTGAGGATGAAGCCGCCTGCATTGTTCGGATCCTCGTCCGGAACCGCATGCACGGCGTCGTCGTGGTCCTTGGCGTCCGGCGGGTCGATGGTGATCAGGGGAAGGTCGCGCCAATCCTCCCGGCCGTCCAGGGTCGCGGGCTTCGCCTTCTCGGCCTCGTCGAGGACCGTCTTCGGGAACTCGCTGGGGATGTTGTGAGCGTAGATCGCGATCAGGCTGACGGCTTTTTCGGACTTGATCGTCCCCAGGCGCTCTTTCACCTTGGCGGTCGGCAGCCCGAAGCGGCCGTGCTTCACCACGGAGACTGAGATGAGGTCGCCATCCTGCGCCTCGCCCTCGTCGCCGGGCTTGATCTGCAGCTCCTGGTCGCGGGCCTTCTTGTCCACGGGCACGAGCCGCCCGCCGCCCTCGGGCAGGGCCCGGAAGAGGCCCAGCACCTGCGCCTGCTTCTTGGCGATGATCTTGATCGCACGGCCCGAATACCGGTGAATGTCGCCGGGCTGGAGCGGATCGACCCGAAGCAGGGCCCGGTCGCCTACCCCCGCCACGGGCATGCCGGGACGCGGCTTGCGGGGCGCCACGAGGATGATGGTCGGGATGGGGCCGTGCTCCTCCTCGTCCCATTCCGTCGGGACGGCGATCAGCTCCCCGTCGCGATCCCTCTTCGTGATGTCCGCCAGGACGACGGGCGGCAGCTGGCCTGCCTTGTGGACCGTCTTGCCCCGTCGGTCGACGACACCCTCGATTTCCAGATCCTTGAGGATCTGCTTCAGCCAGATCCGGTCGCTGCCCTTGATGCCGAAGCGCTGCGCGATCTCGCGCTTGCCGACCTTGCCCTGGGCATGGGTGATGAAGGAGACCACCTCCTCACGGGAGGGCAGGGTGCCGGATGGGGCGGCTTTCGAACGTTTGACCAAGGGAGAAGCTCGTCGGTTTTACAGGGTCTTGTCGCATGCGGGCGTGGCTGCGGCTAGTCCGGCCCGCTTGGCATCCTTGATGACGCTCGGGCGGAACAAGAGATCCATGCCGGGACGAGGCCATGCGACCAAAAAATAAGGCCCCGATGTCGGAGCCTTTGAGGTACCGGCCCGTGGGGGCAGAATGAGCCGGTGAGTTCATAAAACGTCCGTATCCAGGGATGGTTCCGCCGGTTTCGGAAATTTTTTGAAAAAATTTTAGCGGTGCCTGGAACGACGCTCCGTCACGTCATGGCCGGCTGTGTGCCGGCCATGACGATATGGAAAAGCTTGGTGCTTTGAGGGATCGAGATCACCGGGACAAACCCGGTGATGACATGGGGTGCGAGTCCCTACCCTTGGCTCAGATATCCAGGTCTGCCTCGTCCGCGAAGGCGGCCCGTTCCTGGATGAAGGCGAAGCGGGCTTCGGGCTTGTTGCCCATCAGGCGCTCCACGGCGTCACTGGCTTCCGGCTTGTCCTCGGCTTCCACCACGACCTTCAGGAGCAGGCGCTTCTTCGGATCCATGGTGGTTTCCTTCAACTGGGCCGGAAGCATCTCGCCGAGGCCCTTGAAGCGGCCGATCTCGACCTTGCCGCTGCCCTTGAACACCGTCTTCATCAGTCTTTCCCGGTCGGCGTCGTCACGAGCATAGGCTGATTTCGACCCCTGGGTCAGCCGGTAGAGGGGCGGGACCGCGAGGTAGAGATGGCCCCCGTCGATGAGGCGGGGCATCTGCCGGTAGAAGAAGGTGATGAGCAGCGAGGCGATGTGGGCGCCGTCCACGTCCGCGTCGGTCATGATGACGACCTTCTCGTAACGCAGGTCGGAATCCTTGTAATGGGAGCCCGTGCCGCAGCCGAGCGCCTGGACGAGGTCCGAGAGCTGCTGGTTCTGGTGCAGCTTCTCCCGCCCGGCCGAGGCCACGTTCAGGATTTTTCCACGCAACGGAAGCACCGCCTGAGTGGCGCGGTCGCGGGCCTGCTTGGCGGAGCCACCTGCGGAGTCTCCCTCAACGATGAAGAGCTCGGAGCCCTTGGCGCCGGCATTGGAGCAATCCGCCAGCTTGCCGGGCAGGCGCAGCTTGCGGGTCGCGGTCTTGCGG
This sequence comes from Microvirga mediterraneensis, assembly GCF_013520865.1. NCBI lineage: Bacteria > Pseudomonadati > Pseudomonadota > Alphaproteobacteria > Hyphomicrobiales > Methylobacteriaceae > Microvirga > Microvirga mediterraneensis. The sequence continues at coordinate 2,886,340 of NZ_JACDXJ010000001.1, forward strand.
GCGACCTCCTTCTCCTGGCGGCGGCGCAGGCGCTCTTCCGCCCGGTCGATCACCCAGTCGAGGAGCTTGTTGGCCTGCTGCGGCGCCGCCGCGAGCCAGTGATCGAACGTGTCGCGAATCGCGTTCTCGACGATGCGGCCGGCTTCCACCGTAGCCAGCTTGTCCTTGGTCTGGCCCTGGAATTCCGGCTCGCGGATGAAGACCGACAGCATGGACGCGCAGGTGGCCATCACGTCGTCGGTGGTCACGGCCGCCATGCGCTTCGACTGGCCGACGCGCTCGGCATGCTCGCGCAGGGCACGCAGCAGCGCGATGCGCAAGCCGTTCTCGTGCGTGCCGCCCTCGGGGGTCGGCACGGTGTTGCAGTATGAGATCGAGAACCCGTCCTCGTTGGTCATCCAGGCGACCGCCCATTCCAGGGAGCCGTGGCTGCCGGGCTTGGTGATCTTGCCGGAGAAGAGCTGGTCCGTGACCAGTTCCTTCCCCTCGATGTCGTGGAGCAGGTAATCCTTCAGGCCGTTCGGGAACTTGAAGGTCGCCTCGGCCGGAACGTTCTCGGCGCCCTCGATCAGCGAGGGGGCGCATTTCCAGCGGATCTCGACGCCGCCGAAGAGATAGGCCTTGGAGCGGGCCATCTTGAACAGGCGGCGGGGCTGGAAATGGGCGTCCTTGCCGAAGATCTGCCAGTCGGGCTTGAAGCGCACCTTGGTGCCGCGCCGGTTGAGGACGCGCCCCACGGTTTCCAGCTTGCCCTGCGGGATGCCGCGCGAGAAGACCTGGCGATAGAGCTGCTGGCCCCGCGCCACTTCCACCTCGAGGATCTCGGAAAGGGCGTTCACCACCGACACGCCGACGCCGTGAAGGCCGCCGGAGGTCTCATAGACCTTCGAATCGAACTTACCGCCCGCGTGGAGCGTGGTCATGATGACCTCGAGGGCCGACTTCTTCGGGAACTTCGGGTGCGGATCGACCGGAATGCCGCGGCCGTTGTCGGTCACGGAGAGCCAGCCGCCTTCCTCCAGCTCCACCTCGATGAAGGTCGCGTGCCCGGCGACGGCCTCGTCCATGGAGTTGTCGATCACCTCGGCGAAGAGGTGGTGCAGGGCCTTCTCGTCCGTGCCGCCGATATACATGCCGGGACGGCGGCGGACGGGCTCTAGCCCCTCCAGCACCTCGATGGCGGACGCGTCATAGCCGGCTTCCCCCGGCGTGCCTTGCGGGGGCGCCGGTCGGGACACCTTGACGGCGGCGGTGCGGGCCGAGGCGGGCGCGGCGCGCTTGGGCCCGGCGCCTCCGAAGAGATCGTCATTGTCTGTCATTGGGACCTTGGTCCGGGGGGATGATTCGCGCTTCTTTACACTATTTCTCATTCCGTTTTTATACGAGAACAAAACGGAAACGAAAAGGGCGGTCTGTCGTTACGATCCAAAAATTCGACAATCAGGCTAGGCCATAAAGGTTACCAGCGGTTTCCATCCAAAGAATGTCTTCCGGGTGTCATGCGGAACTGTTTAAATCTCATTCACGTTGGAAGTGTTAAGCATGAGCTTAACGGGGGAGACGGGCGTGACGACGCGGACGAGTTTGAGACCGGCACAGAAGCTTCATCTTGACCGCGCCGCGCGCAATGCGGGTGAGGCCTTCGCCTTCGAGGAGCCGGACACCGCGCCCGTGACCCAGCGGTCCTACGGGTCGAGCCTGGTCTGGCTTTCCATGGCGGCCGTGGCCGTGCTGGGGCTCAGCTATCTCTTCTGATCGTCGCCACCCGGCTTTGCGCCTGACGAGAAGAGCCGGGTGAGCATATCCTCGAGAGACTTCCCAAGGGTCAAAACCAGCAGCGTGACCACCGTGCCGGCGATGGTGATGAACCAGGCGCCCAGTCCCGCGGCGACGCCGAGACCTGCGGCGATCCAGACGGTTGCCGCGGTCGTAAGCCCATGAACCTCCATCTTGTGCGGGGCTCTCAACACTGCGCCGGCGCCGAGAAAGCCGAGGCCGGTCATGATGCCTTGGATCACGCGGCTGACCGCATCCTGCCCGAAATGGGTCCCTTCGTAGACTGACCCAGCCAGGATCACGATGGCCGAACCGAGCGAGACGAGGCCTAAGGTCCGCATCCCGATAGGCTTGTCGTGAATGTCCCGGTTGATGCCTACCGCCATTCCGGCGATTGTCGCTGCGCAAAGGCGCAGCGACATCTCGATCTGGTTCGCATAGTCGGTCGAGAGGGAGGTCAGCCACTCCGACATCGTGCTCAGCCCGCCTTGGCAGCCTTCTTGGCCGGGGCCTTTTTCGCAGCGGTCTTTTTAGCAGCAGCCTTCTTAGGCGCGGCCTTCTTGGCAGCGGTTTTCTTGGCTGCCGGTGCCTTGGCGGCCGCCTTCTTGGCCGGAGCCTTGCGTCCGCGGGCGCCTTTCTTCGACGGCCCCGCCGCGCGCCGGGCCTTGAGAAGCTCGATTGCCTCCTCCAGCGTCACCGCCTCGGCCACCATGGCGCGGGGCAGGGTGGCGTTGGTCTCGCCGTCGGTCACGTAAGGGCCGAAGCGGCCGGCCTTCACCACGATCGGCTTGCCGGATTCCGGATCATCGCCCAGGGGGCGCCCCGGATCGGCCGCGCGACGTCCGCCGCCTCCGCCGCTCTCCTTGGTGACGATCAGGTCGATGGCGCGGTTGGCGCCGATCTCCAGCACGTCGTCGCCGGGGCCGAGATTGGCATAGACCTTGCCGTGCTGAACGTAAGGCCCGTAGCGGCCGATGCTCACCAGGATCGGCTCACCCGATTCGGGATGGGTCGCCACCTGGCGCGGCAGCGCCAGCAGCTTCAGGGCCTTCTCCAGGTCGACCTGGGAGGGCGTCATGCCCTTGGGCAGGGACGAGCGCTTGGGCTTCTCGCCTTCGCCGAGCTGCACGAAGGGGCCGAAGCGGCCGTCGCGCAGGGTGACTTCGAGGCCCGTCTCCGGATCCGTGCCGAGCACCTTCACGCCGGGCTGGCCGCCGTTCTCCGAGGAGCCATCGCCTTCGCCCTCGACGCCGCTGGCGGCGAGCTGGCGGGTGTATTTGCACTCAGGATAGTTCGAGCAGCCGATGAAGGAGCCGAACTTGCCGAGCTTGAGCGAAAGCTGGCCCGTGCCGCAGGTCGGGCAGGTGCGCGGGTTCGAGCCGTCGCCCTTGTCCGGGAAGATGTGGGGCCCGAGCAGCTCGTTGAGCGCGTCGAGCACCTCGGTCATGCGCAGCTCCTTCGTCTCGCCGATGGCGGCGGAGAAGTCGCGCCAGAAGTCGCGCAGCACCTGTTTCCAGTCGATCTCCGAGTTGGAGATCCGGTCGAGCTGCTCCTCCAGGTCCGCGGTGAAATCGTATTCCACGTACCGGCGGAAGAAACTCTCCAGGAAGGCCGTGACGATGCGGCCCTTATCCTCGGGTACGAGCCGCTTCTTCTCGATCCTGACGTATTCGCGGTCGCGCAGGGTCTGCAGCACGGCCGCATAGGTCGAGGGACGGCCGATGCCGAGCTCTTCCATGCGCTTGACCAGGGAAGCTTCCGAGTAGCGCGGCGGCGGCTCGGTGAAGTGCTGGCTCGCGTTGATGCGGCGGCGCTCCAGGGGATCGCCCGCCTTCATCGGCGGCAGGCGGCCCTCGTCCTCGTCCGCCTCGTCGTCCTTGCTCTCGTTGTAGAGCGTGAGGAAGCCGTCGAACTTGATCACCTGGCCGGTCGCGCGAAGGTCGAGTTTGCGGGGGCCGACCAGGGCGGCGATGTCGGCCGTGGTGCGCTCCAGCTCGGCCGATTCCATCTGGCTCGCGATGGTGCGGGTCCAGATCAGGTCGTAGAGGCGGGCCTGCTCGGGCTCCAGATACTTGGCAACCTGCTTCGGCAGGCGGCCCATGTCCGTCGGGCGGATGGCTTCGTGGGCTTCCTGCGCGTTCTTGGCCTTGGTCGTGTACTTGCGCGGGGCGCCCGGCACGTAGCGGTCGCCGTATTCCTTGCCGATCACCCGGCGGGCCGACTGAACGGCTTCCGGCGCCATGTCGACGCCGTCCGTACGCATATAGGTGATGAGGCCGACCGTCTCGCCGCCGATATCGACGCCCTCATAGAGCCGCTGCGCGATGCGCATGGTCTGGGCCGGAGCAAGACCCAGCTTGCGCGAGGCCTCCTGCTGCAAGGTCGAGGGGGTGAAGGGCGGGTAGGGGTGCCGCTTGGCGGGCTTCGCCTCGATATTCGCCACCGAGAAGGTCGCGAGCTCCAGGTCCTTCTTGAAGGCTTCGGCGTCCTGGCCGTTGCCGATGTCGAGGCGCTGGATCTTCTTGCCGTCGGCGCCGACGAGGCGCGCGTCGAACACCGCGCCTTCCTTGGTGGCGAGGGTCGCGATCAGGGACCAGTATTCGCGCGGCTTGAAGGTCTCGATCTCGAGCTCGCGGTCGCAGACGAGACGCAGCGCCACGGACTGCACGCGGCCGGCCGAACGGGCGCCGGGCAGCTTGCGCCAGAGCACCGGGGACAGGGTGAAGCCGACGAGATAGTCCAGCGCCCGGCGGGCCAGATAGGCGTCGACGAGCGCCTGGTCGATCTGGCGCGGCTGGCGCAGGGCCGCCTGGACGGCATCCTTGGTGATGGCGTTGAAGGTCACGCGCTCGACCGGCAGATCCTTGAGGGCGCGCTTCTCGCGCAGAGCTTCCAGGACGTGCCAGGAAATCGCCTCGCCTTCGCGGTCCGGGTCGGTGGCGAGGATGAGCTTCTCGGCTCCCTTGATCGCCTTGGCGATGTCGGACACCCGCTTCGAGCCCCGGTCCTCCAGCGTCCAGATCATGCGGAAATCGGCATCCGGGTCGACCGAGCCGTCCTTGGCGGGCAGATCGCGGATATGCCCGAAGGAGGCCAGGACCTCGTAATCCTTGCCGAGATATTTGTTGATCGTCTTGGCCTTCGCAGGCGACTCGACGACGAGGACTTTCATGAACGAGTTCCTAAAAGCGGGAGCAGACGGAGGCCCTGCGGACAGGGCAGACTCGACGGCCGGCCCCTGACTGTCGCAGGGCGCGATAAGTGGTTGATGATCGCCGACAAGTCAAATCGGACTTGTCCATATGGCCCTATATGGCCGTGAAGGCCCGCTCCAACAAGGGATTCACCGCCTCCCCGAGGTCGTTGGCGCCGATCATCCGGGCCGGCGTGGCCAGGCGGGACAGGGCATAGGCCTGGGCGATCGGGGCTGGGGCGGAGCGTGCGAGAGTTGCCGTCGCGGCGAGAACGAAGAGCCTCTCAGTCACGAATCTCGCCTTGGCCTCCGCCTCGGTGGATTGGAGGGCCAGCACGATGTCCCGCGCCGCCTCCGAAGCACCCGGAAGGCCGGCGACATCGGCCATCAGGCGCTCCAGAACAGACGCGGCAACCTCCGGCTCCCGGTTCTCGGCGCGCAGGATGTCGAGGGCGATCACGTTGCCGGAGCCCTCCCAGATCGCGTTGACCGGAGCCTCACGGTAAAGCCGGGGCAGGGCGCTCTCCTCCACGTAGCCGTTGCCGCCGAGGCATTCCATGGCCTCGTAGAGGAGACGCGGGGCCGCCTTGCAGATGCCGAACTTGGCCGCCGGGGTGACGAGCCGGGCATAGGCCGCCTCATGGCCATCGGTACGCGCCAGATCGAAGCTATGGGCCGCCCTCAGGGCGAGCGCCGTCATGGCCTCGCTCTCCAGAGCCAGGTCCGCCAGCACCATCCTCATGGCCGGCTGGTCGATGAGCTTCTTCTGGAAGACGCTGCGGTGGCGGGCGTGGTGCAGGGCAAGAACCAGTCCCATCCGCACGAGACCCGCCGAGGCCACGGCGCAGTCGAGGCGGGTCAGCTGCACCATCTCGATGATGGTCCGCACCCCGCGTCCTTCCTCGCCGATCCTCCAGGCGAAGGCGTCCCGAAACTCGACCTCCGAGGAGGCGTTGGAGCGGTTCCCGAGCTTGTCCTTCAGCCGCTGCAGGCGCAGCGTGTTGAGGGACCCGTCGGGACGAAAGCGTGGAACCAGGAAGCAGGTGAGCCCACCGGGAGCCTGGGCGAGCATCAGAAACGCGTCGCACATGGGCGCCGACATGAACCATTTATGCCCTGTGAGCGCGTATTCGTCGCCCGCCCTGGATTCCGCCCGGGTCGTATTGGCCCGGACATCCGTTCCGCCCTGCTTCTCGGTCATGCCCATGCCGAGGGTGACGGCGGTCTTCTCCCAGAAGGGAATGAAGCGGGAATCATAGTCCCGCGAGCGGATCCTCGGCAGCCACTCGGCGAGACGGTTCGGTGACGCCGCTAGTGCGGCCACCGACGCATGGGTCATCGTGATGGGGCAGATGTGCCCGCTCTCCACGCCTGCCGCCGTATAGATCCGCGCAGCCCGCGCCGCATGGGCATGTCCGTTCGTGGGCTCGTCCCAGGTCGAGGCATGGAGGCCGTCCTCCATGCTGGCTCGCATCAGTACATGATAGGAGGGGTGAAACTCGACCGCGTCGATCCGATAGCCTCTCGGGTCATGGGTCCGCAGCTTCGGCGGGTTCTCGTTGGCGAGGCGGCCGATGTCGAGCCGCTCCGCCGAACCCCATGCTTGGCCGAAGCCCATAAGCCCTTCCGCCTCCGCATCGACGCCGTTCGCTTTCAGGGCCTCGAGCAGGGGAGTGTTCGTGGCGATCAGGTTGACGTCGCCGAAGGGTGGCGTCTGGTTGAAGACGTCGTGGCTGTCATGGGCGGGTGACATGGCGTGACCCTTGAAGAAGACGTTTCAGCTAATTTAGGGCGGCTGGCGTGAAGTGGTGACGGCCCGTTGCCGCATTCTCGACGTCATGGCCGGCCCTGTGCCGGCCATCCCGATTTCGCGAAGCGTCGCGCTTTTCCGATTGGGATCACAGGCACGAGGCCGGTGATGACGTGCAAGGTGATGACGTAGAGCAGGATGAACAAGAAGTCGTCTTGCCGCCGTTTCCCGGAGCGCCTATAGCCATCGCTTTAAGATGACTGACGCCCCCCGATCCATTTTCCCCCACCGGCATCTCCTCGGCATCGAGGGTTTGTCTCCTTTGGACATTCAGGCACTTCTCGACCTTGCCGACGAACAGGTCGAGGTGAGCCGCCAGATCGAGAAGAGCAAGTCGAGCCTGCGCGGCCGGACGCAGATCAACCTCTTCTTCGAAGCCTCCACCCGAACGCAATCATCCTTCGAGATCGCGGGCAAGCGCCTGGGCGCCGACGTGATGAACATGCAGGTCGCTTCCTCTTCGGTGAAGAAGGGCGAGACCCTGATTGACACGGCCGTGACGCTGAACGCCATGCGGCCGGACATCATCGTCGTGCGCCATCACGCGGCCGGCGCGGTGCATCTCCTCGCCCAGAAGGTCGATTGCTCGGTGGTCAACGCGGGCGACGGCGCCCACGAGCACCCGACGCAAGCTTTGCTCGACGCCCTCACCATCCGCCGTAACAAGGGGCGCATCGCCGGTCTCACCGTGGCGATCTGCGGCGACATCCTGCATTCCCGCGTGGCGCGGTCGAACATGATCCTGCTGGCCGCGATGGGGGCACGGGTGCGCCTCGTCGCGCCCTCGACGCTGCTGCCGCCCGGCATCGCGCGCCTCGGCTTCGAGACCTTCACCAGCATGGAGGAGGGGCTGAAGGACGCGGACATCGTCATGATGCTGCGCCTTCAGCGCGAGCGCATGAACGGCTCCTTCGTGCCCTCCGTGAAGGAATACTTCCGCTTCTACGGCCTCGACCAGGAAAAGCTCGCCTTCGCCAAGCCGGACGCCCTCGTGATGCATCCGGGTCCGATGAACCGGGGCGTGGAGATCTCCTCGGACGTGGCGGACGGCGCGCAGTCGCTGATCCGCGAACAGGTCGAAATGGGCGTCGCCGTCCGCATGGCGGTGCTGGAGGCTCTGGCGAGCCATCTGCCGAACAGGTGAGAGGCGTCATGAGCAACCAACCCATCCTCTTCAAGAACGCCCGCCTCGTCGACCCGACAAAAGACCGCGAGGAGCGCGGCGGCGTGCTGGTACGCGACGGCGTGATCCAGGCTCTCGGTCCGCAGGTGACGGAAGCCGCTGGCGCGCAGGTGATCGATTGCGCGGGCCAGGTGCTCGCCCCAGGCCTCATCGACATGCGCGCCTTCATCGGCGAGCCGGGCGGGCCCTATCGCGAGACCCTGAAAAGCGCCGGCGAGGCGGCGGCTGCGGGCGGCGTCACGACCGTCGTGTCCATGCCGGATACGGTTCCCGCCCTCGACGATCCGGCGGTCATCGATTTCATCGTCCGCCGTGCGCGCGACACCTCCGTGGTCAACATCCGCCCGGCCGCCGCCCTGACCAAGGGGTTGGAGGGGCAGGAGATGGCTGAGATCGGCCGCCTGAGGGAAGCCGGCGCCATCGCGTTCACGGACGGGGCGCGCTCGGTCACGAACGCCCAGGTCATGCGCCGGGCGCTCACCTATGCCCGTGACTTCGACGCCCTGATCGTCCACCACGTGGAGGATCCCGACCTCGTCGGGCAGGGCGTGATGAACGAGGGCGAATTCGCCTCGCGGCTCGGGCTTCCGGGCATCCCGCGGGAGGCCGAAACGGTGATGCTGGAGCGGGACGTCCGCCTCGTGCGCCTCACCGGTGGCCGCTACCATGCGGCGATGATCTCCTGCGCCGATTCGGCCGAGATCATCCGCGCCGCGAAGGAAAAGGGTCTGCCGGTCACCTGCGGCGTGTCGATCAATCACCTGGCGCTCAACGAGAACGACATCGGCGATTACCGGACCTTCATGAAGCTCTCGCCGCCCCTGCGGCACGAGGACGACCGGCAGGCGATGATCGAGGCCCTGGCCGACGGCACGATCGACGTGATCGTGTCGGACCATAATCCACAGGACGTCGAAACCAAGCGGCTGCCCTTCGCCGAGGCGGCCGACGGGGCGGTAGGGCTCGAAACGCTCCTTTCGGCCGCCTTGCGCCTCGTCCACGAGGGCCGTATCTCCCTGCCCAGGCTCCTGCGGGCCATGTCTACGAGACCAGCCGAAATCCTCGGACTGCCCGCCGGGCGCCTGAGCGTCGGCGCGCCGGCCGACCTTATCGTCTTCGATCCCGATGCCCCTTACGTGCTCGACAAGCGCCAGCTGCGGTCCCTGTCCAAGAACTCGCCCTTCGACGAGGCGCGTCTCGAAGGCCAGGTTTCCACGACGATGGTAGCCGGCAGGGTGGTTTTTCAGCGCGATACGATGTAACGAGAGATGAATGTCTGACGAAGCCAACCTCCTGCACCTGCTGGTCGCCCTGATCTTCGGCTACCTCCTGGGTTCGATCCCGTTCGGGCTGATCTTCACCCGCATGGCGGGCCTGGGCGATGTGCGCAAGATCGGCTCCGGCAATATCGGAGCCACGAACGTTCTCCGCACCGGACGGAAGGGCCTTGCGGCCGCCACCCTGCTGGGCGATGCCCTCAAGGGAACCGTCGCGGTGGTGGTCGCAGCGCAATGGGGGACGCAATTCGCCATCGTGGCCGCCCTGGGGGCTTTCCTGGGGCACCTCTTCCCCGTGTGGCTGAGGTTCAAGGGCGGCAAGGGCGTCGCCACTTTCATCGGCGTGCTGATCGGCCTCAAGCCGCTGGCGGCGCTGATCTTCTGCCTGATCTGGCTCGGCGTGGCCTTCGTCAGCAAGTACTCCTCGCTCTCGGCCCTGATCGCCAGCGCGGCGACCCCGGTCGTTCTCTGGCTCCTCGGCGAGCCCGGCATGGCCGGCGTGGCGATCATCCTCGTGGCGCTGCTCTGGTGGAAGCACAGCCAGAACATCAGCCGTCTGCTCGCCGGGACCGAGGGCAAGATCGGACAGAAGGGATAATTCATGATCCTGACGGATGAGCAGCGTCTCGATTGGCTTCGCCTCATCCGGTCAGAGAAAGTCGGGCCGCGCACCTTCCGCGCCCTCGTGAACCAATATGGCGGCGCGGCCGCCGCCCGGGAGGCGCTGCCGGCCCCCGCCCGTCGCGGCGGGCGCCTGATGCTGAAGGTCTGCAGCCGGGCCGAAGCCGAGAAGGAGACGGCCGCCGCCGCGCGCCTCGGCGTCCGTTTCATCGCCATGGGCGAGCCGGATTATCCCAAGACCCTGAAGGCCATCGATTCCGCCCCGCCTCTGATCGCCGTCCGCGGCTCGGCCGCCATCATGGCCCGGCCTTCGGTCGCCATCATCGGGTCGCGCAACGCCTCCGCGTCAGGCTTGACCTTCGCGGAGCGCCTGTCGCGCCAGCTCGGCGAGGCGGGTTACGTGGTCGTGTCGGGGCTGGCGCGCGGGATCGACACCAAGGCCCACAAGGCGAGCCTGGAATCCGGGACGGTTGCCGTACTGGCTGGCGGGCACGACCGCATCTACCCCGCCCAGAACGAGCCCCTGCTGCAGGCCATCGTGGAACAGGGCGGGGCGGTGGTGTCCGAGATGCCGATGGGCTGGGAGCCGCGCGGGCGCGACTTTCCGCGCCGGAACAGGATCGTCTCCGGACTCTCTTACGGCGTCGTCGTGGTCGAGGCGGCGCGCCGCTCCGGCTCGCTCATCACGGCGCGCTTCGCCCTGGAGCAGGGGCGAGAGGTCTTCGCCGTTCCAGGCTCACCCCTCGATCCTCGGGCCGAGGGCACGAACGACCTTATCCGCGACGGCGCAACTCTCTGTGCGGGAATCGAGCATGTGACGAGCGTCCTGGAGCCGCTGATCGCTTCCGGTCCGGATCTGGACCGAGGAGCCGAGGAACCGCAGCACGTCATCGGCGTGGAGGAACTCTGGGACGAGCTGGATCTGCCCGACGTCGTCCGCGCGCCCACGCGGCCGGTTGCGCCCGATGCGGGCTTCGACGAGGAAAGAGGTGAAGCGGAGGGCGACCTGACCGTGTTTCTCGGCCCGTCGCCCGTGGCCATCGACGATCTCGTCCGACAATCGGGTCTTTCCATCCGCAACGTTCAGATGGCGCTCCTGGAGCTGGAAATGGCCGGGCGTCTCGAACGCCACGGCGGCAACGCGGTATCGCTCATCGTGGGGAGCTAACCCTTCACGGAATCCCTGTCCGCCGCCTGCAGGGCCCGGATCGCCTCCAGCCGCGCCATGTCGAGGAGATAGGCCAGGAGGTCGAGCTTCGTCTCGCGGGCGAGAAAGGACAGCTCGGCCGAGAACTCGGAGATGTACTGGGCCGTCTCCTGGGGGGACATGCTCCCCTGGCTCGGGGGGATCGTCTCCGCCTCGTTCGGCGCCTGGACACTCGGGGAGTAGCGCGGGGATTTCGACATTGAGGCTGCCGTTGTCTCCTTGTTTCAATGTGTCTAGATAGCAGCACAACCTAAAATAAGACAATAGCTAAGTATTTAACCTAAGATTGTATTTGCCGGTAAATGCGGAGATCCATGGTAGCATCTTGACGCGCACCGGCCGTGACCGGGAGCCGGAAGACAGCTTCCAGGTTGTCTGACACCATCTGCCTGAAATCTGCCAAGGCCATCGACAGGACCCGAATATGCTTGCATGGAAGTCTGATCTCCCATTTCGGTCGTGTTGCCCGCGTTAAGGTCCGAGGCCCTGATGATCCATGTGACGAATTCCATCGCGCTTGATGAGGCCGAGCTTCAGGAGAGCTTCATTCGCGCTTCGGGACCGGGCGGTCAGAACGTCAACAAGGTCGAGACGGCCGTTCAGCTGCGTTTCGATGTGCGTAATTCGCCCTCTCTGCCCGACTATGTGAAGGAGAAATTGCAGCGGATCGCCGGAAAGCGGCTCACTAACGAGGGCGTTCTGATCATCACCGCCCAGCGCTTCCGCATGCAAGAGCGCAACCGGGAGGACGCGGTGGAGCGTTTGGTCGAGCTGATCCGGCAGGCGACCGAGCGCCCGAAAATCCGCCGTCCCACCCGGCCGACGCTCGCCTCGAAGAAGCGCCGGCTCGAGGCGAAAGGGCGGCGGTCCGACATCAAGAAGGGTCGCAGCGGCAAGCCCGGCTTCGATTGAGGCGTCACCCCTGGAGGACGATGCCGCCCATGCCCAGAAGATCGGCGAAGACGGCGAGCACGACGCCGAGACCGACAAGGATGAGGCCGGTGAGGAAGAACCGGACCGACCGGTTGTACCGCTTGAACTGAAGCGAGGAGACCAGGAGAAGGTCCGCCAGCGCCTTCACCTGCAGGGCAAGTCCCACCGTGATCAGCGCCACCGAGACGAGATCTGACCGGGTCCATTCTCCGGGAACGGCCGACCAGCGGCTCAGGAACCCGAGGGAGAAGCCGACGACGACGCCGATGGCCGTGATGGAACCGTTGCGGAAGGTGGAATCGACCCGTTGCAGTTCTTCGGATTCGACAGGTTCGGCAGCATCCTTGGCCATCGTCAGGCTCCACCCATGGAAGGACCGCAGGCCCACTTGCCAGGCGATCTTATCCCACTCCGCTGCAAGCCATGAGCGAAAACCGGCGCCGACGCTTCACTCCGAGGGAGGATAGACGTGCTCGCCGCCCTTGAAGTCCGAGACTGTGGTGCAGCCGTCGGATTCGCGGATCGCGTTGGGCCCGATGACGGCCTTCCCGTATCCGCCGGGAATGTCGAGGATGTAGGTCGGCTGGCAAAGTCCTGAGATCCGGCCGCGCAGGCCTGCCACGAGGGCCTGCCCCTCTTCAATCGAGAGCCGGAAATGACTCGTCCCGGGGGCGAGGTCCGGGTGGTGGAGGTAGTAGGGCTTCACTCTCGTCTCCACGAAGGCGCGCATGAGAGCCGCGAGCGTATCCGGATCGTCGTTGATCCCTTTGAGCAGGACCGACTGGCTGATCATTACGATGCCCGCATCCACGAGCCGGGCGCAGGCCGCCCGGGCCTCGGGCGTCAGTTCGCGCGGATGATTGGCATGGAGCGCCACATAGGCGGTCTTGCCGCTCGCCTTGAGGGCCGCGATCAGGGCGTCGTTGACGCGCTCCGGCTCGACAACGGGTACGCGCGTATGAAAGCGCACGATCTTCACATGGTCGATGGTGGAAAGCCGCTCCATGATCTCGGCAAGGCGCCGGGGCGAGAGCACCAGCGGATCGCCGCCGGTGAGGATCACCTCCCAGATCTCCGGGTGACCGGCGATATAGGCGAAGGCCTGGTCCATGGCCTCCGGCGAGAGGGTGCCGAGCCCCTGCGGACCCACCATCTCGCGGCGGAAGCAGAAGCGGCAGTAGACAGGACACACATGAACTGCCTTGAGCAGCACCCGGTCCGGATAGCGATGCACGATGCCTTCGACAGGGCTGTGCGCAAGGTCGCCGATAGGGTCCGCGCGCTCCTCCGGCATGACGGTCAACTCCGAGGGATCGGGCACGAACTGGCGTGCGATGGGGTCATTTGGGTCGTTCCGATCGATGAGCGCGGCCATGGCGGGACTGATCGCGATGGCGTAGCGCTCGGCTACCGCTTGGATCGCCGGGGCGTCTTCGGGAGCGACCAAGCAGGTTTCGACCAGTTCGCCGGGTGTGCGGATGGGGCGGATCGCGTTCAACGGCTCGTCTCCGGAACGGGCGCCCAGATTACCTGATCGATGCGGGAGGCGCCGGTGGCGAGCATCACCAGCCGGTCGAAGCCGAGCGCGATGCCGCTCGCTTCAGGCATCTGGGCCAGGGCGGCCAGGAAATCCTCGTCCACAGGGTAGCTTTCTCCATAGACCCGCATCTTCTCCGCCATCTCGGCCTCGAACCGCCGTCGCTGCTCGGCCGCATCTGTCAGCTCGCCGAAGGCGTTGGCGAGTTCCACCCCGCAGGCATAGAGCTCGAACCGTTCGGCCACGCGCGGTTCGCGGGCCGTTGGGCGGGCAAGGGCCGCCTCTGCCACGGGGTACTCGTCCAGGATCGTGGCGCGCCCGAGGCCGAGCTGGGGCTCGACCCGCTCGACGATGACGCGGCTGAATAAATCCGCCCAGGTATCGTCCTCCGCCACCCGCAGGCCCGCTTGGCGGAGATCGGAGGCCAGACGGTCCCTGTCCGTCGCGCCGCTCCGGTCAATGGAGGCGAGAAGATCGATGCCGGCGAAGCGCCGGAAGGCCTCGGCCACGCTCAGGCGCTCGGGCTCCCGGAAGGGATCAGTCTCACGGCCGCGATAGGCGAGGGTGCGAGTGCCCGTTATCTCGGCCGCCAGCCCGAGGATCTCGCCGCAATCCCTCATGAGCGCTTCGTAGCTCTCTCCGGCCCGGTACCATTCGAGCATGGTGAATTCCGGGTGGTGCAGGGGGCCGCGCTCACGGTTCCTATACACGTGGGCGAAGCAGGCGATCCGCGTCTCGCCGGCGGCGAGCAGCTTCTTGCAGGCGAATTCCGGGGAGGTGTGCAGGTAGAGGGGCGTCCGGGCTCCGTCATGGCCGATGGCTTCGGTCGCGAAGGCATGGAGATGCGCCTCGTTCCCCGGCGATACCTGGAGCGTGGCCGTATCGACTTCCACGAAGTCCCGGGAGGCGAAGAATCCGCGCAGGGCCGCCTGGATCCGGTTCCGGCCCATCAGGAACGGGCGCCGGTCCGCATGGACGTGGGGCGTCCACCAGGGAGAGGGGGCAGATGCGGGCTTATCCATTCCAAAGATGCTCGTTAAGGTCGGACTGGCGATTTGCGCGAAGATAGGCTACTTGCGGCACCGAAACCGTTTTTCGGTGCCACTGGGGGCAGGACGACCCGACCCTCACGACGCGCCCCTATCTGTCACAAGGAAAGCTTCTCGTGAAGGTCATCGCCTCTACGCTCCGCAAAGGCAATGTCGTCGATATGGACGGCAAGCTCTATGTGGTTCTCACCGCCCAGAACATCCACCCCGGCAAGGGCACGCCCGTCACCCAACTCGACATGCGCCGTATCTCCGACGGCGTGAAGGTGTCCGAGCGCTATCGGACGACCGAGCAGGTCGAGCGCGCCTTCGTGGAGGACCGCGAGCACACCTTCCTGTATCAGGACGGCGAGGGCTTCCACTTCATGAACCCGGAGACCTACGATCAGGTGGTCGTGCCGGAAGACATCATCGGCGACCAGAAGGCCTATCTCCAGGAAGGCATGGCCGTGATGCTCTCGACCCACAACGGCGTGGCGATCGCCATCGAACTGCCGGCCCGCGTGACCCTCGAGATCACCGAGACCGAGCCGGTCGTGAAGGGCCAGACGGCCTCCTCGTCCTATAAGCCCGCTATGCTGTCCAACGGCGTGCGCACCCTCGTGCCGCCCCACATCCAGGCCGGCACCCGCGTCGTGATCATGACGGAAGACGGCTCCTACGTGGAGCGCGCGAAGGACTGACGTCCGATATCGAAGGCGGAGGAGATCTCGCAATCTCGCCGCCTTCCCTTTATTGTGTAATTGAGTTACAGTTAGGTATGGATAAGAATCGATACCTTCTTGAGCTTTCTGAGAGTGACCAAATCGACTTTGGAAAAGTCGATTTTCAGGATCAATCCGAGGAGCAGAGAGTCTTTTCAGCGGTATGGGCTCTCGAAAGCCACGTTAATAGTGGCGGCTTTTTACAGTATTTTTCTAGCTGGGATGGTGATACCGCAAACTTTGCTCCCGACGCTCTTCGGCGCATTGGCGCAAATGCTTGTGCTGAAATCGTTGAGCGTGCCCTCAGATCAGTGACTCAAGAGCAGCTCCCAGATAACTACGATCAGCGCAAAGCCCTTATCAGTTCTTTGATTCAGATAGATCCTGATAAGTTAGAGCACAGCGATGCAGATTTTTTTACTTATCCAGACGATCTTACTAATCTATTATATGAATATGTTCAAAAAAATCAGAGTGCCTTCAGCAAATCTTGATTTCCAAAATATATTTTCTGAGGGTTCTACGTTTCGGGCCCTTTCGTTATGAAAAGAGCGTGAGCAGCTACCGTAAGGCAAAGAGCAGTCCAGCGACCGTACTTTGAAGGTTCCCATTTTTCGGCGATGCTGCCAAATCACTTATTCCTGCTGATAAGGATTCGAAGGCAGTATGGCGCCCGGTCCCGTAAAACCCATCAACCCACTCGTCGCGGATGTGGGAAGCCCACCGATCCCCGAAGCGCAGAGCTGGACCAGGCGCTATGATGGCTCCTTTGGGCCGCTGATCAACCTGTCCCAGGCCGTTCCGGGGAATGCGCCCCATGCCACTTTGCTGGAGCGGATGGCCGCCGCCGCAGGTTCGGCGGCGGGCTCGCAATACGGCCCCATCAACGGCGACGCGGACCTCCGGCAGGCCTATGCGGACGATCTTTCTCGCCTTTATGAAGGCCGGATCGCCCCGGAGGATACGGCGGTCACGGCCGGCTGTAACATGGCCTTTTTCGCCGTCATGATGCTGCTCGCCCATCGCGGCGAGGCGGTCCTGCTGCCGACCCCTTGGTATTTCAACCATCAGATGACCCTCGATATGCTCGGTATCGAGCCGCGCCCGCTGCCCTGCCGCCCCGAGAACGGCTTCGTGCCTCGGGTGGAGGACGCGGAAGTGCTGATCGACGAAAAGGTCAGAGCCATCGTCCTCGTCACCCCCAACAACCCGACCGGGGCGGTCTATCCTGCTCACGTCATCGAAGCCTTCGCGCAGCTCTGTCGCAGAAGAGGCATTTATCTCGTGATCGATGAGACTTACCGGGATTTCCTCCCGCAGGGGATGAACCGCTCGCACGGGTTGTTCACGTCCGGGGAATGGCGGGACACGGTGATCCAGCTCTATTCCTTCTCGAAATCCTACGCGATCCCGGGGCACCGCACCGGGGCCATCGCCGCCGACGTCAAGCTCGTCGAGCAGATTGCCAAGATTCTCGACTGCATCCAGATCTGCGCCCCACGGACCGCTCAAGCGGCGCTGCCATGGGCCATCAACGCCTTGCGCGACTGGCGCGAGGATAACCGGGCCGAGATCAACCGACGTGCACAGGTTTTTCAGGATGCTCTCGCGCCTCTGCCGGAATGGAAGATCGAGTCGGTCGGCGCCTATTTCGCCTATCTGCGCCACCCGTTTCCGGACGCCAAAGCGCAGCAGGTCGCTGAGAAGCTCGCTACGGAACGGGGTGTCCTGTGCCTGCCGGGAAGCTATTTCGGACCCGGGCAGGAAGGGCATCTGCGCGTCGCCATCGCCAATGTGGGAGGCGACGTCCTGAGCGGTTTGACGGAACGTTTCCGGGGTCTGTCGCTCTGACCCTCCCCGTGAGGATGAGGCACAATCTGCAGGCCCTGCCCTTGGCAGGACGGCAGGGCGATGGTTACTCTCTCCTGCAAACAAGGCGTCCGATAGGGATGCCTGGGGATTCGTTTTGACCGTCAAAGTGGACGTGACAGCAGAACCAGGAGACCGACATGCGGAGCCATTGGACGGTTCCGCAAACGGCGCTGCCTTGGTTGCGGAGCGTCCTTCGCCGGCGCGGACGGATTACAGGCGCCGCTCATCCCGAAGCTACGCGGCGCTCGATCTCGGCACGAACAATTGTCGCCTTCTCATTGCTGAGCCTGCGCATTTCGGCTTTCGCGTCGTCGATGCGTTCTCGCGCATCGTGCGGCTCGGCGAAGGACTTGGCCGAGGCAATCGCCTGAGCGAGGACGCAATTTCGCGGACCTTCGACGCACTTCGCGTCTGCCGTGAGAAAATGGCCGCAAAGGATGTGACGCGCGCGCGCCTCGTGGCGACGGAGGCCTGCCGGCTGGCCGAGAACGGTCCGTCATTCATAAAGCGCGTACGCGACGAACTCGACCTGGAGCTCGAGGTTGTCGATCGCAAGACGGAAGCCTATCTCGCCGTCACAGGCTGTGCGTCCCTGGTCGATCCCAAGGCTCATTCCGTCATCGTGTTCGATATCGGTGGCGGCTCGACGGAGATCGCCTGGCTCGACGGTCAGGCCCCGCACGCCTTCGCCGATCCCTGCAAGCGCATCCGCGCGTGGGATTCCCTGCCCGTCGGCGTGGTGACGCTGGCCGAGCGCCACGGCGGGATCGATGTTACGCCAGAGACCTTCGAGGGCATGGTCGAGGAAGTGTCCGAGCTTCTGCTCGATTTCGCGCTCGTCGCGGCGTCGGCAGGGCGCGCGCACAACTTTCATCTGCTCGGAACCTCGGGAACCGTCACCACGGTCGGGGGCATTCACCTTGGCCTTGCGCGCTATGACCGGCGCCGGGTCGACGGAATGTGGATGCGCCATGGCGAGATCTCGACGGTGATGCAGCGTCTGCTGCATTCGGACTTTACGCAGCGGGCCGAGAACCCCTGCATCGGCAAGGATCGCGCCGATCTGGTTCTCGCCGGCTGCGCCATTTTGGAAGCGATCCGGCGGGCTTTTCCGTCAGAGCGCCTGCGCATCGCGGATCGCGGACTGCGCGAAGGAATTTTGATGAAGATGATGAGAGAGGATTCTGTGTGGCGTGGGGGGCAGCGGTGAGTGCCAAGACAGGTTCCGGCGTCCGCAATCTCAAGCAGCGCGTGAAAACCGCCAACAAGCGGTCCCTCTCGTCCCAGAAATGGCTGGAGCGCCAGCTCAACGACCCTTATGTCGCCCGCGCGAAGCGCGAGGGCTACCGGTCGCGGGCGGCTTTCAAGCTGATCGAAATCGACGACAAGTACAAGATCCTGAAGCCCGGTCAGCGCATCATCGATCTCGGCGCCGCGCCCGGCGGCTGGTCGCAGATCGCAGCCAAGAAGGTGGGGCCGAAAGGAAAGATCGTCGGCATCGATCTCCTGCCCATCGACCCGATGGCGGGAGTCGAGTTCATCCAGCTCGACTTTCTGGACGAGAGCGCGCCGGCCAAGCTGATCGAGATGCTCGGCGGTCCGGCCGATGTGGTCATGTCCGACATGGCGGCCAATACGACCGGACACAAGAAGACCGACCACCTGCGCATCATCGGCCTTGCCGAGGCGGCGATCTATTTCGCCCGCGAGGTTCTGGCTCCCGGTGGGGTTTTCGTCGCCAAGGTATTCCAGGGCGGTACAGAGAACCAGCTCCTGGCCGACCTCAAGCGAGACTTCGCCGTCGTACGCCACGTGAAGCCGGCGGCGAGCCGGGCCGATTCGGCGGAACTCTATGTGCTTGCCACCGGTTTCCGGGGGCGGGCGGACGAGACGCCGGCCGCCTGAGGAGTCTTTGCCGACGCCTTCGATCACAGGGAAACGACCATGGCACCGCACCAGATCGGCATCATCGGCCTCGGCAAGATCGCGCAGGACCAGCATCTGCCGGTGATCAAGGCCAATCCGGATTTCGAGCTTCTGGCCGTTGCGAGCCAGCGCGGATTGCAGCCGGACGAGGCGAAGTACAGTTTCCAAGACTACCAGGACCTCCTGAAGATTCCGGAGGTGGAGGCGGTGTCCATCTGTACGCCGCCCCAGGTGCGCCACCAGATCGCCCGGGATGCACTTCTGGCCGGGAAGAGCGTGCTTCTGGAGAAGCCGCCAGCCGCCACCCTGAGCGAACTCGAGGATCTCAAGGAACTCGCCGCGAAGGTGGGCAAGGTCGTCTTCACCACATGGCACGCGCAGTACAACAAGGCGGTCGAGGAGGCGAAGAAAGCGCTGGCCGGCTGGACGATCAAGCGCCTCCTGGTCACCTGGAAGGAAGATGTGCGGCATTGGCATCCGGGCCAGCAATGGATCTGGCAGGCCGGTGGCTTCGGCGTCTTCGACCCTGGGATCAACGCGCTCTCCATCGTAACCCGTATCATGCCCGAGCCGGTCTTCATCAAGACGTCCAGCCTGGAATTTCCCGCCAACCGCGATGCCCCGATCGCTGCCCATCTCACGTTCTCCATGAGCCACGGCCAGGGCGACCTAGAGGCGATTTTCGACTGGCGTCAGACCGGTCCGCAGACCTGGGACATCGAGGTTGAGACGGAAGCGGGCTTAAGCCTCAAGCTCACCCACGGCGGAAGCTGCCTCGAGATCGGCGGCCGGCAGGTCGTGCAGGAGGAGCCCAGGGAATACGAGGGGATCTATCGCCGTTTCGATGAACTGCTGAACACCCGTCAGTCGGAGGTGGACGACGCCCCTTTCCGCCTGGTGGGCGATGCGTTCATGGTCGGGAAAAGGGTGCAGGTCGAGGCGTTCGAGGATTGAGCAGCAGACCGGAAGGGAACCTATCCGCTCCTTCCGACATGGTTTAAGGGCTCGCCTGTCGAGCCACGACAGGAAGCATTGCTCTCTCGCATGCAAAGAGCGTTGCGCGACTGGCCAGCCCATCCTTCGGGAGGTTGATCATGCAACGGCATCTCATTGTGTCTGTCATCCTGGCCGGGACCGCAGGTCTGATCCTGGCCCATCCGACGCCTGCTTCCGCCCTGACGATGAAGGAGTGCAGTGCCAAGTATAAGGCCGCTCAAACGGCTGGAACTCTCGGCACGACGTCCTGGAACGACTTCCGCAAGGCCCAATGCGGCTCGACCGCCTCGACGAGTCCGGCTGCGGTCAGTCCTTCGGCTCCGGCGACGACGGGAGCGGTCGCACCCCAGGGTCAAACCAATCCATCCACGGCTCGGCCCGCGGCGCCGATGACGCGCGGCAATGTGGTGTTCCCGACCTCCGTATCGTCCAAATACTCGACTGAATCGGCCGGCAAGGCACGGATGCATACCTGCCTCGATCAGTACAAGGCCAACGAGGCGGGCGGCGGAAACGGCAATGGGGGCCTAAAATGGATCGAGAAGGGTGGTGGCTACTACTCGCAGTGCAACACCCGCCTCAAAGGGGGATAGGGACGGCCACGGTCATTCCGGGCAGCCCAAGCTCAAGCCCGGAATGACGGCGTCACGCTGCTAGGCCAAGTATTTCTTGAGAAAGGCGAGCGTGCGGCCCCAGGCCAGGTCTGCGGCTTCCTTGTTGTAGCGGGCTGCGCCCGTGTCATTGTTGAAGGCGTGGTTGGCGCCCTCGTAGACGTAGATCTCGTAGGTCTTGCCGGCCTGCTTCAGGGCAGCCTCGTAGGCGGGAATGCCGGCATTGATGCGCTCGTCGAGGCCGCCATAGTGCAGCAGCATCGCGGCCTTGATCTTCGGAACGTCGTCCGCTTTCGGCTGGCCGCCGTAATAAGCCACGCCCGCATTCAGGTCGGGGTCGTTGACGGCAAGGTTGTTCACCGCGCCCCCACCCCAGCAGAAGCCGATGGCCCCGACCTTGCCGTTGCCCTCCGGTAGCCCCTTCAGGTAGGCCACCGCCGCCTTGCCGTAGGCGATCACGTCCGGAACCTTGAGTTGGCCGATCATGTCGCGGCCCTTGTCCTCGTCGGCGGGCGTGCCGCCCATGGGCGATAGATAATCGAGGCCTAGCGCGATGAAGCCCTGAGTCGCCACGCGCCGGGTCACATCCTTGATGTGCGGGTTCAGTCCCCGGTTCTCATGGATGACGATCACGGTCGGCAACTTGCCTGTGGCATCCTTCGGTTTGACGAGATAGCCCTTCAGGCCCTGAGCGCCTGGAATATCGACGGTCTCGGTCACGATCCGCGGGTCGGTCTCCTCAACGGTCTGCGCCTTGGCATAATTGCTCTGCAGGACAGACAGCAGGGTCGTGGCGGCGGCGGTGCTGCCCGCCAAGGCAGCTAGCTTGTCGAGAAAGTTGCGGCGGTTCAGGCCGCCATGGGTGAAATCGTCGTAAAGGTCGATGATGCGCTGGTCCACTGGCGGCCTCCCAAGCACCGGATCGATCCGATGCACTTGTTCCCGGCCTGAGGTTAGCGCAGCCTATCGGCCGGAAATACCATCCCCAAGGCCCGTCGAGGGAGGTTTGCCCTTCACAATTCTGTGTCCGGACATCTCGGCGCCGGCCGTCGGCGACAGGCCGATGAAAACGAAGCCTGCCAGAGCGGACACGGTCGCAACCGCCCAGAAGGCCGGACCGAAATCGGAGGCCGTGATGGCGGGATTACCGTCGAGGCCGGCCGCCATCTCCAGTACGAAGGCCCCGAAGGCCACGCCGATGCTGAGCGATACCTGCTGCAGGGCACTCGACAGGCTGGTGGCGTAGCTCATCTCCCGGTTGGAGATCTCCGCATAGCCGATGGCGTTGAGGCTGGTGAATTGCAGAGACCGGAAACAGCCGCCGACCAGCAGGATGGCCATCATCAGCCAGTGCGGCGTCTCGGGCGTGAAGAAGCCGTTGGCGGCCACGAAGGCGGCCCCGATGAAGGCATTGATGGTGAGGAGACGTCGGAAGCCGGTTCGCTCCAGGATCCGCTTGGCCATGGTCTTCATGAACAGCGCGCCCACGGCGGCGATGAATGTGAGAGAGCCGGACGCGAGGGGGCTCAGGCCGAATCCGACCTGCAGCATGAGCGGCAGGAGGAACGGGATTGCCCCGATGCCGATGCGGAAGAGGAACCCGCCCACCACGCTGATGCGGAAGGTCGGGATCTTCAGCAGGCTGAGACGCAGGACCGGATGGGGTGTGCGCCGTGCATGGAAGACGTAGAGGACGAGGCAGACCGCGCCGATCACGACGCAGCCGAGCGAGATCTCCTCCGGGATCAGGTGCCGCCCGCCCGAAGCGAAGCCGAGCATGAGCAGGGCGAAGCCGAAGCCCGAGAGCAGGAAACCGATGAAATCCAGCGGCGGCGTGTCGTCTTCCTTAATGTTCGGCACGAACATTGTCGCCATCACGATCCCGAGGATACCGATGGGGATGTTGATGAAGAAGATCCAGCGCCAGTTGAAAAACTCGGTGATGAAGCCGCCGAGAGGCGGACCGACGATGGGGCCGACGAGGGCCGGGATCGTCAGGGTCGCGAGCGCCTGCACCACTTCGCTGCGCGGGACGCTCCGCAGGAGCACGAGTCGGCCCACGGGTACCATCATGGCCCCCCCGGCGCCCTGGACGAACCGGGCGATCACGAACCATTCGAGGGAGTTGGCGGCCGCGCAGGCGAGGGACCCCGCCATGAACACGCCGATGGCAGTGGTGAAGATCGTACGCGCCCCGTACTTGTCAGCCATCCATCCGGAGATTGGAATGAAGATGGCAAGGCTTACCAGATAAGATGTCAGGGCGAGCTTGAGGGCGATCGGGTCCGTCCCCAGGCTCTGCGCGATCATCGGCAGGGACGTAGAGATGACCGTCGAATCCGTGTTCTCCATGAACAGGGCTGTGGCGATGATCAGCGGGAGAAGGCGGGATTGACGCATGACTCGTGGGACTTAGCGCCCGGCAAGCCTCTTGCAAAGACCAAAAGGGCGCAAGGCAGGTCTTCTGGAGAAGCGGCACTCGACCCTTTGCTAATTGACAGGCCCGTGCTACGGACCCGTGCCAACTCGCCAAAGCGTTATTCTCTTAAATCCGCACCCCTGAAGGAGTTGGTTATGGCCTCTGTTTTCGCCGATAAGTTCATCGAAGGACTGACCTTCGATGACGTGCTCCTCCGGCCCGGCCGCTCCGAAGTCCTGCCCGGCGACGTCGATGTCGCGACCCGGCTGACCCGGACCATCCGCCTCAACATGCCGATCGTCGCCTCCGCCATGGATACGGTGACGGAAGCCCGCATGGCCATCGCCATGGCGCAGAACGGCGGCCTGGGCGTCATCCACCGCAATCTCGAGCCGGAAGCCCAGGCCGAGCAGGTCCGTCTCGTGAAGCGCTACGAGTCGGGCATGGTGATGAACCCGATCACCATTCATCCCGACGAGACGCTCGCCGAAGCCCTCGCCATGATGAAGCATCACGGCATTTCCGGCATTCCGGTGGTGGAGCGCGGGCCCGGCGGGACGAAGGGCAAGCTCGTCGGCATCCTGACCAACCGCGACGTGCGCTTCGCCAACAATCCCGGCCAGAAGGTCTCCGAGCTGATGACGAAGGACCGCCTGATCACGGTCCGTGAGGGCGTGAGCCAAGACGAGGCCCGGCGCCTTCTGCATCAGTTCCGCATCGAGAAGCTCCTTGTCGTCGACGATCATTACCGCTGCATCGGCCTGATCACGGTCAAGGACATCGAGAAGCAGGTCGCCTATCCCAACGCCGCCAAGGACGCGCAGGGTCGCCTCCTGGTCGCCGCCGCCACGACCACGGGCGAACAGGGCTTCGAGCGCGCCGAGCGCCTCATCGATGCGGGCTGCGACGTGGTGGTGGTCGATACCGCCCACGGCCATTCGGTGAAAGTGCTGGAAAGTGTGACCCGGGTGAAGAAGCTCTCCAACGCCGTCCAGGTGGTGGCCGGCAACGTGGCGACCCGGGAAGGCGCACAGGCGCTCATCGACGCGGGAGCGGATGCGATCAAGGTCGGCATCGGCCCCGGCTCGATCTGCACCACCCGCATCGTGGCGGGCGTCGGCGTGCCGCAGCTCACGGCCATCATGGAGGCCGTCGAGGCGGCTTCGCAGGCCGATGTCCCGGTGATCGCCGACGGCGGCATCAAGTTCTCGGGCGATCTCGCCAAGGCTCTCGCGGCGGGCGCGTCCTGCGCCATGGTCGGCTCCCTGCTCGCCGGTACGGACGAGACTCCGGGCGAGGTCTTTCTCTACCAGGGCCGCTCCTACAAGTCCTACCGGGGCATGGGCTCGGTCGGCGCCATGGCGCGGGGCTCTGCGGACCGTTACTTCCAGGCGGAGGTGCGCGACACCCTCAAGCTCGTACCGGAGGGCATCGAGGGGCAGGTGGCCTACAAGGGGCCGGTCTCGGCCGTGCTGCACCAGCTTACAGGCGGCCTTCGTGCGTCCATGGGCTATGTGGGCGCCGCGACCCTGCCGGAATTCCAAGAGAAGGCCAAGTTCATCCGGATCACCAGCGCTGGCCTGCGTGAGAGCCACGTCCATGACGTGACGATCACCCGGGAAAGCCCTAATTACCCGACTCGTAGCTAAGCTTGAGTCGAGTTTTCACCCATGAGCATCACCGCCATCCTTCTTCCCGTTTACGTCCAGGTCGCGCTGACCGTCCTGCTGCTGCTCTGGATGGGCAGTTCGCGGTTTGGCAGCCTTAAGGCAGGCGAGGTGAAGGTGAAGGATATCGCCTTGGGCGAGCGCAACTGGCCCACGCGGATCCTGCAGGTCCAGAACTCGTACCATAACCAGTTCGAGCTTCCGGTCCTGTTCTACGTGCTGGTGGTGCTGGCGCTGATCACCCGTAAGGCCGATATGCTGTTCGTGGTGATGTCCTGGATGTTCGTGGCAAGCCGCCTCGTCCATGCGGCGATCCACACGACGTCCAACAAGGTGCCCTTGCGCTTTCAGGCCTTCGTGGTCGGGGTGCTGATCCTGGTCGCCATGTGGGTCATCTTCGGCATTCGGGTGCTGGCGGCCGAGACTGGCGTTTAGGAACGGGCGGGACGGGCAATGTACCCATCCCGCGCATTGCATCAGTACTTCCGGCCGCTCTCGAGCTGCGTCTTGGCATCCATCTGCTTGACCGGAGGCGGGGTGAGGTCGGCCGCCGGGGCCGTGGCGCAGGCGGCGATGGTCAGGGTGAGGCCGACGGCAACGAGGCCGCGGGTCAGTCGGGTCAACATAGAGAGTGGCTCCAAAGAGGATTCGTGCGGAATGCACGCACCCTCACCATCCACTCCCGATGAGGACGGAAAATAGGTAACAATGTGTCGTTTATACGGCCGAGCTTGAGTGTGCTTTTTCGATGACACCTGCAGCCCGCATCTCCGCCGCCACCGAAGTCCTAGCCGATATCGAGGCCCGGCGCCGTCCGGCGACCGAGGCCCTGAAGGATTGGGGACTGTCCCATCGCTTCGCCGGTTCCAAGGACCGGGCCGCCATCGCGAGCCTCGTCTACGACGCCCTGCGCCGGAAGGCTTCTGCGGCCTGGATCATGGGCGCCAATACGCCCCGCGCGGTCGTGCTCGGCATGCTCCGGCTCCAACGCGGTCTCGGAATGGATGCCGTCGCGGCCTTGTGCTCGGGCGAACGCTTCGCGCCGGAACCTCTCTCGGAAGACGAACGGGAGCGCCTCGAGAAGGCGGATCTCAGCGGCGCGCCGGCCCATGTGGCGGGCGACTTCCCGGATTGGATCGAGCCCTCGCTCCAGCGCTTCTTCGGCGAGGATCTCGTGGTCGAGATGCAGGCGCTTGCGACCCGCGCCCCGATCGATCTTCGGGTGAACACCCTCAAGGTGTCTTCCCGGGAGGAGGCGCACGATGCGCTGCCGCATCTCGGTGCCATCGAGACGCCGCTCTCTCCGCTGGGCCTGCGCATCGCGCCGAGCGAGGACGGGCGCGGGCCGGCCGTGCAGTCCGAGCCCGAATTCCTGAAAGGTTGGATCGAGATCCAGGACGAGGGCTCGCAGCTCGTGGCGCTGCTCTCGGGAGCCAAGCCCGGCGAGCAGGTGGTCGATCTCTGTGCGGGCGGCGGCGGCAAGACCCTGGCGCTGGCGGCCATGATGGAGAACCATGGGCAGATCTACGCCACCGATAACGATTCCCGGCGCCTCGCGCCGATCCACGATCGTCTGGCACGGGCCGGGGTGCGCAATGTCCAGGTACGGACGCCACGGGCCAAAGCCGATGCCGTGACGGATCTCGACGGTAAGATCGACTGCGTCCTGGTGGACGCGCCCTGCACGGGCGTCGGCACCTGGCGGCGCAACCCGGATGCGAAATGGCGCCTGCGCCCCGGCAGCCTGGAAACCCGGCGCAAGGAGCAGGAAACGGTCCTCGACCGGGCGGCCCGGCTCGTGAAGCCGGGCGGCCGCATCGTCTACATCACCTGCTCGATCCTGCCCGAGGAGAACGACGAGGCGCTGTCGGCCTTCATGGCCCGTCACGACGGCTTCAAGCCCATGCCGGCCGAAAAAGCCCTGGGGGCGGCGCAGCTCGGCCATCTGAAGACCCTCGTGCGTTCGACCGCCTACGGGCTCCAGCTGACCCCGCACAAGACCGGGACCGACGGTTTTTATGCCGCGATCCTGGTGCGAAACCCATGAAAAGCCTCATATTCCGATTGCTGCTCTGACCCCGAAGGCCGTAAGAACCCGCCATGACCCAGACCCACGACAAAATCCTCATCGTCGATTTCGGCTCCCAGGTGACCCAGCTCATCGCACGGCGCGTGCGCGAGGATGGCGTCTATTCCGAAGTGGTTCCGTTCCAGAAGGCCGCCGAGGCCATCCGGACCATGAAGCCCAAGGGCGTGATCCTGTCCGGCGGCCCGGACTCCGTTACGTCGGACGTGTCGCCCCGGGCCCCGCAGGAGCTGTTCGACACGGACCTGCCGGTGTTCGGCATCTGCTACGGCCAGCAGACCATGGCCGCGCAGCTCGGCGGTGAGGTCGAGAGCGGGCACCA
The DNA here is from genome assembly GCF_013520865.1 of Microvirga mediterraneensis. Taxonomy (NCBI): domain Bacteria; kingdom Pseudomonadati; phylum Pseudomonadota; class Alphaproteobacteria; order Hyphomicrobiales; family Methylobacteriaceae; genus Microvirga; species Microvirga mediterraneensis. Next base: position 2,913,529 of record NZ_JACDXJ010000001.1, read on the forward strand.
TTCTGAATTCGGCCGCGCCGAGGTCGAGGTTCTGACCGAGAGCCCGCTGTTCCAAGGCGTGTGGCAGGTCGGCAAGAAATATCCCGTGTGGATGAGCCATGGCGACCGGGTTACCCGGCTGCCGGAAGGCTTCGAGGTGCTGGCGATCTCCGAGAACGCGCCCTTCGCGGCGGTCGCTGACGAGGCGAGGAAGTTCTATGCCGTGCAGTTCCACCCGGAGGTGGTGCATACCCCGCAGGGCGCGCAGCTCATTCGCAACTTCGTGCGCGATATCGCAGGCTGCAAGGGCGACTGGACCATGAAAGCCTTCCGCGAGGAGGCCATCGAGCGTATCCGCGCCCAGGTCGGAACCGGCCGGGTGATCTGCGGCCTGTCCGGAGGCGTCGATTCCGCCGTGGCGGCCGTGCTGATCCATGAGGCTATCGGCGACCAGCTCACCTGCGTGTTCGTCGATCACGGCTTGCTGCGCGCGGCTGAGGCCGAGCAGGTGGTCACGCTTTTCCGCGACCATTACAACATCCCGCTCGTGCACGTGCAGGCGCAGGACCTCTTCATCGGCGCTCTCGAAGGCGTGTCGGACCCGGAGGTCAAGCGCAAGACTATCGGCAAGCTCTTCATCGATGTGTTCGACGAGGAGGCCAAGAAGATCGGCGGCGCGGACTTCCTGGCGCAAGGCACGCTCTATCCCGACGTGATCGAAAGCGTCTCCTTCACGGGCGGACCATCGGTCACCATCAAGAGCCACCACAATGTGGGCGGCCTGCCCGAGCGCATGAAGATGAAGCTCGTGGAGCCCCTGCGCGAGCTGTTCAAGGACGAGGTGAGGGTGCTCGGCCGCGAGCTCGGCCTGCCGGACGCCTTCGTGGGCCGCCATCCGTTCCCCGGTCCGGGCCTCGCCATCCGTGTCCCCGGCGAGATCACCCGCGAGAAGCTCGACATCCTGCGCAAGGCCGATGCCATCTATCTCGAAGAGATCCGCAATGCCGGCCTCTACGACGAGATCTGGCAAGCTTTCGCCGTGCTGCTTCCCGTGAAGACGGTGGGCGTGATGGGCGATGCGCGCACCTATGACCACGTCTGCGCGCTCCGCGCTGTGACCTCCATCGACGGCATGACGGCCGACTTCTACCCCTTCGACATGACGTTCCTCGGCCGCGTCGCCACCCGGATCATCAACGAGGTGAAGGGTATCAACCGCGTCACCTACGACATCACCTCGAAGCCGCCGGGCACCATCGAGTGGGAGTAAGAGATGCCGGTCACGATCTACGGCATCAAGAACTGCGATACGATGAAGAAGGCGCGTGTCTGGCTCGACGCCAAGGGCGTGCCTTATGCCTTCCACGACTACAAGGCGGCGGGCATCGGCCGCACGCAGCTCGAAGCCTGGGCTCGCGATGTGGGCTGGGAGACGCTGCTCAACCGCGCCGGAACCACGTTCCGCAAGCTGCCCGATGCCGACAAGGCCGGTCTCGATGAACCCAAGGCGCTCGCGCTCATGATCGACCAGCCGTCCCTGATCAAGCGGCCGGTGCTCGATCTCGGCGGGCGGATTGTGGTCGGCTTCAAGCCGGAGATTTACGAAGAGGCTGTTCGGTAGGGCCCGTCTCGCGCAAGTTTCTCCCTGCCGCCACCGGCGCAAGGCCGATGCTGCCGTCGCGTGGCCGGCAATGCTCTCGTGCACTCTTCCGTGCCAACAAAAAAGGCGGGCTTTGCGGCCCGCCTTTTTCGTTGTTCGCTTGAGCCGTCCTTACTGGATCTTCGGCGGCTCGTCGAAATTCAGGCCGGGGAGGCCGCCCGGTTCGCCGGGAGCCCCTGGGGCACCGAGGCCCGGGACCAGCAGCTCGTCGAGCTTCTTCTGCACGGCCGCCGGGTCGACGGTCGGGCCGGCGGCCTTGTAATGGGTGACGATTTTCGGGAAGGCGATGACGATGCCTACCATGATCAGCTGGATCACCACGAAGGGTACGGCACCCCAGTAGATCTGGCCCGTGGTCACCGGCTCCATCTTCTTGCCCGTCACGCGATCGACATACGGCACCTTGGGGGCCACCGAACGCAGGAAGAAGAGGGCGAAGCCGAAGGGCGGGTGCATGAACGAGGTCTGCATGTTCACGGCCAGGATCACGCCGAACCAGATCAGGTCGATGCCGAGCTTGTCGGCAGCGGGGCCCAGGAGCGGGATGATGATGAAGGCCAGCTCGAAGTAGTCGAGGAAGAAGGCCAGGAAGAACACCAGCACGTTCACGACGATCAGGAAGCCCACCTGCCCACCGGGCAGCGACGTGAGCAGATGCTCGACCCAGATGTGACCGTTCACGCCGTAGAAGGTGAGCGAGAACACGCGGGCACCGATCAGGATGAACAGCACGAAGGCCGAGAGCTTCGCGGTTGCTTCCGTGGCTTGGCGGACGAGGGTCCAGTTGAAACGGGCCGGGTTGTTGTCGAGCTTGCGCTTGACGGCTGCCAGGATCACCGAGCCCAGGGCGCCCATGGCGCCGCCTTCGGTCGGCGTGGCGAGGCCGATGAAGATGGTGCCCAGCACGAGGAAGATGAGCAGGAGCGGGGGCACCATGACGAAGGTGACCTGCTGCGCCATGTTGGACATGAGACGCAGGCCCGTGAAGCGCTCAATGATGCCGACGATGAGCGCATAGATCGTTCCGGCAAGGACCATCTCGAATGTGAGAGCGAGGCCTTCATGGCCTTGGCTGTGAAGATAGGCGTACAGACCCACCAGGGCGGCCGTCAGGACGGCCGAGATCACAATGCGCTTCGCGCCCAGCATCTTGTTCATGAGGGCGCAGATCAGGGCCACGACGGTGGCGACGCAGATCGTCAGGATGACGAAGTCGGCCCCGGCCTTGGTGCCGGTCTGCGACAGGACGTAATAGCCGACGAGACCCGAGAACAGGACCAGGATGCCGAGCTGCCACACGCCGCGCGCGCCGTCGGGCTCGCGATAGCCGATCGCTTCAGGCGGAAGCCCGGGGGCCGATTTCGGGAAGAAGACCGACATCATCATGATGTAGCCGGCATAGAGGCCGGTCAGGATCAGTCCGGGCAGAAAAGCGCCCTCGTACATGTCGCCCACCGAGCGGCCGAGCTGGTCGGCCATGACGATGAGGACGAGCGAGGGCGGAATGATCTGGGCGAGCGTGCCGGAGGCCGCGATCACGCCGGAGGCGAGGCGTCGGTCATAGCCGTAGCGCAGCATGATGGGCAGGGAGATCAGGCCCATCGAGATCACGGATGCCGCGACGACGCCCGTGGTGGCGGCGAGCAGCGCGCCCACGAAGATCACCGCGTAGGCAAGGCCGCCGCGCACCGGTCCGAAAAGCTGGCCGATGGTGTCGAGCAGGTCTTCCGCCATGCCGGAGCGTTCCAGCACCAACCCCATGAAAGTGAAGAACGGGATCGCCAGCAGCACCTCGTTCGACATGGTGCCGTAGATGCGGTCGGGCAGGGCCTGGAGGAGCGGCCAGGACAGGGTGATGGTCTCAGGCGCGTATGGAGCGAGCTCCACCGCGATGAAGAAGAACAGAAGCCCGTTGGCCGCCAGGGCAAAGGCGACCGGGTAGCCGAGTAGGAGGAAGACCACGAGCGCCGCGAACATGATCGGCGCGAGGTTCTGGGCAATCAATGCAGCCATTGATGGAAACTCCGGAAAACTTGGATCAAGCGCCGAGGATCAGCTGATGCCGTCGCCGGGGGGCGTTCCGCCTGCGCCCGGCGTGTTGACTGTCCCGATTTCTTGAATGAGACGCTCCGCCTCCGCGGCGGCGCTGTGATGTCCGACGGCGTCGTTCTCGTCCACCAGCTGGCCCTTCATGATCGCCACACGCTTGATCAGCTCGCTCAGCCACTGGAAGAACATGGACAGGAAGCCCAGCAGGATCAGCCCCTTGGCCGGCCAGATCAGCAGGCCGCCGGCATTCGAGGAGACCTCGCCGGAGCGATACGAGTTGATGAAGTAGGGGATGCACAGCCAAAGCAGCAGGGCCACGAAGGGGAACAGGAAGAAGACATGGCCGAACACGTCGATACCGTCCCGGCTGCGCTTGGAGAGCCTGCTCGACACGATGTCGATGCGGATGTGCTCATTCGCCTTCAGGGTCCATGCGGCGCAGAGCATGAAAACGGCGCCGAACAGGTACCATTGCAGCTCCAGCCAGGCATTGGACGAGACGCCGAAGATGCGCCGGATGATGGCATTGACGGCCGAGACCAGGATAGCCACCACGATGGCCCAGGCCGCAGCCTTGCCGAGGCGTTCGTTGATCGAGTCGATGACCCGGGATAGCCCAAGAAGCGCCGTCACCTGTCTCCCCCCTTGATACTATTGAAATGTTGCTGCCTAGCTATCGGACTTCAGGCGGCATCGCTAGTGCCGATTAGTCTAAGCAAGGTTTGTGGCCCTCGTAGCGGGGAAATTTTCGTGCTGCAAGATGGTCCATTGTTAAAAGTTTAGGCAGACTAAGGCTTTGAGTGCGATAGGAAACTTGCGGGTTCGCCGTTCAGGTTTTTCGTCTTACGTTGCGTCGCCTGCGAGTCCAACTTGGTCTTCCGGCTTTGCCATGGTTATAAGTTCCTAGAACTCGGAGGTGACCGTGACGCTGCTGATCGTCGGACTCGTGATCTTTCTCGGCATGCATTCCTTCAGCATGGCGCGTGCCCGCCGGGCTGCCCTGATCGGGAGGATCGGGGAGGGGCCGTACAAGGGCCTCTACTCCATCATGTCCCTGCTCGGCATCGTATTGATCGCCATCGGCTTCGGCCAATACCGGGCCAACGGCTACATCCCGGTCTGGGACCCGCCGGTCTGGACGCGCCACCTTGCCCTTCTCCTGGTCTGGCTCGCCTTCATCTGCCTCGCGGCGGCATACCTTCCGGGACGGATAAAGGCACGGCTGAAGCACCCGATGCTCGCCGGGGTGAAGATCTGGGCCCTGGCGCATCTTCTCGCCAACGGCGATCTCGGGTCGATCCTCCTGTTCGGATCCATCCTGGGCTGGGCGGTGCTCGCCCGCATCAGCGCCAAGCGCCGCGACGTGGCTGCCCAGCATGGCGGCACTGCGGCACCCGCGGGATGGCGGAACGACCTCCTGGCGGTGGCGATCGGAACGATTGCCTATGCGGCCTTCGCATTCTGGCTGCATCCGTGGCTGATCGGCGTTCCGGTCCTGCCCGTAAGGGCATGAAGCCTCTCGCATTGCGCGGGAGCCTGTGCTAGGCGACCTCCTTCGATTGCAGGAGGCGGCTGGTTTCAGGCCGCAAGAGTGAGACGATGGCCCCGAACGACGAGTTCATTCGCGAAGTCGATGACGAATACCGCCGCGACCAGATCGCCCAGATCTGGAAGCGCTACAACGGAATCATCATCGGCGTGGTGGTGCTGGTCGTGGCCGGCGTCGGCGGCTGGCGCTTTTGGGAACACACCCAGCAGACCAGGGCGCAGGAGGCGGCCGTGCGCTACGAGGAGGCCCTGCGCCTCTCCTCGGAGGACAAGGGGCAGGACGCGCAAGGTGCCTTCGAGGCCGTGGTGAAGGAGGACGGCGCCACCGGCTATGCCATGCTCGCGCGCTTCCGCCTCGCGGCCGAGCTGGGCCAGCAGAATGCCGAGAACGGCGCATCGGCTTTCGATGCCCTCGCGAACGATGCCGCCGTGCCGCCCCTGTGGAAGGATCTCGCGCGCCTTCGCGCCGCCTGGCTGCGTGTCGACACGGCCGAGCCCGCCAAGTTGCGGCAGGCCGTGGAGCCGCTCGCCGCGCCTTCCGGCGCCTGGCGCCACTCCGCGCGGGAACTCTTAGGCTTATCCGGCCTTAAGGCCGGTGATATGGATTATGCCGGTCGCTGGTTCGACCAGATCGCCGCCGATCGCGAGACGCCTTCCTCCCTGAGGCAGCGCCTTGCCGTCTATACCGCCCTCGTGGCGGGCGGTCCCGTGCAGGCGACCCAGTAGGATAGGACACAGGACATGACGGCGACCGTCGCCATTGTCGGGCGGCCGAATGTCGGCAAATCGACTCTTTTCAACCGTCTCGTCGGCAAGAAGCTGGCGCTCGTGGACGACCGGCCGGGCGTGACCCGCGACCGGCGCGAGGGCGAAGCCAGGCTCGGCGATCTCGAATTCCGCATCATCGATACGGCGGGCCTCGAGGAGGCGACGGAAGAGTCGCTCCTCGGCCGCATGCGCGCACAGACCGAGGCCGCCATCACGGATGCCGACGTGATCCTGTTCGTGGTCGATGCCCGGGCCGGGATCCTGCCCGCCGACCGGCCCTTCGCCGAGATGGTGCGCCGCTCCGGCAAGCCCGTGATCCTTATCGCCAACAAGGCCGAGGGCGGGGCCGGCATGGCCGGCGCCTACGACGCGTTTTCGCTCGGGCTCGGCGATCCGGTTCCGCTTTCCGCCGAGCACGGGGAGGGCATGGCCGACCTCTTCGAGGCTCTCATGCCCCACTTCCCCGATCCGAACGAGATGGAGGACGAGGAGGACGACCCGAACAAGCCGTTGCAGGTCGCCATCGTCGGGCGTCCGAACGCGGGCAAGTCTACCCTCATCAACCGCATGGTCGGCGAGGAGCGCCTGCTCACCGGTCCCGAGGCCGGCATCACCCGCGATTCCATCTCCCTCGATTGGGAATGGCGTGGACGCCCGATCAAGCTTTTCGACACGGCGGGCCTGCGCAAGCGCGCCCGGGTCGAGGACAAGCTCGAAAAGCTCTCCGTCGCCGATGCGCTGCGCGCCGTGCGCTTCGCCGAGGTGGTGGTGGTGCTGCTCGACGCCACGATCCCGTTCGAGAAGCAGGACCTGTCCATCGTCGATCTGGTTGAGCAGGAGGGCCGCGCCCTCGTGATCGGCCTCAACAAATGGGACCTGGTCGCCGACCAGCAAGGCCTCCTCAAGGACCTGAAGGAGAAAGCCACCCGGCTGCTGCCGCAGGTGCGGGGAGCCCCGGTGGTGCCGCTCTCGGGGCTCGCCGGCAGTGGTATCGATCCGCTCATGAAGGCCGTGTTCCACGTCTATGAGAAGTGGAATACCCGCATCTCGACCGCCAAGCTGAACCAGTGGCTTTCCGAAGCCCTGGAGGCCAACCCGCCGCCCGCCGTCTCGGGCCGCCGGATCAAGATCCGCTACATGACTCAGGTGAAATCGCGCCCGCCGCATTTCGCCGTGTTCGGCAATCAGCTCGATGCCCTGCCGAAAAGCTATACGCGCTACCTCGTCAACGGTTTGCGCGAAGCTTTCGACCTGCCCGGCACCCCGATCCGCGTATCCCTGCGCATGGGCCAGAACCCGTTCGACAAGGAACGGAGATAAGCACTTTCCGCCGCGACAGAATGGCCGGCATTGTGCCGGCCATGGCATAGGGCTCTCTCAATAGAGCGGCTGCAGTCTCACGTTCGGGATCACGAAGGGGCCCATCGCCAGAAAGCCGTTTTCGAGGCGCAGGGGCGGCAACGAAGCGAGTTGGGGCTTCGCGTTGGGCTGGCCCTGCTGCGAGCGCGGGCCCTGCCCGAGAAGCATGCCCAGAAGATTGCCTCCGACACGTCCACCGGTCAGGTTGCCCAGGAGCCCGTCGAGGCCCGCGGCCGAGACGGTGAGCTGGCCTGCGGGACGATGCTCCTCGTCGAGGCGCAGCTCGCCCTTGGTCTCGATCTGGCGGGGACCCTTGACGGCCGAGAGCATCAGGATGTCGAGCTTGCCGCCGGCATTGCGCCAGAGCTCCAGCTCCTCGACGATGGTGCGGCCCTTGAAGCCGTCGGCCTGGGTCACGGTGACGTCCGCGCTCAGGTTCGTTGGCTCTGCGCCGCCGACCAGCGCATCGAGGATGGGGATGCGGGCCTCCGTCAACGAAGCGGCCAAGTCGCCGGCGAGTTCGGCCCGCCGCGAAGGGTTGGGGCGCAGATGAAGTTCCAGATGCCTGCCGGATCCCGCGATCTCACCGGAGCCGAGACCGGTCACGGACACCTTCGGAGCGTCTGCCGCCAGGGAGAGGCGCTGCAGGCCGGCCTGCGAGGCATTGATGCTGGCCTGCATGAGGCTCCAGCTTCCGTCGACGGTCACCGTCCCGTCCGTCACGCGCAAGGGGCCTGCCACCTCCACGATCACCCGGCGGGGCTGATAGATCTGAGCGACGGCCTCGGTGCGCCCGAAGGAGGCGGACACGGAGCCCCGCTTCAAGTCGAGGGATTCGCAGATGATTTCGATGCGGAACGGGTAACCCGCGATGCTGCGGTCGCCGCAGGTCCATTGCCGCCCGCTCCTCGCCTCCGCGGCGATCCAGCCGTCGAGCGCCTCGGCCGTGCGGCTGCGGATCACGAACCACGCGATGCTCCAGGCAATGGCGACGAGCAGCAGCAAGACGAAGGGTGTGTAGAGCCAGAAACGGCTGCGGCGAACGCTCGCCGTCGGGGCAGCCTGATCCATGCGCGATCTCCTGTTGTGCTGGTGTGTGGTTACTGGTAGCGCCGGATGCAGGCAAGGTTCGGGCGCGTCACATGAAGGATCTCACGGAGGATTTATGGGTTTTCGGCTACGGCTCGCTCATGTGGCGTCCGGGCTTTCCTTTTGTCGAGCGCGCCCACGCTCATCTTTACGGCTATCACCGCTCCCTTTGCGTCTTCTCTCATGTTCATCGCGGCACGCCCGAGCATCCGGGGCTCGTCATGGGCCTCGACCGGGGAGGGCGCTGCCACGGGGTCGCGTTCCGGGTCACGCCCGAAGAGGCAGAGGCGACGGTCCAATACCTGCGCGAGCGCGAGCAGGTCACCTCCGTCTATCTGGAACGGCATCTGCCCGTGCGGCTCGCCGATGCGCGCAGGGTTCGCGCCCTCGCCTACGTGGTGGACCGCAACCACGGGCAATATGCGGGACGGCTGTCCTATGACGAGGTGATCCGCTTCGTGCGGCAGGGGCAGGGCATCTCCGGACGCAACCCCGACTACGTGCGCTCTACCTACGAGCATCTCATCGGCATGCACGTGGTCGATCCGCTGCTGCACAGGATCGTCACCGACCTCGATCAGGAAACCTGAGTCTCGTCCTCGCGCAGATCCTCGAAGATCGCGCGGCGGTCGTCCTCGGTCGCGGCGAGACGGTGGATGTGGAGTTCCGTGGCGCCGAGCTCCTGAACCTTGGCGAGCCAGCGCAGTCGGGTCTGCGCACTCGGATCCGACGCCGCCATGGCGGCGTCGACCACGATGCCGTTTCCCGTCCGGCCCCGCTTCACGGCCAGGATCACCGCATCGGTGACCTCGAGAAGCTCCGTCTCGTTCAGCGGATGCACGCCGACGATATAGCGGCGCCCCGAACGGCCGCGCCAGGAACTCAGAGTGGAAGAGGAGCGAAGCCCAGCGGTCGCCCGTAGCCTTTCCTCGCGCACACCAGCCCTCCGCATTCGGTCGTTGCGGAGGTCCCGCATGGCCGCATTCCAGGATATGGTTCGTTTGTTCGCCATATGTTCTTATATGTAAGAACGGCCGGCTGAGTCGTCAAGGACGATGAAAGCTTGGCTGGACTTGGGTTTGAGGGTTTTTCGGCGCGTTGTCTCCCTCAACGTCATGGCTGGTCTTGTGCCGGTCATCTCGATTGGAAAGGCATTGCGCTCTACACAATCCCGGCCATGACATGGGAGGGGTTGATGTGCCGCAGCACCTCCCGGTAGCTTCGTCACACCTTCGACAGCGACGTCTCCGGCCTGGAGTCCGGCCCCATGCCGAGTTCCGCCCGGCCTTCCTCCAGAAGCCGGTTCGAGGCCGTCTCGATCCTCTCTTGAACCAGCTTGAAGAACTCCTCCCGAGCCAGCCCCGGAGCGATGGGGTCCTGCACCTCGATCCGCACGGTGCCGGGACGGCGGATGAACTGGCGGCGGGGCCAGTAGAGGCCCGAGTTCATGGCGATGGGAACACAGGGGAAACCGAGATTCTGGTAGAGGTGGGCCACGCCGTACTTGTAGGCCGGCGGAGCGCCCGGCGGGCGGCGCGTGCCCTCGGGGAAGATGATGATCTGCCGACCGTGCTGGGCCTCCTCCTTGGCCCGTGCCGTCATCTGCACCAGGGCCAAGGATCCCGCCTTGCGGTCGATGGGTACGCAGCGCGCCTTGGCCAGGTACCAGCCGAAGAACGGGATCCACATCAGCTCGCGCTTCAGGATGTAGGTCGGATCGTCGAGAAGCGGCAGCAGGGCGAAGGTCTCGAGGAACGACTGGTGCTTGGCGGCCACCAGCGCTCCGCCCGCCGGAATCTTCTCCTGTCCGGTGATCACGACCTTGGTTCCAGCGATCACCCGCAGAAGCCAGACCGATGTGCGCGCCCACATCTTCACCAGCTCCATGAACTGGCGGCGAGGCACCAGCGCGCCGGGGATCAGGAGGATCAGCCACAGGACCAGATTGGCGTAGAAGGCGACGTTGAAAAGCAGGGAGCGGACGATCAGCATGGCTTCTTGAAAATGAAAAGCGGAGCATCTTGCTCCGCGGGCGCCGCACCTTAATGGGTTTTTGCGCCGTACTCTAGCGCCAGAGCGGATCGGCGACGATCTGCGCCTTGATGGGCGCACCGCCGCTGATGATCTTGGCCACCGAGGAACGCTCCGGATCGTCCTCGAAGCGGGTCCTGATCCAGACAGCCAGGAACTTCACGTACTCCGTGAATACCAGACGGGCCACGGCCGGCTTGTGCCACCACTCATGCGGATCGATGGTGGCCGCGACCGGGTAGGGGATCTTCTGGAGGTTCGGCAGCGCATGCTCAAGTTCCACCAGGGTGCGCGGCATGTGGTAGTTCGAGGTCACCACGATGATGGTGTCGAACCCGTTCGCTTCGGCCCAGCGTCTCGTTTCGATGGCGTTGCCGATGGTGTTGCGAGCCCTGTAGTCCAGATCCACGCAGCAATCAAAGAACCGTCGCTGGCCCGGATTGAGGCGGGCGATCTGGTCCCTGCTGGTGTTCTCGTTGACGCCGGAAATCAGAAGTCTCTTGGCATAGCCCTTGGCGAGGAGGTCGATGGCGTCGCCGATCCGCTGCGCGCCGCCGGTCATTGCCACGATTCCATCTGCCCGGGTCTCAGGCGGCTGTTCGAACCGGTCGAGGCTGTAGACGAAGCCCAGGAAACCGAGGAAACTGACCACCAGAGCCGCAATGAAGCTCCAGAATCCGAGTTTGAGCAGGCGGCTCGTCAGGGACCGCCTGACAGGGGGCCTAGTCGATGCCGGCATCGTCCAGCCCCAGCCCACGGCCTCTGTGGAATCCACGGCGCCCGGCGCTACCCAACTCTGCGTTCGCGAGGTCATCTTGGACGAACATAACGGAGAATGCGGCAATGGAGAGGCAACCTGCTCTTTCCTTGTTAACCCTCAACATCAACCACTTTCGTTAAGAAAGCGTCTCACGGTCAAGCGCGAGACGATGCCGGCGATGAGCGCGACGAGGAGTGCAATGAGGATCACCACCGTATAGCCGCTCCAGCTGATCGTGAAGGCGCCGAACAGGGCCTCGAGTTGGTCGCCGGTGGGGCTTGCCCGCCAGGAGCGGGTCACGAAACCGAGGATCAGGGTGAGGACCAAGGCAGCGGCGGCCCCGATGGCGCTCCCGCGCAGGCCGAGTCGGAAGAAGCGGCGCTGGAATTCCTTGGCGATGAAATCGTCGTTCGCGCCGACGAAATGCAGCACCTCCACCACTTCCCGGTTGCCCGCCATGGCCCCCCTCGTGGCGAAGATCACCGCAAGGCCGGCGGCGAGGAGCACGAGGGCCACGAGGAAAACCCCGACGCCGATAATCGTGTTGGCCATGGTCGAGAGCCGCGACACCCAAAGAGCGTGGTCGTCGAGGCTGGCGCCAGGCACGTCGCGCTGCAAGGATTGCCGCAACGGGCCGAAATCGGGCTTCGTATCCGGCTTGATCTTGATCACGATCAGGCGGGGAACCGGCAGGTCCTTGAAATCGAGGCCGGTCCCGAGCCACGGTTCGAGCAGGCGCTCGGATTCCTCTTTCGTGAAGGCCTGGGCCTGCTCCACGCCCGGTGCCTGCCGGGCCAGCGCCACGGCGCGTTCCACATCCTGGTCGATGGAGCGCTGGGCATTGGGGCGGATCTGGATCGTGACTTCCCGGGCGATCTCCGACCGCCACTGGGCGGAGGATGCCGAGACGAGTTCGGCGCCGCCGGCGCAGAGCGCAGCGAGGAAGGTCAGGATGGCGATGACGGCGGCAAGGGCCTGGCCGCCCGCCGAATCTACCGGAACAAGCGGGGCGTTCCGGCTCAAGGAAGCGGGCAGGGCGCGCTTCTGGCCCTCGGCGGCGACGCTCTTCTTGGGGCGATGCTGAGGCGCGGCGTTCATCCGGCTCACTCGTCGATATGCAGCCGACCGTCGCCGAGCACGAGCCGGCGCACGTCGAGCTGATCCATGAGGCTGAAATCGTGGGTCGCGATGACCACCGAGGTTCCGAGCCGGTTGAGCTCGATGAAGAGGCGCAGCAGGCGGCGGGCGAGCGACGGGTCCACATTGCCCGTGGGTTCGTCCGCGAGCAGCAGGTCGGGGCGCACGATCAGGGCGCGGGCGATGGCCGCGCGCTGCTTCTCGCCGCCGGAGAGGACGGGCGGCAGCATGTGCATGCGATCGCCAAGGCCGACCCAGCGCAGGAGCTCGACAACCTCGGCCCGGTAGCTCGATTCTTCCTTGCCCTGGACACGCAACGGCAGGGCCACGTTCTCGTAGGTGGTCAGGTGGTCGAGCAGGCGGAAATCCTGAAAGACCACGCCCATGCGGCGGCGGACGCTCGTCAGCTCGTCCTTGGAGATCCGCGACACGTCCTCGCCGAACAGGGAGATCAGGCCGCGGGTCGGCTTTACCGAGAGCAGGATGAGGCGCAGCAGCGTCGTCTTGCCGGCGCCGGACGGGCCGGTGAGAAACTGGAAGGAGTTGGGCTCGATGGAGAAGGTCAGGTCGCGCAGGACCTCGGGCCCCATGCCGTAGCGCACGCCCACATTCTCGAAATGCACGGCCGGGGCCGCGCCCTCGTCATAGTCCTCGGTGTAAAGCGCCTTCACGCGTGCTCAAGCCATCCTTGGAGGTTCGTCGGTTCTTGTGGAGGAGAAAGACCGCGATTCGCCTCCTTATCGCCCCTGTATGGTTAGCAAGCCATAAACTCGGCGGCGGACGACGGGAAGCGAGCGTTTCGCGGGACATTGCCGCAGGAACACCTTCTCCGCGACGTCGTCACCGGCCTCTTGCCGGTGATCTCGTTCGATGGAGGCGCGGCCCCTTTCCAGTCGGGAGGACCGGCAAGGGGCCTGCCATGGCATGGCGGGTGGGGTCACGAATGGGTGCAAGGGGAACGACGCTGAGCCCCTGTGGCGGCCGCAAAATCCATCGGGCCGGTTTGACATCCTCGCCCAGGCATGGTCGTGAAGAAGGAAGCCCAAGGCTTATGACATTTTTGCTGGATTGATGACGATGAGCACTGCCCCCCGGATCCGGGTCCTTTTCGACGAAGACACCATTGCCAAGCGTAACGAAGCCCTGGCCCAGGAAATCGCGGCCGCCAAGCCCGAGAACCTCCTCGTCGTCGCCGTGCTCAAGGGCAGCTTCATGTTCGCCGCGGACCTGATCCGGGCCCTGCACCGGAGCGGGTTGGCGCCGCAGGTCGAGTTCGTGCACCTGTCGAGCTATCTCGACGGCACCGTCTCCACCGGCAATGTGACGATCCTGCGCGACGTGGAGAGCGACGTGCGCGGACGCGACGTGCTGCTCGTGGACGACATCTTGGAATCCGGCCGCACGGTCACCTTCGCCAAGGACCTGCTGATGGCGCGTGGCGCCAAGAGCGTGAAGACGGCCGTTCTCCTGGAAAAGCCCGGCAAGCGCGCCGTGCAGATTCATCCGGATTACGTGGGCTTCACCTGCCCCGACGTGTTCGTGGTCGGCTACGGCATGGACGTGGCCCATTCCTATCGCCAATTGCCCTTCGTCGGTGTGGTCGACCATCTCGACAGCAGCCCGGACCTGTTCGACAAGCCCGAAGCCTGATCATCCGTTCAGCCGCCAGATCGTCCCGTTCAGCAGGGTGGCGTAAGACACCCAGGCGAGATAGGGCACGAGCAGCAGGCCGGCGGTCCGGTCGAGAGGCCAGAAGGTGCGGATCGTGGCGATGATCGCCACGATCAGGGCGACGATTACGACGAGCCCAGCGATCGGGCTCTGTCCGCCGAAGAAGGCGAAGGACCAGAGGCCGTTCAGCACGAGCTGCGTGAAGAAGGCGACGACGGCCGTCGAGCGTCCGGGGCGGTTCTCCGGCAGGGCGAGAATGCGCCAGAACGCGTAGGCCATCATGGCATAGAGCAGCGTCCAGGCGACGGGAAAGGCCCAGTTCGGCGGCGTGAAGCCGGGTTTCTGGAGGCTGGCATACCACGTCGGGATATTCGGCTGTGTGATGAGGCTCGCCGACACGGCCACCGCGACCACGGGCACCACCGCCACCAGGAAGCGCGGCAGCGGCCGCATTGCATGGCTGGCCGGTGCAGTTTGATCTGTATGCATGCTCGGAATCTCTTTATGACGGACGCATTGTCATCCCTGTGACGCAACCTGTCACGCTTGCGGAGGTTCCCTCATGTCGTCATCGCGTCCCTCATGGTCGAAGCGCAGCCTGACCGCCCAGGCCATGGGCCATGTGGATCCGATTACCAAAGCAATCGTCCCTCCGATCCATGTGACGACGACTTACATCCGCGACGAGGACAACGCCTACTCGTCCGGCTTCGTCTACGGCCGGCCCGACAATGCCACCGTCCGTGAGGCTGAAGAGGTTCTGGCCATGCTGGAGGAGGCCGAGGCCGGCGCGCTGCTGTTCTCGTCCGGCATGGCGGCAGCGACCGCCGTGTTCCAGGCGCTCGATCCGGGCGACCACATCGTAGCCTCCAAGGTGATGTACTGGGCCCTGCGCAACTGGCTGATGACGGAAGCCGTGCGCTGGGGCCTCAAGGTCGATTTCGTGGAAACCGACGACCTTGAGGCCCTGCGCGCCGCCGTGAAGCCCGGCGAGACCAAGCTGGTATGGATCGAGACGCCCTCGAACCCGCTCTGGACCATCACCGACATCGCTGCCGCCGCCGAGATCGCCCACGCGGCCGGCGCCCGACTCGCCATCGATTCCACCACCGCCTCGCCGATCCATACCCGCCCGCTGAACCTCGGAGCCGACATCGTCATGCATGCGGCCACCAAGGTGCTCAACGGCCATTCCGACGTGGTGGCGGGCGCACTCGCGGGCGCGAAGGCCGATGCATTCTGGGCCCGGGTCGTCTCCATCCGCAAGATGCAGGGCGCGATCCTTGGCCCCTTCGAAGCCTATCTCCTGATGCGCGGAATGCGCACGCTCCATGTTCGGACTGCCGCCCAGGCCAAAAGCGCACTCGACTTGGCCCAGCGCTTCTCAAACCATCCCAAAGTGGCCCGCGTGCTCTATCCGGGCCTGCCGCAGCATCCCGGCCATGACATCGCCGCCCGGCAGATGGAGAACGGCTTCGGCTACATGCTGTCGATTCAGGTTACGGAGGGCGAAGCTGCTGCGATCCGCACAGCCGCCCGCGTCGGCTTGTGGAAGCGGGCGACGTCGCTCGGGGGCGTCGAGAGCCTGATCGAGCACCGCGCCTCGATCGAAGGGCCCGGAACCCCGTGTCCGCCGGACCTCCTGCGCCTCTCCACCGGCATCGAGGACGTGGAGGACCTGTACCGGGACCTGGATGAGGCGCTGAGGGCGTGACGCGAAAGGCGCAGTGGATTGTGGGCGCTCTTAGCCAGCTATCTTGATCCTGTCATAAAACCTGTGCTTCTCTCGGCTAAGGGCGAACCCTGTTTCGCAATAAGACCAGCCGAGGGAAGACCATGACACAATCCATCACCCGCCGCCGCGCCCTGCAGACCGGCGTGGCCGCTGCCGCCATTGCCGGAATGCCCCGGTTCGCCTGGGCGGCCGGTCCGGTCGTGAAACTCCGCATCCTGGAGACGACCGATCTTCACGTGAACATCTTCCCTTACGATTACTACCGCGACGCCGCAGACGACACGGTCGGTCTGGCGCGCACCGCGACCCTGGTGAAGGGCGCGCGGGCCGAGGCCAAGAACAGCCTGCTCTTCGACAACGGCGACCTGATCCAGGGCTCGCCCCTCGGCGACTTCATCGCGTATCGCCGTGGCATGAAGGCAGGCGACGTCCATCCCATGGTCGCGGCGATGAACGAACTGAACTACGATTGCGGCACGCTCGGCAACCACGAGTTCAACTACGGGCTCGAATTCCTGCAGAACTCCCTCGGCGCCGCGAAATTCCCGCTAGTCTGCGCCAACGTCATCAAGGCGAACGGTGAAACGCTGCTGAAGCCCTGGCTCGTTCTCGACCGCGAGTTCGTCGATGAGGCCGGTGCGAAGCAGAAAATCAAGATCGGCGTGATCGGATTCGTGCCGCCGCAGATCGTGCAATGGGACAAGGCCAATCTCGACGGCAAGGCAACAACCATCGACATCGTCGATGCGGCGAACAAGCATGTGCCCGATCTCAAGAAGGCCGGTGCCGATATCGTGGTGGCGTTGTGCCATTCGGGTATCGCAGGTGGCGAACGCAAGGGTGGCGAGGAGAATGCGGCGCTGCATCTTGCGAAGGTCGACGGCATCGACGTGATCCTCACCGGGCACCAGCACTTCACCTTCCCGGGCGGCAAGGAGTTCAACAACATCGACGGCGTCGATGTGAAGGCTGGCACGCTGCACGGCAAGCCCGCCGTCATGGCCGGTTTCTGGGGCAGCCATCTCGGCCTCATCGACCTCGAGCTCACCAAGGACGGCAATGCCTGGAAGGTGGCGAATTTCCGCACGGAGGCGCGCCCGATCTATGACCGCGTCGACCGCAAGGTCGTGGCGAAAGTCGATTCCGACGCTGCCGTGATGGCGGCCGCCCAAGCAGGCCACGACGCGACGCTGAAATACGTGCGCGAACCCGTCGGCACGACGGCCGTTCCGATCCATTCCTATTACTCGCTCGTGGCGGACGACGCTTCGGTAAAGCTCGTCGCCGAAGCGCAGGCCTGGTACGTGGCCGACCAACTCAAAGCCTCGCCCTTCAAGGACCTGCCGATCCTCTCGGCGGCGGCGCCCTTCAAGGCCGGCGGACGCGGCGGCCCGAACTACTTCACCGAGATCAAGCCCGGCCCGCTCGCCATCAAGGACATGGCGGACATCTACATCTATCCGAACACGATCCGTGTGGTGAAAGTCACCGGCGCGCAGGTGCGCGAATGGCTGGAACGTTCGGCAGGAATCTACAACCAGATCGATGTCGCCAAGGGTGGGGAGCAGGAGCTCATCAATCAAAAGTTCCCCGCTTACAACTTCGACGTGATCGCGGGCGTTCAGTACAAGATCGATCCCAGCCAAGCCTCGCGCTACGACGACAACGGCAAGGTCGTGAATGCCGACGCCCATCGCATCAAGGACCTGACCTATAACGGCAAGCCCGTGACGGAGGATCAGCAGTTCATCGTGGTGACCAACAACTATCGCGCGGGCGGCGGCGGCAACTTCCCCGGCGCGGACGGCACCACCATCGTGTTCGAGGCGCCCGACCTGACGCGCGATGCGATCATGCGCTACATCATCGAGAAGAAGGAAGTGGCACCCAAGGCGGACGGCTCGTGGTCGCTCGTCGCGCCCGCGGGCGTCACCATGACCTTCACCACGGGTCCCAACGCCGCCCAGTATCAGCCTGCCGGCATCAAGGTCGAGAGGATGGGCGATGCGCCGGAAGGCTTCGTGAAGTACCGCATCGTGAGCTGATTGCAGTTCACCGCGAATGACGAGGCGGCCGGGCTCACGCCCGGCCGTTTTGCTTCATGCCCCGATGTCGGGAAGAAGAACATCACACTTGCGTGAGCACGCGCTGCGTCACTTTGCCTATTGAGGTCGAAGCGGGCAGAAATTTCGGCCACGTGTCTGAAGCCGCAGTCGAATTCCCGTGCATCTTCCGAGCTCCTCGCGGCTATAACAACGTCGCTTGCGGCGCTTGAAGCAAACTTAACCTCGCGCTAACCAACGACGCTCCGAATGACGGCATCGTTGCATTCCCGCTTTTTGTTTTATTCTGGCTTTTTAGATGATTTTTCTTCTTCTCCGATTGGTCTGCCTTGTACTCGCAGTGGCGGCAATGACACCGCATGCCGCCGCAAATGAGGACGAGATCTGGAGCCAGAACATCACACCCGCCTGGCTTGATGAACATGTGGCGGCGAAGCGTGCGAACCATAAGAGGGCGGTGCCGCGCCTGAGCCGCACACAGGTCTGGGCCAACGGCCTTGCGCGTTCCGACATGCAGGCCTTCGCGCCGACGGATTTCGACCGGGCGGTCGGCGCCAAGCTGCAGCCGTTCCAGGATTACAATTTCCTCGTCGGGACCGAACTGATCCGCACAGGCAGCGAGTCCGGCCTCGTGTCGTCCAAAGCGACCTGGGAGGCCTTCCTGAAGCGGGATTGGGAATCTCTCGGCGTGACTGTGGGCCTGTCAACGGCCGGCTTCGTCGACAGCGTACAGAACGGCTATTCGCAATCCATCAGCGGAAGCATGGATATTCCGTTCCATCTTCCTCTCCCGACCTGGAACACGCAGCTGCGGCTGTCTCCCAGCATGAATCTGGACAGCATGAGCGGCGCGGTCGGAACGGGCCTGCTATCGGAGATCATCGGCCAGACCCGGCTGAGTTCCCGTTCGGATCGTTTCCGCTCGGACCTGAACGTCAGGCTGGGATACGGCGTCGCGCCCGACACGCGTCCCACGGCGTCCGCAAGGCTCGAATTGCGGATCGCGCCCAATCTCTGACCGAGGGCCGGCGCAGCGCTCGGGCGGCCGTTCCGAACCTGTCAGGCTTTCGTCCGTTGACGGTCAGGCTTGTGAGTGGAGAGACATGTGGGACAGCTGACCTTCGACGGCCTTGGGCCTTACGATCTGCCCGATGCGACCCATGCGGATGCGCAAAGGGACGGCGACGGGTTCATGATCTCGTTTCGGCTGTGGAAGTCGGAGAACGCCTGGACCCTGGTCCGGGTGCACGTGAGCGACGAGGAGGCGGTGAAGCTCGCCCGCCAGATCGGCGATGCCCGCATGCGCTCTGACGGGTCGACCATCATCTGAAGCCCGACAAAGCCATCGTTGCGGACAGTCTTACAAATGGCCCGTCGAGGCTTTATGATGCCATGATCGGCGGTTCCCTAGTCGGCCGCTGCCCTTTTGGGCGCATGGGGCGTCTCGAAGCTTCCTGGGCTTTGGAGAGTGACTCATGCCAGTCGATCTGCCCCCGAAAAAGAAATCCGCCCTCTCTGCTGAAGCCACTTTCAACCTGTTGCTCGACCGGTCTTTGAACTGGCTGGCGGTTGTCGTGGTGATCGCCTTGCTGCTGTGGGTCTACAAGCTTGGACTCATGCCCCTGGCTTGAAGCTTTCGCGCCCCGATTCTGCGTTCGATGCTTTACGGAAGCGGGATCAGGTCGCTCATGGTCTCCGGCTTCGGCTCCTTGCCGAGCCGCTTGCGCTTGGCAAGGATGATGGTGCCGTTGAGTTCTCCGCCGAAGAGGAAGATGGCCCCCAGAGTATAGAGGAAGATCAGGGCCACCATGGCGGTGGCAAGGCCCCCGTAGGTCGACGCGTAGGCGCCGGGGTAGAATTCCAGATACCAGCTGAACGTGAAGCCGCCGAGCAGCCAGAGGAGCAGTGTCACACCCACCCCCGGCAGGACGGTCCGGAAGGGGCGGCGGCCCGCAGGAACGAGCTTGTGGGCGAGCAGAAGGCCCGTCACGATCACGATGGTCGCGACGCTGATCCGCAGGAAGCCGATCAAAATGGCGAGAGGCTCGAGGGCCGGCACCCAGGAGAGGGCGACGCGCCACATGAAGGGGCCGAGCACCACCAGGAAAGCCAGGGCCAGCAGCATCATGGCGCCGGCGATCACGAAGGCGATGGATTCGAGCCGCGTCAGCCACCAGGGTCGGGTCTCGCGGACGCCATAGGCGCGGTTCAGTCCGACCCTGAGGCTCTCCACCCCGCTCGACGCGAAATAGAGCGCCAGCACGAGGCCCAGGGTGAGCACGTCGCTGCGCCGCCCGGTGAGGATGGTGTGCACCTCGCGGGCGATCGGCCCGGCGACCTCCCGCGGCCATGCCTCGAGGATGATATCCGCCACCTCGTCGGCCAGGGACCCCGTTCCGAAAAGGCTCGCCAGGGCGGTGACCAGGATCAGGAAGGGGAACAAGGACGTCAGGACCGAAAGGGCGATATGGCTCGCGATCGCCCAGGAATCGTGCAGCACGAAGCGGGTGGATGCGATGGCCAGGAGTTCGAGCGAGAGGCGAAGGCGATTCAACAGAAGGGTCTCCAGGGTGCTGGAGATGGTGCGCCGGAAGCCGAGGGCAAGGAAGGGGCAGGCGGGTCTGACATGCGATAACGCTCCGCCCCGCGATGAGGGGAGAAACGCACCTTGAATGTCGACGTTTGGATGAGGGCTCGCGCATCGACAAAGGCCAAGGATCGGGCCTACAAGCCGATGACCGATCTGCATCCAACTCAATCCCGCCATGAACCCGACCCTCTTCGCCCGCCTCGCGCCGCCTCTGTTCGTGCTCATCTGGGCGACAGGGTTCATCGTGGCTCGGTTCGTGGCGCCCTATGCCGAGCCGCTGACCTTCCTGTTCGTCCGTTATGTGCTGGCGATCATCGTCCTCGGCGTCATCGTTGCCGTCGCGGGCGTAACTTGGCCCCGGAAGTGGCACGATTGGCGCAACAGCCTGATTGCCGGGGTTCTCCTGCACGGGCTGTATCTCGGCGGCGTCTTCTGGTCGGTGAAGCATGGGCTGCCTGCCGGGATCTCGGCCCTCGTGGCCGGGCTTCAGCCGCTGGCGACCGGGCTTCTCACCGGGCCATTGCTGGGCGAGCAGGTCTCGGCGAGGCGCTGGACCGGGATCGGCATCGGATTCATGGGCGCTGCCCTCGTAGTGGCGCCGAAGCTGGGGGCGGGCGGCGTGCCGCCTCTTGCGCTCGGAATCTGCATCCTCGGGATGCTCTCCATCACTTTCGGCACGATCTGGCAGAAGCGCACCGGCAGCAACCTCGATCTGCGGGTGAACGCAGCCATTCAATATATGGGCGCGGCGGCCGTCACCTTGCCCCTCGTGCTCCTGACCGAAGAAGGCCGCATGGAGCTGACCCCGCCGCTTCTCGGCGCCATGGCCTGGGCCGTGCTGGGCTTGTCCATCGGGGCCATCGGCCTTCTGCTCTTCCTTATCCGCCAGGGGGCCGTGGTGGGTGTGGCGACGCTGCTCTACCTCGTGCCGCCCGTCGCGGCCCTGATGGCCTTTGCTCTCTTCGGCGAAACCTTGAGCCCGGTCCAGCTCGCGGGCATGGCGCTGGCGGCGCTCGGCGTCGCGGTGGCGAGCCGGAACTGACGCGCGAAAAGCCCCGGACGCACGACCCGGGGCTTCATCTCACATTCGCGTCATCGCGTGATTTTCACCGATACGGGATCGCTGGCCGGGAAGGTCTCCTCCACACCTTCATCGAGCAGCTCGTCCTGGTGTTTCTTTCCGTTTTCGGACGCCTTCTCGTTCTTGCTCTCGGGCTTGTCCTTCGGCGCATCGTGCTTGCGGTTCTTATCCGTCATGGCGTGGCTCCATCCTTCGATCGGAAATCCTCTTGAGAGGACAACGCCCCGGGCCAAGCTTCGATCCTTGTTCGGTTGCCCTAAATGAAAACGGCGCCTGACGGCGCCGCTTCCGGAATTTTAGCGAGGCTGGCCCTGCTGCTGGTTGACGAAGTAGTCGAAGGGCAGCTCGGCGATGCGGAACCAGGTGAGTTCCTTGTCGCGGAAGGTGCTCCAGGAATCGTACATCTTCTTGAACTTGGGGTTGGAGGCGGCAAGGTCGTTGTAGAGCTTGTAGGCTTCCTTGTAGCTCTGCTCCATCACGTCGCGCGGGAAGGGGCGCAGCTGCACGCCCTGGCCCACGAGGCGGCGGATCGCGTCGGCGTTCTGGGCGTCGTATTTGGCCACGCACATGGCATTGGCTTCCGCGCAGGCCGCTTCGAGGATGGCCTTGTAGTGGGCCGGAAGCTCGTTCCACTTGTTCATGTTCACATAGAGCGAGGGCTGGGCGCCGCCTTCCCAGAAGCCCGGATAGTAATAATACTGGGCCACCTTCACGAATCCGAGCTTCTCGTCGTCGTGCGGGCCCGAGAACTCGACCGCGTCGAGGGTGCCGCGCTCCAGGGCGGGGTAGATGTCGCCGGCGGCGAGAACCTGGGGCACCACGCCGAGCTTCTGCATGATCTGGCCGCCCATGCCGGCGATGCGCATCTTGAGGCCCTTCAGGTCCTCGATGGACTTGATCTCCTTGCGGAACCAGCCGCCCATCTGCGCACCGGTCTGGCCCGCCGGGATCGGGTAGATGTTGTAGTCCTTCATGAACTCGCGAACGAGATCGAGGCCGCCGCCGTAATACATCCACGCATTATGCTGGCGCACGTTCATGCCCCACGGCACGGAGGTCTCGAACATGAAGGTCGGGTCCTTGCCGATGAAGAAGCTCGACAGGGTATAGGCGCATTCGACCGTGCCGTTCTGCGCCGCATCGAGGCTCTGGAGAGCGCCGACGATTTCGCCCGCGGCGAAGACCTGGATCTGGAACTTGTTGTCGGTGGCCTGTGCCACCCGCTTGGAGATCATCTCGCCGGCGCCGAAAAGGGTATCGAGGCTCTTCGGATAGGCCGAGGTCATGCGCCAGCGGATTTCCGGCTGCGCCTGAGCGACGGCCGGAGAGGCAACGGCACCCGCCGCGGCTGCCAGTCCCGCACCCTTGAGAACTTTTCTTCTATCCATGAGCATTTCCTCGACCGATTTATGTCGTCATTGCCGGTTTGGCTGAACATTCCATAAAGCGGGAGGAGGGGCGCTGTCACTCCGCATTCCGTTGGGGTAGGTATGCGCGGAGACGGACAAGCTATGCAATGGCGTCATCGACGGAAAAGCTGGGGAATATCTCGATGTCATGACGACCGTGGTTCCGGGTATCCGCGTCTTGCCATCGCGGCGGTTCCGAAGGCGTGGGTGACCGGCACGAGGCCGACCATGACGGGCGGTGCTGATCCGTTTGTGTCAAAGAGCCAGCCCCTTGGGGCCCGCAGCTTGCGCTGCGAGCCTTTCGGGTTCGAGGGTGGCGCGTCGGGCAGCCCGGCTCGCTCTCTAAGGGTGAATGTGAGAGCCGAACTGCTCGTCACGCACGGTTCTTTTCAGGTGGACCAGCTGGGGAGCCCCCAAGGTCGACCTCCCGCGACCACAGGCGTGCGAGGCCTGCGGCGGGACCGTGCCTGCTCTCACTCTTGCGACGCCTCGCGAGCGCGCCCCTCGTCAGAGCAGATCTAGGGCAACGATATAGCCGAGCTTATCCGCCCTGTCAAGAACAAAGTGAGAACATAACGTTGCCCCGATGACATTCGCCGCCCCCATCCTGAGGAGCAGCGCAGCGGCGTCTCGAGGTCTCGGACCGTGTCCGGGCACGTGGGCGCCTTGCCCTCTGAACGATCCTTCGAGACGGTCGCTCTGCGACCTCCTCAGGATGAGGCTGGAGGAATGTAAGGAAGACGTGAATGGCCGGCACAAGGCCGGCCATTCACGAGAGGGTGTCCTGCTTCCTAGCGGCAGGAAGGTTTGAGGAGCGCTCACCGCTCCTCGGAGCCGCCCTTCGACAATGGGCGCTGCTGCTCGCCGCTATGGGCGCGAGCGGAGCGCTTCGGGGGCTTCTCGTCGCCGGTTGAGGACGTGGAATGTCCACCCGACTGGCTGGCCGTGGGATGGCCACGCACCAGGGTGCCCTTGGGCACATCGACCGCATTGCCCGGCGCTGGAACGCGAGCGCGGGACGCGGCGCCGCCGCTCATGCCGGTTGGGCCCGAGGTGCCTTCGGTCTGGGCACCGCGGGGGGCGGGGCTCTTCGCGGCGGTGGTGTTCACACCTCCGGCGATCTCCTCGTTCGACAGCTGGAAGCCTGCCTCGTCGTCTTCCTCCTCGGGCACTTCCTTGAAGGAGCGAATTCCCGCTTTCGAGCCGCTCGTCGGGCGATTGTCGTCCACGTGGTCGATATCGAGATCGGGGTCGAGCTTCTTCGAAGCCCCCATGAGCCCGGTCGCCTTCGCAGCCGCGCGCTTGGTGTTGCCGACATCGTTGCGCTGGGTCGGGCCCGCGACGAAGCTGTCGCCGGTCTCTTCCTGGGTGACTTCGTTCAGCACCTCGTCGACATCCGGCTCGGGAGGGCGGCCTCGCTTGTCTTGCGCCATGGGCTATTCCTCTTCTTTGGTTTCGAGCAGGTCTTGCCGGCCCGCGTTTCCAGGAGGCAACGTCCCGTCGCGGACGGGTGTTCCGGCCCCGCATTCGTGAAAAAGCGGGGCCGGAAACCTTAGCGGCCGAGCTCTTTCTGCATGTCCTGCAGCAGCGCCAGATGCTCTTTGATCTGGCCGCGGGCGAGCTTGGCGAGGTTCATCATCTCGCGGTTGCCGGCGGCCTGCTGGAGCTGATTTTCCTGAAGCTTCAGCAGCTCCTGATGTCCCTCGATCTGCAGCGCGACATAATCCTTGTCGAACGCCGCGCCTGCCTGTGCCTTCGACAGACGTTCCATGGCCTGCGCGTCCTTCTGCGGCAGCTCGGGCGCCGTCGCGGCGGATTGCTGCGCGCCCTGCGTGGTCGAAGCGGTTGCGTTCGGATCGGCGAAGGAGTGCATGATGTCGGTGAGCAGGTTCTGCTCGGCGATCTCGAAATCCGCGAATTGCTTGACGCGCGGGTTCTGAGCCTTGCCGTGGGCGAAGTTCGATTGCTGCAGCGAGACGGTGCTCAGTGCCAGCATCTGCTGGATGTACTGGCGGTCGGCCTGCGATTGCTGCTGGCCCATGGACGCCGGTGCGCTCGCCTGCCCCTGGCGCATGGGCGTT
Organism: Microvirga mediterraneensis; assembly: GCF_013520865.1. NCBI lineage: Bacteria > Pseudomonadati > Pseudomonadota > Alphaproteobacteria > Hyphomicrobiales > Methylobacteriaceae > Microvirga > Microvirga mediterraneensis. The sequence continues at coordinate 2,938,539 of NZ_JACDXJ010000001.1, forward strand.
TGCGTATCCTGCGGAGCGCCGCCCTGCTGCGTGCGCTGCTGGCGCTGTTGGGCATTCTGGCCGAGAGCCGGGTTGGCCTGTGTTTCGGCGGGCTGCGGCGTGGCGGGCTGCGTGATAGCCTGGTTCTGCTGCTGGGCGAGGGCGGGAAGGCTGATTGCGGCCATGAGGCCTGCGATCACGAGGCTGCGTGACATCAAGTTTCTCCTGCGAGCAAGTTGTGAGGGCGAACGTTCGCGGGGGAGATTTGTTCGAGGCGATCGTTTCGTCCGTTCGCTTCGGCGCGGGTCGAACTTCGGACAAGCGTGTCCGTTGTGAGACTGAGCGAGTGAGGGAAGCAAGATGCAGGACCGGGCAACACGAATCGTCATGCTGGTGATCGCGGTGCTGCTCGCGATCTTCGTGCTGCAGCCCTACGTGACAGGCTATCTGTTTTCAGCCCGCGAGCCGCGTCCCGTCGCGGCCCGTGGGGATCTGTCGGACTACGAACGGTCCACGATCCGCGTCTTCGAGACCGTCGCTCCCTCGGTTGTCCAGGTGGTCGCCCTGTCGGGACGAGGACCCGCGGCCGGGCAGCCCGCCGGGTCGGGCACCGGCTTCATCTGGGATGCGGCCGGCCATGTGGTCACGAACCACCACGTGGTCGAGAACGGCGCGTCCTTCGTGGTGCGCCTCGCGTCGGGCGAAGTGCTGCCGGCCGACGTGGTCGGTCGCGCGCCGAATTACGATCTCGCCGTGCTGAGGGTCCAGCGCCAGGGCGGATTGCCGGCGCCGGTTCCGGTCGGAAGCTCGGCCGATCTGAAAGTGGGACAGACCGCTTACGCCATCGGCAACCCGTTCGGCCTGGACCAGTCGCTCACGACCGGCATCATCAGCGCCCTCAAGCGCCGCCTGCCCACCAGCGGCGGCCGCGAGGTCGCGGACGTGATCCAGACCGACGCGGCCATCAATCCCGGCAATTCGGGCGGTCCGCTGCTGGACTCGGCGGGTCGTCTCATCGGTGTCAACACGGCGATCTTCTCACCCTCCGGCACCAATGCGGGCATCGGCTTCGCCATTCCCGTCGACGTGGTCAACCGGGTGGTGCCGGAACTCATCCGCAACGGACGCGTGCCGACGCCGGGGATCGGAATCCTGGCGGGCGACGAGACGCTCGCGGCGCAGCTCGGCGTGAACGGGGTGATCGTGGCGGATGTCGTGCCGGGCTCTCCCGCGGACAAGGCCGGATTGCGCGGCGTCGATCTCCGCGCCGGCATCATCGGCGATGTGATCGTGGGGGTCGAAGGCGATCCCGTGCGGCACCTTTCGGATCTGACGGACCGGCTGGAGCGGACCGGTGTCGGAAACACCGTCTCCCTTACGATCCTCCGGAACAACCAGAGGCAGAATGTCGACGTGGCCATCGTGGATGTGGGCGAACAGACACCACGCGGGCGCAGGCCATAAAGAAAACACAACCTTGGTAGGGGCTGATTTGTTTCCTTCAGGCCGAAACTTTCATGGGTTACCGCCGTTAGCCATCGAACCTTCACCAACGGAGGAGCGAATGAAACCTGACAGCACCGAACCTAACATCCTGGTGCAAAGCTCGGCAGTCGACCTGGGCGATGCGTTTCCCGAATATGCGAAGACCAACGTCAATCAGGTTGCCGGAAAATATTTCGGCCATCTGAGCGCGGCATCGGTCTACGTCACGCGGGAGGGCATTACCTATCGCTGCACCGTGAACATGCAGATGGGCGCGCTCAAGATGATGACGGGCGAGGCCAAGAACAAGGATCTCTACGCTGCCTTCCGGGCCGCGTTGCAGAAGACGGCCAAGCAGCTTCGCCGTACCAAGCGCGAGCTGCGCGAGGACAAGGCCGCGCGCACGGACAAGGACATGCTCCTGCGTGAGGGAACTGCGCCGCGTCGCACGCAGAGGCGCAGCGAAGAGGTCGCTCCGCCGGCCAACGACGAGGGCGACTACCGCGTCGCCGCTGAATAATCCGACAGCCTCATCCCTTGTGGCCTCCGGTGGTCATCGCCGGCAAGGCCGCTTGTGTCTCTGCGTGATGTCCTGGGCGGGAACGACGTTTCCCGGCCAGGACGCATCGCGCCGGTTCAATCCCCGACCGCCCGAATGAGAGGCTTCGGCAGCACCATGATGTTGTCGGAGATCAGCTGCATGAATTCCATGATGGGCGCCGGGCGGCCGAACAGGTAGCCCTGCGCCTCCGTGCAGCCCTCGAGCCCGAGGAAACGCAGCTCCTCGGAGGTCTCCACGCCCTCGGCAATGACAGGAAGGCCCAGGCCCCGCCCGAGCCCGAGCACGGCGCGTACGATGGCCGCCGCCTGCGGGTTCGCATGAACCGCCTGGATGAAGGATCGGTCGATCTTGATCTTGTCGAACGGGAAGGCGCGCAGGTTCGAGAGCGAGGAATAGCCCGTGCCGAAATCGTCCATGGCGATGTTGACGCCGATCTCCTTCAGTCTCTGGAGGGAGACGAGCGCTCGGTTGGGATCGCGGATCAGGGCCGTCTCGGTGATCTCGATCTCGAGCCGCTTCGCCGGCAGGTTCGTCTGCTCCAAGGTGGCCTGCACGAACTCGACGAAGCCGTCGCTGGTCAGCTGCAGCGCCGAGACATTCACCGCGACCGTTAGCGGCCGCTTCCAGCTCGCGGCTTCCCTGCAGGCCTCCCGCATCACCCATTCGCCGATCTTCAGGATCAGCCCGCTCTCTTCCGCGATCGGAATAAAGAGGGCAGGCGAGACATCGCCCCGCGTCGGGTGTTTCCAGCGCAGCAGGACCTCGAACCCGTTGACCTCGCCCGTATCGACCTGCGCCTGCGGCTGATAGGCGAGACCCAGTTCGTTGTTGGCGATGGCGCTGCGCAAATCGTGCTCGATGCTGCGGCGCTCCCGGATCTGTGCGCCCATGGACGCCTCGAAGAACCGATAGGTGCCCTTGCCCTCGGTCTTAGCCCGGTACAGGGCGGCGTCGGCACTGGAGAGGAGCTCCGTGCGGTCCTTTCCGTCGGACGGATAGAGCGCGATGCCGATGCTCACCGAGACGAGGCCGACCGGAACACCTTCCTCATCCCATTTGAGGCCTTTGAGAAGCGCGTCGGCGAGTTGGCCCACCTGGGTCGGATCCGTCACATGCGGCGCGATGATGGCGAATTCGTCTCCGCCGAGCCGAGCGAACATCTGCCCGTCGACGAGGGCGGAGGAGAGATGCTTCGCGATGTCCTGGAGCACCTGATCGCCGGTGGCGTGGCCATAGAGGTCGTTGACGTCCTTGAAGCCGTCGAGGTCGAGGCAAAGCAGCGCCATCTGCCGCTTGGTTCTCCGGTGCAGGCGGATCTCGCGGTCGAGGCGGTGATCGAAGCTCGCGCGGTTGCCGAGGCCAGTGAGCGGGTCGTGGTGAGCCAGATAGCGGATCCTGGCTTCCGCATCCCGGCGATCGCGAAGGTCACGGAACGCGACCACGTTGTGGGGAGCGCCGTTGTAGGTGATCTGCCGGGCGATCAGCTCGACGGGAACGAGGGTGCCGTCCGCTTTCCGCAGGTCGGCTTCGACGGCCTGTCCCGGCCACCCGAACAGCTTGTCCCGCTTGGCGCTGTCGGGGATCCAATCGGCCAGGGACTGGCCGGCGATCTGCTCGGATGTGAGACCGGTCAGGCGCGCGAAGCTCTGGTTGACCGTCACGATGGAACCGCCGTCGCAGAGGACGAGGCCCTCCACCGCCGCGTCCGTGAGATCGCGCATGCGCTGCATCTCCAGGGAGGCGCGACGGCGCTCCCGGATGTCGAGGCTCAGGGCGACGACGGCGAGCAGCAGAATCGACAGGCTGACGAAGGCCACGCCGCTGGCGAGCCATTCGGTATGGATGGAGGAAGGAGAGAGCGCGATGCTGGGATCGGGCGTGATGCTGACCGCCCCCATGGCGGTGAAATGGTGGCTGCAGATTGCCAGGGTGAGCAGCAGCGCGCCGAGGAGAATGCCCCCACGCGACGATTGGCCGAGCGCCATCGCGAGGGCGGCCGCGCCGAGAAGGCCTCCCAGCAGGATCGAGGCTGCCACGAGCGCAGGATCCCAGGCGATGGTGCCGGAAACCTCGAAGGCGGCCATGCCGGTATAGTGCATCACGGCGATGCCGCCGCCGACGATGGCGCCACCGATCCAGGACGCGAGAGCAACACCCGACAGCAGCGCCGTGCCAAGGCCGATGCCTGTCAGCATCACGGCGGCGATCAGGGAGATGATCGTCAGCGTGACGTTGTAGGCCGTCGGCAGGGACGGGGAGAAGGCCAGCATCGCGATGAAGTGCGTGGACCAGATTCCGAAGCCTGTCGAGGCAGCCGCGATGGTCAGCCAGGCGAGGCGTCCGCGGCCGTCCATGCGGCGCGCGTGATGAAGCAGGTTGATCCCCGTCAGCGACGCCAGCGCGCAGACCAGGGCCGCCAGGGCGACGAGCCGGAGATCGTGTTCGGAGACGATGCAATCGTAGACGGTCAGCATGGTGAGCCTTTGCAGATCGCCCGCCGCATCGATGGTATCGCGCGAAAGGGAATCTGGCCGGTAACAGAGATAGGGAAAGATCATCCGGTCTCTTACCGGTATGGCGGGACGGCATCATGCCTTTGGATCGGCATCATTCACGTGAGCCCCAATCCGCCAAGGATTTCGGGACATTGTCCCGCCCGGTAAGATGAGGCATCGCATCGGCAAGTCAACGAAGGACGGAGCGGACGCAATGCCTATCGGGCAGCAAAGTTAACGGCGCATGCGGGCGTGCGTGGCGCTGAAGACATGCCTGATCACCGGCACGGGGCCGGTGACGACATGGTGCGACTCTAGCGCATCGTGCGGACCCAGAGGGCCGCGTCAGCGAAAAGTGGATCCGGTTTTCCGCCCGAACGATGCGCCAGCCAAAAGAAGGAGCATCGGATTCGATCCCAAAAGTGGATTCCACTTTTGGGTCCGATGCTCTAGGGGAGAGCCGCGTTCTGGCATAATGGCGGCGAACGCCTCAAGCCGGCATCTGCGGCTCGATGATCTTTCCGTCTTGCGTGAAATCGTAGATCTTGCCGGTCTCGCTCCAGGAAGGAAGGGCGAGCTTCACGATGTGAGGGGCAAGGTCCTCGGGCGTCTTCAGCGTCAGCGGATCCTCGCCGGGCATCGCCGTGCGGCGCATGGCGGTGCGGAGCGGGCCGGGATTGAGCAGCATGGCCCTGACCGGCGTCGTCGCCGTCTCGGCGGCATAGGTGCGCACCAGGGCCTCGAGGGCGGCCTTCGACACGGAATAGACGCCCCAATAGGCTTTGTGCTTGTGGGCGGCCCCGGACGTGATGAAAATCGCGCGGCCCGCATCCGAGGCGCGCAGCAGCGGATCGAGGGAACGGATCAGGCGATAATTCGCCGTCACGTTCACGGCCATCACCTCGTCCCAGACGGGCTGGTCGATATGGGTGATCGGGGCGAGCTCGCCGAGCTGGCCCGCATTGCCGAGCAGGATGTCGAGCTTGCCCCAGCGCTCGTGGATCGCGGCCCCCAGGCGGTCGAGGGCGTCGAAATCCTTCAGGTTCACCGGCACGAGGGTGGCCGAGGCACCCTTGGCGCGGATCTCGTCATCGAGGGATTCGAGGGCGCCCTGCGTCCGGGCGAGCGCGATGACATGCGCGCCGGCTTCGGCGAGGGCGAGGGCCGCCGCGCGGCCGATGCCGCGCGAAGCGCCGGTGACGACCGCGACGCGGTTGTGAAGAGGCTTGTCCATTGGGATTCTCAGTCGGCTTCGGCGAGAACGGCGAGACGGCGCGGGGTGGCGACGGCGAGGTCCGTCAGCGGCGTCGGGTAATCGCCCGTGAAGCAATGGTCGGTGAATTGCGGCTGCGCCGGGTTGCGGCCCTTCTCGCCCATGGCGCGATAGACGCCCTCGATGGACAGGAAGGCGAGCGAATCCGCCCCGATATACTGGCGCATCTGCTCCAGGTCGTGGGTGGCGGCGAGGAGCTTCTCCTTCTCCGGCGTGTCGATGCCGTAGAAGTCGGGATGGGTGATCGGCGGGCTGGAGATGCGGAAATGCACTTCCTTCGCGCCGGCCTCGCGCATCATGCGTACGATCTTCACCGAGGTGGTGCCGCGCACGAGGCTGTCGTCCACCAGCACGATGCGCTTGCCGGCAATCGCCGAACGGTTGGCGGAGTGCTTCATGCGCACGCCGAGCTCGCGCACCGACTGGGTCGGCTGGATGAAGGTGCGGCCCACATAATGGTTGCGGATGATGCCGAGCTCGTAAGGCAGGCCGCAGGTCTGGGCATAACCGAGGGCGGCCGGAACGCCGGAATCCGGCACCGGGATCACCACGTCGGCGTCGGCCGGCGATTCCAGGGCGAGCTCGCGGCCCATGCCCTTGCGGACCTCATAGACGCTGCGGCCGTTCACGACGGAATCGGGACGGGCGAAATAGATGTATTCGAAGATGTCCGGGCGGGCAGGCTGCTCCGGGACGAACCGGAAGGATTCGATGCCCTCGTCCGAGATCACCACGCATTCGCCGTTCTCGATGTCGCGGACGAAACGGGCGCCGATGATGTCGAGGGCGCAGGTCTCGGAGGCAAGGATGTAGCGGCCGTCGAGCTCGCCCAGCACCAGCGGGCGGATGCCCAGCGGGTCGCGGGCGCCGATCAGCTTCTTGTTGGTGAGCGCCACCAGGGCATAGGCGCCCTCGAGCTTCTGGATGGCCTCGACGAAGCGGTCGATGACCCGGTCCTTGCGGCTGCGGGCGACGAGGTGGACGATCACCTCCGTGTCCGTTGTGGATTGGCAGATGGCGCCGTCGCGGATGAGGTTGCGGCGAAGCGTCAGGCCGTTGGTCAGGTTCCCGTTATGGGCGACGGCGAATCCGCCGCCGTCGAGCTCCGCGAAAAGGGGCTGCACGTTGCGCAGGACCGTCTCGCCGGTGGTCGAGTAGCGGGTATGGCCGATGGCCGAGAGGCCTTCGAGGCGCTCGATGGTCGCCCGGTCGGAGAAATTGTCGCCTACGAGGCCGAGCTTGCGCTCCGAGTGAAAGACCGATCCGTCATAGGAGACGATGCCTGCGGCTTCCTGGCCACGGTGCTGCAAGGCATGGAGACCGAGCGCCGTGATGGCGGCGGCATCCGGGTGCCCGTAGATGCCGAAGACGCCGCATTCTTCGCGCAGGGTATCGCCGTCGAGGTCCAGGTTCACCTGCTTCGGAGTGACCTGCCACGTCTCAGACAAAGCAGACATGATCATACCTTTGGGATTCGCGCCCCCACCGGCGCCGCCCTTATGTAGTCGGCATTCGACTAAACGCCAATGGCTATTCTGCCGCTGCCGGAAACGTGATGCCGGACCGGATGCAGATGCGGGCTTGCACTTTCATATCCGGTTCCGTGTCTCTTGGACCGCACAGCGGGTGGCGCCGAAAATCGAAGCCTTTCCCGGCCGATCCGCAGATGGCTCAGCTCCGGCGCTGAGGCGGCTGGGGTGCCGCGGGAGCCGCCGGGGCGGCCGGGCGCTGCGGGTCGGGCTCGGCCGGCTCGGCCTCCGACGGCGCTTCCTTGTTGCGCAGGCGCTGGAGCAGGGCCTCGGCATTCTCGGGCAGCATGGCGATGATGTTGTCGCGGGTGTTCTCCATGGCCGGCCGGGTGCGCGAGGAGGCCGCCCATTCGGGCTCCTTGCCCTGGAGCAGCCAGCCGAGGAAGGCCCAGCCGATCACGCAGATCAGGAAGCCGCGGGCCGCGCCGAAGAAAAGCCCGAGCGTCCGATCAAGGGCGCCGATGCGGGAATCGAGGATGAGGTCGGAGATCTGGACCGTGATGATCGACACGATGATCAGCGTCACCACGAAGATGCCGCCGATGGCCGCGACGAGCGCCACCGTGTTGCTGCTGATATACTGATGCGCAATCGGCAGGGCGGTCGGATGCAGGTACCAGGCCGCGGCGGCCGCGACGACCCAGGCCACGATGGCGAGCACCTCGCGGGTGAAGCCGCGCACGGCAGCGAGAAGAGCCGAGATCAGGACAATACCGATGACGACGAGGTCCAGAACGGAAACGGGCATGGGCCGGGCCTACGCAAAATGACAGGAATGAAGCCGCCTTCGCGGATTTGGAGCCTGGCTCTATAGCGTTAACAAAGGCTTTCGTCACCCTTGCAGTGGGACCTGCGGCTGCGGGACGAGTGCAAAACACCCCGCCCGCGCAAAAAAACCGGCGCGACGCCGGGTTGAAGGCACGTCGTTAAATGAAGATCAAATCATCAGCCTTGAAGTTGAAAGTGGTTTCCGTCGTGGAATCGAGATTGTGAGAGTTGAATTCGGTGATGTCGAAGCTGCCCTTCTTGGCCAGGCTGGGGCTGCTGAACTCGGTGATGTCGAAGCTCCCCTTTTTGGCGAGGCTCGGGCCGCTGAATTCGGTGATATCGAAGCTGCCCTTCTTGGCGAGGCTCGGGCTGTCGGGCTTGGCGGTCGGAGCGTTTGAAAGATTCTTCGCCATCTTCATTCCTACAGGTTCGAGGCTTGACCGATCGTAAGGCCGGTCCCGCAGTCGGCTTTCCATATAATGTTGTACTGTAAGAATATTCCGTCAAGGGGTATTCTGTCCTGACGGAACGGAAGGCAATCCTTTCAGCCTTTCCGTCTGAGCACTCCGGCATGCGCACCGTGTAGGGGGCGGTGCCGCGTCCTCCATCTGAGGATCTGCGAGACACGCTCGACCACAAAAAAGCTCCGGCGGATGCCGCCGGAGCCGGAAAAGCGGATGGTGTTCGATGTCAGATGAACAGGAAGTCGTTGAATGAGACGGCCGTTCCAGGCTTCAGCTTCAGAATCTCAATCGGCTTCGCGCCGCCGGAGCCGTCGACATCAAGATAAACGGTGCCGTTCTTCTTGTTGTAGACGACGTAGTCGTTCCCATCCTTGGACGTGGTCCCGACGGTGAAGAACTTCTTCTCGAGCTTGCCTTCCTTGAAGATCTTGTCGAGTCCGACCGAGGACTTCTTGTCCGGATGGCCCTTCTTGGAGAGGCCAAAAAGATCCTTCTGGGAGGCTTTGACCTTGAAGGATTTCAGCGCATCGAGGTCGAAGAGGATCTTGTCCTCTCCGGACTTGAAGTCCCTGATCTGATCGAAATGGCCCTTCTTGAAGGGGGTATCGAACACGAAGGTGTCAGCGCCATTGCCGCCGAAGAGGATGTCCTTGCCGCTGCCACCGTTGATGGTGTCGTCGCCGCCGTTGCCCCAGATCCAGTCGTTGCCTGCGCCGCCATTGATGATCTCGGCGCTCTCGGTTCCGCGGAGCTTTTCGTTGCGTGCCGAACCGCCGATCTCGCTCACGTCCGTCACGCCGATCGAAAGCGTCTTCTCGAAGCTCAGGCCGCCGGAATCGGTCACCTTGACTTTGACCTGAACCGAAGAGGCTGTCTCGTAGTCGAACTTTGCGCCGGCTGCGACGACGAGCTTGTTGTTGTCGCCGATCGTGAAGCGCCCGCCGGCATTATCCGTCAGGCTGAACGTGAACGTCTCGTTCGCATCGGGATCAAGAGCCATAAGGGGGCCGACTTCAGCGCCAGCTGCGGCATTCTCGGCGACCGTCGGTGCAACGATGCCTCCGAGAGTGAGGTCGGTCGGGGCTTCGTTGACGTTTGTGACGCTGATCTGGAACGACTTGTCGGCAACCACCGTCCCACCGCTGGCCGCCGTGCTCGTTGCGGAGATCGAGATATCGAAGTGATTCAGATCGACATTTTCGAAATCGAAAAGGCCTCTGCCGGTCTTCACGACGAGAACGGAATAGGTCCGGTTATTCTCCGTCACATCTTTGATCTCGAACCGGTCGCTGAGGCTGCTCGCCAGGGTGAAGGTGAAGGCCTCATTCTGTGCGCCGCCATCGACGCCCAGTCTGCCGATGATGGTGCCGTTTTCCGGGTTTTCGGCCACGTTCAGGGCCGAGAGGGTAATCGTTGTGGGCATGTTTGGTCCTTTTCCAGCGGCAGAAGCTCAGGGCTTCCGGACATACCCACTAGGAATTTCCGATCATGGGCCAGATCCTGAGATAGGATAAATGTAATCAAATATCAAATAGGCCAAATGGACGAGGCAGGCCTCCTGGGCAGAGAACCCCGCCTGACCCGTTATGAGGCCCTCCTGCGCGGCGCGGCAATCCCGGCCACGAGGTCCGTGATATGCTGGATGGCCGAGGCGGGGAGCGGGAGGCGTTCCTTCTTGCCCTTGTCGCCGCGCGGCGCCGGAGCGACCGCTCCTGAAAACCCGAGCTTCGCCGCCTCCTTCAGCCGCGCCTGCTCCTGGGCCACGGGACGGATGGCGCCGGAAAGGCCCATTTCGCCGAAATAGACCGTATCCGGCGGCAGGGGCTTGCCGGACAGCGAGGACACCAGGGCCGCGGCGGCGGCGAGGTCGGCTGCGGGCTCCGTGATGCGCAGGCCCCCGGCGACGTTGAGATAGACGTCGTGCATGCCGAGCTTCAGCCCGCCATGAGCCTCCAGCACCGCCAGCACCATGGACAGACGGCTCTGGTCCCAACCGACCACGGCCCGGCGCGGTGTGCCGAGGGATGTCGGTGCCACGAGGGCCTGGATCTCGACGAGGAGCGGGCGCGTGCCCTCCATCCCGGCGAAGACCGCCGTTCCGGGCGTGGCCATGTCGCGTCCAGCGAGAAAAAGTTCGGATGGGTTGGAGACCTCGCGCAGGCCCTGGTCCGACATCTCGAACACGCCGATCTCGTCGGTCGGACCGAAGCGGTTCTTGACCGCGCGCAGGATCCGGAAGTGGTGGCCCGTATCGCCCTCGAAGGAGACCACCGCATCGACCATGTGCTCGACGACGCGGGGTCCGGCGATCTGCCCGTCCTTCGTCACGTGTCCGACGAGGATCACGGCGGTGCCGGTCGTCTTGGCGAAGCGGATCAGGGCCTGGGCCGAGCCGCGCACCTGGGTGACCGTGCCGGGGGCCGATTCCACCGTCTCGGTCCACATGGTCTGGATCGAGTCGATGATCGCGAGAGCCGGGGGGCGGCCCTGGCTCAGGGTGGCGATGATGTCCTCGACATTGGTCTCGGACGCGAGTTCCACGGGGGCCTGGCCGAGGCCGAGGCGCTCGGCCCGCAGGCGCACCTGGGCCACCGCCTCTTCGCCCGAGATGTAGGCGACGCGCTCGCCCCGGTTGGCCAGGGCCGCGGAGGCTTGCATGAGAAGGGTGGATTTGCCGATGCCGGGATCGCCGCCGAGCAGGATGATCGAGCCGTGCACGAAGCCGCCGCCGGTGACCCGGTCGAGTTCGGCGATGCCGGAGGGCGTGCGCGGGGCTTCCTTGGTCTCGCCGGAGAGCCCTTCGAGCGGAAAGATCCGCCCCTTGGCGCGGGACGGGCGGGTGGCGACGGGGCCCGCCATGGGACTCGCGGAACCGGCCTCTTCGGCGATGGTGTTCCAGCCGCCGCAGGCCTCGCACTTGCCTTTCCAGCGGTTGTAGACCGCACCGCATTCCTGGCAGACGAAGGAGGGGTGACGCTTGGCCATCAGCCCTGCACTCCACGATAGGCACGGGCATAGCGAGCGCCGAGATTGGTCAGGATCTCGTACCCGATGGTGCCCGCGCGGCGGCCGACCTCGTCGATGGTCAGGTCGCCGCCGATCAGGGTCACCGTGTCGCCACGCTTGATCCGGTTCTCAGGCACCGCCGTGACGTCGATGGTGATCAGATCCATGGAGACGTTGCCGGCGAAGGGGCAGGGATGGCCCGCCACCAGGGTCATGCCGGCGAGCAGGTCCTCGCCGCTCCTGCCGCGCGCGCTCGAGGAACGTGGGTAACCGTCCGCATAGCCGACGGAGAGGGTTGCGATGCGGCGCTTCTCCACGGCCAGCCAGCGGCCGTTGTAGCCGACCGTGTGGTCAGCCTCGACCCAGCGCAGCTGCACGATGCGGGCCTCCAAGCCCACGACCGGCTTCATGGGATTGGCCCGGTCCGGCGTCGGGTTGCCGCCGTAGAGCGCATAACCGGGACGCACCAGATCGTAGGGCGGCTTGCCGTTGAGGAAGATGCCGGAAGAGTTCGGGAGCGACGCGGGAATGCCGGGCAGGGACGACCGCAGGGCCTCGAAAGCCTCGATCTGCTGACGGTTCAGCGGATTGTCGCTCTCTTCCGCGCTCACGAAATGGCTCATCAGGAGTGCGGTCTCGAAGTCCTCGCGTTCCGGCCGGTCCCTGAGCGCCAGCCCCTGCGGAACCGTGAGGCCGAGCCGGTTCATGCCGGTGTCGACATGGATCGCGGCGGGCCTTTTCCGGTTTTCGGCGCGGCAGAACCCCGCCCATTCCTCGATTTCCTCGAAGGAGCCCAGGACCGGGCGCAGATTGTGCGCCGCATAAGTCGGTCCGGTGCCGGCGAAGAGGCCGTTCAGCACATAGATCGTCGCGTCCGGCGCCACGGCGCGGGCGCGTATCGCCTCGCTCAAGTGCGCCACGAAGAAGGTGCGGCAGCCGGCTCGGCCGAGGGCGGGAACGGCCTGCTCGATGCCGATGCCATAGGCGTTCGCCTTGACGACGGCGGCCGTTTCCGCGCCGCCCGCATTGTCGCGCAGGGTACGCCAGTTCGACGCGAGGGCGTCGAGGTCGATGTGGAGGATGCCTCCGGCGGCGTTCTCGGGAACAGCGCCGGCGGCGTCATGCTGAGAGGTGAGTTGGGTCAATCGCCAATCCGTTCGGGAAGTTTGTCTTCATCCGCAAGGTCGGTGAAGCGGGTGATGTCGGCCTGGAAGGCGAGCTGCACGGTGCCCGTGGGACCGTGACGCTGCTTGCCGATGATGACCTCGGCCTTGCCATGGACCTGATCCATCTCCGATTGCCACTTGAAGTACTCCTCGGTGCCGGGTTTCGGCTCCTTGTTCTTCAGATAGTACTCCTCGCGGTAAACGAACATGACCACGTCGGCGTCCTGCTCGATCGAGCCCGATTCACGAAGGTCGGAGAGCTGCGGCCGCTTGTCGTCGCGGGATTCCACCTGACGGGAGAGCTGGGAGAGGGCAATGAGCGGGACGGAGAGCTCCTTGGCGAGCGCCTTGAGGCCGGTGGTGATCTCGGTCAGCTCCTGAACGCGGTTCTCCCCCTTCTTGGCCGAACCGGAAAGAAGCTGCAGGTAGTCGACGATGAGGATGTCGAGGCCGCGCTGGCGCTTGAGGCGGCGCGCACGGGCCGTGAGCTGCGCGATGGAGATGCCGCCGGTCTGGTCGATGTAGAAGGGAATCGACTGCATCTCGCGGGCGGCTTCCGTGATCTTGTAGAAGTCGTCCTCGCGCATGTCGCCGCGGCGGATCTTGTAGGACGGCACGCCCGATTGCTCGGCGATGATACGGGTCGCGAGCTGCTCGGCCGACATTTCGAGGGAGAAGAAGCCCACGATGCCGCCGTTGACGGTCTTAAGGTTCCCGTCCTGCTGCTTTTCGGCCCGATAGGCCTTCGCGATGTTGAACGCGATGTTCGTCACCAGCGAGGTCTTACCCATCGCCGGACGGCCCGCGAGAATGACAAGGTCGGACGGCTGCAGACCGCCCAGCGACTTGTCGAGGTCGATGAGCCCGGTCGAAATGCCCGAAAGGGCGCCCTCGCGCTTGTAGGCGGCGGCGGCCATGTCGATGGCTGCGGTAAGGGCATCGGAAAAGCGCTGGAAGCCCCCGTCGGCGCGGCCCGTTTCCGCGATCGCGTAGAGACGCCGCTCCGCCTCCTCGATCTGCTCGCGCGGCGAGTTCTCGACCGGGGCGTCGAAGGCGTTGTTGACGATATCCTCGCCGATATTGATGAGGTTGCGGCGGATCGCGAGGTCGTAGATCGTGCGACCGTAATCCTCGGCGTTGATGACGGTGGTCGCCTCGGCCGCCAGACGCGCGAGGTATTGGGAAACCGTAATGCCGCCGAGATCCTGGTCGCCCAGGAAGGTCTTCATGGTGATCGGGGTCGCGATCTTGCCCGCTTTGATCAGGCTCGTGGCGACCTCGTAGATGCGCCGGTGCAGGTCCTCGATGAAGTGGCTGGCCTCGAGGAAATCCGAGACGCGGTAATAGGCGTCGTTGTTGACCAGAATCGCGCCCAGCAGAGCCTGTTCGGCTTCGATGTTGCTGGGGGGCGTCCGAAACTGCGGCTCGGCGGTTTCGAGGCGGGCGATCAGGGCATTGGCGGTGGCCATCTGGCGCTCCGGAAACAGATAAGGGTTTAGAGTCTCTTAGACCGCAATTGGTGTCCTAAAGGTTGCCGGGCGGACACGAAGCCGGGACTCCTCCCGATCTGTCCTCGCTGTCCTCGATTCTCACACCGTTCCTTGTCTCGCGGGCGTCTCACCTTGACTCTTCCACAAGCCTGAAAACGAAAGAAAAACGCTCCCCGTCGAATCGACGGAGAGCGCGATTTTAGAACAAATCAGGAACTAGAGCAATCTGTCCAGCTTGAAGCCTCTGTTCCGTCATCGCTGGCCATGTGCCGGTGATCCCGAACCGAAAAGCGCAGTGCTCTTCCAATCGGGATGGCCGGCACAGGGCCGGTCATGACGTCGAGGAGGTGTTCCCAGCCGATTTCAGCCGGGAACGACGGCTGGTCTCAGAGCTCCTCGTCGCCGCCGGCTTCCGCCAGGGCGGCGCCGACTTCGAGGCCGAGGTCGTCGAGGTTGGTCTCCTCGCGGGTCGTGACCGACTCGCCGCGGGCCTGACGCTCGGCTTCCTCGGGGCTGCGGGCGACGTTGATCGTCACCTGGACCTCGACCTCCGGATGGAGGGCGACCGGCACGTTGTGCAGGCCGATGGTCTTGATCGGCTGGTTGATCGCGATCTGGTTGCGGTCAACGGTGAAGCCGTTCTGGGTCATGATCTCGGCGAGGTCGCGGGTCGAGACCGAACCGTAGAGCACGCCGGTCTCGCCGGACTGGCGCAGGATGATGAAGCTCTGGCCGTTCAGCTTCTCGCCGACGGCTTCCGCTTCCTTGCGGCGCTCGAGGTTGCGGGCCTCGAGCTGGGCGCGCTGCGTCTCGAAATGCTTCTTGTTGGCGTCCGTGGCGCGCAGGGCCTTGCCGCGCGGCAGGAGGAAGTTGCGGGCGTAGCCGGAACGGACCTTCACGGTCTCGCCCATCTGGCCGAGCTTTGCGACGCGCTCGAGAAGGATCACTTCCATGGTTGTCTCCTTTAGGTTCGTGATCAGGTGGAAAGGGTTGGAGGCGGGTTCGGCCCCGAGCCGAAACGGCGGCGCAGGCCGAAGACGGTGTCGGCAATGCCGAACAGGGCCAGGGCGACCATCAGGATGCCCTGGGTGACGAAGATCAGCACGTACAGCGCCGACAGGATGAACGAGCGGCCCGACTTGCCCCGCGTGCGGTCGTGGATCGCCGCGAGGCCCTGAAGGGCAAAGGCCATCAGGAAGGCTCCCGACAGGGCCATTCCGAGGGCGCCGATAAAGCCGCCGAAGCTGGCGACGACGAGGGCGCCGACCAGGATCAGGCCGGCCGAGCGCGGCATCACGAGTTCCGGCACCGGGGCCCAGGGGCGCGGCAGGCGTTTGGACGCCTGGACGATCCGGGCGGCCGCCCAGAGGTAGAGCGCCAGGACGGTCGTGAAGCCCTGGGCCGACAGGAAGGGCGTCAGGCGCGCGAAGATGCTGATCAGTTCCTCACGGGTCTCCGCGTCGAGCGCGCCGGGTCCAGACGTGGTGAACTGCGCGCCGACGAAGGCCTCGGCGACCGCGCGGGCATTCTGATCGAAGGCTTCGTAATCGCCGCCCGTCGAAATCACCCCGGCGGCGATGATGGTGAGCGCCGCCGTCGCGGCGATCCAGGCGAGAAGCCGGCCGACGGGATACCATTCCATGGCGCCGTCAGGGCCGGGGCGCCCGAGCAGGGCGAGGTAGGACAGCCACCAGGCGGGCAGGGCCGTGATGATCGCGAAGCCCAATCCGCTGAGGGGCGACAGGATCAGGGCGATCGCGATGCCGCCGACGAGGGCTGCGATGAGCCCGGAGCGGTGGTCCCAGCCGAGGGATACGATCAGGACGGGAATGGGGGCAAGCAGATACAGCACGGCCGCGAGCGGGGTCGCCTTGACGATCACCGCGGTCAGAAGGGCCGAAACGAGGCCCGCGCCTATGCCTGTCGCAACAAAATTCATCGTCTCGCTGTCCCGCTGCTCGTCGGCAGGGTTAGGGGGCTGGCCCCAACTGACCCGGCGGGATCTCACCGCTGGGCGAAGGATGGAAACTCTCCACCTCATCCTGAGGAGCAGCGAGGCTGCGTCTCGAAGGAGGCTCCCGAGAGCGCTGGAACCGCCATCCTCGTCCTTCGAGATGCCGCCGATGACGGCTCCTCAGGATGAGGATGGCTATCCGGGAGACTGCCCGACCTGAGATCGGGCAGATCAGATTTTAGCGGATCACGTAGGGCAGGAGGCCCAGGAAGCGGGCGCGCTTGATCGCCTGGGCGAGCTCACGCTGCTTCTTGGCCGACACGGCCGTGATGCGCGAAGGAACGATCTTGCCGCGCTCGGAGATGTAGCGGGACAGGAGCTTCGTGTCCTTGTAGTCGATCTTCGGAGCGTTCGGGCCCGAGAACGGGCAGGTCTTACGACGACGGAAGAACGGACGACGGCCGCCGCCGGCAGCCCCACCAGTAGCACCAAATGCCATGATTAAGCCTCCTCGCCTTCGTTACCGCCCTCAGGGCCGCCATCGCGCTCGCGGCGCTCGCGGTCCTTGCGCTCATCGCGGTCGCGCTTCTGCATCATCACGGACGGCTCGGTCTCGAGCTCCTCGACCTTGATGGTCATGAAGCGAAGGATGTCTTCGTTGATGCGCATCTGACGCTCCATCTCGGCCACGGCCGGGGCCGGAGCGTTGAGATTGAACATCGTGAAATGCGCCTTGCGGTTCTTCTTGATCCGATAGGCGAGGGACTTCACGCCCCACATCTCGGTCTTGTCGACGCTGCCGCCGTTCTGCTCGATGACGCCCTTGTACTGGTCGACCATTGCTTCGACCTGCTGCGGGGTGACATCCTGGCGAGCCAAAAAGATATGCTCGTAGAGAGGCATAGTGGGCCTTTCTCAGGTTTGAGGTTCAAGCCGTGCACTGTTTTGACGAGTGTTCCGGCCGTTTCGCGCGTCCGATCGGCGCCAAGCCCTTCGAGCCTGCAAGGCCCGAGCGGTTGTCGAAGGCGGAGACACGGGACGACGGAGCGTTAAACCCCTATGCGGCAAGCCGCACCGTCCGTTCAGCCCCCGGCCGGAGCGAACGCGAAGCGGGGGCTATAGTCGATCTGGGGCGGGAAGGCAAGGGACGGCCGTTGCCGTTGAGTTGCCTACCGTCTGCGAGGAGCGCATTTCCCATTTGCCATTCTGTAGCCTGCGCCTCCACGGCACCCGCACCCGCGGCAAGCCTCTTGAATGAGCCCGTTCATTCGCGACGTTTGTTTTTCTCCGGATCCGGGCCCAGTCCCAAAGAAGGAAGGCTGTAGGTGCTTTGCTTGGACAGGGCCTGAGCAGAGAAGAGCGAAACCTGCAATGATGAGCAACGACCGCATGTCTTCACCATATTGAACGGCGTGAATAAACTACAGGTAGTATTATGATATAATACAACTAAAAGAGTCAATGCGTGTCGCTTTGGATTTCGCGGATTGTTGCGCTAGAACGCCTACATGACTGCTCCTCCTCTACGCCTCGGCGTCAATATCGATCACGTCGCGACCGTGCGGAATGCGCGGGGCGGCGTCCATCCCGATCCGGTCCGGGCCGCGAATCTGGCGGTGCTGGCCGGGGCGGACGGGATTACCGCGCATCTCAGGGAAGACCGGCGCCATATCCGGGACGCGGATATGTGGCGGCTCAAGCAGGAATTGTTCGTGCCGCTCAATTTCGAGATGGCGGCCACCTCCGAGATGGTGGCGCTCGCCACCCGCATCCATCCCCATGCGGCCTGCCTCGTACCCGAGAAGCGCGAGGAGCGCACGACGGAAGGGGGGCTCGACATCATCGGTGCCCATGCCCATCTGCGTCCGGTGATCCAGGAACTGAAGGGCGAGGGCATCCGCGTGTCGCTGTTCGTCGAGCCGGACATCGCCGTCATGGACGCCGCCTGCGACCTGCGGGCGCCCGTGGTCGAGCTCCATACGGGAACCTATTGTGAGGCGGTCGCCGATGGGGACCAGGCCAGAATCACCCATGAGCTGGAGCGCCTGAGGCGCGCGGCCGAGCATGGGGCCGGGCTCGGCCTCGAAATTCACGCAGGCCACGGTCTCGCCCTCGACTCGGTGCGTCCCGTCGCGGCGATCCCGCAGATCGTGGAACTCAATATCGGCCATTCCCTGATCGGAGAGGCGATCTTCGTCGGCCTCGACGAAGCGGTCCGGGCCATGCGCGCCGCCATGGACCAGGGCCGGGCGCAGGTGACGGCGTGATCATCGGCATCGGCTCCGACCTCTGCGACATCCGGCGCATCGAAAAATCGATCGAACGCTTTGGCGAACGATTCACGCACCGCATCTATACGGAAGGCGAGCGGGCGCGGAGCGACAGGCGGGCCGCACGCGCGCCGTCCTATGCCCGGCGCTTCGCCGCCAAGGAGGCCTGCGCCAAGGCCCTGGGAACGGGATTGAGTCATGGGGTCTTCTGGCGCGACATGGAGGTGGTCAATCTTCCGACCGGCCGCCCGACCATGCGGCTGACCGGGGGAGCGCTGGAGCGCCTCCAGGCCATCACGCCGGCGGGGCATAGGGCGGTGGTCCACGTGTCGCTGACCGACGATCCGCCGCTGGCTCAAGCCTTCGTGATCATCGAGGCGCTGCCCATATGAGGCGTGGCCGCGTTGCGGCAGGACGCGCCTTAGGTTAGAGCATGCCGCAACAGGACGGATTCCGGCTTCCCGAAGAGCGGGCCGGAGCCAACATATCCATCGAGAGTGGTTTGCCCTTGGGGCTTAAGTGCAAACCACTCTCGACCTGCCACCGGATGAAGACGGCCCCCGCCGTCGCGGTCCAAGAGCATAGGTCGACGGACGTGAGCGATAAAAGCAGCAAATACGCAGGTAGCAGCGCGAAGAGCGAAGAAGGCGGCCTTTGGGAGACCATCAAGGTCATCGTCCAGGCGCTTCTGATCGCCGTGGTCGTGCGCACCGTGCTCTTCCAGCCCTTCAACATCCCGTCGGGGTCCTTGATCCCGACCCTGCTGATCGGCGATTACCTGTTCGTCTCCAAGTATTCCTACGGCTATTCCAAGCACTCGATCCCCTTCAGCCCGGCGCTCTTCTCCGGCCGCATCCTCGGGTCCGAGCCGAAGCGGGGCGAGATCGCGGTGTTCAAGCTGCCGAAGGACAACTCGACCGACTACATCAAGCGCGTCATCGGCCTGCCGGGAGACAAGATCCAGGTGATCGGCGGCGTGCTGCACATCAACGGCCAGCCGGTCCAGCGCGAGCGCGTCGAGGACTATAAGACCACGGATCTCTACGGCCGCACGATCTCCGTGCCGCAATACAAGGAGACGCTGCCGGGCGGCGTGTCCCACTTCGTCATCGAGCGCGACGGCGACCGCGGCTACTGGGACAACACCAACGTCTACACGGTGCAGCCGGGCCACTTCTTCATGATGGGCGACAACCGCGACAACTCCACGGACTCGCGGGACGAGGCGAGCGTCGGGCAGGTGCCGTTCGAGAACCTGGTCGGCCGCGCCGAGATCATCTTCTTCTCCATCGACGAGAGCGCCTCCCTGTGGCGCCCTTGGGAATGGCCGCAGAAGATCCGCTGGAATCGTCTCTTCGAACGGATCCAGTAGCCCGTGGCACGCCGCAGGCCGAATCTCGACGAGCTTCTGAACAAGCTCGATTACCGCTTCGAAAGGCCCGAGCTCCTGGACGAAGCCCTGACTCATGTCAGTGCCCCCCAGGCGGCCGGGCAGAGCTATCAGAGGCTGGAGTTCCTGGGCGACCGGGTGCTCGGTCTCGCCATCGCGGCGCTGCTCTACAGGAAGTTTCCCGACGCACCCGAGGGCGAGCTCTCGCGGCGCCTCGCGGAGCTCGTGCGGCGCGAGAGCTGCGCGGAGATCGCCATCTCGTGGGATGTCGGGCCCTATCTCAAGCTCGGCGCCGGCGAGGCCCATTCGGGCGAGCGGCGCAACCAGACCATCCTGGCCGATGTGTGCGAGGCGATCATCGGGGCCGTCTTCCTGGATAGCGGCTACGAGGCGGCCCGCGCTCTCGTCGAGCGCTCGTTCCAACCCCTGCTGGAGGCGCCCCGCCGCCCCTTGCGGGATCCGAAGAGCGCCCTGCAGGAATGGGCGCAGGGACAGGGGCTGCCTCCCCCGACCTATTCCGTTGCGGAGCAGACCGGGCCCGACCACGCGCCGAAATTCCGGGTCATGGTCAAAGTGAAGGGTGCCGAGGGCGAGTTCGGCTCCGGCACTTCGAAGCGCATCGCGGAACAGGCGGCTGCGCGAAGCCTTCTCATGAGAGAGGGCGTATGGACGGAGGAAGAGCATGGAACAGCCTGAGCAGACCAACACGAAGGCCGGTTTCGTCGCTCTCATCGGCGCGCCGAACGCGGGCAAGTCGACCCTCCTGAACTCGCTCGTCGGGTCCAAGGTCTCCATCGTGTCGCGCAAGGTGCAGACGACCCGCGCCCTGGTCCGCGGCATCGCTATCGAGGGCGAGGCGCAGATCGTCTTCGTGGATACCCCCGGCATCTTCAAGCCCAAGCGCCGCCTCGACCGCGCCATGGTCACGTCGGCCTGGGGCGGAGCAGGGGACGCCGATGTGATTGCCCTCCTGCTCGACGCCCGCAAGGGTATCGACGAGGAAGCCGAGGCGATCCTGGACAAACTGCCCGACCTGAAGCGCCCGAAGGTTCTGATCCTCAACAAGATCGACCTGATCGAGCGCTCCAAGCTCCTGGAAATGGCCTCGAAGCTGAACGAGAAGGTGCCCTTCGCGCACACGTTCATGATCTCGGCCCTGAAGGGCGACGGCATCCAGACGCTGAAGCGCCAGCTTGCCGAGATGATGCCGGAAGGGCCCTGGCTGTATCCGGAAGACCAGATATCCGACGCGCCCCTGCGCATGCTGGCCGCCGAGATCACCCGCGAGAAGATCTACGAGCGCCTGCACGAGGAGCTGCCCTACCAGTCCACCGTCGAGACCGACCAGTGGCAGGTGCGCCCCGACGGCTCGGTGCGCATCGAGCAGACCGTATTCGTGGAGCGTGACAGCCAGCGCAAGATCGTGCTCGGCAAGGGCGGCCAGACCATCAAGGCTATCGGCCAGGCGGCCCGCAAGGAGATCGCCGAGATCGCGGAGAGCCCCGTTCACCTCTTCATCTTCGTGAAGGTGCGCGAGAACTGGAGCGACGATCCGGAGCGCTACCGCGAGATGGGGCTGGAGTTCCCGCGGGGAGGATAAGCACCCGCTGTCGTTTCCGCTCAAGCGCGACTGCCGCACCCTCGCGTCATCACCGGCCTTGTGCCGGTGATCTTGCTTCTGTCACGTGCGGGATCGTTCAGCATCGGAATGTTACTCGGACGGGCTTCCCATAGAAAAACCGGGAGGATCATCTCCTCCCGGTTCCGCTTTCTTACTGCTGGTTCTGGCCCTGCAGCAGTGGTGTGATCCGGCGCATGGTCACGCGGCGGTTCTCGCGCTCCGGTCCTGGCGTGTTCACCTTCAGATATTGCTCGCCGTACCCCTGCGTGGTGAGGTTCTCGGCGGGGATCTGGTAGCGCTGCGTCAGGATGGTCGCGACCGTTTCCGCGCGCCGGTCGGACAAGGTCAGGTTATCCTCGTCCGAGCCGACCGCATCCGTGTGACCCTCCACCAGGAAGATCTCGTTCGGGTTGCGGGAGATGGCCTGACGCAACCCGTCCGCGATGCCCCTGAGGGAATCGATCTGATCCGGCGGCAGCTCCCAGGAGCCGAACTCGAAGTTGATCGTGTCGACGTCCACGCGGCGCATGCGCTCGCGCAGCGGCTGGCTGCGGCGCACCTCGTCGAGGGTATAGGCCCGCTCGATGCGCTCCACCGGCGGAGCCGTGAAGGCCCGCACGATATCGGCCTCGGAGGCGCGTTCGGTCTCGACGATGTACTCCTCCCGCGGAATCCGGACAACCGGAGGAGGCATGCGGATGACTTCCTCCTCCACGTAGCCGTAGCCGGGGCGTCGCTCGATACCGCTGCGCCGGTTCTCGATGAGCACGACCTCGCGCCCGGCCGGTTCGCGCCGCACGCGGCGGACGAGGTTGCCGTACTGGTCGCGCACGGTCACGATCTCGGACCCGTCAGGGCGGCGCACGATGGTCACCTCCTCGTCGGCGCCGCGCCGTTCGGTGCGGATGTCGGCGTCGCGATAGGTCCGGCGAAAGCGCTCGGTATCATCGTGCCGGATGATGACCTGATTGCCCTCGCGGATGATCGTGCGGTCGCCGGGCTCCTCGATGATGACCCGGTCGCCCTCGCGCCGCTCCCGGCGCTGGCTGCGCAGGTCGTCGATGCGGACCCGCGACGGATCGAGGGGCTCGACGCGGTCCGGCCCCGCCTCCCGCGCCCCCGGCCGTCCGGGCGCCGGCTGGATCTGCCCGCTTGGGGCGGGAGGCACAGGCTGCTGGGCACGGGGTGCCGGAGCGGGCGCCGCAGGAGCAGGAGCAGGAGCCGCAGGAGCGGGGGGGTGCCGGTATCGCGGCGGGGGGCGGGAGGCGCGCTCGGCTGTTCCGGCCGCTGGCCGCGCGTACGGTCGGGGTTCTCCGTATTGTCGGAGCGGCCCGGGCGCTGGCGTTCCGCTGGCGGCGCGGCATTGGGAGCCGGCTGGGGAGCAGGAGCCGGAGGTGCAGCCTGTTGCGGGGCTGGGGAAGGCGCAGCCGGGCGGTTCTGACCCGCCGGTGCCTGCGGCCGGGGACGTTCGGCCGGTGCCTGTTCGCGCTCCTGCGTGGCAGGGCGTTGCGGTCGCGCCGGTGCCTCGGCCGGTGCCTGAGGCCTTTCAGCGGGAGCCTGGGGTCTCTCGGCCGGCGGGCGGGGTCTCTCCGCGGGAGCCTGCGCCGGGCGAGGCGGGGCGGCTTCCGCGGGCGGAGCCGGTCGCTCGGCGGGTTGGCCGCCCGGCGGGCCGGGCTCGCGACGGGGGCGCTGGGCGCCCGGTTCCTCACCGGGACGCTGCCCTCCCGGGCCTGCGCCACGGGGCGGTCGCTGGCCGCGTTCCTCGGAGGCGCCGGGACCTCCCTGATCCTGTCCACCCTGCCGGCGTTCCTGGCCGGGGCGTCCGCCGCGCTCTCCGTCCGGTCCCTGGCGCCTCTGGCGTGCGCCGGGCGGCAGCTCTTCATCGGTGTCCGGGCCGGCCTGGGCTAGGACGAGGGGTTTGGCGGGACCCGATGGGAGTGCCGAGACATGCACCGGCATCAGCATGAGAGGAAGGGCGGTACTCGCAAGAAACAGACGGGAGAGCTTCATGATCCTCAATTCATCGTTTGGCAGAGTGAAGTCATCGACAATGACAAGCTGCAGGTTTGGTTCCGAAAAAAGGCAGGATTCCGCTTCCGAAACAGAATTTTAGAAGTTCGCCGATATCGTTGAAAAACATGGATGAATGCCGCCTGAATGCTTACATCGAGGGATCAGGAAGCACTCTCGCCGAAGGCAGCCGAGCGGATGCAATGGACTGATGAAGGCGTCGTTCTCGGCGTTCGCAAGCATGGGGAAACGAGCGTCATCCTCGAGCTGATGACCCGTGGGCACGGCCGTCATCTCGGCCTCGTCCATGGCGGTCGCTCGAAGAGCCTCCAGGCGGTGCTCCAGCCCGGCAACACCGTGCAGGCCACCTGGCGGGCAAGGCTCGACGAGAACCTGGGGGTGTATCAGATCGAGGGCCTGAACCTGCGCGCCGCGCGGCTCATGGGCTCCTCCATGGCGCTCTATGGTCTCGCCGCCCTGGCCCACCTGATGCGCTACTTTCCCGAGCGCGATCCGCATTTCGCCCTCTACGAGACGATGACGGTGCTGGTGGACCACCTGGACGATCCCGATCTCGCGCCGCCGCTTTTCGTGCGCTTCGAGCTCGCCATGCTGACCGAACTCGGCTTCGGTCTTGATCTGTCCTCCTGCGCGGCGACCGGGTCCGAGCGGGATCTCGTCTATGTGTCTCCGAGGAGCGGCCGGGCGGTCAGCGCGGAGGCCGGGGAGCCTTACAAGGACAGGCTTCTGAAGCTGCCGGGCTTCCTGATCGGCCGATCGAGGTCCAACCGCCCGGGCGAGGAGGAGATCAGGGCGGGATTTGCCCTGACGGACTTCTTCCTGCATCAGAACGTCTTCGAGCCCCTCGGGAAGAGGGCTCCGGAGGAGCGGGCGCGTTTCGTCGCACTGGCCACGGCTGGGGATGAATGAGGTTTGTTTCTGTTATGTTCTCATTTCAGATGATAAGAAGCGATTCGCAATTGAGGATTTCGAGGAATGGGTAAGCCGGTCAATCCGCCGTCAGGGGGCGAGATCGAGAACATCAATCTCAAGGACGCCCTGGAGGAGCGCTACCTCGCCTATGCGCTCTCCACCATCATGCACCGGGCCCTGCCGGACGCGCGCGACGGCCTGAAGCCCGTCCACCGCCGCATCCTGCACGCCATGCGCCTTCTGCGCCTGGACCCGAAGTCGGCGCCCAAGAAATGCGCCCGCATCGTCGGCGACGTGATGGGTCAGTTCCACCCGCACGGCGACCAGTCGATCTACGATGCCCTCGTGCGCATGGCGCAGGATTTCGCCCAGCGCTATCCGCTGGCGGACGGGCAGGGCAATTTCGGCAATATCGACGGCGATAACGCGGCTGCCATGCGCTACACCGAGGCGCGCATGACGGAAGTCGCGCGCCTGCTGCTGGAAGGCATCGACGAGGACGCGGTCGATTTCCGCGAGACCTACGACCAGACCAACGAGGAGCCGGTGGTGCTCCCGGCCGCCTTCCCGAACCTGCTCGCCAACGGCTCGCAGGGCATCGCGGTCGGCATGGCGACGTCGATCCCGCCGCACAACGCCGCCGAGCTCTGCGACGCGGCGCTCCACCTGATCGCGAAGCCGAACGCCACTTCCGAGCAGCTGATGCAGTTCGTGCCGGGCCCGGACCTGCCGACCGGCGGCATCATCGTCGATACGCCGACCGCCATGGCGGAGACCTACCGGACGGGCCGCGGCTCGTTCCGCGTCCGCGCCCGCTGGACCAAGGAGGATCTCGGCCGCGGCAACTGGCAGATCGTCGTCACCGAGATTCCCTATTCGGTGCCGAAGTCCCGTCTGATCGAGAAGATCGCCGAGCTTTTGCAGGAAAAGAAGCTGCCGCTGCTCGCCGACGTGCGCGATGAATCGGCCGAGGACATCCGCGTCGTCCTGGAGCCGCGCGCCAAGACGGTCGATCCGATCATCCTGATGGAATCGCTCTTCAAGCTCACCGAGCTGGAGAGCCGCATTCCCATGAACGTGAACGTGCTCGCCGGCGGCAAGGTGCCCAAGGTGCTAGGGCTCGTGGAATGCCTGCGCGAATGGCTCGACCATCGCCGCGAGGTGCTGATCCGCCGCTCGGGCTTCCGTCTGGCGGCCATCGACCGGCGCTTGGAGATTTTGGGCGGCCTGCTCATCGTCTATCTCGACCTCGACCGGGTGATCAAAATCATCCGCGAGGAGGACGAGCCGAAGGCCGAGCTGATGCGCGTCTTCAAGCTCACCGAGGTTCAGGCCAACGCCATCCTCGACACCCGCCTGCGCAGCCTGCGCAAGCTCGAGGAGATGGAGCTCAAGCGCGAGCAGAAGAACCTGCAGGACGAGAAGGCCAAGATCGAGGAGCTTCTCGGCTCCGAGAAGGTGCAGTGGAAGACGATTTCCGCCGAGATCAAGGAGGTCCGCAAGACCTTCGGGCCGGATACGCCGCTGGGCCGCCGCCGCACCTCCTTCGCCGAGGCTCCGGACACCTCCGACATCGACTTCGCGGAGGCCATGATCGAGCGCGAGCCGATCACGGTCATCGTGTCGGAGAAGGGCTGGATCCGCGCCATGAAGGGGCACCAGGCCGATCTCTCGGGAGTGCAGTTCAAGGGCGACGACGCGCTGAAGACGGCGTTCTTCGCCGAGACCACGTCCAAGATCGTCGTGGTGGCGGATAACGGCCGCTTCTTCACCCTCGATGCCTCGAAGCTTCCGGGCGGGCGCGGCTTCGGCGATCCGATCCGCCTCATGGTCGACCTGGAGGAGGGCGCCGACTTCATCGCAGCCTTCCCCTACCGGGCGGGCTCGAAGCTGCTCGTGGTCGCCACCGACGGACGCGGCTTCGTGGTGCCGACCGACGAGATCACGGCAAACACCCGCAAGGGCAAGCAGATCCTCAACCTCGATGCGCCGGCCAGGATGGTGGTCTGCACCGAGGCCGAGGGCGATCACGTGGCGATCATCGGCGAGAACCGCAAGCTCCTCGTCTTCCCGGTGAAGCAGGTGCCGGAAATGACCCGCGGCAAGGGCGTACGCCTCCAGCGTTACAAGGACGGCGGCGTCTCCGACGCCAAGGTCTTCACCCTGAAGGAGGGCCTGACCTGGAAGGACACTTCCGGCCGCACCTGGACGGTCGCCAAGGAAGACCTTCGCGACTGGATGGGCGACCGCACCGAGGCCGGCCGCCTGCCGCCGAAGGGCTTCCCGAAGTCGAACAGGTTCGGGGAATAGGGTCTCGCACCTATCACGTCATGGCCGGGGCAAGCCCGGCCATTTCGATTCTGTGAAACACTCTGACGTCATCCCCAGCGAGCGAAGCGAGGGAACGGGATCCACGATCACCCGCTCAGCGATGGATTCCCTTCCCCTCCGCTACGCTCCGGCCGGGAATGACACCGAGTCGCCTCTTCCAATCGGGATCACTGCACAAGGCCGGTGATAACGGCGTCTCACGATTGCCCCACCGTTCCGCCCGTCGTCTCCGACGGGTTGTTCATCTCCGGCGGGACGGGGCCGCGCTCTCCAGCTCCGCGTTCCAGGCGGGCTGCGATCTCGGCCACGTGACGGCCCTGGAAGCGGGCGCCGCCGAGTTCGTTTTCGCTCGGCCGGCGCGAGCCGGCGCCGCCGGCGAGCGTCGTCGCGCCATAGGGCGTGCCGCCCGAAATCTCGTCCATCTTGGTCTGTCCCGGATAGGAATACGGCAGGCCGACGATGATCATGCCGTGATGCAGGAGCGTGGTGTGGAACGACGTGATGGTGGTCTCCTGTCCGCCGTGCTGCGTCGCCGTGGAAGCGAACACGCTGCCGACCTTTCCGACCAGCGCGCCCTTCACCCACAGGCCGCCGGTCTGGTCGAGGAAGTTGCGCATCTGCGCGGCCATGTTGCCGTAGCGGGTCGGCGTACCGAAGATGATGGCGTCGTAGTCGCCGAGCTCGTTCGGGTCAGCGATGGGGGCGTCCTGGTCGACCCGCATGCCCGATTTGCGGGCGATTTCCTCCGGCACCAGTTCCGGCACGCGCTTGACGACGACGTCGGCACCCGCGACCGAGCGGGCGCCCTCCGCGACGGCCCGAGCCATCGTCTCGATATGGCCATAGGACGAGTAATAGAGGACGAGGATCTTGGCCATGGGGCACCTTCGTTCGCGTGAGTGTCACGCAACGAACAAGGGGCAGGGCTTGTTGTTCCTGAAATGAACCGACGACGCCTTCCTTCGGATGCGGGTCAATCCACCCGCGCCCAGCCGTGGGCGAGCAGGCGCTCCTGGGGCTTGAAGCGGGCCTTGTAGCCCATCTTCTTGGAGCCCTCGACCCAGTAGCCGAGGTAGAGATAGGGCAGGCCCATCGCCTTCGCGCGGCGGATATGGTCGAGGATCATGAAGGTGCCGATGCTGCGGTCCAGCATCTCCGGCTCGTAGAACGAATAGACCATGGAGAGGCCGTCGCTCATCTCGTCCGTCAGGCAGACGGCGATCAGGTCGCCCGATCCTTTGCCCGTAATTCCGCTGTCGATCCCGCGCCGACGATACTCGATGATCTTCGTGTCTACATGGCTGTCCTCGACCATCATGGAATAGTCGAGCACCGTCATGTCGGCCATGCCGCCATCGGCGTGGCGCGTGTCCACGTAGCGGCGGAAGAGCGAATACTGCTCCGAGCTGGGGCGGTTGGGCAGCGCGTTGCCGATCAGGTCGGCATTGTCCTTGAGAACGCGTCGCAGGTTGCCGGAGGGCTCGAACTCGTTCACGAGCACCCGCACGGACACGCAGGCGCGGCACGCGTCGCAAGCGGGCCGGTATGCTATGGTCTGCGACCGCCGGAAGCCGCCCTGCGTGAGGATCTCGTTCAGCTCCCGGCCGCGCCGTCCCACGATATGCGTGAAAACCTTTCGCTCCTCCTTGCCCGGCAGGTACGGGCATGCGGACGGGGAGGTAAGGTAGAATTGCGGGGCGTCGCGGGGCTGGCTCGTCAATCGGGAAAGCCTCGTGGAGAAACCTTGAGCGCTAGGTCAACGCTCAAGGATAACATTGGTGTCCGGGACGTCCAGGAAAAGTGGGGGGTATGTCGCAGGGGGGCGCTGTCTAGAGGATGAGTTCGGTGTCATCCCCGGCGCCCGAAGTGCGGGAAGGGGGTCCATAGCGCTGCCCTGATCGTGGATTCCCCTCCGCTGCGCTCCGGCCGGGAATGACACTCGCCACGTCATCACCGGCCTTGTGCCGGTGATCTCGGTCGGAAAGGTGCGGCGCTCATCAGAAGCGGGATGGCCGGCACAAGGCCGGCCATGACGTGGCGGGTTTAAAAGGTCCGACGGCTTAAGCCCGGACCACCATCATGCCGGTGAGCAGGTCGCGGATGAAGCGGCGGTCGTCGCGGACGAAGCCGACGAGCACGTCGCAGGCCCAGAGCAGGAAGGTCGAGATGGCCACGTAGAAGAACAGCGCGTGCACGGCCGCGGCCAGGGGCGAGGGGCCGCGGCCCGTGTTCGGATCGATCACGCGCAGGCCCATGTAGCGCATGCCCACCGTCGCCTGCGAGGCGCCCCCGATGGTGACGGCGTTGTAGACGATGAAGATCAACGCCGTGAGCGGCAGGGCGAAGAACAGGCCCCAGCCGAGGCCGAGCGTGATGATGCCGAGGAAGAAGATCCCGATGGAGACGAGCACGACCCACAGGGCGATCACGACCAGGTCGATCATATAGGCCCAGAAGCGCCGCGAGATGACGCCTTCCGTCAACCGGGTGTCCGGAGTGTAGGACGGGTAGTTCAGGGTCGGCGGATAGGGTTGATTGACCATAGGTCACTCCTCAGAAGGCGGTCTCGGGCAGGCTGCGGGATACGATCCGCTGCGGCGCGAGGCCCTCTGCTGCCAGGGCCTCGAACACCTCTAATGTATGTGCTCGATCCCGCGTTTCGATAGTGATGTCGATGGAAACGCCTTTCGCCGGTACATCCAGGAACAGGCGGCCGTGGGAGACTTCGAGGATATTGGCCCCGAGAATGCCGAGAAGGCTGGCCACACGGCCGAGCAGGCCCGGCCTGTCGTTGGAGGTGATGCGGAACGATGTGATCCGGTCGTCGCGTTCCAGCTCGCGCACCATGACGGAGGCGAGGATCCGCGCGTCGATGTTGCCGCCGCAGAGCACGAGGCCGACGCGCTTGCCCTGGAAGTGCTCGGGTTGCGCCAGCATGGCCGCGAGCCCCGCCGCGCCGGCGCCTTCGGCCATGGTCCTCTGCAGGGTGGCATAGGCGTTGACCGCGCGCTCGATCAGGGGCTCCTCCACGGCGATGATGTCCGGCACCAGATCCCGGACGATGGGCAGCGGGAGCTGGCCCACGGTCTTGACCGCGATGCCTTCTGCCAGCGTCGCGCCCCCGATGGGACGGTTCTCGCCCAGGATGGCGTTGCGGAAGGACGGGTAGAGGGCCGCTTCCACGCCGACGATCTCGATGGACGGCTTGATCGCCTTCGCCGCGACGGCGATGCCGGAAATCAGCCCGCCGCCGCCGATCGGCACGACGATCTGGTCGAGATCGGGCGCGTCGGCCAGCATTTCGAGCGCGATGGTGCCCTGTCCCGCCATCACCTTCGGATCGTCGTAGGGATGGACGAAGACGAGGCCCTCGGCCTCGGCGATCTCGCGGGCGCGGGCGGCGGATTCGTAAAGAGTCTCTCCGTCGAGGATCACCCGCGCGCCGTAGGCGCGGGTATTCTCCGCCTTCACCATGGGGGTGCCGACGGGCATCACGATGGTCGCCGGGATGCCGAGGCGGCGCGCATGATAGGCGACCGCCTGGGCATGGTTTCCGGCCGACATGGCGATGACGCCGCGCTTGCGCTCGGCTTCCGTGAGGCTCTCCAGCTTCGTGGTGGCGCCGCGCTCCTTGAAGGAGCCGGTCGGCTGCATGTTCTCGTGCTTGACGAACACGGTCGCGCCGGTGAGCTGCGACAGGCGAGGGGACGGCACGAGGGGTGTCCGCAGGACCTGCCCCCGGATCGTCTCCGCCGCGCGCTTCACGTCCTCGATGGTAATGGCGTAATCGGCCACATCGTCCTCCAGAATTTTATTATACGCCATTAAACGGCTCTTGGTGTCGGATCCCTGAAGCCCAGCAGACCGCCGGGCCGGAAAATCAGAAACACGACAAGGGCCGCGTAAAGCGCCATGTCGCGTATCTCGATGGGGAGATACGCCGACCAGAGCGTCTCGAACAGCCCTACGGCGAAACCTCCTAACATTGCTCCGGGGATAGAGCCAATGCCCCCGATGACGGCGGCGATCAGTGCCTTGAGGCCGTATTGGAAGCCTCCTGCGAATCCCAGGCCGCCGTATTGCGCCACGATCAGCATGCCCGAGAGCCCCGCCATGGCGCCGGCCAGGGCGAGTGTCTGGACCAGGAGGCGCACCCCGTCGACGCCCATGAGCGCCGCCGCCTTCGCGTCGTCCGCATAGGCCCGCCAGGACCGGCCGAACCCCGTGGCCTGGACGAGCCACAGGAGCCCGAGCGCCGCCGCAAGGCCGATCCCCGCCGTGATGACGGTAATCGGCGTCAGGCTGACGAGGAAGTCCTCCGCGCGGGCAAGAGGCCAGGCCTCGGACCAGATCGGCGGCAGCCAGACCGTCACGGGGCTCTGCACGAGGCGCAGGTACTCCATCAGGAAGAGGCCCATGCCGACGGTCGCGATCAGGCTCGGCTGCGAACTCGGGCCGGGGATGCGTCCGATGGTGAAATAGCCGCCCGCCGCGCTGTGCATCGCCCCGGCGAACAGGGCGGCCGCCAGACCGGCCGCGAGGCCGAGAACGGGCGAGCTCGTGCCGTAGACCAGCAGGATCGAGGCGCCGGCGATGGTGGCCGCGGAGCCCACCGCCGCGAGTTCCCCGAAGGCGAGGTTGATCCGCCCGGTCAGGCCGAAGACCAGCGCATAGGCGACCGACAACAGGGCATAGATCGCTGTTCGCGGCAGGCTCACCAGGATCTGCTGGAGCCAGTAGGCGACACTTTTGGGGATCTCGAACGCATCGGCGGCGGGACGGCTTCCCGGATCCCCGGCGATCCCTTCCGGCGTTTCGAGATAATAGCGCTTGAGCAGGTAAAGGCTGGCGCCGGAAAGCGGGCCTTCTTCGGTGGCCAGGCCTTCCAGCTCGGCCTTGTTGGGGGAGAGCCCCTCGGCCATGAACTGGCAGATCGCGAAGCGCTGGAGGATCGGGCGGTCCGGGTACTCCGCCAGATAATCGACCCGCAGGCTCCGCGGCCCGGGACCGGCCTGGACGCGCTCGACGGTGATTGCCGCCTTGGGATTGAGGGCGGGCAGGGCGGACCGGCACACCCGCGCCTGGTCCGAGTCGATGGTGAGCCCGCAGGCGGCGAGGAAGCAGAGGCCGAATAGGAGTGCTGCGAGGCGCGCGAGCTTCCGGACGAGGCTCGGGAGTAAGGATGCCGGCTTCCTCGCTTCCCTTTGCGGGGTGAGGAAGCGGGAGAGCTGGGTGCACCCCTCCGTCATGGCCGGGCTGGTCCCGGCCATCCCGATGCTGTGACGCGCGGCGCTTTTCGAATCGCGATCACCGGCACAGGGCCGGTGATGACAATGTGAAGCGCCTTGCCAGGAATGGTCAGCCCCGGTTTTTCAGCTTCTGCGCGACATGGGGAGCGAAATAGGTGAGGATTCCGTCCGCGCCGGCACGCTTGAAGGCCAGGAGGCTTTCCATCATCGCCCGTTCCCCGTCGATCCAGCCGTTCCCGGCCGCGGCCTGGATCATGGCATACTCGCCGGAGACTTGGTAGGCGAAGGTCGGGACCGCGAAGGTCTCCTTCACCCGTCGTACGATATCGAGATAGGGCATGCCGGGCTTGACCATGATCATGTCCGCGCCTTCCTCGAGATCGAGGGCGACCTCGCGCAGGGCCTCGTCGGAATTGGCCGGATCCATCTGGTAGGTGCGCTTGTCGCCGACCAGGGTGGCGCTCGTGCCGATGGCGTCCCGGAACGGGCCGTAGAAGGCGGAGGCGTACTTGGCCGCGTAGGCCATGATCTGAACGTCCAGGAACCCGGCCGCGTCGAGTCCCTCGCGGATGGCGGCCACGCGGCCGTCCATCATGTCCGACGGGGCGATGATGTCGGCGCCTGCTTCCGCCTGAAGCACGGCCTGACGCACCAGCAGGGAGACCGTCTCGTCGTTGAGGATGCGCTCGCCGTCCATCACGCCGTCATGGCCGTGGCTCGTATAGGGATCGAGCGCCACGTCGCAGATGATGCCAATGCTCGGCACGGCCTTCTTGATCTCGCGCGCCGCGCGGCAGACGAGATTGCGGCTGTTCAGGGACTCCGACCCGGTTGGGTCGCGGAGCGCCGGATCGGTATAGGGAAAGAGTGCAATGGCCGGGATGTCGAGGGATGCGGCCCGTTCGGCCTCGCGCACGGCCTCAGTGATGGTCAGGCGGTCGACGCCCGGCATCGAGGCGACCGGCGTCCGCCCGCTGGCACCCTCGACGACGAAGATCGGCCAGATCAGGTCGTTCACCGTCAGCACGTTCTCCTGCACCAGCCGCCGCGCCCAATCGGCCTTGCGGTTGCGTCGCAGGCGGTGGGACAGGTTCAGGGAAGAGGCGGGGGCTTCTTCCGAGGAGCGGCGGGGGAGCGGCGACAGTTTCGACATGATCCTCACACGGCGCCGGCTTCGATGCGCCGGCGAAGGTCCAGAGGGTTAGCACATTTAAATTGCTCTAAAAAAGGGTTCGAGGTCGCAGTTCGGCCCGATCCGTGTGAAATTGCCCTCAACCCAGCCATGCGTCGTGGGCACCTCGCTGTCATTCCCGGTCGGAGCGTCAGCGGAGGGGAAGGGAACCCATGGCTCGGTGCGTGGTCCTGGATCCCTTCCCGGCCTGCGGCCGCCGGGGATGACAAGTCTGTCCATTGACGGCCGGGCGGGGCCTTGTTTTAAGCCGAAGGGAAACGAAGGAGTGTTCCATGGACGAGAGCGTTGAAGTCCTCTGCGAGAAGCAGGGCGAGGCGGGCCTCATCACGCTCAACCGTCCGAAGGCGCTCAATGCCCTGACGCTGCCCATGGTGCGCGAGATGCGCCGGGCCCTCGATGCCTGGGCGCGGGATCCCGCCGTGACGCGGATCGTCGTCCAGGGGGCGGGCGAGAAGGCGTTCTGCGCCGGGGGCGATATCCGCCAGCTCACGGAAGACCTGAAGGCCGGACGGCGCGAGGAGGCGCTCGCCTTCTGGCGCGAGGAATACCAGCTCAATACCGCCATCAAACGCTATCCCAAGCCGTATATCTCCCTGATCGACGGGATCGTCATGGGCGGAGGCGTCGGCGTGTCCCTGCACGGCGCCTACCGGGTCGCGGGGGACCGCTATCTCTTTGCCATGCCGGAGGTCGGGATCGGCTTCTTCCCCGATGTCGGCGCGACCTATGCGCTCCCGCGCCTGCCGGGCCAGACCGGTATGTATCTCGCGCTCACGGGCGAGCGCGTGAAGCGCGCCGACGCGATGATGCTGGGGCTCGCGACCCATGCAGTGCCGAGCGGGAACATCCCGGGTCTCCGGGACGCCCTGATCGGCGGCGATGCTGTCGAGGCGGCTCTCGCCCGGGTCGCGACCGATCCCGACGAGGCTCCTCTGGAAGATCAGCGGGAACTCATCGATTCCTGTTTTTCCGCCGGAAGCGTGATCGAGATCCTGGCGCGCCTCGACGCGGCCGCCGCGAAGGGTTCGGAGTTCGCCGCGAAGACCGCCGCAGGCATGCGGACGAAGTCGCCGACGAGCCTGTGCCTTGCCTTCGAGCAGGTGCGCCGGGGGGCATCGATGGATTTCGAGGACGCCATGAGAACCGAATTCCGCATCGTCTCCCGCATCGGCGACGGCCACGACTTCCATGAGGGCGTGCGGGCGGTCCTGATCGACAAGGACAACCGCCCCGCCTGGCGGCCCGCCTCCCTGGAGGACGTGGAGCCGGCCGCCATTGAGCGTCACTTCGCCGATCTGGGCGACCGGGAACTGGAGATCGCCTGATGTTCCGCAACGGCAATCAAGGCACGTCCGCCCAGGCGACCCGGGAATACCTCTCCGACCGGATCGAGGAGCGCCCCGTCGCCACCTCGATCATGCGCTGGAGCTTCGTTCTCACCTGGTTCATGAGGGTCCTGGCGATCCTCTGGATCATGAAGGGCCTGAGCGCCTGGGCGGTGATCCTCGGAATCTGGACGCCGATCGGGCATTTCGAGGGGCGCTCGACGGGCTATCAGGCCACGATCATCTATTTCGCCCTGATCGACCTGGTCGCGGCGGTCGGCCTTTGGATGGCCAGCACCTGGGGCGGGATCATGTGGCTGCTCGCCATCATGAGCCACCTGATTCTCGCGGCGTTCTTCCCGGGCATCGTGTCCGGCGGCGTCATGACGATGGCGTTCTTCCTGACCCTGATCGCCGTCTATCTCGGAATCTCCTGGCTGGCCGCTCAGGAGAACCGCTGAACCGCCCGGCTCCTCACGCAGAAGTGTATCCTCAAGAGCACAGTTCAAAGTTACATGTGCCCTGAAGGCGGATCCTCGACGCCGGAAGCATAGGGCCGGCCGGTTTGCCATAAAACGGCCCCGATGTTCGCCGTTTTCGATACCGTTCTTTAATCCTATCCCGGCACTTATGCTGGGAACGGGGGCAGAGGCGGGCGCTGGGCCGCCGCCCCCATGTCGATCACTTCTAACCGGGAAGAGCCTGCGCTCATGTTGTCTCGCCGTACCCTCCTGACCGGATCGCTCGCCCTGATCTTCACGCCGGCCACCGGAGCCCTGGCCCAGCAATTCGCTCAGAGCCAGGCCGAGTGGTCGCAGAACTACGAGGCCGTGTCGCGCACCCGCGTGCAGCGCACCTCGACCCCCATGCTCTCGCAGGAATCCCTCGCCGCGACCGAGCAGATGATCGAGTATTACCGCAACATCGCGGCCCGCGGCGGCTGGATGCCCGTCCAGGGCGTGCAGGGCCTGCGCGTCGGCTCCAAGAGCCCGGCGGTCGTCGCCTTGCGCCAGCGCCTCATCATCACCGGCGATCTCGATCAGGCCGCCGGCGAATCGCCGATCTATGATTCCTACGTCGAGGCCGGCGTGCGCCGCTTCCAGGCCCGGCACGGCATCAGCTCCACCGGCACCATGACGGCCCCGACCGTGATCGCCATGAACGTGCCCGTGGACGTGCGCATCCGCCAGCTCGAGATCAACGTGTCCCGCCTGCGCACCCTCGTGGCCGGCGGACTGCCCAACCGATACGTGGTCGCCAACATCCCGGCCGCCCTGGTCGAGACGGTGGAGGGCGGCGTCGTCCATACCCGCCACGCCGCCGGCGTCGGCAAGAGCGACCGTCAGTCGCCGCTCCTGAACACCAAGGTGGTCGAGGTCAACTTCAACCCGTTCTGGACCGTGCCCGCTTCGATCATCAAGAAGGATCTGATCCCGAAGATGCAGAAGGAGCCGAACTACCTGACGGACAACAAGATCCGCATCTTCAACGGCAACACGGAGATCGCGCCCTCGCAGGTGAACTGGTTCTCCGACGAGGCGACCCGCTACCGCTTCCGCCAGGATCCGGGCGGCGAGCTCAACTCCATGGGCTTCGTGCGCATCAACATCCCGAACAAGGATGGCGTCTACATGCACGATACGCCCTCCAAGGGCATCTTCGGCGACGATTTCCGCTTCGTGTCCTCGGGCTGCATCCGCGTGCAGAACGTGCGCGATTACATCGAATGGCTCCTGAAGGACACCCCCGGCTGGAGCCGCGAGCAGATCGACGCCACGTTCAAGTCCGGCGATCGGATCGACGCCCGTCTGGCGCAGCCGGTTCCGATCCACTGGATCTACATGACCGCCTGGGCGACCCCGGACGGCCTCGTCCAGTTCCGCGACGACATCTACAACAAGGACGGCCTCGGCAACGCGATCCCGGTCGCCAGCCGCACCCCGACCGAGCCGGACGAAGAGATGTTCCTGCAGAACTGAGATTGTGCAGGAATGGTACTCTTTACTGCGACAGCCCGCCTTCCGGCGGGCTGTTTTCATTGAAAATGGGGATGTACCGTGACAATCTTGCCGGTGCGTGATCCTTAGATGACGAAGAAGTGCTGAGAGGTCAGTGAGAGGCCTTTCTTAAGAATGGCAATCTCAACGGCCAATTTCGAGCCCGAACCATCGGCATCATAGGACAATACGCCGGTCTTCTTGTTGTAGATCAGATAATTGCTCTTGTTCTTGGAATGATCGCCGACGCTGAAAAACTTGGCAGTGAGTTTGCCGGGCTGAGCAAGAGTACCTTTGCCGAGCTTCGTGAAATACTTGTTGTCGAGCCAGATCGAATCGTCATTAACGTTGAAGTCGGTAATCTTGTCGAAGTTCACTTTCCGATCCGTTGCGGCTGTGCCCGGCTTCGAATCGAACACGAAGATGTCTCGACCGAGCCCTCCTGTGAGGGTGTCGTTGGAGAGACCGCCGAAGATGATCTCATCTGCCACAGTTCCTTTCAGGATATCCTTTTTGGCCGAACCCCTGATCGTCATCCGGTCCGCGATCGGCTGATCGGGGCCGGAGGTGCCATCCTCCGCCACGTCGGTAAGAGTAATGACGAAGGATTTTTCAATAGTCAGACCGCCTCTGTCCGTCGCCTTGACCCTAATCGTATGAGAATGCGCCTGTTCGTAATCGAGCTTGCCCGCATCCTTGACGAACAGCGTGCCATCCCAGCCTAGCGAAAAGCGTCCGCCTGCATCGTCCAAAAGCGAGAAGTTCATGCGATCGCCCTCGTTGGGATCGGATGCAGTAATCTTGCCCATTTGAGTTCCCGAGCGAGTATTCTCAGCGACTGTCGCCTGAGAAAGAGTCAGATCTGTCGGCGCGTTGTTCTGATAAGCGAGGGTGAATTTCGACTTCGCGGACCGATTGCCCGAATCGATCACTTCGACGCTCACTTCATTGCTCCCGAAGGGCATTGCTGACCCGTTGTATTTGAACGTGACGGCACGGATAAGCTCTTGGACGAGCGCTGGTGTTGCGCTCGCATTGAAGGAGAATCGAAACTCGCTTGCCCAAGTGATGCGTGTCACCGTTCCGATTTCGATGCTGTTGACGAAGACTTTCTCGTTGAAATTTGTTGGCACAAGATCGACGTTTCCAGCCGTATCGATATCGAGCATTGCATTCGCATCGAAAAAATTATCCAATTCGATGTTCATACTACTTAAAGTATGGTCTTCAGTGATCACCGCATTCTGACCGATATCGACATGGTAGGTTTGTCCAGCCTGGATCGTCGTTATGTCGCCGCCAATACCGGAAAGCTGCGGTGCCGTATCGGTGCTCGTCACCCCACTGGCATCGGTGATGTTGTCGATGCCCTTGTTGTGAAGAGTCTGCCTCTCGGCTGCCGTAAGGGTGACGCCCTCCAGGATGAGATGCATTCCCGGCGCATGGCGGCCATATATTTTTTCGGCAAGCGCCTTGCTGTTGACCGTCACCGTGGCCGAGGAAGTCACAGGACTAATTTGAATTGGTCCTATAATTGCTTTGTCACGGAGATCGATAGTTGTGCCTCTGATCTGGAGAAAATCGATATAGCCGTCGCCGCCACTGTCGTAGGTGGATATTGAGGCCAGTTGCGAGCTGGACAAGGTAATATAATCTGTCGACGTCGAGCCGCGGATGGTTTCGAATCCACTCAGAAGTGTTGCGCTTGTAAAATCAAATGACAGTGCGGTGCCTGAGGAAGTGTTCCCGGTCAGTTGAAGGGTATCGTTCCCTAACTTTCCGTCGAAACTGCCGCCGGCTACTTGATTCTCCGCGATAAGGTAGATGTCGTCCCCATCGGTCGGGGTAGTTGTCTGTATCGCCATGGTGAAACCTCGAATTTGCGCGGCATAGTTGTCTCTTAACAACATATTTACACGTTATTATATATCGAGCAATCATAATAGCTGCGCTCTGCGTGCCATAAATTCCCACCATTTGAGGATGGCACCGTTGTTCACACTGAAGCATTCGACCAGCGGCAAAGGGCGGCTTGGCGCTTTGGTGCTAGGCGTGATAAAGGCCCCGCAGGTCGGTAGAGGCTCCCCCGGGGGCGGCAGAAGGTTTGGATCCCATGAGCGCGAGTGAAGCGGCACACAGCCATCTCTCCAACAGCTTTTTCTCGGCCAGCCTGGCCGACAGCGATCCTGAGATCGCCCGCGCCATCGGGCTCGAACTCGGCCGCCAGCGCGAGGAGATCGAGCTGATCGCCTCCGAGAACATCGTCTCCCGCGCCGTCCTGGAGGCCCAGGGCTCGGTGATGACGAATAAGTATGCGGAAGGCTATCCGGGTCGCCGTTACTATGGCGGCTGCCAGTTCGTCGACATGGCCGAGGAGCTCGCCATCGAGCGGGCCAAGCGCCTGTTCGACTGCAAGTTCGCTAACGTCCAGGCCAATTCCGGCTCGCAGGCCAATCAGGCCGTGTTCATGGCCCTGATGAAGCCCGGCGACACCTTCATGGGCCTCGATCTCGCCTGTGGCGGCCACCTGACCCACGGCTCCCCGGTCAACATGTCCGGCAAGTGGTTCAACGTGGTGAGCTACAAGGTGCGCGAGAGCGACCAGATCATCGATATGGATGAGGTGGCGGAACTGGCCCGCACCCACAAGCCGAAGGTGATCGTCGCCGGCGGCTCGGCCTATTCCCGCTTCTGGGACTTCGCCCGCTTCCGCGAGATCGCCGATGAGGTCGGGGCCTTCTTCATGGTCGACATCGCCCATTTCGCCGGTCTCGTGGCCGGCGGCGCGCATCCGTCGCCGTTCCCGCACGCCCACGTGGTCACCACCACGACTCACAAGACCCTGCGCGGTCCGCGCGGCGGCATGATCCTCACCAACGAGGAGGACATCGCCAAGAAAGTCAATTCCGCGATCTTCCCCGGCCTCCAGGGCGGCCCGCTCATGCATGTGATCGCCGCGAAAGCCGTCGCCTTCGGCGAGGCCCTGCGTCCCGAGTTCAAGCTCTATGCCCGCTCGGTCGTCGAGAACGCCAAGGTCCTGGCCGACACCATGCTGGCGAACGGCTATGCCATCGTGGCCGGCGGCACGGACAACCACCTGATGCTGGTGGACCTGCGCCCGAAGAAGCTCACCGGCAAGGCGGCGGAAGCGGCCCTCGGCCGCGCCCACATCACCTGCAACAAGAACGGCGTGCCCTTCGATCCCGAGAAGCCGATGGTCACCTCCGGCATCCGTCTCGGCACCCCCGCCGCCACCTCGCGCGGCTTCGGCGTGGCCGAGTTCAAGCGCGTGGGCGAGCTGATCGTCGAGACCCTCGACGGTCTTGCGAAGCACGGCGACGAGGCGAATGCCTCGGTCGAGGAATCGGTCAAGCAGCGCGTTCATGAACTGACCCGCCGCTTCCCAATCTACGCCTGAGGTTTAGGCTGATCCATGCGTTGCCCCTATTGCGGGAGCCTGGATACCCAGGTGAAGGATTCCCGCCCCACGGACGATTCCTCGTCCATTCGCCGTCGCCGCATCTGCCCGGATTGCGGCGGCCGATTCACAACCTTCGAGCGCGTGCAGCTGCGTGAGCTGACCGTGCTGAAGCGCTCGGGACGGCGGGTGCCTTTCGACCGGGACAAGCTCCAGCAATCGGTGGAGGTCGCGCTCCGCAAGCGTCCCGTGGACCCGGAACGGGTCGAGCGGATGATCAACGGCATCGTCCGCCAGCTCGAGAGCATGGGCGACGGCGAGGTGCCGAGCGAAACCGTGGGCGAACTCGTCATGGAAGGCCTGAAGGGCCTCGACGACGTGGCCTATGTGCGCTTCGCCTCCGTTTACAAGAACTTCCGCGAAGCCAAGGACTTCGAGGAAATTCTTGGCAAACTGGCTGAGAGCGAGGACGATCTTCCGCCGCCGCCGAAGAAGAAGCGCGCTCCGAGCGAGCCATGAACGCATCGGGGGCGGCAGGGCGGCCATTCGACCGGGGCAGCCGGGATGAGCGCCTCATGCGCTTGGCGATCGCTCTCGGCGAGCGCCATCTCGGCCTGACATGGCCGAACCCGTCGGTCGGCTGCGTCATCGTGGACGAAAGCGGCGACTTTCCGGTCATCGTCGCCCAGGGCGCCACCCAGCCGGGCGGTCGTCCCCATGCGGAGCGCATGGCCCTGGCCGCCGCGGGCGAGCGCGCCCGGGGTGCCACCCTGTACGTGTCCCTCGAACCCTGCTCGCATCACGGCAAGACCTCGCCCTGTGCCGATGCCGTGGTCGAAGCGGGTGTTGCCCGGGTAGTGTCGGCTCTTGAGGATCCCGATTCCCGCGTGGCCGGGCTCGGCCATGCCCGGTTGCGGGAGGCCGGGATCGAGGTGGTTGCCGGCTGCCTCGCGAGGGAAGCCCGCCGCGCCCATCTTGGCCATATCACACGCGTCACCCGGGGGCGGCCCGCCGTCACGGTGAAGCTCGCGCGCAGCACGGAGGGCCTCGCCGGTTCGCGTCACGGTCCGCGCCTGCTGCTCACGGGCGAGATCGCCAACGGGAAGGTCCACCTGATGCGCGCCCACGCGGATGCGATCGTGACCGGGGTTGGAACGGTTCTCGCGGACGATCCGCTGCTGAACGTGCGCCTGCCGGGGCTCGAGAGCCGCTCTCCTGTCCGCATCGTGGTCGATACGCATCTGCGCACGCCGCTATCGGCGCGCGTGGTCGCCGGAGCGCGGGAGATCCCGACCTGGATCATGACCAGCGTCGCGGCTCCGGTCGAGGCGGAGTGGGCCCTGGCCGCCCAGGGCGTGGAGGTCCTGCGGGTTTCATCGGATGTAAGCGGCCGCGTCTCCTTGCCCGAAGCCCTGCAGCTTCTCGGCACCCGCGGCCTCACGCGGATATTCTGCGAAGGCGGCCCCGAACTGGCGGATGCGCTGGCCGGAGCCGACCTCGTCGACGAACTGGTCCTGATCACCGGTCGTTCGGCCAGGGGGCAGGGCGATGTGCCGGCTCTCGGCCTCTCGCTGCAGGACCGGATGGATTTTCTCGTTTGCCGGGCCGAGGAGCAGATCGGCCCCGATCTTTTCATGTTCTGGGAGAGACCCTGATGTTCACGGGTATCGTCACCGATGTCGGTGAGATTGCAGCTGCCGAGGGCGCTCAGGGGACCCTGAAGCGCCTGCGTATCCATTCGTCCTACGATCCGGCCACCATTGCGCTCGGCGCCTCCATCGCCTGCGGCGGTCCCTGCCTGACCGTTGTTGCGGTCGGAGCCCGCGAGGGCGGTTGCTGGTTCGACGTGGATGCGGCCGCCGAAACCCTGGACCGCACAACCGTGGGCGACTGGCGGGCTGGCACCAGAATTAACCTGGAACGGTCCCTGAAGATCGGCGACGAGCTCGGCGGCCATATCGTGACCGGGCATGTGGACGGGGTCGCCACCATCGTGGCCAAGGAATCGATCACCGCGGGCGACGATCCGTGGGGGCCGACCGCCCGCTTTACCATCAAGGCGCCGCACGCGCTGGCGCCCTTCATTGCCGAGAAGGGCTCCGTCTGCCTCGACGGAACGTCGCTCACGGTCAATTCCGTCAACGACGACATGTTCTCCGTGCTCATCATCCCCCATACCCTCACGGTCACCACCTGGGGCGACCGGCAGGTGGGCGACAAGCTCAATCTCGAAGTCGATCTCATGGCCCGCTATGCCGCGCGGCTTGCGGATGCGCGCCGGGCGGAGTAGGGACGTTTAACTTTCCTCGACATAGCCCTCATCCTGAGGAGCCGCTGCAAGCGGTGTCTCGAAGGACGAGGGCGCCTCCGGTGCTCTCTGGACTCTCCTTCGAGACGCAGCTCCGCTGCTCCTCAGGACGAGGGCTGAGATGCTATTGGAACTCTGAACGGATTTCTCATGGTCGCGCCTTCCGATAAGCCGAAAAGTCCCCGTCCGCCGGTTCCCGGCGCCCGCATCCTGGTCGTCGAGGCCCGGTTCTACGACGATATCGCCGACGAGCTCCTGCGCGGCGCCAGGGGCGCCGTCGAAGAGGCGCAGGCCACCATGGACGTGCTGACCCTCGACGGCGCGCTCGAGATCCCCGCCACCATCGCCATCGCGCTCGACGCGGCCGATAAGGCCGGGAAGCCCTACGATGCCGTCGTGGCCCTCGGCTGCGTCATCCGCGGCGAGACCGGGCATTACGACATCGTCGCCGGCGAGAGCGCCCGCGCCCTCATGGACCTGTCCGTCGCCCGCAGGATCCCGCTCGCCAACGGCATTCTCACCGTGGAGAATGACCAGCAGGCCTGGACCCGCGCGAGCGTGAATGAATTGAATAAGGGCGGCGGAGCGGTGGATGCGGCTCTGGCCGTGCTGCGCATCAAACAGAAACTGGAGGCCTGATCATGACGAAGCCAGCAGAGCGCTCGGC
Source organism: Microvirga mediterraneensis (assembly GCF_013520865.1). Taxonomy (NCBI): domain Bacteria; kingdom Pseudomonadati; phylum Pseudomonadota; class Alphaproteobacteria; order Hyphomicrobiales; family Methylobacteriaceae; genus Microvirga; species Microvirga mediterraneensis. Next base: position 2,981,421 of record NZ_JACDXJ010000001.1, read on the forward strand.
CGCTCGCCTCGCTGCCGTCCAGGCCCTGTATCAGATGGACGTGTCGGGCAAGACCGTGCTCGATGCGCTCGCCGAGTTCGAGGCCTTCTGGATCGGCCGCGAGGTCGAGGGCATCGAGTTCCAGCCGTCCGACAACACCTTCTTCCGCGACATTCTCTCGGGCGTGGTCAAGAACCAGCGCGAGATCGACGTGAAGATCGACAGCGCGCTCGCCACCGACTGGCCGCTGAAGCGCATCGAGGCCGTGCTGCGCGCCATCCTGCGCGCGGGCGGCTATGAGCTCATGTTCCGCAAGGACGTGCCGGCCCGCGTCGTCATCACGGAATATGTCGACGTGACCCACGGCTTCTACGGCGAGGACGAGCCCGGCCTCGTCAACGCGGTCCTCGACAAGCTCGCCCGCGAGGTCCGTCCGGGCGAGCTCGAAAAGAAGGCGGCCGGCCAGGGCAAACGGTAGGAATCATGCGGGCGAGGGCGGTCGGCCGATGAGTTCGAGAGAACGCCCCGGCGAGGACGGTCTCATCGCCCGCTACTTCGCGCCCATCGCCGGAGAGGGCGGCCTGGGCCTCACGGACGATGCGGCCCGCATCACTCCGGAGCCGGGGCATGATATCGTCCTCACCGTGGACGCCCTGGTCGAGCGCGTCCATTTCATGCCCGAGGATGCTCCCGGGTCCATCGCCCGCAAGGCATTAGCCGTCAACGTCTCCGACCTTGCCGCCAAGGGCGCCGATCCGGCCGGTTTCCTGCTCAGCCTCGCCCTGCCCGAGAATTGGACCGAAGACTGGCTCGCCGCCTTCGCGGCCGGCCTCGGCGAGGCGGCGCGGGATTTCGCCTGTCCGCTCCTCGGCGGCGATACCGTGAAGACCGCCGGACCCCTGACCCTGTCGGTCACGGCCCTCGGCGAGGTTCCGACGGGCCGCATGGTCCGGCGAACGTCAGCCCAAGTCGGCGACCTGATCTGCGTCACCGGCACCATCGGCGACGCGGCCCTGGGCCTGAGGCTTCGGTCCGAGCCGGCCTGGGCCGAAACCCTGTCCCCGGACGAGCGGGCCCACCTCGCCGACCGCTATCTGCATCCGCGACCGCGTCATCGTCTCGCCGCCGCCCTGCGCGACCATGCCGGCGCCGCCATGGACGTGTCGGACGGCCTTGCAGGCGATCTCGCCAAGATGATGCGGGCCAGCGGGACGAGCGCCCTCATCGATGCCGATCAGGTGCCGCTCTCGGGCGCTGCCGCGAAGGCGATCCAGGGTTCGCCGGAACTGCGCGACCTCGCCCTGACCGGCGGGGACGACTACGAAATTCTCTGCACTGTCCCGGAAATGAATCTCGACAGGTTCCGGAAAGAGGCCGATAGGGTCGGGATCACCCTCTCCGTGATCGGCCGAGTCGTCTCAGGACATGACCTGTCCGTCTTTCGGATGAACGGTCGCGAAAGACGCTACGATGTCGGCTCCTACCAGCATTTCTGATACCTCCTTCCACATGGCTGCCAGTGACGCCATCGCCAAGCGCAATGCCGTCGTTCTCGCCGTCGCGATGGCGCTCGGCGGCTCCAGCCCGGCCATCGTCGTGTCCCTCGGCGGCTTGGTCGGGCAGTCGCTCGCCTCGAACAAGGAACTGGCAACCCTTCCCGTCAGCCTGCTCAATCTGGGCCTCGCCATCGGCACCATCCCGGCCGCCATGCTGATGCGCAGGGCCGGGCGGCGCCTCGGCTACATGGTCGGCGCCGGCATCGGCCTCGCCGGCGGCTGCCTCGCCGCCTTTGGGATCGCGGCGTTCAGCTTCCCCCTGTTCTGCCTCGGGACCCTGATCATCGGGAGCTACGGCTCCTTCAACCAGAGCTACCGGTTCGCCGCGACCGACGCGGCCTCCGAGGCTTTCAAGCCGAAGGCGATTTCCTGGGTGATGACAGGAGGCCTCGTGGCTGGCGTGATCGGGCCGCAAACCGTGATCTGGACAAGGGATGCGGTCGAAGCGGCCCCCTTCGCGGGAGCCTTCCTGGGGCAGGCGACACTGGCGATGCTCTCGATGATCGCCGTATCCTTCCTGCGTCCCGCCCCCTTGAGCATCGCGGCCGCGAAAACGGGCGGACGTCCGCTGGCCGAGATCGTGCGTCAGCCCCGTTTCATCGTGGCCGCCGCGAGCGGTCTCGTCTCCTACAGTCTCATGACCTTCATGATGACGGCGGCGCCCCTGGCGATGATCGGCTGCGGCCACCCGGTCGGCGCTGCGGCGCTCGGGATCCAATGGCACATCCTGGCCATGTTCGGGCCGAGCTTCTTCACCGGCCGGCTGATCGCGCGGTTCGGCAAGGGACCGGTGACGGCTGCAGGCCTCGTGCTGATCGCGCTAGCGGCCATGGTCGGCCTGTCCGGCATCGGCATCGCCCATTTCTGGGCGGCTCTGATCCTGCTCGGGCTCGGCTGGAATCTCGGCTTCATCGGAGCCACGGCCCTGGTCACCGACTGCTACCGCCCCGAGGAGCGCGCCAAGGTCCAGGCGGCCAACGACCTCCTCATCTTCGGCTCGGTCGCCATAGCGTCCTTCTCGTCGGGCAAGCTCCTGAGCGCCGGCGGCTGGGAGAGCGTGAACTGGCTGGTCTTCCCACCGGTCGTCGTCGCTCTACTTCTGCTAGCTTGGCAGCAGAAGGCTAAGCTCATCGCACCCGCTTAAAGTATTAAGGCCTTCCTGTGGGTTGAGCCGGTAGGATTGTTGCGTACTGCCTAGTTTTTTGCCACCAAATATAAAGTTCGCTGGGGGTAGGGGCCATTCGAGGCCGAGAAACGGGCCTTGAGGAGCGGCTTTCTGCTTTCCCATAACAAGGATGGCATGATGGCACTCACCCTAATTATCGTGGGCGGCGTTCTCTCGATCGTCTATGGCTTCTGGGCCATTGGCGACGTGATGAAGCGGGACGCCGGTTCTCAGCGCATGCAGGAGATCGCCGGTGCGATCGCCGAGGGCGCGAAGGCCTATCTTCGCAGGCAATACGCCACAATCGCCATCGTGGGCGTCGTCCTGTTCGCCATCATCGCCTATTTCCTCGGAATCCGGGTCGCCATCGGCTTCGCCATAGGCGCCGTTCTCTCGGGAGCGGCAGGCTTCATCGGCATGAACGTGTCGGTCCGGGCGAATGTCCGCACGGCCCAGGCGGCCACGCAGTCGCTCGGCGGCGGTCTTGATGTCGCCTTCAAGGCGGGCGCCGTCACCGGAATGCTGGTCGCGGGTCTCGCCCTTCTCGGCGCGGCGCTCTACTACGGGTATCTCACCCGGATTGCGGGCCTGAACCCCTCCGACCGCGTGGTCATCGACAGCCTGGTGGCTCTCGGCTTCGGAGCCTCTCTGATCTCGATCTTCGCCCGGCTCGGCGGCGGTATCTTCACCAAGGGCGCCGACGTAGGCGGCGACCTCGTGGGCAAGGTCGAGGCCGGCATTCCCGAAGACGATCCGCGCAATCCGGCGACCATTGCGGACAATGTCGGCGACAATGTCGGCGACTGCGCAGGCATGGCGGCGGACCTTTTCGAGACCTACGCGGTGACCGTGGTCGCCACCATGGTGCTCGCGGCGATCTTCTTCGCCGGCCAGGCAACCCTCGACACCATGCTGATGTACCCGCTCGCCATCGGGGCGGCCTGTATCGTGACCTCGATCATCGGCACCTTCTTCGTCAAGCTCGGGCAGAACGAGTCCATCATGGGCGCGCTCTACAAGGGCCTGATCGCCACCGGCATCCTGTCGGCGGCGGCGATTGCCCTCGTCACCTGGCAGATGATCGGTTTCGGACCGGTCGCCGGCGCCGAGTTCACGGGGCAGGCCCTGTTCTGGTGCGCGGTCATCGGTCTGGCCGTGACGGCGCTGATCGTGGTGATCACAGAGTACTATACCGGCGTGGGCTTCCGTCCCGTCCGCTCCATCGCGCAATCCTCCGTCACCGGCCACGGCACGAACGTGATCCAGGGGCTTGCGGTCTCGTTGGAAGCCACGGCCCTGCCGACGATCGTGATCATCGCGGGCATCATCGTGGCCTTCAAGCTCGCCGGCCTGTTCGGCATCGCGATTGCTGTGACGGCCATGCTTGCTCTGGCCGGCATGATCGTGGCCCTCGATGCCTTCGGCCCGGTGACGGACAATGCCGGCGGCATTGCCGAGATGGCGGGCCTGCCGAAGGAGGTCCGCAAGTCGACGGATGCCCTTGATGCGGTCGGCAACACCACCAAGGCGGTGACGAAGGGTTATGCCATCGGCTCCGCGGGCCTGGGCGCGCTGGTGCTGTTCGCGGCCTACACCTCCGACCTGAACTACTTCACGCAGAACGCCGCGCGTTATCCGTACTTCCAGGGCGTGGCGCCGAACTTCTCCCTGACCAATCCCTATGTGGTGGTCGGCCTGCTGTTCGGCGGCCTCATCCCGTTCCTGTTCGGCGGCATCGCCATGACGGCGGTCGGCCGGGCGGCTGGCTCCGTGGTTGAGGAAGTGCGCCGTCAGTTCCGCGAGAGGCCGGGCATCATGGCCGGGACGGATCGTCCAGACTATGGGCGCGCCGTCGACATGCTGACCCGCGCGGCGATCAAGGAAATGATCGTGCCGTCACTCCTGCCGGTGCTGGCACCCATCGTGACCTACTTCGTCGTCTACTGGGTCGCGGGCAAGTCCGAGGCGTTCTCCGCCGTAGGCGCCATGCTGCTCGGCGTGATCGTGACAGGGCTTTTTGTCGCCATCTCCATGACGTCGGGCGGCGGCGCGTGGGATAATGCCAAGAAGTCGTTCGAGGATGGGTTCACGGATGCGTCCGGCACGACCCATCACAAGGGCTCGGAGGCTCATAAGGCTTCGGTCACGGGCGACACCGTCGGCGACCCCTACAAGGATACGGCGGGCCCCGCCGTGAACCCGGCGATCAAGATCACGAACATCATCGCCCTGCTGCTCCTCGCGATCCTCGCGCATTCGTAAGGGCATCGGGCGGCAAAGAACTTCAAGCCCGCGGCAGGAGCCGCGGGTTTCCTTTTTGAGGCACAACGCAAAAAAAATGGCCGGGACGGGCCCGGCCATATGGAATGCCTTTGCCGCCAGGGGATCAGCTGAACGGGTTGAAGCTCGTCATGCCCCTGAAGATCTGGCCGAGGAAACTGGCCTCTTCGCCGCCGGCCGGAGTGGTGCGGCTGATGAAATCGAAGACCTTTCCGTCCTGGAGGCCGTAAAGCGCGACGCGCTCGACCCTCAGCCCCTTGTCGAAATAGACGGCGGTCACCTGCTGGTCCACCACCTGCTCGCCCATGAACTGGAGCGTCCTGCGGGATTTCTGGCTGATGTAATACCAGTTGCGGTTGCCGACGGTGGATACCGTAGAGGGTGTTCCGAGGGTCTGGAGGACTTGATCGGCGCTCATCCCCTTCTTCACCTGAGCAAGCGCGCGCTCATCCACGACATAGCCGCGCTGGAACTCTTCGCCCATCGTGCAGGCGGCCACGGAAGAGGCGAGAACGGTTGCAGTAGCCAAACGCACCAAAAGGGTATGATATCGACGCATCGTACGGTTCTTCCAGAAATGCGGCGCGGATAAGCTTGCGCCTACGGATGGTGATGGCGTAACCCGAGGCTAGGATTTTGACAAGCTTGGAAGGGCAGAGCCGTGATCTTCAGTCTCTTCCGCAAAGACCCTCGGCGAGCCACCATCGCGACGCTCTACAAGAGAATCGCGACGGCATCGCGCGTCCCTGGGCTCTATGCGGCACTTGGCATTCCGGACACATTGGAAGGGCGCTTCGAGGCCCTGTCCCTGCATATGGTGCTGGCCTTGCGGGCCCTGCGCCAGCTCCCGCACCCTGCGGATGAGGTGGCCAAGGATCTGACGGACGCCTTCTTCCGGGACATGGATGCCTCCTTGAGGGAAATGGGCGTCGGCGACACGGTGGTGCCGAAACGCATGAAGAAGGTTGCGGAATCCTTCTACGGGCGGGCTCATGCCTATGATACACCTCTCAATGGCGGCGACGAGGCGGGTCTGGCGCTTGCTCTCGGCCGCAACGTCTATGGCAGCGAGGCACCGGCCGCTCCCCTGGCGCGTTATGCATTCGCAGCCGATCGGGGATTGAAGACGGTGGATCTGGACGCGCTTCTAGAAACAGGCCCCAATTTCCCTGAACCTGAGACCTTTGCTTAAGGAGGCAAGCTGATGACACCCGAAACCGTGGGCCCCTTGTCGCGGCTGATCGACGTCATGAGAATCCCGCCTCGCGGGCAGGAGGTCCATGTAGAGGCAACGGCCGAGGAATGCGCTGCCCTGGCGCAGGATTTTGGGCTGCCGGGGATCCGGGCTCTTTCCGGCGATTACCAGCTGAAAGCTTCCGCCAAGGGCATTCACGTCACGGGTGTAGTTAAGGCCTCGATCACGCAGATTTGCGTCACCTCCCTGGAGTCCTTCGATTCGACGATCGAGGAAGAGGTCGAGGTCGATTTCGCGGAACCGTCCGGGATGCCGGCGGAGCCCCCCACCGATATTAACGAATATGAGCCCCCGGACGAGATCGTGAACGGCCAGATCGACCTCGGCGCGCTCACGGCCGAGTTCCTGGCTCTCGGTCTGGATCCCTATCCGCGCAAGCCTGGAGTTGATTTCAGCTACCGGGATTCCTCGGATGCGAAGGATTCGCCTTTCGCCGCCTTGAACAGGCTGAAGGGGAGCGAATAGGGGCTGGCGGCATCGGTCCTCAACGCATATCTGCACGTTACGTAAGGTAGTCGCAGGCCAGAGAATTCAGTTGCGGAGCGACCGCAAACCGCTATTTTCCGCCCTCTGTTGAATGACTTAAAAGAAAGAACAATCCTTTATGCCGAAGCCGGTGCGTATATCGCTTGATGCGATGGGGGGCGATCACGGTCCTTCCATCGTGGTCCCGGGCGCAGCCTTGGCCTTGGAGCGCCACCCGGATCTCCGTTTTCTGATGTTCGGCAATGAAGCGATTGTTGCGCCCCTCCTGAACGCTCATCCCAAGCTGAAGGAAGCCACTGAGCTACGCCATACCGATATCGCCATCGCGATGGACGAGAAGCCCAGCCAGGCCATCCGGATGGGACGGGGGAAATCGTCCATGTGGCGCGCCGTCCAGGCCGTTCGGGATGGGGAAGCGGATGCGTCCGTCTCGGCGGGCAATACCGGGGCCCTGATGGCGACAGCCAAGGTCTGCCTCAAGACCATGGCCCATATCGAACGCCCGGCCATCGCCTGCATGTGGCCGACCATGCGGGGCGAGAGCATCGTGCTTGATGTCGGCGCGACCATCGGGGCGGATGCGGGACATCTGGTCGATATGGCGATCATGGGCGCCGCCATGGCGCGCATCGTGTTCGACCTGGACCGCCCGACGGTCGGGCTCCTCAATGTCGGCACGGAAGAGATCAAGGGAATCGAGGCGGTCAAGGAAGCAAGCCGGATCCTGAAGGAAGCGAACCTCCCGCACCTGGATTATCGCGGCTTCGTCGAGGGGGACGATCTCGGGAAAGGCACGGTCGATGTGGTCGTGACCGAAGGATTCACGGGCAACATCGCTCTGAAGACCGCCGAGGGAACGGCCAAGCAGATCGCTCAATACCTGCGCTCGGCCATGAGTCGAACCCTGATGGCGAAAATCGGCTATTTGTTCGCGAAACAGGCCTTTAACGCTCTGCGTGACAAGATGGACCCCCGCAAGGTGAATGGCGGCGTCTTCCTGGGCCTCGAAGGTGTCGTCGTCAAAAGCCATGGCGGCACGGACGATCTCGGCTTCGCCAGTGCCATCGATGTCGCCTACGACATGGCGCATTTTGAATTGATGAACACAATCCGGAGCATGCTCGACCATGACCCGGTGGGCCAATCGGCCTGAGGAAGGCGCATCTTGAAACGCATTCGTTCCGTTGTACGCGGCGTCGGCTCGTATCTGCCTAGGCGCAAGCTGACAAACCAGGACCTCGAGAAGCTGGTGGAAACCTCGCACGACTGGATCGTGCAGCGGACCGGCATCGAGGAACGCCATATCGCCGAGGAAGACGAGACCACATCCGTCCTGGGGATCAAGGCGGCGGAGGCGGCCTTGGCCGATGCGGGGCTTCGCGCCGACGATATCGATCTGGTCATCTGCGCCACCTCGACGCCGGATTACACCTTCCCGTCGACCGCCACGATGATCCAGACCGGCATCGGCATGACGCATGGGGCAGCCTTCGATCTCCAGGCCGTCTGCACAGGGTTCGTCTATGCGGTGGCGACGGCGGACAAGTTCCTGCAGTCCGGTTCGCACAAGCGAGCCCTCGTTGTCGGCGCCGAGACATTCTCCCGCATTCTCGACTGGAACGACCGGACCACCTGCGTTCTGTTCGGCGACGGAGCGGGGGCCATCGTGCTGGAGGCCCAGGAGGGAGAGGGCACGTCCTGCGACCGCGGCGTCCTGACCTCCCACCTCCGGTCCGACGGCCGCTACCGGGACAAGCTCTACGTCGATGGCGGTCCGGGTTCGACCAAGACGACGGGCGTTCTGAAGATGGAGGGGCGCGAGGTCTTCAAGTTCGCCGTTGGCATGGTGGCCGATGTCGTACAGGATGCCTTCAAGGCGACCGGCACGAGTGCCGAGGATCTGAAGTGGTTCGTACCGCACCAGGCCAATAAGCGCATCATCACGGCGAGCGCCGACAAGCTCGGCATCGCACCGGAAAAGGTCGTCATTACGGTCAACAAGCACGGCAACACGTCGGCGGCATCGATCCCTCTCGCGCTCGATACCGCTCGAAAGGACGGGCGGATCAAGGACGGAGATCTCGTCATGATCGAGGCGATCGGCGGCGGCTTCACCTGGGGCAGTGCGCTGATCCGCTGGTAGTCCACCGGCAGAAGGAATCGACTCTGGTGGTATCCGGTCTACCGACCTTGGCGGTTGACCATAGGGAGCCATCTGCATAGCGTCGTCCTGGACGACAAGACCAACGAACTCATTCGCGCTGGGGAGCTCAATGGCTGGCAAGACGATAACGAGAGCGGATCTGAGCGAGGCCGTCTACCAGAAGGTGGGGCTCTCGCGGACCGAATCGGCTGAATTGGTGGAGCGGGTCTTGGCCGAAATCTGCGACAGCCTTGCCTCCGGTGAGACCGTCAAGCTGTCGTCCTTCGGGTCCTTTATCGTGCGCAGCAAGGGCGAGCGCGTCGGCCGCAATCCCAAGACCGGCGTCGAGGTTCCGATCGATCCCCGCCGCGTCATGGTTTTCAAGCCTTCCAACGTCTTGAAGGCGCACATCAACGGCGAGACCTTCGAAGGCGAGGATTGATCCGGCGATGGCGAGCGGCGTCATGGACAAGAGCCCCGACGCATTCCGCACGATCAGCGAGGTCGCCGAGGACCTCGATGTTCCTCAGCATGTGCTGCGCTTCTGGGAGACGCGTTTCAGCCATATCAAGCCGCTGAAGCGCGGCGGGGGACGGCGCTACTACCGCCCTGACGACATTGACCTGCTCAAGGGGATCCGCCACTTCCTCTACGGCGAAGGTTATACGATCAAGGGCGTGCAGCGGATCCTGAAAGAGGAGGGGGTCCGCTTCGTCCAGGCGATCGGGCGCGGCGAGCAGAGCGTCTCCTCGCTTCCTGCCGGGGCCGGTCAGGCCGCCGCCGAGGACGTGGCGCCCTCCCACGGAACCCACCTTTACGAAGAAGATGATACGGACCCCATGCCTCTTCGGCAGGGCCTGTCTCCGGAAACTCTCCGTGGGCTCCAGGCTGCCCTTGAGGAACTCTACGAGTGCGACCGAGTGCTGTCCTCCTTGAAGGGCACGGGCGAGGTCCCGGCGGTCGAGTAAGAGACCGCCTGGAGCCGGAGAAATCCCGTCTGGTGCGGCTTTCTGGAACGATTGCATTCAGCGCTTGACAGAGGGCAGGGCCGCCCTTAAACCGCCCTCACACCGCTTCGGCGGTCAAATGCGCGGGCGTAGCTCAGTCGGTTAGAGTGCCGGCCTGTCACGCCGGAGGTCGCGGGTTCGAGCCCCGTCGCCCGCGCCACTTTCCCTCCCGAAAATCAGGTTCGATAGGGCTCCGGACGAAGTCTCCCGGAGCCGATGGCCCGTTGCAGCGGCCGGGCTTTTCCTCTGAAGCGACCTTTCCGGCAGGAATGCGCGTTCTCCCTCCGGTTTCGGAGCGTTTGGCGTAGCTGGGCGTTATCGACGGTAAGTGTGAGGCCGCTGCCTATGTTGATGTCTAGATTGTTTACGAGTTTCTCCAATTGGGTCGCTCAGGTCGCAGGCCGGCCCATCACCTTCGGGGTCAGTCTCCTTATCATCCTTGTCTGGGCTCTCAGTGGTCCCTTGTTTGGGTTCTCCGATACCTGGCAGCTCGTCGTGAACACCGGAACGACGATTGTTACGTTCCTGATGGTGTTCCTGATCCAGAATACCCAGAATCGCGACGGCGCCGCCATTCAGGCCAAGCTTGACGAGTTGATCCGGGCAAGCGCCGCCCAGAATGTGTTCATCGGTATCGAACACCTGACCCAGGAAGAGCTCGATGAGATTCGGGCAAAATGCGAGGCCAAGGCCAAGGCTGAGGCCGCCGCAGGGCAGGCTGAGGCCGCCGCCAACCGAAAAGCGGCGAAAGCGGCGGAAGAGGCCACTTCCTAATTTGGAATGGTTCTTTTTGCGGCAGTGCAAACACTTGTCACGGAAGGGGAACTCGGTTAAGCCTCCCGCGCAATCAACGTGTTGCCGCAGGGGGCTTTTGCAGGGCTCATCTGTGGCTTAAATGCGTTTCAGGTTGCCGGTCCTAGGCCGCGCTCCGTACCTTCTAGGTGTCGTATGACGAATCTCCTCGCCGACTACCTGCCTCTCGTAATCTTCATCGGCGTATCGCTCCTGATCGGGGTGGCGCTGCTCGTGGCTCCGTTCATCGTTGCCTACAGCCGTCCCGATACCGAGAAGCTGTCCGCCTACGAGTGCGGTTTCAATGCCTTCGACGATGCCCGCATGAAGTTCGACGTGCGGTTCTACCTCGTCGCCATCCTTTTCATCATCTTCGACCTCGAAGTGGCATTCCTGTTTCCCTGGGCCATCACGTTCGGGAACCTGGGCTGGTTCGGTTTCATCTCCATGATGATCTTCCTCGGTGTCCTGACGGTCGGATTCATTTACGAGTGGAAGAAGGGGGCCCTGGAATGGGATTGATCTCCGATACCCAGTCGACCTTGGTCGCTCCCGCGCCAAGGGGCATCATCGACCCCAATACCGGCAAGCCGGCCGGATCGACGGACCCTTATTTCGTCTCCATCAACGAGGAGTTGTCCGACAAGGGCTTCCTCGTGACCTCGACCGAGGATCTGATCACCTGGGCGCGCACGGGCTCGCTCATGTGGATGACCTTCGGCCTGGCGTGCTGCGCCGTCGAGATGATGCAGATGTCCATGCCGCGCTACGACGTCGAGCGGTTCGGCTTCGCGCCGCGCGCCTCGCCGCGCCAGTCCGACGTGATGATCGTGGCCGGTACGCTGACCAACAAGATGGCTCCCGCCCTCCGCAAGGTCTATGACCAGATGCCGGAGCCGCGCTACGTCATCTCCATGGGCTCCTGCGCCAATGGCGGCGGCTATTACCACTATTCCTATTCCGTGGTCCGTGGCTGCGACCGGATCGTTCCGGTCGACATCTACGTGCCGGGCTGCCCGCCGACGGCTGAGGCGCTCCTGTATGGGGTGCTGCTTCTGCAGAAGAAGATCCGCCGCACCGGCACCATCGAGCGCTGAGCAAAGGTCGTTGCATGAGTGCTGATCTCCAAGCCCTGAGCGATCACATCGCCTCGTCCCTCGGCGAGGCGATCGAGAATCGGGCTATCGCCTTCGACGAGCTGACGATCGTCGCCCGCCGCGAGGACGTCGTCCGCGTCGCGACTTTCCTGCGGGACGACCCGCAGTGCCGGTTCGTCTGCTTCATCGATATCTGCGGCGCCGATTATCCGGCTCGCGACAAGCGCTTCGACGTGGTCTACCACTTCCTCGCGCCGCACCATAACCGGCGCATCCGCCTGAAGGTCGAGACGGACGAGGTGACGCCGGTTCCCTCGCTCGTGGGCCTTTGGCCCGCCGCGAACTGGTTCGAGCGCGAGGCCTATGACCTCTACGGCATCCTGTTCTCCGGCCATCCGGATCTACGCCGGATTCTGACCGATTACGGGTTCGAGGGGCATCCGCTCCGTAAGGACTTCCCGCTCACCGGCTATGTCGAGGTCCGTTACGACGATGGCCAGGGCCGCGTGGTCTACGAGCCGGTGAAGCTCAACCAGGAATTCCGCAACTTCGATTTCCTCTCGCCCTGGGAAGGCACGGACTACGTGCTGCCCGGCGACGAGAAGGCCAAGGCATAAGGAGCGGAGAGGCGACCCATGGGCGAGCATAATATCCGCAACTTCACCATCAACTTCGGCCCGCAGCATCCTGCGGCGCACGGCGTGCTGCGCCTCGTGCTGGAACTGGACGGCGAGGTCGTCGAACGCGTCGATCCGCATATCGGCCTGCTGCATCGCGGCACGGAGAAGCTGATCGAGTACAAAACCTACGTTCAGGCGAATCCCTATTTCGATCGGCTCGACTATGTCGCGCCGATGAACCAGGAACATGCCTTCTGCTTGGGCGTGGAGAAGCTGCTGGGCATCGAGGTGCCCCGGCGCGCTCAGCTGATCCGCGTTCTGTTCTCGGAAATCGGCCGTCTCCTCTCCCACCTCCTGAACGTGACCACGCAGGCCATGGACGTCGGCGCGCTCACGCCGCCTCTCTGGGGCTTCGAGGAGCGAGAGAAGCTGATGATCTTCTACGAGAGGATCTCCGGCTCCCGGATGCATGCCAACTACTTCCGTCCCGGCGGCGTGAGCATGGACATCCAGCCGGAGCTGATCGACGACATCGAGGCCTTCTGCGATCCGTTCCTGCAGGTGCTCGAAGACCTCGACACGCTCGTCATCGGCAATCGGATCTTCAAGCAGCGTAATGTCGATATCGGCATTCTCACGCTGGACGATTGCTTCCGCTGGGGCTTCTCCGGCCCGATCGTCCGCAGCTGCGGCGTCGCCTGGGACCTGCGTAAGTCGCAGCCTTACGAGTGCTACGAGGAGATGGAATTCGACATCCCCGTGGGCAAGAACGGCGACAACTACGATCGTCAGGTCATCCGCATGGAGGAGATGCGCCAGTCCGTCAGGATCATGCGCCAGTGCCTCACCAAGCTGCGAGCGCCGGACGGGCAGGGGCCGGTCGCGACCCTTGATGGCAAGGTTGCTCCGCCGTCGCGCAAGGACATGAAGCGCTCGATGGAAGCGCTGATCCACCACTTCAAGCTCTACACGGAAGGCTTCCACGTCCCGGCGGGCGAGGTCTATGCCGCCGTTGAAGCTCCGAAGGGTGAGTTCGGTGTGTATCTCGTCTCGGACGGCACCAATAAGCCTTACCGTTGCAAGATCCGCGCTCCGGGCTTCGCTCACCTTCAGGGCATGGATTTCATGTGCCGCGGCCACATGCTGGCCGACGTCGCGGGCATCCTGGGCTCCATCGACATCGTGTTCGGCGAAGTCGACCGCTAACAAAGACCGCCCCGGTTCCGGGGCGGGTATCCACGCTCTTTCAAGGCGTGCTGGACAATTTCAAGTCGCGATTGGCCGGGCTGATGCCCGGCCATGGCGATGAGGAGAAGAGTGTATGGCCGTTCGTAAGCTCGCGCCTGAAAACATGCAGCCCGAGAGTTTCGTTCTCTCCGCCGAGACCGAGGCTTTCGCGGAAAAGGAAATCGCCAAGTATCCGCCGGGCCGGCAGGCTTCGGCCGTGATCGCCCTCCTGACCAAGGCTCAGGAGCAGGCCGGCGGCTGGCTGCCCCGCAAGGCCATCGAGGCCGTCGCCGCCCGGCTCGACATGCCGGTGATCCGCGTGATGGAGGTGGCGACCTTCTACACGATGTTCAACCTCGAGCCGGTCGGGAAGTACTTCATCCAGTTCTGCGGCACCACGCCCTGCGTGCTGCGCGGTGCGGGCGACATCAAGAAGGTGCTGGAGCGCCGCGTCGGCGACCAGAACCACGTGACGGCGGACGGGACTTTCTCGTGGCTTGAGGTCGAGTGCCTGGGCGCCTGCTCGAATGCCCCCATGGTGCAGATCAACGACGACTATTACGAGGACCTCACCACCGAGAACTTCGAGAAGCTGCTCGACGATCTCGCAGCCGGCCGTCCCGTGAAGGTCGGATCCCAGATCGGACGTAACCGCTCGGAGCCCTTCGAGGCCGTGAACACCCTTCAGGACCCGGCTCTCTACGACGGCTCCGTCGTAGGCGCCTGGCGCAAGCGCTTCGAGGAGCAGGCGAAGGCCGCGGAAACCGGCGAGACTGCCGCCGCGATGGCGAGCGTGCCCCAGGAAGCCAAGGCCGCGAAGCCGACGGCCGGACGCCCCATCGAGAGCGACGTCGCCGATACTCCGGCCAAGCGCGCCAAAGAGGGCGAGAAGCCGGTCAGCACGGCGGACCAGAAGGAAGCGGCGGATTCCTCCAAGGCCACCAAGGTCGAGCCCAAGGAGGCGGGCGCTCAGCCGCCCCCCCAGAGCGGCAAGTCCTATGTGGCCTCGCCGAAGAAGGAGGGGCAAGCGGTGCCTGCGAGCCCCACGACGCCTTCCGCAGGGACGCCGCCGGCACAGGCGGAGACCCGTCGCGACGGCAGCGAGAGCAAGCCGGGCGTGGTCGTCGACAAAGACAACAAGTCGTCCTGATGGAGTGATCGGGAATGCTTCAGGACAAAGATCGTATCTTCACCAATCTCTACGGCTTCCATTCGCCGGACCTCAAAGCCGCGAAGATGCGCGGCGCCTGGGACGGGACGAAGTTCCTGCTCGAGCAGGGCCGTGACTGGATCGTCAACGAGATGAAGGCGTCGGGCCTGCGCGGTCGCGGCGGCGCCGGCTTCCCCACGGGCCTGAAATGGTCCTTCATGCCGAAGCAGTCGGACGGCCGTCCGCACTATCTGGTCGTGAACGCGGACGAGTCGGAGCCGGGCACCTGTAAGGACCGGGAGATCATGCGGAACGATCCGCATCTCCTCGTCGAGGGCTGCCTCATCGCGTCCTTCGCCATGGGAGCCCATGCGGCCTACATCTATATCCGCGGCGAGTATGTGGCTGAGCGTCACGCGCTCCAGCGGGCGGTGGATGAGGCCTACGAGGCCAAACTCATCGGCAAGGACAACATCCACGGCTATCCCTTCGACCTCTACGTCCACCACGGCGCAGGCGCTTATATCTGCGGCGAGGAGACGGCTCTCATTGAGAGCATGGAAGGCAAGAAGGGCATGCCGCGCCTGAAGCCGCCTTTCCCGGCCAATATGGGCCTCTACGGCTGCCCGACGACGGTCAACAACGTCGAGTCGATCGCGGTCGCCGGCACGATCCTGCGCCGCGGGGCTGCTTGGTTCTCCGGTATCGGTCGCCCGAACAACGTGGGCACGAAGCTCTTCTGCGTGTCGGGCCACGTCAACAAGCCCTGCAACGTGGAAGAGGCGATGGGCCTCACCTTCCGCGAGTTGATCGACCGCCATTGCGGCGGCATCCGGGGCGGCTGGGACAACCTGCTCGGGGTGATCCCCGGCGGCTCGTCGGTGCCGATCGTTCCGGCTCACGAGATCGCCGACGCCTACATGGATTTCGACACGCTGCGGAACCTGAAATCGGGTCTCGGCACCGCCGCCGTGATCGTCATGGACAAGTCGACCGACATCGTCCGGGCCATCGCCCGCATCTCGTACTTCTACAAGCACGAGAGCTGCGGCCAGTGCACGCCGTGCCGCGAGGGGACAGGCTGGATGTGGCGCGTGCTCACCCGCATGGCCGAAGGTCGTGCCCAGAAGCGCGAGATCGACATGCTCCTCGAAGTCTCGACCCAGATCGAAGGCCACACCATCTGCGCGCTCGGCGACGCGGCGGCTTGGCCGGTCCAGGGTCTGATCCGCCACTTCCGTCATGAGATTGAGAAGCGGATCGACGATTACGCGGCAAACCCGCATTCCGAATCCGTCCTGATCGCGGCGGAGTGAGATTGAAGATGGCGAAAATCATCGTTGATGGCGTCGAGGTCGACGTCCCCGCGGAATACACCCTGCTCCAGGCCGCCGAAGCGGCCGGGGCGGAAATTCCGCGCTTCTGCTACCACGAGCGGCTTTCGATCGCCGGCAATTGCCGAATGTGCCTCGTCGAGGTGAAGGGCGCGCCAAAGCCGGTGGCGTCTTGCGCCTGGGGCGTGCGCGACTGCCGTCCGGGCCCGAACGGTGAGCCGCCGGAAATCTCGACCAAGTCGCCGACGGTGAAGAAGGCGCGGGAAGGGGTGATGGAGTTCCTCCTCATCAACCACCCGCTCGACTGCCCGATCTGCGACCAGGGCGGCCAGTGCGACCTGCAGGACCAGGCCATGGCCTACGGCGTCGACACCAGCCGCTACCACGAGAACAAGCGCGCGGTCACCGACAAGTATCTAGGCCCGTTGGTGCGCACCTCCATGAACCGGTGCATCCACTGCACCCGTTGCGTGCGCTTCTCCGCCGAAGTGGCTGGCGTGCCGGATCTCGGCGCCATCTGGCGCGGCGAGGACATGGAGATCACGAGCTACCTCGAGCGGGCTCTCGGCTCTGAGCTGCAGGCCAACGTGGCGGATCTCTGCCCGGTCGGCGCGCTCACCCATAAGCCGGAAGCCTTCCACTACCGTCCCTGGGAGCTCACCAAGACCGATTCCGTCGACGTGATGGATGCGGTCGGCTCCTCGATCCGCGTCGATTCCCGCGGCCGAGAGGTCATGCGCATCCTGCCGCGCGTGAACGAGGCGGTGAACGAGGAGTGGATCACCGACAAGACCCGCCAGATCGTGGACGGCCTGCGCCTCCAGCGTCTCGACCGTCCCTTCGTGCGCGAGAACGGCCGTCTTCGCCCCGCCACCTGGCAGGAGGCCTTCGCGACCATCGCCGGTCGTGTGAAGGGTGCGGACCCGAAGCGGATCGGCGCCATCGTGGGCGATCTCGCCGCCGTCGAGGAGATGTATGCTCTGAAGCTCCTCATGGAGAGCCTGGGCGTCACCAACATCGATGCACGCCAGGACGGCACGGTGCTGACGCCGGTCTACGGGCGCGGCTCCTATCTCTTCAACACCACCATCCAGGGCATCGAGGATGCGGACGCGATCCTGATCGTCGGGGCCAACCCGCGCATCGAGGCTTCGCTCGTCAACGTGCGCATCCGCAAGCGCTGGCGCATGGCTCCGCCGCCGATCGCCCTGATCGGCGAGCATGCCGACCTGACCTATCCCTACGACTACCTCGGCGCCGGCCCCGAGACGCTGGCCGAACTGACCGGCGGCCGTCACAGCTTCATCGAGAAGCTGCGTGGCGCCGAGCGTCCCCTGATCATTGTGGGGCAGGGCGCTCTCTCGCGTCCCGACGGATTGGCCGTTCTCTCGGCCGTGGCGCAACTCGCCCGCGACGTGGGCGCCGTGAAGGACGGCTGGAACGGCTTCTCGGTCCTCCACACCGCCGCGTCTCGCGTCGGCGCCCTCGATCTCGGCCTCGTCCCGGGCGAGTGGGGCCTCGATGCCCGGACCATGGCGCAAGGCGAGGTGGACGTGCTGTTCAACCTCGGCGCGGACGAGATCGACATCGCGCCCGGCGCCTTCGTGATCTACCAGGGGACCCACGGCGATCGCGGCGCTCACCGCGCCGACGTGATCCTGCCGGGGGCGACCTACACGGAGAAATCCGGCACTTACGTGAACACGGAAGGCCGGGTGCAGCTCGCCAACCGGGCCGCCTTCGCACCGGGCGAGGCTCGCGAGGACTGGGCCATCCTGCGCGCCCTCTCGGACGTGCTGGGTCACCGGCTGCCCTTCGACTCGCTCAACGCGCTGCGGGCGAAGCTCTATGTGCATTACCCGCATTTTGCCGCCATCGACACGGTCCAGCCGGCCGACGGGTTCGCGGCCGTTCAGGCGCTCGCCGGGATCGGCGGCACGCCGGGGCGCGAGGTTTTCATGAGCCCGGTGAAGGACTTCTATCTGACGAACCCGATTGCCCGCGCCTCCGGCGTCATGGCCGAGTGCTCCGCGCTCGCCCGTGAGCTGAAGCTCGAGGCGGCTGAGTAAGAGGAACGGATCATGGAATTTGGAGACATCCTCCTCGCAGTCGCGATCATGCTGGGCAAGAGCCTGCTCATGCTGGTGGCGCTTCTCATCTTCATCGCCTACGCGCTCTACGCCGACCGCAAGGTCTGGGCGGCGGTGCAGCTTCGTCGCGGTCCGAACGTGGTCGGCCCCTGGGGCTTGCTTCAGTCCTTCGCCGATCTGCTGAAGTTCGTCCTGAAGGAGCCGGTCATCCCGGCGCCGGCGAACAAAGGCATGTTCCTGCTGGCTCCGCTGGTGATGTGCACCCTGTCGCTCGCCGCCTGGGCGGTCATTCCGCTCAACGCGGGCTGGGCGATCGCCGACATCAACGTGGGCATTCTCTACATCTTCGCGATCTCGTCGCTCGGCGTTTACGGCGTCATCATGGGCGGCTGGGCGTCGAACTCGAAGTACCCGTTCCTCGGAGCGCTTCGCTCGGCGGCCCAGATGGTGTCCTACGAGGTCTCCATCGGCTTCGTCATCGTGACCGTGCTGATGTGCGCGGGAACGCTGAACTTGTCGGCCATCGTGGAATCGCAGAATACCCGCCTGGGGATATTGGGATGGTACTGGCTGCCGCTCTTCCCGATGTTCGTGGTGTTCTTCATCTCGGCCATGGCCGAGACGAACCGTCCGCCCTTCGACCTTCCGGAAGCCGAATCCGAGCTCGTGGCCGGCTATATGGTGGAATATTCCTCCACGCCGTACCTGCTCTTCATGCTCGGCGAGTACGTGGCCATCATGACCATGTGCGCCCTCGGCACGATCCTGTTCCTCGGCGGCTGGCTGTCGCCGATCCCGTTCGCGCCCTTCACCTGGGTGCCCGGCGTGATCTGGTTCGTGCTCAAGGCCAGCTTCCTGTTCATCCTCATAGCCATGGTGAAAGCCCTGGTGCCACGCTACCGCTACGATCAGCTCATGCGCCTCGGCTGGAAGGTCTTCCTTCCTCTCTCCCTGGCGATGGTCGTGATCGTGGCAGCTGTCCTGATGGCGACCGGCAATGCGCCGGGCGTCCGCTAAAGGAGATCGGCCATGCAGCTCGACCGCATTGCCCAATCCCTCCTGCTGAAGGAGTTCATCTCAGGCTTCGTCCTGACGGTGAAGTACTTCTTTAAGCCGAAGGCGACCCTCAACTACCCGTTCGAAATGGGCCATCGGGGACCTCGGTTCCGCGGCGAGCACGCCCTGCGCCGCTACCCCAACGGGGAAGAGCGCTGCATTGCCTGCAAGCTCTGCGAGGCCATCTGCCCGGCCCAGGCCATCACGATCGAAGCCGGTCCGCGACGCAACGACGGCACCCGCCGCACGACGCGCTACGACATCGACATGGTGAAGTGCATCTATTGCGGTATGTGCCAGGAGGCCTGCCCGGTGGACGCCATCGTGGAGGGCCCGAACTTCGAGTTCTCCGTGGAGACCCGCGAGGAGCTCTACTACGACAAGGCCAAGCTTCTTGAGAACGGGGAGCGCTGGGAGCGGGAGATCGCGCGCAACATCGCGAAGACCGCGCCGTATCGGTAGGCGAAGCATTTTCCGGTTAAGTGGACCCCGGTTCACCTCGGAAAATGCGGCTAAGGAATAGGAGCTGATCCTGCGAAGCAGGGCAGCTCCGGGCTTTCTACCCGACAAGGGTAGGGGGCAAGCAGGTCCGGCGGGTTGTGCCCGTCGGATTCGGATTTTATAGACAGGCCGCCGGATTCTCCGGGGCCACGTCGGAAGGGGCCGCCTTGGGCGGCTTAAGCTGAGCATGACGGTTACCGCCGCCTTCTTCTATCTGTTCGCGACGATCACGATCGCCTCCGGCTTCATGGTGATTGCCTCCCGCAATCCCGTTCAGTCGGTGCTGTTTCTCATTCTGGCCTTCGTCAATGCTGCGGGCCTGTTCCTGATGATGGGAGCCGAGTTCCTGGCGATGATCCTGGTCATCGTGTACGTGGGCGCGGTCGCGGTGCTGTTCCTCTTCGTCGTGATGATGCTCGACGTAGACTTCGCGGCGCTCCGCCAGGGTTTCCTGCAGTACCTGCCCATCGGCGGGGTGATCGGTGTGATCTTCCTGCTCGAGCTGATCCTGGTCGTCGGCGCCTATTCGATCGATCCGGGCCTCGTCCGCTCGCCGGCCGTTCCGATCCCGTCGCCCGAGGTCATGACCAACACCGAGGCCCTCGGCCAGGTGCTCTACACCCGGTACTTCTATTTCTTCCAGGCTGCCGGCCTGATCCTGCTGGTCGCGATGATCGGCGCCATCGTTCTGACCCTGCGCGAGCGTGTCGGCGTCCGGCGCCAGGATATTTCCAAGCAGAACGCCCGGACGCAGGAAACCGCCGTCGAGGTGCGGAAGGTTCCCTTCCGCCAGGGCATCTAAGGAGGCACGCAATGGTTATCGGACTGGGCCATTATCTCACCGTCGCCGCCGTGCTCTTCACGCTCGGGGTCTTCGGCATCTTCATCAACCGGAAAAACGTAATCGTCATCCTGATGTCCATCGAGCTGATCCTGCTCGCCGTGAACATCAACATGGTCGCCTTCTCGACCCACCTGAACGACATCGTTGGCCAGATCTTCGCCATGCTGATCCTCACGGTCGCGGCGGCAGAGGCGGCCATCGGCCTTGCCATTCTGGTGGTCTTTTTCCGCAACCGCGGCACCATCGCGGTCGAGGATGTCAACAGGTTGAGGGGCTAAGCCCGAACGGACTGGCGAAGTAAACGAACATGTATCACGCAATCGTCTTCCTGCCGCTCGTCGGCTTCCTCATCGCAGGCATCTTCGGGCGCGTTCTCGGCGCCCGGCCGAGCGAGCTCATCACCACGGCCCTGCTGTTCGTGGCGGCGGTTCTCTCCTGGGTGTCCTTCATCCATGTGGGCTTCGGCGATGAGCCGATGGTCCGCGTGCAGGTGGCTCAGTGGATGTCCGTGGGTGACCTCCAGGTCGATTGGGCGTTCCGCATCGACACGCTGACCGCCATGATGCTGGTGGTGGTCAATACCGTCTCGGCGCTCGTGCACCTCTATTCCATCGGCTACATGCACGAAGACCCGCATCGCCCGCGCTTCTTCGCCTATCTGTCGCTCTTCACGTTCGCCATGCTCATGCTGGTGACGGCCGACAACCTCGTCCAGATGTTCTTCGGCTGGGAAGGCGTGGGCCTCGCCAGCTACCTGCTGATCGGTTTCTGGTACCAGAAGGACTCGGCGAACGCGGCGGCCATGAAGGCCTTCATCGTCAACCGCGTCGGCGATTTCGGCTTCCTGCTCGGCATCTTCACGATCTTCGTTCTGTTCAACGGCGTCACCTTCGATCAGATCTTCCCGCGCGTGGCCGAGTTCGCCGAGGCGAAGTTCCACTTCCTCGGCATCGAGTGGCATGCCCTGACGATCGCCTGCCTGCTGCTCTTCATGGGCGCTATGGGCAAGTCGGCGCAGTTCCTGCTGCACACCTGGCTGCCCGACGCGATGGAAGGTCCGACCCCGGTCTCCGCACTCATCCATGCCGCCACCATGGTGACCGCCGGCGTGTTCATGGTCGCTCGTCTGTCGCCGGTCTTCGAGTACGCTCCGGCGGCTCTCACGGTCGTCACCGTGATCGGCGGCATCACGGCCTTCTTCGCCGCGACCGTCGGTCTGGTGCAGAACGACATCAAGCGCGTCATCGCATACTCGACCTGTTCGCAGCTCGGCTACATGTTCGTCGCCCTCGGCGTCGGAGCCTACGGGGCAGGCGTGTTCCACCTGTTCACGCACGCCTTCTTCAAGGCGCTGCTGTTCCTCGGCGCCGGCTCGGTCATCCATGCCATGCACCATGAGCAGGACATCCGCCACATGGGAGCGCTCCGCCGCTACATCCCGTTCACCACGGCGATGATGGCCATCGGTACGCTCGCGCTCACCGGCTTCCCGTTCACGGCAGGCTATTATTCCAAGGATGCCATCATCGAGGCGGCCTATGCGGCCCATTCGTCGGCCGGATCCTTCGCCTTCCTGGCGACGGTCGTCGCGGCCTTCATGACCTCCTTCTACTCGTGGCGCCTGTTCTTCCTCACCTTCGAGGGCAGCGCCCGCTGGGGGCATGGACACCATTCGCCGAGCGCCCATGAGGGTGTCGAGCACGACGAGTCCGGCCACGACGTCGAGCCTGCCTCTCACGCTCAGCACGAGCATGGGCATGACGACCATGCCCACGGACATCATGGCTCGCACATGCCTCTCGAAAGCCCGCTCGTGATGCTGCTGCCGCTCCTCGTGCTCGCCATCGGGGCCGTCGTCGCCGGCTTCATGTTCCACGGCGCCTTCATCGGCGAGGGTTACCAGGAGTTCTGGAAGGGTGCCCTCTTCACCCGTCCCGAGAACAAAATCCTGGAAACCATGCACCACCTCCCGGGATGGGTGCCGCTGCTGCCCACGATCATGATGATCCTCGGCTTCCTGGTCGCCGTGTACATGTACATCATCGACAACAAGCAGCCGGCGAAGCTCGCGGCCGATCACCCGATCCTGTACCGCTTCCTCCTGAACAAGTGGTACTTTGACGAGCTGTACGACGCGATCTTCGTGCGGCCCGCCATGGCCATCGGGCGCTTCTTCTGGCGCACGGGCGACCAGCGCATCATCGACGGGCTCGGCCCTGACGGCATCTCGGCTCGCGTCCTCGACGTGACGCGCGGCGTGGTGCGGGTTCAGACGGGCTACGTCTACCACTACGCCTTTGCCATGCTGATCGGCGTTGCCGCTCTCGTGACCTTCTATCTCTTCAGGGGAGCCCACTAATGCTCGGCTTCGGCATCCTCTCCGGCCTTCTCATCCTTCCTCTCGTCGGAGCGGCCTTCATCCTGACCCTGCGCGGCGACAGCGAGTCTGCTCGCTCGAACGCCCGCTGGGCCGCTCTCGCCACGACGATTGCGACCTTCCTCCTGTCGCTCGTAGCCTGGGCGCGTTTCGACATCACCTCGGCGTCGTTCCAGCTGGTGGAAAGCCATGTTTGGCTGACCGACACGATCCGCTTCAAGCTAGGCGTCGACGGTTTCTCCATGCCGCTCGTCCTGCTCACCACGTTCCTGATGCCGTTCTGCATCCTGGCGTCGTGGGAGTCGATCGGCACCCGGGTGAAGGAGTACTTCGTCGCCTTCCTGGTGCTCGAAACCACGATGATCGGCGTGTTCTGCGCGCTCGACCTCGTGCTGTTCTACCTGTTCTTTGAGGCGGGCCTCATTCCGATGTTTCTCATCATCGGCATCTGGGGCGGCAAGCGGCGCATCTATGCGAGCTTCAAGTTCTTCCTCTACACGCTGCTCGGCTCCGTCCTGATGCTTCTGGCCATCATGGCCATGTATTGGACTGCCGGCACGACCGACATCCCGACCCTGCTGGCCTACAAGTTCGCGCCGAACCTGCAGATCTGGCTCTGGCTGGCCTTCTTCGCCTCGTTCGCGGTAAAAATGCCCATGTGGCCGGTCCATACCTGGCTGCCGGACGCTCACGTGGAAGCGCCTACAGCCGGCTCGGTGATCCTGGCGGGCGTTCTCCTGAAGATGGGCGGCTACGGATTCATCCGAGTGTCGCTGCCCATGTTCCCGGACGCGTCGCTCTATTTCGCCCCGTTGGTCTTCGCTCTCTCGGTCATCGCGATCGTCTATACCTCGCTGGTCGCCCTGATGCAGGAGGACATCAAGAAGCTCATCGCCTATTCCTCGGTGGCGCATATGGGCTTCGTGACCATGGGCCTGTTCAGCATGAATGAGCAGGGCATCCAGGGCGCCATGTTCACCATGATCTCCCACGGTCTCGTGTCGGGCGCGCTGTTCCTCTGCGTCGGCGTGATCTACGACCGGATGCACACCCGCGAGATCAAGGCCTATGGTGGACTGGTGAACCGGATGCCGCTCTACGCCGTGGTATTCCTCATCCTGACCATGGCCAACGTGGCTCTGCCCGGCACCTCGGGATTCATCGGCGAGTTCCTGACTCTCATGGGAGCCTTCCGGTCCAACACCTGGGTCGCATTCTTCGCTGCCAGCGGCGTGATCCTGTCGGCCGCCTATGCGCTCTGGCTGTACCGGCGTGTGGTCTATGGACCCCTCGACAAGCCGGCTCTCCAGGGCATCACGGACCTGAACCGTCGCGAGATCATCACCTTCGCGCCGCTCATCCTGCTCATCATCTATTACGGCGTGCAGCCCGGCCCGATCCTCGATGCCTTCGCGGCTCCGACGGATGCGCTCATGAACAGCGTCCAGGCCGCGCTCGCCACCGTGAAAACGGCCGCTGTCGCCGCACACTGAGGTTCCGATGAATCCCGCCCTCACCATCCCAGCTTTCGGTCCGATGCTGCCAGAGATCCTCATGGCAGTCGGCGTCCTCGTCCTGGTCCTGTTCGGCGCGTTCCGCGGCGAGCGTCCCGGCTACGGCATGAGCATCATCGCGCTGGCGCTTCTCGCTGTCACCTTCGTGGCGGTGCTGATGCTGCCGGGCGAACGGGTCGAGACCATGGCCGGCTCCTTCGTGGTCGACGGCTTTGCCAAGTTCATGAAGGCTCTGACGCTCCTGGCCTCGGCCGGGGGCATCATTCTCTCCCTGGACTATATGCGCCGCGAGGGGATCTACCGCTTCGAGTACCCGATTCTGATCATCCTATCGACTATCGGCATGATGATGGTCATTTCGGCGAACGATCTGATCGCTCTCTATCTCGGCCTCGAGCTGCTCAGCCTCTCGTCCTATGTGATCGCGGCCTTCGACCGTGACAACGCACGCTCGACCGAGGCTGGCCTGAAATACTTCGTGCTCGGCGCACTCTCGTCGGGCATGCTGCTCTACGGTGCTTCGCTGGTCTACGGCTTTGCCGGCAGCGTGTCCTTCCCGGTCATCGCAACGGTGCTGCAGGGCAATGTTGGCATCGGGGCCATCGTGGGCCTCGTGTTCGTGGCCGCCGGCATCGCCTTCAAGATCTCCGCCGTGCCGTTCCACATGTGGACGCCGGACGTCTATGAAGGCTCGCCGACGCCTGTGACGGCCTTCTTCGCCGCCGCTCCCAAGATGGCCGGCATGGCCATGGCCACCCGCGTCTTCATCGATTGCTTCCCGGGCATTCTGGTCCAGTGGCAGCAGATCATCGTGTTCATCTCGATCGCCTCGATGGCACTCGGATCCTTCGCGGCCATCGGCCAGCGCAACCTCAAGCGCCTGATGGCCTACTCCTCCATCGGCAACGTGGGCTACGCGCTGATCGGCCTCGCGGCCGGTACGCCCGAGGGCATCCAGGGTGTGGTGATCTACATGGCGATCTACCTTGCCATGACGCTCGGCACCTTCGCGGTCATTCTCGGCATGCGCCGGGGCAACGTGATGTTCGAGTCGATCGACGACCTCTCGGGCCTCGCCCGCACTCACCCGGCGCTGGCGTTCTGCCTGGCGATGATGATGTTCTCCCTGGCCGGCATTCCGCCCCTGGCAGGCTTCTTCGCCAAGTTCTACGTCTTTGCCGCCGCGATCCAGGCCAACCTGGTGACGCTTGCCGTGATCGGCGTCGTGACGAGCGTGATCGGCGCCTATTACTACCTGCGCATCGTGAAGGTCATGTACTTCGATGCGCCGGTCGAGCGGTTTGAGCCCATGTCTCCCGGCGTGAGCTTCGTTCTCGCCGTGTCGAGTGCCGTCGTGCTGCTGTTCTGGCTGGTGCCGGCTCCCATCGTCAACGCAGCGGGCGCCGCCGCGCGCTCCTTGTTCCTCTGATCGTGCATCTGTCGCCTGAGACTGAGGCTGCCGGCTATCGGCTGCTCTCGCTTGAGGCGACAGGCTCGACGAATGACGATGCTCTGCAGGCCGCACGCGCTGGTGATCCGGGACAGCTCTGGATCACTGCGGCGGAGCAGCTCGCGGGTAGGGGGCGGCATGGCCGGCAATGGTCGTCGCCTCCGGGCAACCTCTATGCCAGTCTGCTCCTGATCGATCCCTGCGAGATGCCGTCGGCCCCGCAGCTCGGCTTCGTCGCCGGGCTCGCGTTGCATGAGGCCGTCGAGGCCGTGACCGGAATCGGCACGCCGCGTCTCTCGCTGAAGTGGCCCAACGACCTGCTGCTCGACGGTGCCAAGGTCTCCGGCCTCCTGCTCGAGGGGCATCGCCTTCAGCCGAACGGGCCTCTTGCCATCGTCATCGGGTTCGGGGTGAACGTCGCCTTCGCGCCCACCGGGACGCCCTACCCAGCTACGACCTTGCAAACGCTTCGTCCGGAGCTCGACAGGGGGGAGGTTCTTCGCGCCCTGTCCTCTGCCTTCGCACGGACGTTCTCGGCATGGCGTACGTCATCGAGGATGAATGCGTCGGATCCCTTCGGTGCCATACGGCGCCTCTGGCTGGAGCGAGCCGCCGGCGTCGGCCGAGAAGTGACGCTCCGGTTGCCCTCGGGCGAGAAGAAGGGAACATTCGAGGGGCTCGACAGGTTCGGACGCTTGCAGTTGAAGAGCCTCGACGGCTTGGAGCTCATCGATGCAGGCGATCTTTATTTCCCTAATTTGCTGCACGATATAGCCAAGCATGAGGCTGGCTCGAAAAGGTTTTGAATTTAATGGCTTCCAACCAGGATGAATTGGTCTTTCTCCCCCTTGGGGGGCTCGGCGAAATCGGTATGAACGCTGCGCTTTATGGCTTCGGGCCGGAGGCGGAACGGCAGTGGATTCTGGTCGATTGCGGCATGGGCTTCGGTGGCGAGGAGAACCTGCCTGGCATCGATCTCGTTTATCCCGACCTGCGCTTCATCGAGGAAGAGCGCCACAACCTGCTTGGCATCTTCATTACCCATGCCCATGAGGACCATATCGGCGCGCTCGTCGAGATGTGGCCACGCCTCCGAGCCCCGGTCTATGCAACTAAGTTCGCTATCGGGCTTCTGGAGACACGTCGACTTTCGGAGGCCGACGCACCGAAGGTCGATCTCAACGAGATCGTGCCGGGCCAGCGCTTGAAGCTTGGCCCGTTCGATATCGAGTACGTGCCGGTCGCCCACTCGATTCCGGAGTCGAACGCTCTCGCAATCCGGACTCCCCAGGGCCTCGTGGTGCATACGGGCGACTGGAAGCTCGACAATACTCCCTATCTCGGCAGCCTCACATCGGAAGAAGCCTTCCGCGCCCTGGGCGACGAAGGAGTGCTGGCACTCGTCTGCGACTCCACCAATGTGGTCCGCGAGGGCACGAGCCCCAGCGAATCCGATGTCGCGAAAAATTTGGCTCAGCTGATCAAGGATTCGCCCCACCGGGTCGCGGTCACCACCTTCGCGTCCAACGTTGCCCGTATCCGCTCGATAGCGGAGGCGGCCCGTGAGTGCGGCCGCGAGGTGGTGGTGGTCGGCCGCGCCATGGACAGGGTTGTCGATGTGGCCAAGGAATGCGGTTACCTGGAGGGCCTGCCCGAGTTCCGCTCCGCAGATAACTTCGGCTACATTCCTCGCGACAAGATCGTCGCGATTCTGACAGGCTCCCAAGGCGAACCCCGCGCAGCCCTTGCCCGGATTGCTCAGGACGAGCATCCGGATATCGCGCTCTCGTCGGGGGACCGGGTGATCTTCTCCTCCCGGGCCATTCCCGGCAACGAGAAGGCTGTCGGATCGATCATCAACAGTCTGATCGAGCAGGGTATCGAGGTCATCACCGATCGCACGGAGCTTGTGCACGTTTCCGGCCATCCCCGCCGGGGCGAGCTGGAGCAGATGTACCGGTGGACACGGCCGCGCATCGCCATTCCCGCCCATGGCGAGCCGTTGCACCTGAGCGAGCACGCAAAGTTCGCCCGGGCCCAAGGCGTGCCGGAGGTGGTTCGCGCGAAGAACGGCACCCTCGTGCGCCTCGCTCCGGGCCCGGCCGAGATCGTCGACAATGTTCCGGCGGGCCGTCTCTACCGCGACGGCAATATCGTCATCGGCGCGGGCGAGCGGGCGCTGCCGGAGCGCCGTAAGCTTGCATTCGCCGGAATCGTCACCGTGGCCATCGCCATCGACGATCGTGGCGAACTCGTCGGAGACCCCGTCATCGACGCCATGGGCCTGCCGGACAAGAACCGGCAGGGGCGGGACCTGACGGACATTATCGCCGACACGGTGGGCGATCTGCTCGATGGCCTCTCGAAAGCCAAGCGGCGGGATCCGGAAGCGGTCGAGAACGCCGTCCACCGGGCTGTCCGCGCAGCCGTGAATCAGGAATGGGGCAAGAAGCCCGCGTGCCACGTACTCGTCATCGAGGCCTGAGGGCCTGAAAAGGGAAAGATCCGATGATCGGACGTCTCAACCATGTCGCCATTGCCGTGCCGGACATCTCGGCCGCGGCCGAGATGTACCGTAAGACCCTCGGGGCCGAGGTCTCGGCCCCGGAGGCGCTGGAGGAGCATGGCGTCACGGTCGTATTCATCACCTTGCCCAACACGAAGATCGAGTTGCTCGAACCATTGGGGGGTGAATCGCCCATCGCCCGGTTCCTGGAGAGGAACCCGGACGGTGGCATGCACCATATCTGCTATGAGGTGGACGATATCCTGGCGGCGAAGGATCGGCTTGTGAATTCCGGGGCAAGGGTGCTCGGCTCGGGCGAGCCACGGATCGGGGCCCATGGAAAGCCTGTGCTTTTCCTGCATCCCAAGGATTTCAACGGCACATTGATCGAGCTTGAGCAGGCCTGAGGACAAGGTGTTGATAAGCGTTGTAAAAAACTTGGCGGGATCGCTCTGGTCCACCATCGCCGTCGTGGTGATCATATCGACCATCGCGGTTGCCATCAGCGTCAGTGCATTCGGCCTTCGGGTGAGCGGAGGCTTGGCGCTCTATTTCGTGATCTGGTGGATCCTGCTCTTCGCCGTTCTGCCCTTCGGCATCCGCAGCCAGGCCGAAACCGGCGAAGTCGTCCAGGGAAGCGAACCTGGAGCCCCGGTGCTGCCCGAACTGAGGGAAAAGGCGATCTGGACGACACTCGTCGCATCGGTCGTCCTGGTGATCGCTGCGGCTGTCTTTCCCCTGGCAGGTCTCTGACGGGGGCAGGAGCGGGGAGGCCAAAAAAGAAAAGCAAGGCTTTCGCCTTGCCTAAACTGCCTTTTGGCAATTTTTGATCCCTGGCTTTCTCAGGCCAGCGCCTCTGGGCGCTTGGGGATCTTGTTCCTCCCGAAACTCGGGCCGTAGCCTCTGACCTTTGAAGGTCTAAGACGTTAGGGTTTTGTTTATAGTCACCTTGTTCAGCGGTGTCACCTTTTGTAGGCAGGCCCTGATGCATTTTTCGGCATTTCTTGTATTGATCTTTGGTCTAATCCATCTCGCCGCAGGCCCGTTCAGGCGATGACAGCTTGTCTTTTGGCCGGTGCCTGTGTTGTGTGCTGGAAGCGAGTCGCTACCTATTCCATATTCGTTCGAGACCTAAAGGCGTCCCATGCGTTTGAGCCGCTACTTCCTCCCCATTCTCCGTGAGACGCCGAAAGAGGCGGAGATCGTGTCTCACCGCCTGATGCTGCGCGCCGGCATGATCCGCCAGGAATCGGCCGGGATTTATGCCTGGCTGCCGCTAGGCTTGAAGGTGCTCAACAAGGTCAATGCCATCGTCCGCGAGGAACAGAACCGCTCCGGCGCCGTCGAGCTTCTCATGCCTACGATCCAGTCCGCCGACCTGTGGCGGGAATCCGGCCGTTACGACGCCTACGGCAAGGAGATGCTGCGCATCCAGGACCGGCACGAGCGCGAGATGCTCTTCGGGCCGACCAACGAGGAGATGGTGACGGAGATCTTCCGGGGCTATGTGCGCTCCTACAAGGATCTGCCGCTGAACCTGTACCATATCCAGTGGAAGTTCCGCGACGAGGTGCGGCCGCGCTTCGGCGTCATGCGCTCGCGCGAGTTCCTGATGAAGGACGCCTATTCCTTCGACTTGGATCAAGCGGGCGCCGTGCATTCCTACAACAAGATGTTCGTGGCCTATCTTCGCACCTTCGCCCGCATGGGTCTGAAGGCGATCCCGATGCGCGCCGATACGGGCCCCATTGGCGGAAACCTGAGCCACGAGTTCATCATCCTGGCCTCGACGGGCGAGAGCGAGGTCTTCTGCCATGCGGATTACCTGAACTTCGACATCCCCGCGGCCGATACGAATTTCGACGACATTGCCGGTCTTCAGAGCACCGTCGACAAATGGACCTCGCTCTACGCCGCCACGTCCGAGATGCACGACGAAGCAGCCTTCAACGCGGTCTCGGAGGACAAGAAGATGTCCGCCCGCGGCATCGAAGTGGGTCACATCTTCTACTTCGGCACGAAGTATTCCGAGCCCATGGGCGCGAAGGTCATGGGGCCGGATGGGCAGGAGACGCCGGTCCATATGGGCTCCTACGGCATCGGCCCGAGCCGCCTGATCGCCGCCATCATCGAGGCGAGCCACGACGAGAA
Source organism: Microvirga mediterraneensis (assembly GCF_013520865.1). NCBI lineage: Bacteria > Pseudomonadati > Pseudomonadota > Alphaproteobacteria > Hyphomicrobiales > Methylobacteriaceae > Microvirga > Microvirga mediterraneensis. The sequence continues at coordinate 3,012,001 of NZ_JACDXJ010000001.1, forward strand.
CGGCATCATCTGGCCGGAAGCGGTCGCTCCCTTCGACGTGGCGATCCTGAACCTGAAAGTCGGCGACGCTGCGACCGACGCTGCCTCGGAGCGCCTTTATCGCGAACTGGGTGCTGCGGGGCGCGACGTCCTCTATGACGACCGGGACGAGCGTCCCGGCGGCAAGTTCGCCACTGCCGATCTGATCGGCGTTCCGTGGCAGGTCCTGATCGGCCCGAAGGGGCTTGCCGAGGGCAAGGTGGAATTGAAGAATCGCGCGACCGGAGAGCGCGAGCACCTTGCGCTCGAGGACGTGCTCGCCCGGCTCACCACGCGCAAATAGGCGGTTATGGCCAAGGAAAGAGACGTCAAGACGGCCCCGACGGGGACGAAGCCCTTTTCGCTCTTCGAGTGGATGCTCGCCGGGCGCTACCTGCGCACGCGGCGGCGGGAGGGTTTCGTCTCGGTCATTGCGGGTTTCTCCTTCCTCGGCATCATGCTCGGCGTCGCCACGTTGATCGTGGTGCTCTCGGTCATGAACGGCTTCCGAAAGGAATTGCTCGACAAGATCGTCGGCATCAACGGCCATATCTTCGTGGCGCCGCTCGAGAGCCCGCTCACCGACTATCCCGAGGTCGCGGCCCGCATCGCGGTGGTGCCGGGTGTCAAGAGGGCGATCCCGCTCGTGGAGGGGCAGGCCTTCGGCTCCTCCCAGTACAACGGCAGCGGTATCCTCGTGCGCGGCATCCGGGCGGAGGATCTGCGCAAGATCGACCATATCGCCGGCAATCTGCGCCAGGGTACGCTGGAGAACTTCGAGGACGGCGAGGGGGTCGCCATCGGCCGCCGTCTCGCTGACGCGCTTTCGCTCCAGGCCGGCGATACGCTGACGATCATCACGCCGCGCGGCGCCTCGACGCCTTTCGGTACGGCGCCGAGGGTGAAGGGGTATCCCGTCAAGGCGATCTTCGAGATCGGCATGTCGGAGTTCGATTCCACCTTCGTGTTCATGCCGCTGACCGAGGCGCAGAATTACTTCAACCGCCAGAACGACGTGCAGCTCATCGAGGTCTATCTCGACAACGCCGACCGGGTCGACGAAGCGCGCGTCGCCATCGACGAGGCGGCGGGGCGCCCGATCCTTATGACCGACTGGCGCCAGCGCAACCGAACGTTCTTCGGCGCGCTCGAAGTGGAGCGGAACGTCATGTTCCTCATCCTCACGCTGATCGTGCTGGTGGCGGCGCTCAACATCATTTCCGGCCTCATCATGCTCGTGAAGGACAAGTCGGAGGACATCGCGATCTTGCGCACCATGGGGGCGACACGCGGCGCCATCATGCGGGTCTTCCTAATCACGGGTGCCTCGATCGGCATCGTCGGCACCATTGCCGGATTCGGTCTGGGGCTTCTGCTGGCGCTCAATGTCGAGACGATCCGAGACGTCATTTCCCGCCTGACGAACACAAATCTCTTCCCGGCTGAGCTCTACTTCCTGAGCCGGTTGCCGGCCGAGGTGAACCCCACGGAAGTGGCGACGATCCTCATCATGGCCATGGTTCTGTCGCTCCTGGCGACCCTGTATCCCTCCTGGCGGGCCGCGAAGCTCGATCCCGTCGAAGCGTTGCGTTACGGATGAGCATGTCGCCGACTCAAGCCCAACCCGCCCTATACCTTTCCAAGGTCGAACGCCGTTACCCGCAAGGGGACAGCTTCCTCGAAGTGCTGCGAGGTGCCGATCTCGCGATCTGGCCGGGCGAGATCGTGGCGCTCATCGCCCCGTCCGGCACGGGCAAGTCGACCCTGCTCCATCTGGCGGGCCTGCTCGAGCGGCCAGACGGCGGCGAGGTGTTCGTCGGTTCTAAGCAGACCGCTGCCATGAACGATCAGGAGCGCACCCGTATCCGGCGCGAGGAACTCGGCTTCGTGTACCAGTTTCACCACCTGTTGCCGGAGTTCTCGGCTCTTGAGAACGTGGTGATTCCGCAGCTCATCCGTGGGTTGTCCAAGGCGGAAGCGCAGGATCGCGGGACGCAGCTCCTGACATTCCTAGGGTTGGGCAAGCGCCTCGACCATCGCCCCGGCGAACTCTCCGGCGGCGAACAGCAGCGCGTCGCCATCGCCCGTGCCGTCGCCAATGCGCCGCGTTTGCTCCTAGCCGACGAGCCGACCGGCAATCTCGATCCCAACACGGCGGACCGCGTCTTTCAGACGCTTGTCGCCATCGTACGCGCATCGAAGCTCGCGGCCTTGATCGCCACGCACAACCTGGATCTCGCGGCTCGGATGGACCGGCGCGTAACGATCCGAGATGGGCTGATCGTCCAGCTGCCGTAAAGGCCTCACATCAAGATTGAGCCTGCGAAAGTGCGTTCGGCGCTCGCGAAGCCGCGCGTCTGCGCATCTTAACGTTCCGTTGACTCCGTCCCGAGCCCGGACCCTGCACAGGCTTTACACAGAACATCCAATGAACAAATATGAACATATTGGGAACACGGAGAAAAACACCATGCTTCGCTTCATCCTTGAGACCACCGCTGAAATCGCGTCGCTGGCAATGTTCGGCTCCGCCGTGGCAATCTGGGCTCTGGTCCTTTCTCCCATCGCTTGATAGCAGCCGTCCACAGGTGATCCTGTGGATTCACAGGAAGGAAATCCTTCAATCCTTTCTTAGAAAAGAATCGTGCCACTATGCGTGCCGTTTTCTGAGTAGAGTTTCATGGCGCGCATTCTTCACGACATCGGTTTCGTCCATCTGCATGTCCATTCCTCGTATTCGTTGCTCGAGGGGGCGCTGAAGGTCGCGCAACTGGCCAAACTCGCAGCAGCGGACAAGCAGCCGGCCCTGGCGCTCACCGACACCAACAACCTCTTCGGCGCCCTCGAATTCTCCGAGAAGCTGGCGGGTTCCGGCATCCAGCCCATCGCAGGCGTTCAGCTGTCCGTCTGCTTCGAGGAGCCGGATCCGGTTGCCCGCGTGGTGCCGCAGCCGTCGAACATCGTGCTGCTCGCGCAGAACGAGGAGGGCTACCGCAACCTCATGCGCCTCGTGAGCCACGCCTATTTCGGTGTGCCGCTGGGCGAGGATCCGCGCGTGATGGCGCCGGTGCTCTCGGCTCACAGCGAGGGGCTGATCGCCCTGACGGGAGGTTTCTCGGGTCCGCTCGATTGCGCCCTGCGCAACGGCGCGCGCCAGGATCTGGCGCAGGCGCGGCTCGACCTGCTGAAGAACGCGTTCGGTCATCAGCTCTATGTCGAGATCCAGCGCCATGGCCTCGAGGACGAGCGTCTGATCGAAGGCGAGCTGCTTGCGCTGGCGGACCGCAACGGACTGCCCATCGTGGCGGCAAACGAACCCTTCTTCTCCTCAGCGAAGGACTACGAGGCGCACGACGCGTTGCTCGCGATCGCCGAAGGGCAGATCGTCTCCAATCCAGACCGCCGCCGTCTGTCGCCGGAGCATCATTTCAAGACCCGGCAGCAGATGATGGAGCTGTTCGCGGATCTGCCGGATGCGCTGCAGGCGAGCGTCGAGATCGCCATGCGCTGCGCCACGCGCGTGAGAACCCGCAAGCCCATCCTGCCGAACTTCGGTACGGGTCCGGACGCCGCCGCGCTGGACGAGGGTGAGGAGTTGAAACGGCAGGCGGAGGAGGGGCTGGAGAAGCGCCTCGCCGCCCATGGCCCCGCGCCGGGCCTGACCGAACAGGATTACCGCGACCGGCTCGCCTATGAGATCGGCATCATCCGGAACATGAAGTTTCCGGGCTACTTCCTCATCGTGGCGGATTTCATCAAGTGGGCGAAGGATCACAACATTCCGGTCGGCCCCGGCCGCGGCTCGGGTGCGGGCTCGTTGGTGGCCTATGCGCTCACCATTACCGATCTCGATCCCCTGCGGTTCGCCCTGCTCTTCGAACGCTTCCTCAACCCGGAACGCGTCTCGATGCCGGACTTCGACATCGACTTCTGCGTCGAGGGACGCGAGCGCGTCATCGAGTACGTGCAGCAGCGCTACGGCGAGGAGCAGGTCGCTCAGATCATCACATTCGGTACGCTGCTCGCCCGCGGCGTGATCCGCGACGTCGGCCGCGTGCTCGAAATGCCATATGGCCAGGTCGACAAGCTCACCAAGCTCGTGCCGCAGAACCCGGCGAACCCGGTGACGCTCGCGCAGGCCATCGAGGGCGAGCCGAAGCTGCAGGCGGCCATCGACGAGGAGCCGGTCGTCAAGCGCATGCTCGACATCGCGCAGAAGCTCGAAGGTTTGCACCGGCACGCCTCGACCCACGCGGCCGGCGTGGTGATCGGCGACCGTCCGCTTCAGGAACTGGTGCCGCTCTACCGAGACCCGAAGACCGGAATGCGCGTGACCCAGTTCAACATGAAATGGGTCGAGCAGGCGGGCCTTGTGAAGTTCGACTTCCTGGGCCTGAAGACGCTGACCGTTCTGCGCACGGCGGTGGATCTCATCCGGCGCAAGGGAATCGAGGTCGATCTCTCGGCCCTGCCGCTCGACGACCGCAAGACTTACGAGATGCTCCAGCGCGGCGAGACGGTCGGCGTGTTCCAGGTGGAATCGGCGGGCATGCGGAAAGCCCTCGTCGAAATGGAGACCGACCGCTTCGAGGACATCATCGCCCTCGTGGCGCTCTACCGTCCGGGCCCGATGGCGAACATCCCGGTCTATTGCGCGCGCAAGCTCGGAAAGGACGAGCATAATAAGAAGGATTGGTATCCTCACGACAAGCTGGAGCCGATCCTTCGCGAGACGTTCGGCATCATCGTGTACCAGGAGCAGGTGATGGAGGTGGCGAAGGTCCTCTCCGGGTACTCGCTCGGTGACGCCGACCTTCTGCGCCGCGCCATGGGTAAGAAGATCAAGGCCGAAATGGACGCGCAGCGCGAGCGCTTCGTCTCCGGCGCGAAGGAGGGCGGCCTCGACAAGGCGAAGTCGAACGAGATCTTCGACCTGCTCGCCAAGTTCGCCGATTACGGTTTCAACAAGAGCCACGCGGCAGCCTACGCGCTGGTCGCGTTCCAGACGGCGTACCTCAAAGCCAATCATGCGGTCGAGTTCCTTGCCGCATCGATGACGCTCGATCTCGACAACACCGACAAGCTCTCGGAATTCCGCCGCGAGGCCCAGCGCCTCGGCTTCAAGGTCATTCCGCCCTCGATCAACCGCTCCGGAGTGGTCTTCGACGTGAAGTACGACCAGGAAGGCAAGGGGCAGATTCTCTATGCCCTCGCGGCCGTGAAGGGCGTCGGTCGGCAGGCCATCGAGGCGGTGGTCGAGGCGAGGGGCGATGAGCCCTTCAAGGATCTTGCCGACTTCGCTCGTCGCATCAATCCGAAAGCCATCAACAAGCGCACGCTCGAAAATCTCATCGCTGCCGGCGCCTTCGACGAGCTGGAGCCGGACCGCGCGAAGGCCTGCGCGTCCATCGACGCCATGATGAGCCTCGCCCAGCAGTCGCACGAGGCGGCCAATGGCGGTATGATGGACATGTTCGGCGGGGTCGCGGCGGCCGGCGTGCAGCTGCGTATCGGACCCTACGAGCCCTGGCCCTCCGCCGAGAGGCTGCAGCGCGAATACGACGCCATCGGGTTCTTCCTCTCGGGCCACCCGCTCGACGAGTACGGCGACCTCCTCAAGAAGCTGCGCGTCCAGACCTGGATGGAGTTCTGCCGTTCGGTAAAGGCAGGCAACTCCGTGGGGCGGGTCGCCGCCACCCTCCTCGACAGGCAGGAGCGCCGGACCAAGACCGGCAACAAGATGGGCATTCTGACCCTATCGGATCAGACCGGGCAATTCGAAGCCATCATCTTCTCCGAAGGGCTGCAGCGCCTGCGCGAGGTCCTGGAGCCCGGTTCAGCCGTGGTCCTGATGCTCCAGGCCGGACTCGAAGGCGAAGAGGTGAGGGCGCGCATCGGCATGGCCGAGCCGTTGGACGAGGCCGTCGCTAAGCATCAGAAGAGCATGCGGATTTTCCTGCGCGACGAACGGCCGATCACGAGCGTCTATGAACGGCTTAAGGCCAGGGGCGAGGGGGAGGTGTCCCTCGTCCTCATCCTCGACGACGGCGACCGGGAGGTCGAGGTCAAGCTTCCCGGCAAGTACATGGCCACCCCTCAGATCGCCGGAGCGCTTCGCGCCGTGCCAGGGGTCGTGGACGTCCATGTGAACTGAGGCCTTTGGGAAGAGATGCCTTATGCTCCATAATCAAGTCGGGCATCCTATACGTGATGGATTGACGTATTTGCCATAGATTAGTAACATAATAACATATATTATAGTACTAGGGGACTAATAGTGGCTTCAATACGTGGATCAATTTTTCGGAAGGTTGCCGGTCTTCTCGCGTTTTTGATCATCATATGGTTTCAGGAATTCGGTGAAATCTTATGGTCTCTGATTATTGGAGAGTTGAAGAGCATTGAAAATGAATTCCCATTCTTTGCAGCTGATGCCTTATTATTTATAATAATATCTTTCTTGATCTACGTGCTTGCTTTTGGGGTTGGAATTTGGGGTGCTTTCGGCTTATCGCGGCCTCGACAAAATATGCAATCTAATAGTCGGCCTAGCTTCAGGCTTTTAATGTTATTTGCAGCGTCATCGATCCCAAATATTTTTCTCCTGCTGCTTGTAGCCAAAGAACTGGAGTTTACGGGGCGTAAGACATTCCATTTGTCTGTGCCAATCATTATCACGCCCATTATTCTTGGAAGCATCTGGTTTCAGTTGCAACGGGGTGATCGTGAGTCATCTGATAGCGAAGCGACTGGAGGGGCTTAGGAAAGCTATCCTTAAGTGCGATTTGGCTGATCGGCCGATAGTTTTCGGATCAACCTAGTTATAAGTTATCAGGATGCCCCTTTAGGCTGTTTATAGTCTCCGATTCTGAGGGCGCTGAGAGCGAGCTTGCATTCCAGCCGCTTTACCCCTATATGCGCGCCTATCCCACACGCGGAATCAACCTCATAAGTCCATGAGGTATCCCGGTGGCCGGCAGGGCCGGTCCACTGTTCCGCGGAGGCTTAACCGGAGAAAAGACTATGGCGCTTCCCGATTTCTCGATGCGCAGCCTGCTTGAGGCTGGCGCTCACTTTGGCCACCAGGCCCACCGTTGGAACCCGAAGATGGGTCAGTACATCTTCGGCACCCGCAACAACATCCATATCATCGACCTCGCCCAGACGGTTCCGATGCTGCACCGCGCCCTCCAGGCCGTCAGCGACACGGTGGCCAAGGGCGGTCGCGTGCTCTTCGTCGGCACGAAGCGTCAGGCTTCCGACGCGGTTGCCGAAGCTGCCAAGCGTTCGGCCCAGTACTACGTCAACTCCCGTTGGCTCGGCGGCATGCTGACCAACTGGAAAACGATCTCCGGCTCCATCTCCCGCCTGCGCAAGGTGGACGAGATTCTCGCCGGCGGCGGCCAGGGCCTCACGAAGAAGGAGCGTCTGATGCTCGCTCGTGAGAAGGAAAAGCTCGAGCGCGCCCTCGGCGGCATCAAGGACATGGGCGGCACGCCCGACCTGATCTTCGTCATCGACACCAACAAGGAGCAGCTGGCGATCCAGGAGGCCAAGCGCCTCGGCATCCCGGTGGCTGCCATTGTCGATACGAACTGCGACCCGGACGGCATCACCTTCCCGGTTCCGGCCAATGACGACGCCGGCCGTGCGATCGCGCTCTACTGCGACCTGATCGCCCGCGCGGCTCTCGACGGTATCTCCCGTGGCGCCGGCGCCATGGGCATCGATATCGGCGAGTCCGAGAACCCGATGACCGAAGAGCTTCCGGCGAATGACACGGCTGTTGCCGCCTACGAAGGCGAGCAGTTCGAGCGTCTGGCCGCTCCCCGCGGCGCTCCCGACGATCTGACCAAGCTGAACGGCGTCGGCCCGCAGCTCGAGAAGAAGCTCAACGAGGCCGGCATCTTCCATTACTGGCAGCTGGCCGCCATGCAGGCGGGCGATGTCGCCCAGCTCGACAAGGACCTGAAGCTGAACGGCCGCCTCGAGCGTGACCGCTGGGTCAACCAGGCCCGCCCGATGATCGAAGCCGCTGCTGCGTAAGCCTTACGGCGCCGCAGGATGCAGCGCCGCTTGAACGAATGATCGAGCCCGGCGTTCCATGAGCGCCGGGCTCCCTCTATGCGTGAACCTTTGAAAGGAAAAGCCATGGCGAACATTACCGCTGCGATGGTGAAAGAGCTGCGTGAGACGACCAGCGCCGGCATGATGGACTGCAAGGCCGCCCTCGCCGAGACCAACGGCGACATGGAGGCCGCGATCGACTGGCTCCGCAAGAAGGGCCTGTCGAAGGCCGCCAAGAAGGCCGGTCGCGTGGCGGCCGAGGGCCTCGTGGCCGTCGAGTCCTCCGGCCACACGGCAACGATCCTCGAGGTCAACTCCGAAACGGACTTCGTTGCCCGCAACGACCAGTTCCAGGCCTTCGTGCGCGAAGCCGCCAAGATCGGCCTGATGGGCAACGGCACCATCGAGTCGCTCGAAGCCGCCACCTTCCCGGGCTCTTCCACGACCGTGAAGGACCGTCTGCAGGAGCTCATCGCCACCATCGGCGAGAACATGACTCTCCGCCGTATCGCCAAGCTCGAAGTTTCTAAAGGCGTGATCGCCTCCTACGTGCATAACGCCGTCAGCGAAGGCCTCGGCAAGATCGGTGTCCTTGTGGCGCTCGAGTCCGAGGGCGATGTCGATGCGCTCAGCACCCTCGGCCGTCAGATCGCCATGCACGTGGCCGCCACCAACCCGGTGGCCCTCGATGCGTCGGGCGTCGATCAGGCGACCGTCGAGCGCGAGAGCGCCATCCTGCGCGACAAGAATGCCGGCAAGCCGGATCACGTCATGCAGAAGATCATCGAGAGCGGCCTGAAGAGCTACTTCAAGGAAGTCACCCTCCTGGAGCAGCCCTTCGTTCACGATCCCTCCAAGACCGTGACCCAGGTTCTCAAGGAAGCCGAGTCCAGGGCCGGCAAGCCGGTGACTCTCAAGGCCTTCGTCCGCTACGCCCTCGGTGAGGGCATCGAGAAGGAGGAGGCTCCGGACTTCGCGGCCGAAGTAGCTGCCCAGGCCGGTCTCAAGGCCTAAATCGAACCCAGCAAAACGGCGGCTCTTCAGCCGCCGTTTTCATGAGAGGTCTCGAAAAGAAAGGTCTGATGATGGCAACGTTCCGGCGCATCCTGGTGAAGCTTTCCGGTGAGGCCTTGATGGCTCCCGACGGCTACTGGCTCGATACTCAGATCCTGTCCTCTCTGGCGGAAGATCTGGCCCAGGCGACGAGGGCCGGCTTCGAGATCGCCGTCGTCATCGGCGGCGGCAACATCATCCGGGGCGCCCGCATGAGCGCCGCCGGCTGGATCGATCGCCCCACGGCGGACTCGATGGGAATGCTCGGCACCGTCATGAATTCGCTTGCCGTCGAGACCGCCCTCAATGCGGCGGGCGTACCTGCCCGCACCATGTCGGCGGTTTCCATGCCGACGATCTGCGAGACCTATGCCCGCCAGCCGGCTCTCCACCACCTCGACAAGGGGCAGGTCGTGGTCCTGGCGGGCGGTACCGGCAACCCCTTCTTCACAACCGACACCGCTGCCGTCCTGCGTGCCGCCGAGCTGCGTTGCGATGCGGTCCTGAAGGCGACGCAGGTGGACGGCGTCTACTCGGCCGACCCGAAGAAAGACCCGTCTGCGATCCGATTCGACCGCCTGACCCATGATGAGGCCATCGCCAAGGACCTGAAGGTCATGGACACCGCGGCCTTCGCCCTGGCGCGAGAGAGCAAGCTCTCCATCATCGTCGGTTCCGTGCACGCTCCGAGCTCCGTGACCGCTCTTCTCCAGGGGAAAGTGCCCTCGACGGTCGTCGCCCCTTGATCCAAGGGCCTTGATGCTGGACCCTGGGAAGCGTAAGCCCGTTTTAACTAGTTCGCGTAAGGACAAATTCTGATGGCCACGACCTTTGATCTCGCCGATGTGAAGCGCCGCATGCAGGGCGCCATCAACGCTTTCAAGAATGACCTGGCTAGCCTTCGCACCGGGCGCGCCTCCCCGAACCTTCTCGATCCCATCCAGATCGACGCCTATGGCTCCATGATGCCGATCACCCAGGTTGCCACGATCAACGTTCCGGAGCCTCGCCTCCTGAGCGTCCAGGTATGGGACCGGGGCATGGTCGCCGCCGTGGAGAAGGCGATCCGGGAGTCGGACCTCGGTCTCAACCCCCAGACTGAGGGTCAGGTGATCCGCCTCCGCATCCCTGAGATGAACGAGCAGCGCCGCAAGGAGATGGTGAAGGTCGCCCACAAATACGCCGAGGAAGCGAAGATCGCCGTCCGCCATGTGCGACGCGACGGCCTCGACCTCCTCAAGAAGCTTGAGAAGGACAGCGCGATCAGCGAGGATGACGGCAAGCGTCACGCGGACCAGGTTCAGAAGGCCACCGATCAGTTCGTAGCCGAGATCGATACCCTTCTGGTGACCAAGGAAAAGGAAATCATGCACGTTTGATCCTCAGACGCGCATCGGGACGGAAATATGAGCGGCGAAGCCAAGCGGTCGGCCCCCATCCTCGCACAGCAAGAGGCGGGCGAGGGGATGCCAAGCCATGTTGCCATCATCATGGATGGAAACGGACGCTGGGCCGCTCAGAAAGGGCTGCCCCGGTTCGAAGGGCATCGGAAGGGGATCGAGGCAATCCGCCGTGCGGTGCGGACCGCGACGGATCTCGGCATCGGATACCTGACGGTTTACAGCTTCTCAGCCGAGAACTGGCGCAGACCCGCCGATGAGGTGTCCTACCTCATGGGCCTGCTCAAGCGTTTCGTCAGGCACGATCTGGCCGAGCTTCACGCCAACAATATCCGGGTCCGGATCATCGGCGAGCGCGAAGGGTTGGCATCCGACATCCGCCTGCTGCTTGATGAGGCGGAGCATCTCACCCGGTCCAATACAGGCCTGACGCTCGTCATCGCATTCAATTATGGCGGGCGCCCGGGAAACGTGAGCGCCGGGCGGGCTCTTGCGCGCAGGGGGAAGGAAGGGGCGCTCGACCCGGCCGATATCGATATGGCTATGATTGGGATGGCCCTCGATACCCGTGATATTCCCGATCCGGATCTTGTGATCAGGACCTCGGGCGAGCAGAGGGTGTCGAACTTCCTTACGTGGCAGACCGCTTATTCCGAATTCGTTTTCCTGCCGTGCTTCTGGCCGGATTTCGACGAGGCTGCATTCAAGTCGGCCATTGACGAATATGTCAGGCGTGACCGCAGGTTCGGCGGCCTGAGCGCCCGGGCAGGCTGATGATGGTCTCGGACCAAGACTCCAGTTCGCCACCCATCTCCAAGCCGGCCCCATCCAAGGAACTGACGGCACGGGTTCTGTCCGCACTCGTCATGGTCGCCATAGCTCTGCTGACGGCTTATTGGGGCGGGTGGCCCTTCGCCCTGTTCTGGTTGGCGGCCGGCATCGCCATCATGATCGAATGGACCCGTATGACGGGCGTGGAGCCGCGTCTGCCGGTCCAAGGCGTCCTCGCGATCGGCCTTGGGGTTCTGACCACTCTTTTCCTGTCCGAAGCGAGGACAGTCCTCTTCCTTGCTGCGGGGCTGTTCTTCCTGGCCGCGGGCACGCTCCTGACGCGCGGCGCCGCCAGCAGAATCTGGTCTGCATCGGGCTTCCTCTACGCATTGCCGATCATTCTCGTTCCGCCGATTGTGCGCGACCACCCCGAACTCGGCATTCTGGGTCTTCTGTGGATGTTCGCCGTCGTATGGGCCACGGATATCGCCGCGTATTTCACGGGGCGGACGTTCGGCGGCCCGAAACTCTGTCCGCCGATCAGCCCGAAGAAGACCTGGTCAGGATTCATAGGCGGCGTCGTTGCCGCGGCCCTGGGCGGGGTGCTGGTCGCCTGGGCGGGGCAGAATTATGGTCTGAACCTGCCCTTCGGCCTTCTTGGCACGGCCGTGCTTTCCGTTGTCGCATCGGTCGCGAGCCAGATCGGAGATCTCGGTGAGTCGGCTCTCAAGCGCCATTGCAACGTCAAGGATTCGAGCCATCTTATCCCTGGCCATGGCGGCGTGATGGATCGTCTGGATGGCTTTTGGGCCGTCTGTCTCATCGTTGCGGCCGTTCTTTCGACGATTCATTTCATTCCATAGGCTTTGATGACCCGATCCCTTACGATTCTCGGAGCCACCGGTTCGATCGGCCGCTCGACGGCTGACGTCGTTCTGGCCCATCGGGACGAGTTTCGCGTTCAGGCCGTCGTCGGCGGGCGTGATGCCGCTGCTCTGGCGAAGGTCGCCCGGATGCTGGGGGCCCGGTTCGCCGCTTTGGCCGACGAGCGAGGCGGCGAGGCGCTGAGGGAAGCCCTGTCCGGGACCGGAATCGGGAACGGTGCGGGGCAATCCGCTGTACTCGAAGCGGCTGAGCGGGATAGCGACATCGTCCTGGCCGCCATCAGCGGCACGGCCGGTCTGGCTCCGACCCATGCGGCGTTGAAGCCGGGACGTCGGATCGCTCTCGCCAACAAGGAAAGCCTCGTCAGCGCGGGCGCCGCCTTCATGGCCGATGCCCGCCGCTTGGGCGTCGTGGTCATGCCGGTGGATTCCGAGCATAACGCCCTGGATCATGCTCTTGCGGCGGGCCTCGGCAGGGATGTGGAAAAGGCGGTGATAACCGCGTCCGGCGGCCCCTTCCGCTCCTGGACGAGGGAGGACATCGCGAAAGCCAGTGCCAAGGAGGCATCGGCTCATCCGGTCTGGTCGATGGGATCGAAGATCAACATCGACTCGGCCACTTTGATGAACAAGGGCCTCGAGCTGATCGAGGCGCATCACCTGTTCGACCTCGAGGAGGGGCGGCTCGACGTTCTCGTTCACCCGGAGGCGATCGTCCATGGCCTCGTGCAGTGGAGCGATGGTGCCGTTACGGCCGGGCTTGCCCTTCCGGATATGAAGGTCCCGATCGCCAACGCCTTGCGCGACAAGGGGCGCCTGACGATGGACCTGCCCCGTCTCGATCTTGCCGCGATCGGACGATTAAGCTTCGAGCGGCCTGACGAAGAGCGGTTTCCGTGCCTATCTCTGGCTAGGGCGGCACTCAGGGCCGGGGGGGCAATGCCCACCATCCTGAATGCCGCCAATGAGATCGCCGTTGAAGCCTATATGGCAGGTCATATCAGATTCTATGATATCTCAGAGATGGTTGAGCGCGTCTGCTCCACTTTCTTGGGAAGACGGATCTCCGCACCGGCGACCGTGGCGGAGGCCCTCGGAATCGACCAGGAGGCCCGGCAAGTGACACGGCAGCTCATTCCGACCTATGCTGAAGCGACGCGGCTCTAGAGCCCGCGAAAGGGATGACGATGGATTTTCTTGCGACGATCAGCGGTGCGACAGGCTCGCTGTTCCTGACCCTGATCTCCTTCCTGGTGGTTCTCACGGTCGTGGTGTTCATCCACGAGTTCGGCCATTTCTGGGTCGGTCGCCTGTGCGGCGTCGGCGTGACGGCTTTTTCCATCGGATTCGGGCGCGAGCTGATCGGCTGGACCGACAAGAAGGGGACCCGCTGGAAGATCTGCGCGATTCCCCTGGGCGGCTACGTCAAGTTCGTCGGCGACCTCAATGCCGCGAGCGTCCCGGACCAGGATGAGCTCGACCGCATGCCCCTGGCGGAGCGGTCGATCAGTTTTCCCCACCAGAATGTCGCCAAGCGGGCCGCTATCGTCGCGGCGGGTCCCATCGCCAATTTCATCCTGGCCATCGCCATCTTCGCGGGCTTCAATTACTTCAGCGGACGGCAGGTTCTGGAGCCGAGAATCGAGGCGGTCCAGCCCGGCAGCGCGGCGGAGAAGGCGGGCTTCCAGCCCAAGGACCTGATTCTGACCGTCGACGGCCGGCAGATCCAGACCTTCGCCGACATGCAGCTGATCGTGAGCTCCAGCGCCGGAGAGCCTCTCGACTTCACGGTCGAGCGCAACGGTCAGATGGTTGCCCTTACGGCAACGCCGAATCTCGTCGAGCGGACCAGCCCCTTCGGCAAGCAGCGCATCGGGCTTCTCGGGGTCGAAGCCTCGCGCGATCCCGCGGCGATCAAGCGCCTGACCTATTCCCCGTGGGGAGCCGTCAAGGCCGCCGTGGGTGAAACCTGGAGCCTCGTCGAGAGGACGCTCAACTTCATCCGTCGCCTGGCCATGGGCTGGGAATCGACCGATCAGCTCTCCGGTCCCATCGGAATCGCAAGGGCCTCGGGGACCGCGTTCGACGTGGGAGGAGTGTACAGCCTGGTCAGCCTGATCGGATTCATGTCGGTTTCGATCGGACTTATTAACCTATTTCCCATTCCGCTGCTGGATGGCGGCCATCTTCTGTTCTATGCCATTGAGGCGGTTCGCGGGCGTCCTTTGAGCGAGAAAGCCCAGGAAATCGGCTTCAGAATAGGGTTTGCCCTTGTGGCGATGCTCATGCTGTTCGCCACCTGGAATGATCTTGTTCACCTTGGCACCAGTTTTCTGGCCCGGGGATCGTGACAAGGACGCCACGCTCCTTAAAAATTGGTACTCTGTTGTGGATGTGCCGTTTGCAATGACGGCGAAAGTTTGTACAAGCGGTCCACACAGATAAGGTTGGCGGCTCTCGTCTCCAACCTGCGGGGCCTCCTCGCTAGGGACAGAATATAAAGAACGGGCCAGTTGATGATGTCGACGACCACGCCTCGCCGGAAAAAGCCGGCCACTACCGCCATTGTCGCGATCAGCGCGCTCATGGCCGGGATTACTGCCGGGCAGAGCGCGTTCGCGCAGCAGATGGCTCCGGGCAACCGCCGCGCTTCGGCCGCGCAGGGCCCCATCGTCAACCGGGTTGTCGTCGAAGGTAACAAGCGGGTCGAGAAGGCCCTGATCGAGGACCAGCTTCAGGCTCGGGCCCGTGCGCCCTACAGCCAGGCGGCCGTCGATGCCGACGTCCAGCGAATCCTCGAAGTCTATCGCCGCTCGGGCCGTGGCCTCGCTCAGGTGACGCCTCGTCTGGTCGACCTGCCGAACGGCACGGTCGATGTGGTCTACACCATCAACGAGGGTGACAAGACCGGCGTGAAGGATATCCGCTTCGTCGGAAACGCCCAGGTCTCGTCCAGCCGCCTGCGCGGCATCATGCAGACCACCGAGACGAATCTCCTGAGCTTCCTCAAGAGCACCGACGTCTACGATCCGGATCGCCTCTCGAACGACCTGGATCTCATTCGCCGTTACTACCTGAAGAACGGCTACGCGGATTACCAGCTCGTCTCCAGCGACGTTCAGTTCGATCCCAATGCCGGCGGCTATGTGATCACGATCACGGTCAACGAAGGTGAGCAGTACCGCTTCGGCAATGTGAGCGTCGATCCGCGCCTTACCGGCGTCGATGCCGAGGCCGTGCGCAGGGGCATCGTGAGTTCCGAGGGTTCGACCTACAACGCTGAATCCGTCGAGAAGTCCGTTCAGGCTCTGACCACGAACGTGGCTCGTCAGGGCAATCCCTTCGCCCAGGTGCGTCCGGTCGGCACGCGCGATCCTTCGACCCGTACGGTCAACGTTTCCTACGTGATCGAGGAAGGTCCGCGGATCTACATCGAGCGCATCAACGTGCGCGGCAACAGCCGTACGCGCGACTACGTGGTCCGTCGCGAGTTCGAGCTGGGCGAGGGCGATGCCTACAACCAGGTTCTGGTCGATCGCGCCGAGCGCCGCCTGAACAACCTCGGATACTTCAAGCGCGTCCGCATTTCGAACGAGCCGGGCTCCTCGGCCGACCGCGTGGTCGTGAACGTGGATGTGGAGGATCAGTCCACCGGTTCGTTCGCCATCTCGGGCGGTTACTCGACAGCGGATGGCTTCATCGGCGAAGTCTCGGTCACCGAGACCAACTTCCTCGGCCGTGGCCAGTTCGTTCGTCTGGCCGGTCAGCTCGGCCAGCGCGCCCACGGCGTCGACTTCTCCTTCACGGAGCCGTATTTCCTCGGCTACCGGATGTCGGCCGGTATCGACCTGTTCTCGAAGTTCAGCGACCAGACCCGGTATGCCCGTTACGAGAACCGCATGACCGGCGGTACGCTGCGCCTCGGCCTTCCGATCACGGAAGAGTTCTCGATCACGGCCCGCTACTCGCTCTATCAGCAGTCCGTGGACATCCCGAACGATCTGAAGCAGCCCTATAACGACTGCTCGGCTCCGATCCCGGGCTACACGCTGCTGAACGCAGACGGCGTGCCGAACCGCGCCTTCTGCGAAGGCAACGGTGAAGCCTCCCTGGCCATCAAGCAATCGCAGGGCGACACCATCACGTCGCTTGCCGGCCTGACCTTCAACTACAACACCCTCGACAATATCCGGGAGCCGCGCAACGGCTTCTACGCCGAAGTGAAGACGGACTTCGCCGGCCTCGGCGGCGACTCGCGTTACTTCCGCGTGACGGGTGACGCGCGCTACTACCGCGAGCTGTTCGAGGACGTGGTCGGTATCGCCCGTGTCCAGGGCGGTCACATCATGGGCTTCGACAGCGGCAGCGATGGCGGCGACAACGGCGACCTGCGCATCGTCGACCACTTCTTCATGGGCCCGTCGCTGGTTCGCGGCTTCGCCCCGAACGGCATCGGTCCGCGTGACATCTCGAGCCTCGACAGCCGTGCGAACGCCGTCGGCGGCACCACGTATTTCGGCGGCTCGCTCGAAATGCAGTTCCCGATCTGGGGTCTGCCGCGCGAGCTGGGCCTGAAGGGCGCGGTCTTCGCCGATGCCGGTACGCTGTTCGGCTACGAAGGCCCGACCAGGTTCGGCACGAGCACCGGCAGCATCTTCGATCCCGCCGATACCTGCGTGCAGAATCCCAACGTGCCGCAGAACTGCATCAACGTTCTCGACAGCAAGGTGATCCGCTCCTCCATCGGTGCTTCGATCCTGTGGAGCTCGCCGCTGGGTCCGATCCGCTTCGATTACGCCTATGCGCTCTCCAAGGAAGAGGGCAGGCTCCTTCCGGACGGAACCCGGGTCGGCGAGGACCGCACCCAGGCCTTCCGGTTCACGGGCGGCACTCGCTTCTAATCGGAGAGGGCGCCGATGGGCGCCCTCACTTATTTTACATGACAGAATCCAATTTCTTTCCGCAAACCCAGACGTTGACCTTGCGTCAGGTGGCGGAGATGGCAAAGGCAACGCTCCCCGACGGTATCGACGGGGAGTTTTTGCTTAAGGGCGTCGCTCCGCTGGAGAGCGCCGGCCCTGGCGATCTCGCCTATATGGACAACCCGGCCTATGTGGGCGCCTTGGCGGCGACGCAGGCACGGGCCTGTCTCGTGACGCCGCGCTACGCCGCGAAGGTTCCGCCCCAGACCGTAGCGATCGTCACCCCGCAGGCCTACCGGGTGTTCGCCCAGGTGCTCGCGATCCTATTCCCGTCTTCCATGCGGCCGGAATCCTCCTTCGCGTCGACGGGAATCTCGCCGGGATCCTTCGTCCACCCGTCCGCACGGCTGGAGCACGGGGTACGGGTCGATCCCGGTGCGGTCGTCGGCCCCCATGCGGAGATCGGGGCCGGCACCCTGATCGGTGCCCATTCGGTCATCGGTGCCCACGTCAAAATCGGCCGCGACTGCTCTATTGCCGCCCACGTGACGGTGTCCCATGCCTTCCTCGGCAACCGGGTCATCCTTCATCCGGGCGTGCGCATCGGGCAGGATGGGTTCGGCTTCGCCATGGGGCCGCAGGGGCACCTGAAAGTGCCCCAGGTCGGTCGGGTCATCATCCAGGACGATGTGGAGATCGGCGCCAACTCGACCGTGGACCGGGGCGCCAGCCGCGACACGGTCATCGGGGAAGGCACGAAGATCGACAACCTCGTACAGATCGCCCACAACGTGGTGATCGGCCGCCATTGCGTCATTGTCGCCCAAGTGGGTATTGCCGGTTCCACGACGATCGAGGATTACGTAGCTCTCGGCGGAAAGGTTGCCGTCAAGGGCCATGTGCGGATCGGCATGGGAGCCCAGATCGCCGCAACCAGTGGCGTCAACGGCGATGTCCCGCCCGGTGCCCGGTGGGGCGGTACTCCTGCCCGACCCATGCGGGACTGGTTCCGCGAGATCACGGCCCTGAAAAAGCTTGCATCCCGGGGCGATTCCGCCAAAGACGACGATGCGTCTTCATAGCGTTCGTTGAAGGCATCCACTACCGCCTGGAGTTCACGTCATGTCCGAAGCGCCCACCACGCTTCAAACCGCCGATATCATGGAGATTCTGGAGCTTCTGCCGCACCGGTATCCCTTTCTCCTGGTCGACAAGATCATCGAGATCGACGGCGACAATTCGTGCATCGGCATCAAGAATGTCACCTTCAATGAGCCACAATTCACGGGCCATTTCCCGTCTCGGCCCATTTTTCCCGGCGTTTTCCTGATCGAGGCCATGGCCCAGACGGCAGGCGCCATCTGCGTCAAGGCCAAGATGGCCGAGCAGGCCAAGCCGAAGCAGGTGTTCTTCATGACCATCGACAAGGTGAAATTCCGCAGGCCGGTCGAGCCCGGAGACCGGGTCGAGTTCCACATGCGCAAGCTGAACAACCGCCGCAACATGTGGTGGTACAAGGGCGAGGCCAAGGTGGACGGCACCCTCGTCTGCGAAGCCGAAGTCAGTGCCATGCTGGTGCTCGAATAATGGAAACCGTGATTCATCCGACCGCCGTCGTCGAAGACGGCGCGAAGATCGGCCAGGGCGTCAGGATCGGCCCCTTCTGCACGGTAGGCCCTGAGGTCGAACTGGGCGAAGGCAGCCAGCTCATGAGCCACGTGGCTCTGGCCGGGCGGACGACGATCGGCCCACGGACGCGGATCTTCCCGTTCGCGTCCATCGGCCATATCCCGCAGGACCTGAAGTACAAGGGCGAGGCCTCGACGCTCGAGATCGGCGCCGATTGCATGATCCGCGAAGGCGTGACCATGAACCCCGGCACGGAAGGCGGCGGGCTGCGCACGGTGATCGGCGACCGCTGCACCTTTCTGGCCAACTCGCATGTGGGCCACGACACGAAGGTCGGCAACGACTGCATCCTGTCCAACAACGTGATGCTGGCGGGCCATGTCACCGTGGGTGATTTCGTGATCTTCGGCGGCGGCTCAGCCGTGATCCAGTTCGCCCGTGTCGGCTCCCACGCGTTCGTGGGCGGCATGTCGGGCCTGGAGAACGACCTTATCCCCTACGGCATGGCCATGGGCAACCGGGCGCATCTGGCCGGTCTCAACATCATAGGCCTGCGCCGCCGCGGCTTCACCCGCGAGCAGATCCACGACATTCGTCGGGCGTATCGCCTTCTGTTCGCCGATGAGGGCACCTTGTCCGAGCGGGTCGAGGACGTGGCCGGCGAGTTCGACGAGCATCCCTTCGTGCACGAGATCCTCGACTTCATCCGTGAGGGCGGCGACCGCGCGATCTGCACGCCGCGGGATCCGGTCAGCTCGGCAAGCTGATGCCGTCAGGCCCGATTGCGATTCTCGCCGGGGCCGGGCAGCTTCCCATCCAACTCGTGGACCACCTCGAGCGGACGGGACAGGAAGTGCGGGTTCTGGCCTTCCGCGGCTTCGCGGAAGCGGAGCTGCGCCGCCGCGCCCATGCCACCGTCGATCTTCTCGACCTCAAGACCATCATGAGCACCCTGGAGGGGTGGAGGCCGCAGGCCGTCTCTCTCGTCGGGGCTGTCCGTCGTCCCGGCTTCTCCGCGCTCCTGAGCGCCTATTCGCTTCTGCGCAATATGCACGAGGTGAAGGAGGTCATCACCCGCGGCGACGATCAGGTCCTGCGTGGGGCCGTGATGCTGCTGGAAGAGCGCGGCCACCGGGTCGTGGGCGCCCATGAGCTCGCGCCCGATCTCGTCGCTTCCCGGTCGTTGAGCGGTACACACTCGCCCAATGCGGACGATCGCGAAGCTGTCACCGTCGGTCTCGATCTCCTCAAATCCCTGTCGGCCTTCGATATCGGTCAGGGCGCCGTCATCGCCCGCAGACATGTCCTGGCGATCGAGGGGCCGGAAGGTACCGACCGGATGATCCGGCGGGTCATGAAGATGCGCCAGTCCTGGTTCGGCCTTCGCCGGCGCGAGGAGGGTGGGGTGCTGATTAAGGCCGCCAAGCGCGGTCAGGACCTGAGGGTCGACATGCCGACCATCGGTCCTCGCACCGTCACCGAGGCCGCCAGGGCGGGCCTCTCCGGCATCGCCGTGGGGGCAGGCTCCACCTTCGTGCTGGAGCAGGAAAAGACCTTGCGCACGGCGGATCGTCTCGGCCTGTTCCTCGTGGCCGTCGACCTTCCCTGGATGGAGGATGCCCTTGGCTGAGGAAAAGCCGCTCACGATCTGGATCGTCTCTGGCGAGGAATCGGGCGATCAGCTCGGCGCCAAGCTGATGCGCTCCCTGAAGGCGAGGCTCGGCAACGGGCGCCTGCGGTTCGGCGGGGTTGGCGGACATGCGATGGAACGGGAAGGCCTGAAAAGCCTGTTCCCGCTCGAGGAGATCGCCGTGATGGGTTTCTCCGCGGTGATTGCCCGGCTTCCCTCGATCCTGAAGCGCATCCAGTTCACGGCCGACGCGGTGGTCGCAGCGAAACCCGACATGCTCGTCATTATCGACAGTCCGGATTTCACGCACCGAGTCGCCAAAGCCGTCCGGCGGCGGGCGCCGGAGATCCCGATCGTCGATTACGTCAGCCCCTCCGTCTGGGCCTGGAGGCCCGGCCGCGCACCGAAGATGCGGATCTATGTGGATCACCTGCTGGCCCTGCTGCCCTTCGAGCCGGAGGCGCATCGGCGCCTCGGCGGCCCGCCGACGACCTATGTCGGGCACCCGTTGATCGAGCGGCTTGGCGAGATCAGGCCCGCGCCGGGCGAACGGACGGATGAAGGCCCGATCAAGCTGCTCGTTCTGCCGGGCAGCCGCCGCTCCGAGGTCAGCCGTCTCATGGAGCCCTTCGGCGAGGCTCTGGCGCTGCTGGCGAACCGCGCCCCGCGTCCTTTCGAGGTCACGATTCCGGCAGTCCCGCACCTTACGCAGGAGATCAGGACACGGGCGGAAACCTGGAGCGTGAAGCCAAGGATCGTGGAGGGCGAAGCGGCCAAATGGGCCGCTTTCCGTCAGGCGGACGCAGCGCTCGCCGCCTCCGGTACCGTGACGCTGGAGCTTGGGCTCTCCGGCGTGCCGATGGTCGTCGCCTACCGAGTCTCGAAGATCGAGGAAGTGCTGAAATACCTCATCAAGGCCCCGTCCATCGTGCTGACAAACCTGGTCCTCGGCGAGAACGTCATCCCGGAGCTGATTCAGTGGGATTGCACGCCCGAGAAGCTGGCCGATGCACTTCTGCCGCTTCTCCGCGATACCCCGGAGCGGCAACGGCAGCTGCAGGCCTTCGGCAAGCTCGACGTGCTGATGAAGATCGGCGACGAGGCGCCGAGCGAGCGAGCGGCACGGATTGTGGAAGAGGTGCTGGGTTCGAGGCTGCGGGCCTGAGCCTTCGATTTAGAACCGGTGCATAAGAAAAAAGGGGCCTTTCGGCCCCTTTTCCATTATCAGCATGTCCGCCCGTCTTAGCCGCGCTGCGCGACCGTCACGTAGTCGCGTTCCCGTTCGCCCGTGTAGAGCTGGCGCGGGCGGCCGATGCGCTGGGACGGGTCCTCGATCATCTCGCTCCACTGGGCGATCCAGCCGACCGTGCGGGCCAGCGCGAACAGCACCGTGAACATGGACGTGGGGAAGCCCATCGCCTTGAGGGTGATGCCCGAATAGAAGTCGATGTTCGGGTAGAGCTTCTTCTCGATGAAGTATTCGTCCTTCAGGGCGATCTGCTCGAGTTCCACGGCCACGTCGAGGAGCGGGTCGTCCTTGATGCCGAGTTCGTTGAGAACCTCGTGGGTGGTCTTCTGCATGATGCGCGCGCGCGGGTCGTAGTTCTTATAGACCCGGTGACCGAAGCCCATGAGGCGGAACGGATCGTTCTTGTCCTTCGCCTTGGCGATGTATTCCGGAATGCGGTCGGGCGTGCCGATCTCTTCCAGCATCTTGAGGGCCGCTTCGTTGGCGCCGCCGTGAGCCGGTCCCCACAGGCAGGCGATGCCGGCAGCGATGCAGGCAAAGGGGTTGGCGCCCGAGGAGCCGGCGAGACGCACGGTCGAGGTCGAGGCGTTCTGCTCGTGGTCGGCGTGCAGGATGAAGATCCGGTCCAGCGCCCGCGAGAGCACCGGGTTGACCTTGTATTCCTCGGCCGGGACCGCGAAGCACATGCGCAGGAAGTTGGACGTATAGTCCAGCTCGTTCTGCGGATACACGAAGGGCTGGCCGATCGAATACTTGTAGGCCATGGCGGCCAGCGTAGGCATCTTGGCGATCATGCGCATCGACGCGATCATGCGCTGGTGCGGATCCGAGATGTCGGTGGAATCGTGATAGAAGGCCGAGAGGGCGCCCACGGAAGCGACCATGATCGCCATCGGGTGCGCGTCGCGGCGGAAGCCGGTGAAGAACCGGTTCATCTGGTCGTGCACCATGGTGTGGCGCGTGACGCGATAGTCGAAATCGGCCTTCTGGGCGGCGGTCGGCAGCTCTCCGTAGAGCAACAGGTAGCAGGTCTCGAGGAAGTCGCCGTGCTCGGCCAGCTGGTCGATGGGATAGCCGCGATAGAGCAGGACGCCCTTGTCGCCGTCGATATAGGTGATCTTCGACTCGGTCGCGGCAGTCGAGGTGAAGCCGGGATCGTAGGTGAACATCCCGGTCTGACCGTAGAGCTTCGAGATGTCGATGACGCTCGGGCCGATGGTGCCTTCTTTGACCGGCAGTTCCACGGACTTGTTGTCGACGGTGACGGTGCTGGTGTTGGAACTCATGCGTCATGGCCCTTTCAAAACGGAGGCCGGGCAGAACCTAGTGCAACCGGTGGATCGGAGAAGGCCTCCGGGGTTGCGGAACCGAGGTTTGCCGGTCGGTCGGGAGGATGATGGCGCCCTGGGTAGCTTATCCGTGGGAACGGAGCAAGCACGTCTAAAGGCGAGAAACGCCTGCTATGCAGCAGGCGCATCCTTGGTTTGGTCGCGCAGGCGCGACAGGGTTTCGTCCTTGCCGAGAACCACCATCACGTCGAAGATTCCCGGCGAGGTGGCCCGTCCCGTCAGGGCGGCCCGGAGAGGCTGCGCGACTTGGCCGAGCTTGGCCCCGATGGCCTCGGCGTGCTCGCGCACGATCGCTTCCACGCTCGTGGCCGACCAGTCGGAAACGGCTTCGAGCCGCTCGGGAAGGCCGGCGAGGCGCGTCCGGCCGTCCGCGATCAGGCTCGTCGCCTTCTCGTCCATGTGCAGCGGCCGCTGCGCATAGAGGTAATAGGCGCTGTCGAGCAGTTCCACGAGGGTCTTGGCGCGTTCCTTCAGGCCCGGCATGGCGGCGAGCAGCTTTTCGCGCAGGGCTGGCTTGAGGGTGCGTCCGAGATGGTGTTCGTCCTTGTCGAGCTCCGGCAGCAGGTCCTCGAGGGCCTGCACCAGCCGCTCGTCGTCGGCTTGGCGCATGTAATGGCCGTTGAGGTTCTCCAGTTTGGCGAAGTCGAAGCGGGCCGGCGACCGGCCGATGCTGCCGAGATCGAAGGCGTCGATCATCTCCTGAGTGGAGAAAATCTCCTGGTCGCCATGGCTCCAGCCGAGACGGACGAGATAGTTGCGCAGGGCCTCCGGCAGATAGCCCATGCTGCGATAGGCCTCGACGCCGAGTGCGCCATGCCGCTTCGAGAGCTTGGCTCCGTCGGGACCATGGATGAGCGGGATATGGGCCATCTTCGGCACGTCCCAGCCGAGCGCCTGATAGATCTGGGTCTGGCGTGCCGCGTTGGTCAGGTGATCGTCGCCGCGAATGACGTGGGTCACGTTCATGTCGTGATCGTCCACCACCACGGCGAGCATGTAGGTGGGCGTGCCGTCCGAGCGCAGGAGAACGAGGTCGTCGAGATCCTTGTTCTGCCACACGACCCGGCCTTGCACCTCGTCCTCCACCACGGTCTGGCCCTCGGTCGGCGCCTTGAGGCGGATCACCGGCTTGACGCCTGCGGGCGCTTCGGACGGATCGCGGTCGCGCCAGCGTCCGTCATAGCGCAGGGGACGGCCCTCCTTGCGGGCGGTCTCGCGCATCTCCTCCAGCTCCTGCTGGCTGGCATAGCAGTAATAGGCGCGCCCCTGCGCCAGAAGGCTCTCGGCCACCTCCTTGTGACGGGCGGCACGGGAGAACTGGTAGACCACGTCTCCGTCCCAATCGAGGCCGAGCCATTTCAGGCCATCCAGAATGGCCGCGATGGCGGCGTCCGTGGAGCGTTCCCGGTCCGTGTCTTCGATGCGCAGCAGCATCTTGCCCCCATGCCGCTTGGCATAGAGCCAGTTGAACAGGGCCGTGCGTCCCCCTCCGATGTGCAGGAAGCCGGTGGGAGAGGGGGCGAAGCGGGTGACGACGGTCATCGCAGGAAACCTTGAGTAAAAACGTGTGGCCGCGCGGCTTTTCCATCCGCAGCGTCATCCGACTCAATCCACAGGGCGGTTTGGGCCGGAGCGTGCGGTCGTCTAGCATGCAACCGAACCCGCGTTAAGCCGAAGCCCAATGGAAGACAACCAAGGAAAGCCCCGCAGGATCCCGCGCAGCATGGCGCGGAGTATCGCGTTTCCGTCGCCTTGGAGTCTTCCTGCAACCTGGGCCCTTCCGGACGGCCGGAGCTGGCTATCCCGGAACATTTCCCTGGAGGTCGAGCAGCGCCGGCTTTTCCCGTGGATCGCGATCTTCTTCGGCATCGGCATCGTGCTGTTCTTCCAGGCCGAGGGGGCGCCGGCCCTCTGGGCGCCGGTTGTCACATTCACGCTTTTCAGCGCCGCCGCGATCGGCTTTCGCCGAAATCTGGCGGTCTTCTCAATGATGATAGCGCTGGCGGCGCTCTTTGCAGGTTTCACGGCGGGCGTCATTCGCACCCGGAGCGTAGCGGCGCCCGCTCTGACCCGCCTCGTGATCGCGCCGGTCACGGGCTTCATCGAAACCATCGAGGAGCGGGAGGGTGGAAAGCGGCTGCTCCTGCGCGTGACCGGGATGAAGGGTGTGGCAGATGCCGAGCGTCCCGAGCGGGTACGCGTTTCCGTGCGCAGCGGCGAGGGTATGTCTCCCGGTCAGCTCATTGCCGGCACGGCGCGGCTTCTTCCGCCGCCCCAAGCGGCATGGCCCGGCGGGTACGATTTCGCCCGCGATGCCTCTTTCAAGGGAATCGGCGCCGTGGGTTCCATGGTCGGGCCGGTGCGCCGGATCGACACGTCCGAAAGGCCGGACTGGTCGCTTCGGCTGGCGGCCCGCGTCGACGAGGCGCGTAACGCGCTGACCGAACGCATCGCGGTGTCGATCGGCGGGGCTGCCGGAGGCGTCGGCGCCGCACTGGTGACCGGCAAGCGCGGCCTCATTCCGGAGCCGACGAACGACGTGCTTCGCGGCGCGGGAATATATCACATCGTGTCGATCTCGGGCCTGCACATGGTGCTGGCCGCAGGCACCTTCTTCTGGCTCGTGCGGGCGCTCCTCGCCCTTGCCCCAGGTGCCGCGCTGCTCTGGCCGGTGAAGAAGATCGCCGCCCTTGCGGCCATGATCGGAGCCACGATCTACTGCATCTTCTCGGGCTCGGATGTCGCTACCGAGCGTTCGCTCATCATGACGCTCGTGATGTTCGGCGCTGTTCTCGTGGACCGTCCCGCCTTGAGCATCCGCAACCTGTCGATCGCCGCGCTCATCGTTCTGGCGCGGGAACCGGAGGCGTTGCTCGGGCCGAGCTTTCAGATGTCCTTCGCCGCCGTTGCCGCCATGATGGCGCTCGTGCCCATGATGCACGGGCCGAAATGGGAAGGAGCGGGCGGCGGGATCGTAGCGCGAGGCGTCATATGGATCGGTCGGGCCATGCTCGGCCTCGTCACGACGACGCTCGTGGCGAGTTTCGCAACGGCTCCCTTCGCGGCTTACCATTTCCAGAGCCTCAATCCCTATGGCCTTATCGGCAATGCGCTCGCTCTGCCGCTCGTCTCGCTGATCGTCATGCCGTCCGCTGTTCTCGGCGTGCTCGCCTATCCTTTCGGTCTCGACCGTCCGATCTGGCAACTGATGGGAGCGGCCGTGTCGCAGGTCCTCGACGTCTCGGCCTGGGTCGGCGGCTTCAGCGGCTCGACCCTGATCGTCCCGGCCCTGGGGAGCGCGGCTCTCGTTCTCCTGAGCCTTGGGCTGGTCCTCGTATCCATTCCCGCGTCGGCCCTGCGGTGGTTCGCCGTCGTGCCCGCCGGCGCGGACTGGCCTTCGCCGCGACGCCGGATCGCTACGATGTCTTCATCGACAGGGACGGGGCGGGGGCGGCCATTCGCGGCAAGGGGGGGCGGCTGTCGCTCGTCGGGCGTCCATCTGATTTCGTCTTGGAGCAATGGCTGCGCGCCGATGGGGATGCGAGAAGCGCCGATGACGAAAGCCTCAGGCAGGAGGCGAAATGCGATGCCGCGGGCTGCGTGGTCGCGGCGTCGGGCGGACGATGGATCGCCTTCGTCCAGGATTTTTCGGCTTTCGAGGAGGATTGCCGGCGCGCCGCGGTGATCGTCACGCGGCTCAAGGCGCCGCCCACATGCCGGGCATCCTTCGTCCTGGACGGCGATGCTCTGAAGGAGCGCGGCGCAGCGACGGTCCGCTTTAGCCCCGAGGCCATCGAACTGCGCTCCGTCCGAAAGGGACGGGAGGTCAGGCTATGGTCCGGCGTGGAAACGTCCCGGGCCGATATGTCGCCTGCTCCGGAACGTCCACGCCGCGCGCAGCCCGTCCCGGAGCAGGATTTTCCGGAGGAAGATCTTCAAGCACCGGACGAGAACTAGAAGTCACATCGATGCTTGAAGTTTTGGGCTTTGCGCATCTTTTCACGCAAAACCGGTTCCCACTTTTGCGCGCAATAATCTAGTACCGGCGAACCAGGCTGACGAGCTTGCCCTGGATCTTGACCCGGTCGGGACCGAGCACGCGGGTCTCGTAGGCCTGATTGGCGGCTTCGAGCGCAATGGAGGAGCCGCGACGGCGGAAGCGCTTCAGGGTCGCTTCCTCGTCGTCGATCAAGGCCACGATAATGTCGCCCGTATTGGCCGTATCCTGACGGCGGATCACCACGAGATCACCATCGAGAATGCCGGCCTCCACCATCGAGTCGCCTCGGACCTCAAGGGCGAAGTGATCGCCCTGGGCCAGAAAATCGCCCGACAGGGTGATGGAATGGCTGCGGGTCTGGATCGCCGAGATCGGCACACCGGCGGCGATCCGGCCCATGACGGGGATCGACATTTCCCGGTCCCGCGGATCGGAAGCCGGTTGGGGCGTGGCTTTGGCCTTGCCGGCAAGGCCACCCTCGACCACGCTCGGCGTAAAGCGCCGCTGGCTGCCGGCCCCGCTGGTGCTCTCCGGAAGGCGGATCACCTCAAGGGCCCGGGCGCGATTCGGGAGGCGGCGGATGAAGCCGCGCTCTTCGAGCGCCGTGATGAGGCGGTGGATCCCCGACTTGGACTTGAGATCCAGCGCATCCTTCATCTCGTCGAAGGATGGCGGAACCCCGGTTTCACGCAGCCGCTCATGAATGAAGCGGAGCAATTCGTGCTGTTTGCGCGTCAGCATGGCTGGCCCTTACTGCCCCCTATGGAGGCGATTCTGAAACAAATCAAGAACAAGGTAACCGTTCTTGCTGTGTTCCGCAAGCCTGAGTATTCGGAGCCTGTCATAAAGTTTTATCAGCAGAACCGCTCGAGCCGAATGATACGGCAGGGCTCGCCTGCTGCGGCCGCCGGAGCGTGAGGGGGACGCACGAGCAGGGCATCGGAGCGCTCCAGGATGCTCAGCATGGATGAATCCTGCAGCAGATGCGGCATCGCCACGGGCAGCATCACGCGCTCCGCGGCGTGAGCAAGGCTCAAGGGAACATCCTGGAGGGTGAGGGCCGCACGCATGTAGTCCTGCCTCTCCCGATTGGCCGGGAGATCGGCTCCCAGGATAGCATCTTCCGTCGGATCTTCGGCGGCCCTCTGATCGCCCAGAAGGGCACGAATCGCGGGGATCAGGAACAGGACGGCGCAGACCAGGGAGGAGACCGGGTTGCCGGGAAGACCCAGCAGCAGGGTCGATCCGAGACGGCCATGCATGAGCGGCTTTCCGGGCCGAAGGGCCACGCGCCAGAAGCCGAGATCCATGCCGTGGTGGCTCAAAGCCTTCTGAACGAGATCGTGCTCGCCCACGGAAGCGCCACCCAGCGTCACGAGAATGTCGGCCTGCGCATGCTTGGCCGCCTGGATGCGCTCGTCGAGGGATTCGAGCGTGTCGCGGGCAATGCCGAGATCAATGGCTTCGGCCCCGGCCTTCTCCACCATCAGGATCGTGGCAGGAAGGCTCGAAGCCGTGATCTGATCGGGGCCGATGGGTTCGCCCGCCCGCACCAGCTCGTCCCCCGTGGCGAGAACTGCGACGCGCGGCTTGCGGTGGACGGACAAAGCTCCGTGGCCCATGGCGGCTGCGAGAGCGATGTGGCGGGAATCGAGACGCAGGCCACCCTGCAGGAGCACGTCGCCGGAGAGGAAGTCGAGCCCCGCCGCGCGGATATGCCGGTTGGGGCGGGCCGCTTCCTTCACCATCACCCGGTCGCCGGAGCGTTCCGTATCCTCCTGCAGCACCACCGCGTCCGCTCCTTCGGGAACGGGCGCGCCGGTGAAGATCCGTACCGCTTCCATGGCTCCGACGGTGCCGACGAAACGGTTGCCCGCCGCGCTCTCCCCGATGATCCGGAGACTGGCAGGAATATCGGAGCAATCGGCGCTTCGGACCGCATAACCGTCCATGGCCGATGCCGGGAAGGGCGGCTGGTCGCGTAGCGCGCCGACATCCTCAGCCAGCGTCCGCCCCGCACAGGCGGCCAAGGGGATGCGCTCGGTTCCGACCGGCTTGTCGACATTCGCCAGCACGCGGGAGAGAGCATCCTCGACCGAAATCAGGCTCATGGCGCTTCGAAATCCCCCGAACGGCCGCCGCTTTTGCGCCGCAGGCGGATGTGTTCGATCCGCATGCCCTTATCGGCCGCCTTCACCATGTCGTAGATGGTCAGGCAGGCGACGGAGACGGCTGTGAGCGCCTCCATCTCGACGCCGGTCTGGCCCGACACCTTCACCTCGGCGGTCACGCGGATGCCGGGAAGGCCGTCGTCGAGGGCGCAATCCACCTTCACCTTGGAGATGAGGAGTGGATGGCAGAGCGGAATGAGTTCGTGTGTGCGCTTGGACGCCATGATCCCGGCGAGCCGGGCCGTGCCCAGGACATCGCCCTTCTTTGCCTCGCCGTGGCGGATCAGGTCGAGCGTTTCCGCCTGCATGACCACGCATCCCTCGGCGATCGCGGTGCGGCTGGTGACGCCCTTGTCCGAGACGTCGACCATGCTGGCCTGGCCGGATGCATCGATATGCGTGAGTTTCGTCATGCCGCCTCGCCGAACAGGAGCCTCCGGGTCGCCGCCGCCACGTCCGCCTGCCGCATCAGGCTCTCGCCCACGAGGAAGGTGCGGATATCGACCTTCGACAGGCGCTCGATGTCGGCCAGCGTGAAGATACCACTCTCGCCCACGACGATCCGGTCGGACGGGATCAGGGGAGCCAGCTCCTCGCTGACGCTAAGGGATACCTCGAAGGTCCGCAAATTGCGGTTGTTGATGCCGATGAGCTTCGTGTCGAGCGGCAGGGCGCGCTCCAACTCCGCGCGGTCATGCACCTCGACCAGCACGTCCATGCCGAGATCGTGCGCCGTGTCGATCAGGGCGCGGGCCTCGTCGTCGGAGACGCTCGCCATGATCACGAGAATGCAGTCGGCCCCCCAGGCGCGGGCCTCGTAAACTTGGTAAGGCTCGAACAGGAAGTCCTTGCGCAGGGCGGGCAGGCCTGAGGCTTCGCGGGCCTGCGCCAGATATTCGGGCTTGCCCTGGAAAGACGGCTCGTCGGTGAGCACCGACAGGCAGGTGGCGCCGCCTTCGGCATAGGCCCTCGCCAGGCTCGGCGGGTCGAAATCCGGGCGGATCAGGCCCTTGGACGGGCTCGCCTTCTTCACCTCGGCGATCAGGGCAGGCCGCCCCTCCGCGAGGTGACGCTCGATAGCCTTGGCGAAGCCGCGAGGCGCAGAAGCCGCGCGGGCGCGGCGTTCGATTTCGCCCGCAGGAACAGCCGCTTTTGCTGCCGCGATCTCCTGGCGCTTATAGGCTTCGATCTTGCTGAGAACGTCGGCCATGGGGTCGCTCAAGCGTTCGAGACTTTGACGAGGCGCTCGAGCGTCGCCTTGGAGGCGCCGCTGTCGAGTGCTCGCGAGGCGCGGTCGAGCCCGTCGCGCAGATTCTCGGCCTCGTCGGCGATCACGAGGCCGGCCGCCGCGTTGAGCAGGGACACGTCGCGATAGGGCGTGCGGGCCCCGTCCAGGACCGCGCGGAGCTGGGCCGCATTGTGCTCAGGGTCGCCGCCGCGCAGCTCGTCGAGCGACACGGTCGGCAGGCCGACCTCCTCCGGAGTCACGGTGAAGCGGCGGATCGCGCCGTTCTCCAGCGCGGCCACGAAGGTCGGGCCGGTGGTCGTCATCTCATCGAGCCCGTCGGAGCCGTGAACGGTCCAGACCTTCTGGGAGCCGAGCTCCTTGAGAACCTGCGTGAGAGGTTCGAGCCAAGCCTCTGAAAACACGCCGAGAAGCTGCCGTTTCGCCCCGGCGGGATTCGCCAGCGGCCCGAGCAGGTTGAAGATCGTGCGGGTTCCGAGCTCGACGCGCACCGGCGCCACATGGCGCATGGCGGCATGGTGGGTCTGCGCGAACATGAAGCCGAGATTCGTCTCGTTCAGGCAGCGCTCCAGCCCCTCAGGGGCGAGACCGAGCTTCAGCCCCAGGGCTGCCAGAACATCCGCCGTGCCGGATTTCGAGGAAGCCGCCCGGTTGCCGTGCTTCGCCACGGGAACGCCGCAGGAGGCCACGATGATCGAGGCCAGCGTCGAGATGTTGTAGCTGCCCTTGTGATCGCCGCCGGTGCCGACGATGTCGATGGCCTTCTCGGGAGCCTTGACCCGCAGCATGCGGCCGCGCATGGCCGTCACGGCGCCAACGATCTCCTCGAGCGCCTCGCCGCGAACCCGCAGGGCCATCAGGAAGGCGCCGCCCTGGGCGGGTGTCACTTCACCGGAGAGCAGGTCGTCGAAGGCATCCCGCGCCTCGTCGCGCGTCAGCGATGCGCCGGTGGCGACCTTGGCGAGATAGGATTTGAACGATTCCATCGGTTTCAATGTCCTGCTGGAGCGGCTGCGCCGGCGGCGCGGTGCTGGGCATTCCAATCCGCCGCGAGTTCGAAGAAGTTGCGCATGATCGTCACCCCATGCTCCGACAGGATGCTCTCGGGATGGAACTGCACGCCGTGGATCGGCAGCGAGCGGTGCGAGAGCCCCATGACGAGGCCGTCCGCGGTCTCGGCCGTCACCTGCAGGTCGGCCGGGCAGGTTTCGCGGTCCACGATCAGCGAGTGGTAGCGGGTCGCCTTGAAGGGTCCGTTGATGCCGCGGAACACTGCTTGGCCGCCGTGCTCCACCTCGGAGACCTTGCCATGCATGGGAAGGGGCGCGCGCGAGACGGTGCCGCCGAAGACCTGCCCGATGGTCTGAAGGCCGAGGCACACGCCGAAGGTCGGGATTTCGGGCGAAACGCGCTTCACGAGGTCGAGGCAGATCCCCGCCTCATTGGGCGTGCAGGGGCCGGGAGAGAGCACGATGGCATCCGGCCGGGACGCGAGCACCTGGTCGGTCGTGATGGCATCGTTGCGCACCACCTCGACGGAGGTCGCGAGCGGACCGAGCAGATGCACCAGATTCCAGGTGAAGCTGTCGTAATTGTCGATGACGAGAACGCGGGTCATGGCGCGCCGACGTTCGCGTAAGCGACGCTCCCGGTCAAGGGAAGCATCGTCGCCCGGCTCATTGTCCGATCCTCGCTTGGCTGGCGAAGCGCACGGCTTCCTCGGCGGCCCGGAACAGGGCCTTCGACTTGTTGATGCATTCCTGCTGCTCGGAGGCCGGATCGGAATCGTACACGATGCCGGCGCCCGCCTGAACGGCCATGCGCCCGTCCTTCACGAGGGCCGTGCGCAGTACGATGCAGGTATCCATCTCGCCATTGGCGCCGAAATACCCGATGCAGCCCGCATAGGGGCCACGCTTGTGCTTCTCCAGCTCGTCGATGATCTGCATGGCGCGCACCTTCGGCGCGCCGGAGACCGTGCCGGCCGGGAAACCCGCCACGAGCGCGTCGAGGGCGTCGAAGGACGGGTCGAGCCTGCCTTCGACATTCGACACGATGTGAATCACCTGGCTGTAATATTCGAGGAAGAAGGAATCGGTGACTTCCACCGACCCCATTTCGGCCACGCGTCCCACGTCGTTGCGGCCGAGATCGAGGAGCATCAGATGCTCGGCGCGTTCCTTCTGGTCCGCCAGCAGGCTTTCTGCATGGGCCCGATCCTCGGCGGCCGTCGCGCCGCGCGGCCGCGTTCCGGCGATGGGACGGATCGTGACCTTGCCGTCGCGCACCCGCACCAGGATCTCCGGCGAGGAGCAGACGATCTGGAAATCCTCGAAATCCAAGTAGCACAGGAACGGCGCCGGATTGACGCGCCGCAGGGAGCGGTAGAGCGCGAAGGCGGGCAGGGGAAAAGCCGACTCGAACCGCTGCGACAGCACCACCTGGAAGATGTCGCCGGCGCGGATGTAGTCCTTCGCCCGGGCGACCATCGCCTCGAATTCCTGCGGCGTCGTGTTCGAAACCGGGGGCTCGAACTGGATCTGCGTCGGGTCGCTGCGGTCGTCGATGGGCAGCGGACGCTCGAGGGCCGCCGTCACGCCGTCAAGGCGCGCGAGCGCCGTCTCGAAGGCCGCCCTGGCCGAGGTCCTAGCCTGCGGGCGTACGGGCGTGATGAGCGAGATCTCGTCCTTCACCGCATCGAACACCACCATTACGGTGGGTCGGATGAGGATCGCGTCGGGAACCTTCAGCACGTCCGGATTGGGCTCGGGCAGGCGCTCCATGAGCCGCACCATGTCGTAGCCCAGATAGCCGAAAAGGCCCGCCGCCATGGGCGGCAGATCGTCCGACAGGGGCAGGGCGCTTTCCTTGATCAGCGCGCGCAGGCTCTCCAGGGGCGGAGTCTCCTCCACGGTGAATTCCTGAAGACGGCTCAGCGCCTGGCGATCGATGGCCGCGACGCCGTCCTGGCAGCGCCAGACGAGATCCGGATCGAGCCCGATCATGGAGAAGCGGCCGCGGGTCGCGCCGCCTTCGACGGATTCGAGCAGGAAGGCGGACCCCTTGCGGTCATGCCGCAGCTTCAGGAAAGCCGCCACGGGCGTGAGCAGGTCGCCCACGAGGGTGGCGCGCAGGACGCCGGCCTCCCCAGCCTCGTAGGCTGCCGCGAACGTCTCGAAATCGGGCGTGATCGTCATGGGACTACGATTCGCCGCCCGTTGCCCGACGCAGCGCCTGCTGGTTGATCGTGACGCCGAGATCCTGGCGCACCTGGGCGATGTACTCGTTGAGCAGGTCGTCGCCGAAACCGGTCCGGAGCTGGTTTTCCGTGTTCTGCGCCGCCTGAGTGGTGGTGACGAGCGGCGGCACCGTGGCCGAGGTGACGCTGAACACCGCGCGGGCATCCGTACCGTTCGCCGCATGGCCCGTCTTGCCGACCGGAACCGAGAAGATGCGGTTCACCGCTTCCGCCGTGAGATCGTCCTTCGCCGTGTTGCGGGCGAGGTCGGTGGCGTTCCGGACTGGCGCATTGGCGGACTGGGCGACGGCCTCGATGGTCTCGCCCTTCTCCAGGCGTCCGGCGAGTTCGTTGGCCTTCTCCGACAGACGTTGGGCCACCTGGTCTTCGCGCCACTGGGTGGCGACCTGATCGCGAACCTCGTCGAGATTCTTCTCGCGGGAGGCTTCGATGCCGGTCACATCGTACCAGACATAGCCCGCGGCCATGCGCAGAGGCTCATTGTCGACCCCGATGTCGGACGCGAAAGCGGCCTTCACGACGGCGTCCTTCTCGGGCAGATTGACTGGATTGCCCGTCTTGTCCCGACCTGTGGCATCGACAGCCGGGACCTGAACCAGGGCGAGGCCCTTCTCCTTGGCGATGTCCGCCAGAGGCTTGGCGCCGGCGCGCAGGTCCTCGATCTCGTCGTGGATCCGCTCGATCTGACCCTTGGCGCGCTCCTGAGCGACGTCCTGGCGAAGCTCTCCGGCCACCTCCTCGAAGGGACGGACGGATTCGGGCTGGATCTGTGTCACCCGCACGAGTACCGGCCCGAAGCGGCCGGCGATCGGGGCGCTGACGGCATTCTGCTCGAGGGCGAAAGCCGCATCCGCCACGGTCTGATCGAGCATCTCGGTCTTGGTGAAGGTGCCAAGCTCCAGATCCTGCGGCGAGACGTTGCGCTCGGCCGCGATGGCGTCGAACGTCGTGCCTTCCTTGATCTTGGCGGCGGCGGCCTCGGCCTCCTCCTGGGACGGGAAGGTGATCTGCTGGATGGTGCGGCGCTCCGGTGTGCCGTACTTGGCCTTCTGCTGCTCATAGGCCTGGCGGGCATCGGCATCGGACACGGAATCGGGCTTGGCGAGAGCGGCGGCATCGAGCGCCAGGGCAGATACGGAACGGTATTCAGGCGCACGGAAGCTGCTCCGGCGCTCGTTGAAGAAGGTCTGGAGCTGCTCCGCGGTCGGGGCCGGGATGTCGCCCGCCATGGCCGGGGTCAGGAGCAGGTAGGAGGCCGCGCGGCGCTCGGTCCCATAGCGGTGCAGGGCCTCCTTGGCGGCGATCGGTACATTGACGTCGCCGGCAATGGCCTCGGCCAGATGGAGGCGAACCATGGCGGAGCGCTGCTCCTGCACGAATCCGGGCTCCGAGAGACCGACATTGCGCAGGGCCTGATCGAACTGGCCGCGGTTGAATTGCCCGTCAGCACCCTTGAAGGCCGGATTGTTCATGATCGAGCCGGCAACGAGCTGGTCAGAGACGGAGAGGCCCATCTTCTTGGCCTGCTCGGCCATGACGGCTTCCGTCACGAGATTGGAGATCACCTGCTGCTCGAGGCCGAAGGCGCGGGCCTGCTCGGGGCTGATAACGGTGCGGAACTGCCGCCCGAGCCGCTGAAGCTCATTCGTATAGGCAGTGCGGACCTGGTCGACCGTGATCTTGGTGCTGCCGACCTCGGCCACCGTGGAGGCAGGGGTTACGCGGAAGATGTCGCCGATGCCCCAGATGGCGAAGCTGACGATCAGGGCGCCGAAAAAGATGGTGGCGATGGCTTTGCCGACCACAGTCTGCCCAGCCTTGCGCATGTTCCGAAGCATCGTGAACCCGTTTTCCAAAAACTCGTTAAACCTGCCGATAACCGATCAGGGGCTCTACGAAAAGGGCAAGTCTGGTTGAAAGAGGGCTCAAGGCTCTGTACTGCCGGATTATCAAGCGTGACAGGAGTACCGTGAATGAGCGTCGATAGGCCGCGCCCGCTGGTGGCGGGTAACTGGAAGATGAACGGATTGAAGAGCTCGGCCCAGGTTCTGGCCGAGATCCAAGCCGGCTACACGCCCGGCTTGAAGGCCAAGGTCGAGCTGGCAATCTGTCCGCCGGCGACGCTAGTGTCCGTCCTGGCCTATGCGTCGGTCGGCTCGCGCGTCGCCATCGGCGGCCAGGATTGCCACGCCAAGGAATCGGGCGCCTTCACGGGCGATCTCTCGGCCGAGATGCTGGCTGATGCAGGCGCGACCTACGTGATCGTCGGCCATTCCGAGCGCCGTCAGTACCACAAGGAAAAGGACGCGGATGTCTGCGCCAAGGCGGTGGCTGCCCACCGCGCCGGCCTGACGGCCATCGTGTGCGTCGGGGAAACCCGGGAGGAGCGGGAATCCGGCAAGACCCTCGCCGTCGTCCGCAAGCAGCTGCGCGGCTCGATCCCGGTCGATTCGAACAGCGTCAACCTCGTGGTCGCCTACGAGCCCGTCTGGGCCATCGGCACTGGCCTGACGCCGACCGCCGCGGATGTGGCGGAGGTCCACGCCCTGATCCGAGACGAACTGCGTCGCCTGGTCGGAAAGGCGGAGGCGCCCAAGGTGCGCATCCTCTACGGCGGCTCTGTCAAACCCTCGAATGCCGCCGAGCTCATGGCGGTGGACAACGTCAATGGTGCTCTCGTAGGCGGCGCCAGCCTCGTGGCGGCCGATTTCCTGGGTATCGCGGGGGCCTATCTCGGGTAACTGAGAAAAGGCGTCTTGCGGGTCTTTGATCCTGCGCCCACCTATGCTACAGGCCGCCGCAACGAACGGATTGCGAGCGGCTGACGCCTTGTGCGCAGCCGCTTGAGGTTTTTGAAAACGATGCAAACAGTTCTCATCATTGTCCACCTGGTCATTGTGCTCGCCCTGATCGGCGTGGTTCTTCTGCAGCGCTCCGAGGGCGGCGGCATGGGGCTCGGCGGCGGAGGCGGGGGCGGCGTGTCCGGCTTCATGACCGGTCGCGGCCAAGCCAATGCGCTCACCCGCGCGACGGCGATCCTGGCGGGTCTCTTCTTCGTCACCAGCATCGCGCTGACAGTCATGGCGACCTCGACCCGGGCTCCGCGCTCGATCCTCGATGGCGCCGCTCCGGCGGCTCCGGCTCCGGGCCAGCAGGCCCCGGCGGCTCCGCAGGGCGGCAACGTGCTCGAGCAGCTGCAACGACTCCAGGGCGACCAACCGGCGGCTCCGGCCCCCGCGGCACCGGCGCCCACAGCGCCTCAGCAGTAAGTGAACAGCAGGGCCGGTCCTCCGGCCCTCTCTTTTTGTGGATGGGTTTCGGGGCACGCAGTTCGCGATTGCGAATCGGCGCCCGATCTTTATGGATAGGGGTCCATGACGCGGTACGTATTCATCACCGGCGGCGTGGTGTCTTCGCTCGGCAAGGGTCTGGCTTCGGCGGCCCTGGGAGCGCTTCTCCAAGCACGCGGTTACAAGGTTCGGCTTCGCAAGCTCGACCCATATCTCAACGTCGATCCGGGGACGATGAGTCCCTACCAGCACGGTGAGGTCTTCGTGACCGACGACGGCGCTGAAACCGATCTGGATCTCGGGCATTACGAGCGCTTCACCGGCGTGCCGGCCACCAAGGCCGACAACATCACCACCGGGCGCATCTATCTCGACATCATCACCAAGGAGCGGCGCGGCGATTACCTCGGCGCCACCATCCAGGTGATTCCGCATGTCACCAACGCCATCAAGGACTTCGTGCTCACGGGCAACGAAGGCTTCGATTTCGTGCTGGTCGAGATCGGCGGCACGGTCGGCGACATCGAGGGCCTGCCATTCTTCGAGGCCATCCGCCAGCTCGGCAACGACCTGGAGCGGGGGCAGGCGATCTATGTGCACCTGACGCTCCTGCCGTTCATCCCGTCGGCCGGAGAGCTGAAGACCAAGCCGACCCAGCACTCGGTGGCGGAGTTGCGCTCCATCGGCATCCAGCCCGACATCCTGCTCTGCCGCACCGATCGCGAGATCCCGAAGGACGAGCGCCGCAAGCTCGCCCTGTTCTGCAACGTGCGCGAGACGGCGGTGATCGAGGCGCGCGACGCCCGTTCGATCTACGACGTTCCGCTCGCCTATCACGAGGCCGGTCTCGACAGCGAAGTCCTGGCGGCCTTCGGCCTCGACAGCGCCAAAACGCCGGATCTCTCCCGCTGGACCACCATCTCGGGCCGTGTCCACAATCCGGAAGGCGAAGTCACCATCGCGGTCGTCGGCAAGTATACCGGCCTCAAGGATGCCTATAAGTCCCTGATCGAGGCGCTTCACCACGGCGGGATCGCCAACCAGGTGAAGGTGAACCTGGAATGGATCGAGAGCGAGATCTTCGAGCACGAGGATCCGGCACCGTTCCTGGAAGGCATCCACGGCATCATGGTGCCCGGCGGCTTCGGCCAACGCGGCGCCGAGGGCAAGATCCGGGCGGCCCGTTTCGCCCGCGAGCGCAAGGTGCCGTATTTCGGCATCTGCTTCGGCATGCAGATGGCGGTCATCGAGGCGGCCCGTTCGCTCGCCGGCATCAAGGATGCCAGCTCGACGGAATTCGGCCCGACCGCCGAGCCGGTCGTCGGCCTGATGACCGAGTGGCTCCGCGGCAACGAGCTGGAAAAGCGCGCTTCCGGCGGCGATCTCGGCGGCACGATGCGACTTGGCGCCTATCAGGCCTCGCTCAAGCCCGGCAGCAAGGTGGCGGAGATCTACGGCGGCACGGAGATTTCCGAGCGCCACCGGCACCGTTACGAAGTCAACATGACCTATCGCGACAAGCTGGAGCAGAAGGGTCTGCGCTTCTCGGGCGTCTCGCCTGACGGCGTTCTGCCGGAGATCGTGGAATACGAGGACCATCCCTGGTTCATCGGCGTCCAGTATCACCCGGAGCTGAAGTCCCGCCCGTTCGAGCCGCATCCGCTCTTCAAGAGCTTCATCCACGCCGCC
This sequence comes from Microvirga mediterraneensis, assembly GCF_013520865.1. Taxonomy (NCBI): domain Bacteria; kingdom Pseudomonadati; phylum Pseudomonadota; class Alphaproteobacteria; order Hyphomicrobiales; family Methylobacteriaceae; genus Microvirga; species Microvirga mediterraneensis. Next base: position 3,050,628 of record NZ_JACDXJ010000001.1, read on the forward strand.
GTGGAGCAGAGCCGGCTGGTCTGATCGGCGCGACGATCGATAGGCCTTCCAGGAGGCAGAATAGGCCATGGCTGATCTTCGCGTCAGTCATGGCCTTCTCACTTAGATCACCACAAAGTCGTGAAAGTAGAGCTTTGACTTATTGGTGAGGACGGCAATCTTCACGGCGGCGGTCCGGCCGGTGCCGTCGACGTCGTAGTAGAGACTGCCCGTGCCCTTGTCGTAGATGATGCGGTCGCCGGAATCCTTGGCCGTCTTGCCCGTAACGAAGGCGCCGCTCGCCAGCACTCCCTTCGGCATTGCCTTGAAGATCGTACGATTGAGCTGAAACGTGTCATCGCGCGACGAGAAATCCGTGACGACATCGGGATTGAGCTTGTTCGGCTTTGTATCGAACAGGAACACGTCCTTGCCTGCATTGCCTGTCAGCATGTCCTTGCCGTCGCCGCCGGACAGGGTGTCATTCCCGGCTCCGCCGACGAGGGTGTCGTTGTCAAGTCCGCCGCCCAAGCGATCGTTGCCGACGCCTCCTACGAACCGGTCCGCAGCATTGGTTCCCGATGTCACCTCGACCGCGAGGTCGGTCACCGTGACGGTCAGGTCCTTATCGCGGCTGAGTCCACCGGCATCCTTGGCGCGGACCTTGATCTGGTAGGAACGCACCTCCTCATAATCGAGCAGGGAACCGTTCTTGACGACAATCCTGTCGCCTTTGAGCGCGAAGCGGCCGCCGGCATCGTCGAGGAGTTCGTAGTCGAACTCGTCCCCGGCATTTGGGTCCACCCCCTGCAGGGTTCCCACGGCCATGCCGGTGCCGGACAGCTCGAGAGCGATCCCGCCCGTGAAACGGATGTCGGTCGGACCGGAGTTGGTATAGGTCCCAGTGCTGTCCGTCACCGTCTCAATACCATGCTGGAAGAGCAGGCCGCGCTCGCGGACGGTGAAGGCGTCGCCGACGAGGATCACCCGGTCATTGGCGCCAGCCGTCCCATCCAGCAAGCCTGCGGCGGCCTTGTCGTTGAGCGTGACCTTCGTGCCTGCCGTGTATGTCAGCTTGATGCCGAGGTTAAGAAATACCTTGTTGCTCAGGTCGAAAGCACTGCCCGAGAGCTGAAGCATGTTGGTGCCGCCGCGCCCATCGATCGCAACGAAATCCGCCAGCCGCGCCGCGTTCGCAATGATCGTATCATTGCCGGCCGAGCCCCGAATGGCTTCGAAGCCGGTCAGGGACGCTGGGGCCGTCAGGTCTAGGATTCCGGCTGCGTTGATGGAGAGCGTGTCGCTACCCCCGCCGCCGTCGATCCGGTCGCCAATGCTCAGAGACGCACTCGGCACAAAAAGGGTTTCGCTCGCATTCGTGCCGCTGGCAATGTCGCTGGCGATCGTCAGGACTTCCGAACTCGATGGCGAGAAGTGGCGGACATAGACGCTCGCTCCATTGACCGCGTCGAACGACTGGTACGTAACGATCCAGCTCCCATCAGCCAAGGCTGTCATATGGGAAAACCGTTGGTCTCCCACCGTAATGTCCGTCACCCGCATTTCCGCGCCCGCCGGTGAACCGTCGGCGTAGTAGCGCTGCATGTAAAGGCCTCGTCCGTAGCCATCCTGCCCCTCGGACTGCCACGCGACTACCCAGCCGCCATCGAGCAGAGCAACGATGCTCGAGCGTTCCTGGTCACCCGCCACGGTCGTGTTGACCTGACTCGTCGTGCCGACAGGGGCTCCTTGCGCATTGTAGCGCTGCTGGAAAACGCCGCGCCCCCATCCATCCTGGTCGATGGCCTCCCAGGTGACGACCCATCCGCCGTCCGCAAGAGCTGCCGTGTTCGGGACGAATGAAAAGTACCCCGCATTGGGGACGACGATCTCGCCTCCATCGGGCACCACATTATTACCTGAGTCGATGTGAAAGCGCTGCTGTCGGATGTTGGCGGTCGTTGCGGCAGCCGAAGTCCACGTCACCACCCAGCTCCGGTCGCTCAGGATCGTGACGCTCGGGTCATACTCGCTATCGGCATCAACGGTATTGACCTTGATTTCACCTCCGATCGCAGTCCCGTCGGATCTATAGTATTGTTGGAAGATATCGAAACCGCTGGGCGATTCCGATTTGGATGACCACGTCACCACCCAGCCGCCGGAATCGTCTTGCGCTGCCGGAAACACGGCGACACTCGGGGCCTGCTGATTGCCAGCAGTCGTGGTGTTGACCCTTTTATCCTGCTGATTTCCCGATCCATCGACGAAAAGAGCCTGCCCCTGCGCGTTGAATCTTTGCTGAAACACGCCGCTGCTTCCATCGGAATCTTGCTGTGATTCCCAGGTGGCAAGCCAGCCGCCATCGGGGAGGGCGGTCAGAATAGGATTCAGCTGCCAGGTACTGGCAGATTGGGCACTGATCGGCGATTTCTGGCCGACGGGGTATCCTTGAGCGTCGAAACGCTGCTGGTAGACGTTGTAGCCGGTGCCGTCCGACTCGTAGGCTTCCCACGCAACGACCCAACCTCCGCCTGCAAGGGCCGTGACGTTCGGATTTTGCCAGTTTGTCTCCGGCGATGTGCTTACAAGTGTCTCGGCTCCGGCCCTGATAACGGATATCGCCATTGGTTCGATCCTTAGATATAGTCAGTATAACAGGCAAATAGCCAATTTTAGGATATAAAGTAACATATAAGTCTTCCTCCGCAACTGACCGGCAACTCCGCCGACAGTTGCCTTCTTTCGTTCAGATGCCGTTTCCAAAGGAGCCCGATGACCCGCCGGATCGATCACCTCGTCATTGCCGTCCACGACCTCGATCAGGCCGGGAGTTTCTATCGGCGGCTCGGTTTCCAAGTCGGGGCCCGCAACCGCCATCCCTGGGGGACTGAGAACCGGATCGTGCAGCTTCCCGGCTCGTTCATCGAGCTGATCGCCGTGGGCGAGGAGGCGGCGATCGCGCCGCATCGGGCGAGCGCGTACAGCTTCGGTGCCTTCGTGCAGGACTATCTCAGGGACCGCGAAGGCCTCGCCATGCTTGTGCTCGACAGCCGGGATGCCGAGGCGGATGCGGCTTTGTTCGCGCAGAAGAGCATCGGTTCGTTTGAACCGTTCCATTTCGAACGCAGCGGAAAACGGCCCGACGGCAGCGAAACGAAGGTCGCTTTCACCCTGGCTTTCGCGTCAGCCGAGGACTCTCCGAAGGCCGGTTTCTTCGTCTGCCAGCAGCACTATCCGGAAAACTTCTGGAACCCGGAATTCCAGCGCCATGACAATCGGGCAACGCAGATTTCATCGGTCACCCTGTCTGCGCCGGCTCCGGAGCGGCTCCGCGCCTTCCTGACCGCGTTCACGGGCGTCGATCCTGCGAGCCCCGACGGAGACGATCTGGCCTTCCGACTGGGCGAGGGCCATATCGACGTGCTCACGCCCGACGACGCGGCTGAGAATTACGGTTCGGTAGAGGCCGAGCTCGATCAGCCATCCTTCGTGGCCTTCGCGGTCCGGGTGGAGGATATCCACGTCCACGCGAAGTGGCTGGACGCGGCCGAGATTCCCTACCAGCACATCGGCAGCAGACTCATCGTGCCGGCCAGCGCCGCCTTCGGGGTCGCCATCGCCTTCGAGCCAACGTAATATTAACCATGATCCCCTAGACGATGAAAAACATCATGTGGGGGACTGATCGTGGCTTCATCTCTGGCGGGCTTGGCCGATTTCCTAATTTTCTTCGTACTCGCGGTCGCCCTCGTGGGCCTTTATCTAGCGGTCTATACGCTCGCGTCCATGCACAATGAGTTCGCCCTGATCCGCGAGAACGTGATCTCGGCGGCGACCGCCCTCGGTTTCAGCCTCGTGGGCTTCGCCCTTCCGCTGGCGAGCGCCATCGTCCACGCCCAGACCATCGTCGATTGCCTCGTGTGGGGATTGGTGGCCCTAGCCGTGCAGATTCTCGTGTACTGGCTGGTGCGTATCGCCATGCCGAACCTGTCCCAGCGCATCGCCGGGGGCGAGATGGCCGCAGCGCTGTTCCTCGGCGCCGCGTCGCTCGCCGCCGGAATCATCAATGCGGCGGCGATGACCTTCTGAAGCATCAAACGTGAAACCGGGAACCGGTCTTGCGTGAAAAGACGCTTCAATAACCCTGTCAGGCGCTCGCCTCGACCATGCGGGCGAATTGAACGGCTTCGGCCCGCAGGGCCGGGGGCACCAGCATCGGGTTCTTGTGCCGGACAGCATAAAGCATGGCGATCCGCTCGATGGCTCTGAGATAAAGGTCCGGGATCTCGCTCTCGCCCCATTCGAAGGCTTGGTAGTCACGCAGGTTCAGGTCGATCTCATGGGCCATCTTGCTCTGGGTAAATCCGAGCGCGGTTCTGAGAGCCACGAGTTCGTGCACCTTGTTCTGTTCGGACATGAGAGCGCCCCCCAAGCGCGGCGATGTGATCGAGTGAAGCGGTTACGGATCGATTTAAGGTAAATTTTCTCAATCTTTCCATGCGGATAGGAGCATGTTTTAGCACGCTCTCAAAGTAAATCGACCTTTCGTTGGAAGAGGGCGTCCTCCACGGATTTCGGCTTGAAGGGCGGCAAGCCGTTTCCGTTCGCCGCGACGCCGAGAAAAGGCTGTTATGCACATCGCCGCTTTGCTTGGTGCCGCAGACAGGATAGAGACGGCCCATGACCGATACCAAACAGCATCCCGCCGTCGTCGAGGCCGGTAATGTCCGCTTCGGCAATCATCTGCCGCTCAGCATCATTGCCGGGCCCTGCGCCATGGAAAGCCGCGAGCATGCGCTTGAGATGGCGGCTGCCCTGAAGGAGATCACGGGGAGGCTGGGCCTGGGCCTCGTCTACAAGTCGTCATTCGACAAGGCTAACCGCACGTCCATCGCCAGCGCCCGTGGCATCGGGCTCGATAAAGCCCTCGCCATCTTCGCCGAGGTGAAGGAGACCTATGGCCTGCCGGTGATCACCGACGTGCACGAGAACGACCAATGCGCCCCCGTGGGCGAGGTGGTCGACATCCTGCAGATTCCCGCCTTCCTCTGCCGCCAGACGGATCTCCTGATCGCTGCCGCCAGGACAGGCCGGGTTGTCAATGTGAAGAAGGGGCAGTTTCTGGCCCCCTGGGACATGGCCAACGTCGCGGCCAAGGTGACGGCTGCCGGCAATCCCAACGTGATGCTGACCGAGCGCGGCGCCTCCTTCGGCTACAACACGCTCGTGTCCGACATGCGCTCCCTGCCGATCATGGCCGAGACGGGCGCCCCGGTGATCTTCGACGCCACCCATTCCGTGCAGCAGCCCGGCGGCCAGGGCACGACTTCCGGCGGCCAGCGCGAATATGTGCCGGTGCTCGCGCGCGCCGCAGTCGCCGTGGGTGTCGCGGGCGTCTTCATTGAGACGCACCAGGACCCGGACAAAGCGCCGTCGGACGGTCCCAATATGGTGCCGCTGAAGGATCTCGAGGGGCTCCTCGCGCAGCTGAAGGCGTTCGATGCACTGGCGAAGGGCAGGGCAGCATAAAAGTATAATGATCGATCGCTTCTTCGTCGTCGCGGCCTTTTGCCGGCGATGACGAAGGGGTCGCCCATGCCTTTTCAAGAGGTCAGGTCTGCGCTCCTGCCGCTCGATTAACGTTGGTCCCGTGGTATGGAGCCTATGCTCCCTCTACGGCTTCAATCGTTAGGATGCCATGTCCTCCCGCAATCTGATCCTGATCCTCGCCACCAGCGGCTTTGCGAGCACTTTCTCCGGCCGCGCGGTCGAGCCGATGGTCGGGATCATTGCGCGGGATCTGAGCTCGGATCCGCAGACCATCGCACTCCTTTCGGCCGCCTTCGCGCTGCCTTATGCTTTCATCCAGCCGGTGCTGGGGCCCATCGGCGATGCGCTCGGCAAGGAGCGCGTCATGAAGGTGGCGCTGTCGATCCTTTTTCTGGCTTTGGCCTGCTCGGCCTTCGCCCCGAACGCGGCGACGCTCTTCACCCTTCGCATCATCGCCGGCGCGGCCGCGGGCGGTGCGGTACCGCTGTCCATCGCGCTGATCGGCGACCGGGTCGAGATGGCCCAAAGGCAGATAGCGCTGAGCCGCTATCTCGTAGCCGTCATCATCGGGCAGCTTGCTGGATCGTCCCTCGCGGGGCTCCTCGCCGAATGGATCGGCTGGCGCGGCGTGTTCGGCCTTTCCACGATCATGATGGCGTTGGCGCTGACCGCGACTGTTATCGGCTTCCGGGGCGCCTTGCCCGGCGGTCGGTTCGATCCACGGGCGGCGATTCTGCGGTATCGGGCCATCCTGTCCAATCCGCGAGCGCTGTTTCTTTTCGGCTCCGTCTTCGTCGAAGCCATCGCTCTGTTCGGCATCTTCCCTTACGTGGCGCCGCTGCTCGAGGAGAGGGGCGGGGGTGGGGCGGCACAGGCGGGCTTCGCCATCGGCGGGTTCGCCCTCGGCGGACTCGTTTATTCCGCCCTGGTGACCTGGATGCTGCGGCGGCTCGGTATCGGCAGGATCCTTCTGGGAGGAGGTTTCTTCGCCGGAGCCGCGCTCCTTATCCTGGGAACCGGCGGCGGTTGGAAGCTCGACGCGGCGGCCCTGCTGCTCATGGGCCTCGGCTTCTACATGCTCCACAACACGTTCCAGGCCCAGGTGACGGAGGTGGCCCCCGGGGCCCGCGCCTCGGCGGTCGCGCTTCATGCCTTCTCGTTCTTCTGCGGACAGGCGCTCGGCGTCGTTCTGATGGGCTTCGGCCTTCGGAACATCGGCCTCACGGCGTCGACGGGCGTGGCCGCGCTGGTCATCGTCTGCGTCGGCGTGGCGGCCGCCACCGTTCTCGGCCGGACTGCGAGGCCAGCGACCGACGCGAAACAATAGGGCGGCCGATCCGTTGGTCCCGGGTGAAACCCAAGCGGGATCGGTGACGATGAGCTACGGACGTTTCGGGGCCATGATCGTGACTTCCACGGTCGTTATGTTCGGCCTGATGTACCTGAACACCTATGCGCTGGACCACGTGTTCTACAGCCAGACGCGGACCTGGATGGCCGTCGTGATGGGCGCAGTGATGGGCGTCATCATGCTCGGCTTCATGTGGTCCATGTATGGGAACAGGGCCGCCAACATGGCGATTCTGGCGGTCAGTGCGGTGGTGTTCGCCGGGGCCCTGTGGCTGGTCCGAAGCCAGGAGACCGTCAGCGACGTCTCCTACATGAAGGCAATGATTCCTCATCATTCCATTGCGATCATGACCAGCGAGCGCGCCCATATCCGTGATCCGCGGGTGAGACTGCTCGCGGATCGCATCATCGAGGCTCAGGTCCGTGAAATCGGCGAGATGAGGACGCTGATCGCTGACCTCGAGCGGAATCCGGTGGCGAACGGGGCGCCCGATCTGCCGTCCTATCGAGACCGGGGAGCCCCACCGCCGCCTCCGGCCAAGCCTGACTGATTCAGCGGGCGCGATAGGGCGCCACGCCCTGCTCGGGCAGCCACAGGTTCTTCGGCAGCTCGCCGGTCTGCCAGAACACGTCGATAGGGATGCCGCCCCGAGGATACCAGTAACCGCCGATCCGCAGGTACCGCGGTTCCAGCAGGTCGGCGAGGCGCTTGCCGATGGCGACCGTACAATCCTCATGGAAGGCGCCATGATTGCGGAAGCTGTGCATGTAGAGCTTGAGCGATTTCGATTCGACGAGCCATGGCCCCGGCACGTAATCGATCACCAGAATCGCGAAGTCGGGCTGGCCTGTGACCGGGCAAAGAGAGGTGAATTCCGGCACAGTGAAACGGGCCAGGTAATCGGTGTCGGAATGGGGGTTCGGCACCCGGTCGAGCTGCGCTTCCTCGGGGGATTGGGGCAGGGCGGCTGCATGGCCGAGCTGGAGGGTGGTTTCCGTCATCTGGAATTGACCTTGGATTGATAAAGGGAATGCTCTTGCCGTCCTTGCTCACATGGGCATTTCGGTCAATAAGCCAATTCATGACGAGAGGCCGCACCCGTCCGCAAGGGCGGACAATGCGGCGCTTCAGCCAGCAGGAGCCTGCTCATGACCGCGATTATCGATGTTTTCGCCCGCCAGATCCTCGACAGCCGGGGCAATCCCACGGTCGAGGTGGATGTGACCCTCGAAGATGGCTCCATGGGCCGCGCCGCCGTGCCCTCCGGCGCCTCCACGGGCGCCCATGAGGCGGTCGAGCTGCGCGACGGGGACAAGTCGGTCTATCTTGGCAAGGGTGTGCTCAAGGCCGTCGATGCGGTCAACAATGAGATCCTCGACGCCATCGGCGGCATGGACGCGGAAGAGCAGGTCGCCATCGACGAGACCATGATCGAGCTCGACGGCACCCCCAACAAGGCCCGCCTGGGCGCGAACGCGATCCTGGGCGTCTCCCTCGCCGTCGCCAAGGCCGCCGCCGAGGCCTCGACGCTACCGCTCTACCGCTACGTGGGCGGCACTCAGGCCCGCGTCCTGCCGGTGCCGATGATGAACATCATCAACGGCGGCGCGCATGCGGACAATCCCATCGACTTTCAGGAATTCATGGTGATGCCGGTCGGCGCGCCGACCCTTTCGGAAGCCGTGCGCATGGGCGCCGAGGTGTTCCACACCCTCAAGAAAGCCCTGAAGGACGCCGGCCACAACACCAATGTGGGCGACGAGGGAGGCTTTGCACCGAACCTGCCTTCCGCCGAGGCCGCCCTCGACTTCATCATGAAGTCCATCGAGCAGGCCGGCTACAAGCCCGGCAAGGACATGGTGATCGGCCTGGATTGCGCCGCCACCGAGTTCTTCAAGAACGGCGCTTATGTCTATGAAGGCACGGGCCAGAAGCTGAACCCGCAGCAGCAAGCCGAGTATCTTGCCAAGCTCGTCTCCGTCTATCCCATCGCGACCATCGAGGATGGCATGTCCGAGGACGATTGGGAGGGCTGGAAGGCTGTCACCGACCTCATCGGCGCCAAGTGCCAGCTCGTGGGCGACGACCTCTTCGTCACCAACGTGAACCGCCTGTCCCAGGGCATCAAGCAGGGCGTCGCCAATTCGCTCCTCGTCAAGGTGAACCAGATCGGCTCCCTCACCGAGACGCTGGCCGCCGTCGACATGGCCCACCGTGCCGGCTACACCGCCGTCATGTCCCACCGCTCGGGCGAGACGGAAGACTCCACCATCGCGGATCTCGCCGTCGCCACCAATTGCGGGCAGATCAAGACCGGGTCGCTCGCCCGCTCCGACAGACTGGCCAAGTACAACCAGCTCATCCGCATCGAGGAGGAGCTCGGCTCGCAGGCGATCTACGCAGGCAGGGCCGCGCTGAAGGCGCTCGCTTGAACTGAGACGCCAGTCGACGCGTTGAGGAAGCCGCCGCAAGGCGGCTTTTTCTTTTCCGCTTCTCGTCCTGGCCGGATTTGTCCCGGCCATCCATGTCTTCGGAGCCGCTCGGTAGAAAGGGCGGCATGAGGCTAGGCACGACGGTGACAGTGTGAGGCGGAGCCTAATTTCTAACGCCTCCTTAACCATGCCGATGTAAGACTAGGCTCCATGGTAATCCGCAGACGATTGAGACGATTCCTCATCCCGCTGGTGCTCTACGGCATCTCGGCGGGGGTGGCTGCCTATTTCGTGCACCACGCCCATAGCGGCGCGCGGGGCATCGAGGCTCAGCAGAAATATGAGGCGCAGGTGGCCGAACTTTCCGCCGAGCTCGATGGTTTAAAGACCCAGCGCTCCGAGTGGGAGCGCCGCATCGCGCTGCTCAGGAGTGATCAGATCGACCGTGATCTGCTCGAGGAGAGAGCGCGCGTAATGTTAGGACGTGTGCACAAGAACGACCTTGTGATCATCACAGGTCCATAATTAACAATAACTTAAAAGTTCTGCTTAACTGAATTTCAGTTGATCTTAAATACGTTCGCCATATCAATAAGTTGCGCATTTTATTGTGCAGCGCAAAACACCTTTTGGGGCTCTCGATTTCCGATTCCGTCTGCGCTACAACTTTCGTCGAGGAAACCCTTCGGAGGACCCGATGGCTGTTGCTGCCCGCAAGGCGGGCCGTGCCGGTGCTGGCGCGGCTAACAAGATGACTTCCGGTAAAGGCTCCACTCGCGGAGCTGCCCCCAATATCCCACAATTCGACAAGAACCAGGACCTGTCGGCCTACAACGAAATGCTGCTGATCCGGCGCTTCGAGGAGAAGTCCGGCCAGATGTACGGCATGGGCCTGATCGGCGGTTTCTGCCACCTCTATATCGGCCAGGAGGCCGTGGTCGTCGGCATGCAGATGGCGACGAAAGAGGGTGACCAGGTGATCACGGGCTACCGCGATCACGGTCACATGCTTGCCTGCGGCATGGATGCGAAAGGCGTCATGGCCGAGTTGACGGGCCGCCGTGGCGGTCTGTCGAAGGGCAAGGGCGGCTCCATGCACATGTTCTCCAAGGAGAAGCATTTCTATGGCGGCCACGGCATCGTCGGTGCCCAGGTGTCGCTCGGCACCGGCATCGCCTTCGCGAACCATTACCGCGAGAACGGAAATGTCTGCCTGACCTATTTCGGCGATGGCGCGGCCAACCAGGGCCAGGTCTACGAGAGCTTCAACATGGCGCAGCTGTGGAAGCTGCCGGTCGTCTACGTGATCGAGAACAACCGCTACGCCATGGGCACAGCCGTGACGCGCGCATCGGCTCAGACCGATTTCTCGAAGCGCGGCGTATCCTTCGGCATCCCGGGCGAGCAGGTGGACGGCATGGACGTCCGCGCTGTTTACGCGGCAGGCCAGCGCGCCATCGAGCATGCCCGATCCGGGAAGGGCCCCTACATCCTCGAGATGCAGACCTACCGTTATCGCGGCCACTCCATGTCCGACCCGGCGAAGTACCGCACGAAGGACGAAGTGGCTCGCATGCGCGAGGAGCATGACCCCATCGAGCAGGTGCGCCGTCGTCTGCTGGAGAGCTGGAAGCTGTCGGAAGAAGAGCTGAAGGCTATCGACAGCAAGGTGCGCGAGATCGTCAACGAGGCGGCCGAGTTCGCCACGCACGATCCGGAGCCCGATCCGTCCGAGCTCTACACGGATATCCTTCTATAAGCGGCGTCAAACGCGCCGCCCCCAATTCTCGCCTTAGCGACAATCAACACGAGTCTTTCATGGCGATCGATATTCTCATGCCTGCCCTCTCACCCACTATGGAGCAGGGCAAACTGGCCAAGTGGCTGAAAAAAGAAGGCGATCAGGTCAAGCCCGGCGACGTGCTGGCCGAGATCGAGACCGACAAGGCGACCATGGAGGTCGAGGCTATTGACGAGGGCGTCCTCGCCAAGATCCTGGTCTCCGATGGCACGGACAATGTGGCGGTCAACACGCCGATCGCGATCCTCGCCGGCGAGGGCGAGGATGTGTCCTCGGCGGCTTCCTCGGCGAAGGCGCCTGCGGCTCCGGCGCCGGAAGCGCAGCCCGCTCCCACACCCGACATGCAGGCCGAAGGGATGGCCGACCGTCCGGCGCCCGATCAGCGCCCGCAGCAGACGGATCTTTCGACGCCTGCGGCTCCGTCGGTCATCACCAACCGCAGCTCCTACAACGCCATGGCCGAAATCCCTGAGGGCACGGAACTGGTCAACATGACCGTCCGCGAGGCCCTTCGCGATGCCATGGCCGAAGAGATGCGCAAGGACGACAAGGTCTTCGTCATGGGCGAAGAGGTGGCCGAGTACCAGGGCGCCTACAAGGTCACGCAAGGGCTGCTGCAGGAATTCGGCGCCAAGCGCGTGATCGACACGCCCATCACCGAGCATGGCTTCGCCGGTGTCGGCGTCGGCGCGGCCTTCACGGGCCTGCGCCCCGTCGTCGAGTTCATGACCTTCAACTTCGCCATGCAGGCGATCGACCAGATCATCAACTCGGCGGCCAAGACCCTTTACATGTCCGGTGGCCAGCTCGGCGCGCCCATCGTGTTCCGCGGCCCGAACGGCGCCGCCGCCCGCGTGGCCGCGCAGCACAGCCAGGACTTCGCCGCCTGGTACTCTCAGATCCCAGGCCTCAAGGTCGTGGCGCCCTATACGGCCTCCGACGCCAAGGGCCTGCTCAAGAGCGCCATCCGCGATCCGAACCCGGTGGTTTTCCTGGAGAACGAGATCCTCTACGGCCAGTCCTTCCCGGTGCCGAAGCTCGACGACTTCACCGTGCCGATCGGCAAGGCGCGCATCCATCGCGAGGGCAAGGACGTGACCATCGTGTCCTTCGCCATCGGCATGACCTATGCGCTCAAGGCCGCCGAGGAACTGGCGAAGGAAGGCATCGAGGCCGAGGTCATCGACCTGCGCACGATCCGCCCCATGGACACCGATACCATCGTCGCCTCGGTCATGAAAACTGGCCGCTGCGTCACGGTGGAGGAGGGCTATCCGCAATCGGGCGTCGGCGCCGAGATCGCCATGCGCATCATGGAGAACGCGTTCGACTACCTCGACGCCCCCGTGATCCGCATCACTGGCAAGGACGTGCCCATGCCGTATGCGGCCAACCTCGAGAAGCTCGCGCTTCCGTCCGTGGCCGAAGTGGTGCAGGCGGCGAAGGCCGTTTGTTATCGGTAAGGCACTATGTTGTCGGACCAGGAAACTAGTCTGCGTTCCTTCCATAAGTATTCGGATGTCGAATACACCGAAGAGGAATGGGCTATCGCTTGGGTTGGAATATGGGCCTTCCTTTGCAACTCTAAGCGAGAAGCCAAGGAGGCATTACAGTTCGATCCTAAAAGGTCGGTACTGTACGGCGACCATCCTGAGCTTCTAAAACACGCCTGTGATACTGAGGTGCCAATCATCTATGATCCAAGCATCCGGGAATTTGGTGTGTCGGTACTGGATGGAGGCTATTGCCAAATGAGCTTCCGGTTTGATCCCTGGTCAGGAAAACCTCTGCCAACTTCTCTGAGAGACGAATGGTTCGAGGCGATTGAAGCGCTTGGAATTGATCCATGGAACGACAAAGACAAGACACCCGCTCGGTTCAACGATGAAACGTGGTGGAAGGACAGCTACGTTTCGGAGAAAAGCGCATGACCGACAAAAAATTCGAAGCCCTCAATGTTCCGCCTGACGCCCTCGAAAAGGGGGGCGTCGAGATCCTGAGGGCTTCCGTGGTCGACGGGGCGGTGAGCATCGCGCTGCGCCGCGCCTTCGACGATCCGTTCACCTGGGGCGTGCTCCTGGTGGACCTCGCCCGTCACGCCGCGCGTGTCTATGCCATGGAAACGGAGTTCTCCGAGGAGGAGGCTCTCGCCGAGATCACAGCCGGCATCCAGGCCGAACTGGACGATCCGAGCGATCCCGGCTCGACGCAGGCCTTAAACTAAACCCTTTCAAGATCAGGATCCCCAAACGCCATGCCCATCAATATCCTGATGCCCGCCCTGTCTCCCACCATGGAAAAGGGCAACCTTGCCAAGTGGCTGAAGAAGGAAGGCGACACGGTGAAGTCCGGCGACGTGATCGCCGAGATCGAGACCGACAAGGCCACCATGGAAGTGGAAGCGGTCGACGAGGGAATCCTCGCCAAGATCGTCGTTCCCGAAGGCACGGCTGACGTGCCGGTCAACGAACTCATTGCGCTGATCGCCAGCGAGGGCGAGGATCCGAAGAGCATCACGGCTCCCGCCGCAGGTGGTGCCGCTTCGGCGCCCGCGCCGAAGGCGGAGGCCGCGCCTGCTCCTGCTGCTCCGGCCGCTGCGTCCCAGCCTCAGGCCAATACCGTTCCCGGCGACGCATCAGCTCACATGAGCTATGCGCGTGTGGACCAGGCGCCCACCGGTCCCGCCCAGGCTGCCAAGTCCAACGGGGCAGGGCAGGCGACAGGCAACCGGGTCTTCGCCTCGCCGCTCGCCAAGCGCATCGCCCGCGAGGCAGGGATCGACATCGGATCGGTCCAGGGCTCCGGCCCGCATGGCCGCATCGTCGAGAAGGACGTTCGCACAGCCCTCCAGGGCGGCGGCGCGAAGGCTGGCGCTGCTCCCGCTGCCGCCGCAGCGACCGCTCCCGCGCCGTCTGCAAAGCCCGCAGCTCCGCAGCTCGCATCGAGCATGGGCGCCGATCAGGTCAAGGCCATGTTCGAGGCCGGCAGCTACGAGGAAGTGCCTCTCGACGGCATGCGCAAGACCATCGCCAAGAGGTTGGTCGAGTCCAAGCAGACGGTGCCGCATTTCTACCTGTCTCTCGATTGTGAGCTCGACGCGCTCATGGCTTTGCGCGAGCAGGTCAACAACGCGGCCGGTAAGGACAAGGACGGCAAGCCGGCCTACAAGCTCTCGGTCAACGATTTCGTCATCAAGGCGCTCGCCATCGCGCTCCAGCGCGTGCCGAACGCCAATGCGGTCTGGGCCGAGGACCGGATCCTGAAGATGAAGCATTCGGATGTGGGCGTGGCCGTCGCCATCGAGGGCGGCCTGTTCACGCCGGTCGTGCGCAAGGCCGAGCAGAAGACCCTCACGGCCATCTCGGCCGAGGTGAAGGACATGGCGGGCCGGGCTCGCAACCGCCGCCTGAAGCCGGAAGAGTACACCGGTGGGTCCACGGCCGTGTCGAACCTCGGCATGTACGGCATCAAGGACTTCCAGGCCGTCATCAATCCGCCCCACGGCACGATTCTTGCGGTCGGCGCCGGCGAGCAGCGGGTCGTGGTGAAGAACGGCGCCCCGGCGGTCGTGCAGGCCATGACCGTGACGCTCTCCTGCGACCACCGTGTGGTCGACGGCGCTCTCGGCGCGGAACTCCTTGCGGCCTTCAAGCAGCTCATCGAGAACCCGATGGGAATGCTGGTTTAAACACGCGACGTCATGGCCGGCCTCTTGCCGGCCATCCACGCCTTTTCAACGGTCCGGCACGCGAAGACGTGGATGCCCGGGCCAAGCCCGGGCATGACGGGGGACAATTCCATGGCAAACCAATACGACATCATCGTCATCGGCGGCGGGCCGGGGGGGTATGTGGCGGCGATCCGCGCCGCGCAGCTCGGGTTCAAGACCGCCGTGGTGGAGCGCGAGCATCTCGGCGGCATCTGCCTCAACTGGGGCTGCATCCCGACCAAGGCGCTCCTGCGCTCGGCCGAGATCTACCACTACATGGAGCACGCCAAGGATTACGGCCTGTCGGCTCAGGGGATCGGTTTTGACGCTGCGGCCATCGTCAACCGCTCGCGCGGGGTCTCCGGGCGACTGAACGGCGGCGTCGGCATGCTGCTCAAGAAGAACAAGGTCGACGTGATCTGGGGCGAGGCCACCATTTCCAAGCCCGGCGAGGTCGTGGTCACCGCGCCGAAGAAGCCCGCCATGCAGCCGCAGAATCCCGTGCCGAAGGGCGTGCTGGAGCCCGGGACCTATGCAGCAAAGAACATCATCGTCGCCACGGGCGCGCGTCCTCGCGCGTTGCCCGGTATCGAGCCGGACGGCAAGCTGATCTGGACCTATTTCGAGGCCATGGTGCCGCCCTCCATGCCGAAATCGCTCATCGTCATGGGCTCGGGCGCTATCGGCATCGAGTTCGCCTCCTTCTATCGCACCATGGGCGTGGAGGTGACGGTCGTCGAGGTGATGCCGCAGATCCTGCCCGTCGAGGATGCCGAGATCGCCGCGCTGGCCCGCAAGCGCTTCGAGAAGCAGGGCATGAAGATCCTGTCGGGCGCCAAGGTCACGAAGGTCGAGAAGGGCGCGAACTCCATCACGGCCACCATCGACGACGGCAAGGGCGGGACGCAGACCATCACCGCCGACCGGATGATCTCGGCGGTCGGCGTCGTCGGCAACATCGAGAATCTCGGCCTCGAGAAGCTCGGAGTGAAGATCGAGCGCGGCGTCGTCGTGACGGATGGGCTCGGCCGCACCAACGTGCCAGGCATCTATGCCATCGGCGACGTGGCGGGCCCGCCCATGCTGGCGCACAAGGCGGAGCATGAGGGTGTGATCTGCGTCGAGACCATCAAGGGCTTGCACACGCATGCCATGGACAAGGCCAAGATCCCGGGCTGCACCTATTGCAACCCGCAGATCGCCTCCGTGGGCCTCACGGAAGCCAAGGCCAAGGAGCAGGGCTACGACATTCGCGTCGGCCGCTTCCCCTTCATCGGCAACGGCAAGGCGATCGCGCTGGGCGAGCCGGACGGCCTCGTGAAGACGATCTTCGACAAGAAGACCGGTCAGCTGCTCGGCGCCCACATGGTCGGCGCGGAAGTGACCGAGCTGATCCAGGGCTTCGTGATCGCCATGAACCTGGAGACGACCGAGGAAGAGCTGATCCATGCCGTCTTCCCGCATCCGACCCTGTCGGAGACCATGCACGAGAGCGTGCTGGATGCCTATGACCGTGCGATCCACATCTGATCGGGAAAGCTTTTACGATCGACCTTTCGGCGGCCGGCCAACTCGGAATATGAGGGGCCGGCCGCTGCATTTCCCCACCGGTTCGTCGGGAATCTGCCTTCTTCGTGCGGGGGCTCGTCCATCGGAGAAAGCTGGACATTTGCGGTTCTATCCCCCTCCAGGTAGAGTGCTATCATCCGCTCGTCCTGAAATGCCCCATGGGTCGGTTCACTTCTCAACTGAATGATGAGACTCTTCGATACTTGGTGGAAGCCCTCGACGAGAGTGGCCAGGCGGTCTCCATCTATGACCAGGACGACAACCTTCGTTATGCGAACAAGACCTACCAGAACATGTTTCTGGAGGGATACGAGGGTCCGTTCACTTTCACGGAAATCCTTCGCCACGGCGCCAGGAACGGCGTAGGGGTGAGGATCGATGATGGTGATGTCGAGGCCCTGATCGCCAGGACGTTGCCCCGTCGCCGGAGCGTACCACGCAAATCCTTCGAGACCGATTTCCTGGACGGACGCTGGTTCTGGATGGATCATACAATCCTGCCGAACGGCTGGGTCCTCACAGTGGGCGCCGACATCACGGCTCTCAAGCACAATGAGAAGACACTGCGCCAGGCGCACAGCGCGGCCGTCCTCGCCTCCCAGACGGATCTCCTCACAGGCCTGCCGAACCGACGCCACATCATGGAACTGCTCGACGAGGCCTTGGTCGCGAGCACAGCATCGGGCTCGAGCCTGTGCGTGACCATGATCGACATCGACAGGTTCAAGGTCATCAACGACACCCACGGCCACGATGCCGGCGACGCGGTTCTTCGTCACTTCGCGTCCGTCTCCCGGGAGACGCTCGGGAAACAGGAATCCATCGGGCGCATGGGCGGCGAAGAGTTCCTTCTCATTCTGCCGGATACGAGCCTCATCGATGCGGCTCGCCTCATCGAACAGATCAGGCAGCAATGCGCGAGGGGGCAGCCCTGGAACGGCGAGATCGTCCGGTCGTATTCCTTCAGCGCGGGCCTCGTGGAAGCTCATCCGGGGGATGACCGTAACACCATCCTCAATCGAGCCGACCGCGCGCTCTATGCCGCCAAGCGACAGGGCCGGAACCGCACCAAGCTCGGGCTGCAGGCGGGGAAATCGGCCGAGTCCAGTGGTCGATAGCCAAGCCCCCTAGTGTCGCGCAAGGGGCGGGAGAGGGGCAGGGCCCGGGCGCGATCGCCGTTCGCAACTTCGTGTGGACCCAAGGTGAGTTCCAGGAATTAACAGCCAGGACCTGCTCGAAAGGTCTGGCCGTGCCGTTTCGAAATGACGACGGCCGCCCGCGCCATCTTTGTGTCAGGAGGCGGCGATGATAACCGTTGCAGTAAGAGACCGGCTCGAAGTCACGCGGCCTCGCAAGAAACCCTGGTACAAGGTTCTCTACATCCAGGTGCTGATCGCAATCTTTTTCGGCGTCCTCGTGGGATGGCTCTTTCCGGACCTGGCCAAGAACGATTGGGTCAAGGCCCTGGGCGACGGTTTCATCAAGCTGATCAAGATGGTCATCGCGCCGATCATCTTCTGCACGGTGGTGTCGGGCATCGCCCATATCCAGGATGCCAAGAAGGTAGGGCGCGTCGGCATCAAGGCGCTGATCTATTTCGAGGTCGTCTCGACCTTCGCCCTCATCATCGGCCTTCTCGTCGGCAATATCGTGAAGCCCGGCGCGGGTTTCTCCGGAACGCCCGATCCCGCTGCCGTCGCCGGTTACGCCAAGCAGGCGGCCGAGCAGAGGCCGGTCGATTTCATCCTGCACATCATCCCGGACAGCGTTGTCGGGGCCTTCGCGCAGGGTGACATTCTGCAGGTGCTCCTGTTCGCAATCCTCTTCGGATTCGCGCTGCTCGCCTTGGGCGAGCGCGGCACGACGGTGCGCAGTTTCATCGACGACGTGGCGCATGCGATGTTCGGCGTCATCGCCATCGTCATGAAGGCAGCTCCCATCGGGGCCTTCGGGGCCATGGCCTATACCATCGGCCGCTACGGTCCCTCGGCCCTGGGAAATCTCTTCGGACTGATCGTGACCTTCTATGCCACGGCGGCCCTCTTCATCTTCATCGTGCTCGGAACGATCGCCAGGATCGCTGGATTCAGCATCTTCAAGTTCATTGGCTACATCAAGGACGAGCTCCTGATCGTGCTCGGCACGAGTTCCTCCGAGAGCGCGCTGCCGCAGCTTATGGAGAAGCTTGAGCGGCTCGGCTGCTCGAAATCCGTCGTCGGTCTCGTTGTCCCCACGGGCTATTCCTTCAACCTCGACGGCACCAACATCTATATGACGCTCGCGACCCTGTTCATCGCGCAGGCGCTGGGTTACGACCTCACCCTCGGCCAGCAGCTCACCATCCTGCTCGTGGCGCTGCTCACCTCGAAGGGCGCCAGCGGTGTCACGGGCGCAGGATTCATCACCCTTGCGGCGACATTGGCCGTGGTCAATCCGGCTCTCGTGCCGGGCATGGCCGTCATCCTCGGCATCGACAAGTTCATGAGCGAGGTGCGCGCACTCACCAACATCACCGGGAACGGCATCGCGACCGTCATCGTCGCGTGGTGGGAGGGCGAGCTCGACCGTGAAAAGCTCAATGCGGGCCTCACCCGTGAGATCGACCCGTCCGATATAGAGACGGCCGTGACGACGGACTGAGCTCCGAGCTCACGAGCTGGCGCCCGCTTCCGCCGATGCGACGTGCTGGGCTCTCGCCGGATCCGGTTTGGAAAAGCGCTTGGCGCCCGCCACGCAGAGGATCACCCCGAGGGTCACGGCGATCATCGGCCAGCCCACAGCCTCGTTCAGGAGCACGGCCGACCATGCGAGGCCGAAGAAGGGCTGGAGGAGCTGCAATTGCCCGACGCCCGCAATGCCGCCGAGCGCCAGCCCGCGATACCAGAAGACGAAGCCGATCAGCATGGAAAACAGGGACACATAGGCAAGGCTCAGCCATGCGGGCAGGCCGATTGCGGACCAGGAGGAGGGCAGGGTGAGGAGCGACAGCGCGACCATGAAGGGGAGGGACAACACCAGCGCCCAGGAGATGACCTGCCACCCGCCCAGACGCCGGGCGAGCGTCGCGCCCTCCGCGTAGCCGAGGCCGCAGAGGAGGACCGCCGCCAACATCAAGAGGTCGCCGACCGGCGAAGCCGAGACACCTTGGAACAGGGCGAACCCCGCGACGAGGCATCCGCCGATCCCGGAGAAGATCCAGAAGGCGGGCCTGGGCCGCTCTTTACCGCGCACGACGCCAAAGATAGCCGTAGCCAGCGGCAGGAGCCCGATGAACACGATGGAATGAGCCGCGGTGACATGCCGAAGGGCCAGTGCCGTCAGCAGCGGAAAGCCGACCACCACGCCAAGGCTCACGATGGTGAGCGGCAGGAGATCGCGACGTGCCGGCCGCGCCTGGCGAAGGGCAATTAGAAGCGCTGCGCCGAGCAGGCCAGCGATGGAGGCCCGGGCCACGGTCAGGAACAGCGGATCGAGATCGGCCACCGCGATCCGCGTTGCCGGGAGGGATCCGCTGAAGATCAGCACCCCGAGAAACCCACTGAGCCAGCCTTCCGTCGTCTTGTCCATGTCCGAACCTCCTGGGCCGATTTCAACCGAGCGGGATCGCATTTCCAGAGACAGTGCAGTACAGTTATACTAAACTGTCTTGTAGGGAAGGGCGGTACAGTGGACGATCTTTCTCCGACCAAGGCTGATGGAACGCTCGTCGAGCGGGTGATGCTCTCGATCCGGGACCAGATCGCCCGTCGCTCCCTGACGCCCGGTGCGAAGCTCCCATCGATCCGCGCCGTTGCCCGAACCATGCGGGTGTCCAAATCCACCGTCGTGGAAGCCTACGATCGTTTGGCGGCGGAAGGGGTGATCCGCTCCCGCCCCGGCTCCGGATTCTACAGCGCGGCACCGCTGGCGCCTCTGTCGCTGGCGGAGCTCGCGCCGCGTCTCGACCGCGCCATCGATCCGTTTTGGGTCTCGAGGCAATCCCTTGAGGCGAAGGACGAGGTACTCAAACCCGGCTGCGGCTGGCTGCCGGGCACCTGGATGCCCGAGGAAGAGACACGCCGCGCCTTGCGGAGCCTCGCGCGAACGAAGGACATGGCTGCGCTCACGGATTACGGCACGCCGCTCGGATTGGGCTCCCTGCGCCAACTCCTCTCGCGGCGCATGGCCGAGCAGGGGTTCGAAGCGCGGCCAGAGCAGATCCTGCTGACGGATTCGGGTACGCAGGCGATCGATCTCGTGTGCCGGCTCCTCGTCCAGCCCGGCGATGTCGTCCTCGTCGACGACCCGTGCTACTTCAACTTCCTCGCCCTCCTGCGAGCCCAGCAGGTTCATGTCATCGGCGTTCCCTATACGCCGGCCGGGCCGAACCTGCAGCTTTTCGAGGAAGCTCTCGCGCGGCATCGACCGCGCCTCTACATCACGAATTCCGGCCTGCACAACCCGACCGGGGCCTCGCTCTCGGCCGGCACGGCGCACAGGCTCCTCAGGCTCGCTGAAGACCACGATCTGATCGTGATCGAGGACGATATCTTCGCCGATTTCGAGGTCGAGCCCGCCGCCCGTCTCGCGGCGCTCGACGGCCTCGACCGCGTCGTGCGGATCGGCAGCTTCTCCAAAACCCTCTCGGCCTCCTTCCGCTGCGGCTACATCGCCGCGCGTCGGGATTGGATCGACAAACTCACCGATCTGCGCATCGCCACCGGTTTTGCGAGCAGTCGCCTTTCGGAGGAACTCGTCTTCTGCGTCCTGGGCAGCAGCGGCTACCGGAAATACCTGGAGGCACTGCGCATGCGGCTCGGCAGTGCCATGGTGGCGGTGGCCGCGCGTCTGCGATCCCTCGATATTGAGCCCTGGGTGATGCCGAAAGCCGGTATGCTCGTCTGGTGCAGGCTCCCACATGGACTCGACGCCGCCGAGGTGGCACGCCACGCGTTGAGCGAGGGCGTCGTGCTCGCACCAGGCAACGTGTTCAGCGCGTCGCAGACGGCCTCGGGCTTCATGCGCTTCAACGTGGCTCAGTGCATGGATGACAGGATTTTCGCCGTGATCGAAAAGGCGATGCGGCAAGCCGCGTGAGGCGAGGGCGATTGAAAGGAGATGAAGCGATGGCGGATCATGATGAAGTGCGGAACGGGCAATGCCGGTGCGGGCAGGTGAGGTTTCGCATCAGGGGCGCGCCCATTGTCACCATGGCGTGTCACTGCACCGGTTGCCAGCGCATGACCGCGAGCGCCTTTTCCCTGAGCGTCCTGTATCCGAGCGATCAAGTCGAAGTCGTCCAGGGCGAACCTGTCATCGGCGGTCTGCACGGCGCGACACGCCATTTCTTCTGCCAGCATTGTATGAGCTGGCTCTTCACCCGGCCCGACGGCATGGACGAGTTCGTCAATGTGCGCACTACCATGCTGGACGACACATCCGGTCTGGCGCCGTTCATCGAAACCTGGACACGCGAGAAGCTGCCCTGGGCCGTGACGCCAGCGATTCACAGCTTCGAGGCCCTGCCGCCGATGGAGCAATATCCGGCCCTAGTCGCCGAGTTTACGGAGCGTCGAGGCCTCGGTGGTGAGTTCGCGCAATAAGATTTCTAAGAGCCTGATCTAATGCCGGGGCAATGTGCTTTCGAGAATACACTCCTGTACCCGTTCAACGTGACCTTGCGATGCATCTTCGAACGATGCCGCTGCAGCCATGGCAGTCGAAGGGCAGGGCGGATCGGAACATTGTCTCGATGCCACGACAATGTAATCTGGTGACCCGACTATTGAGAAGCGCGTCGTCGGGCGCGAAAAAGGTGATGGATGAACCCGCTCGTATTCCGTTCCGACTATGCACATTCCAGAGAGGGATTGTCGGAACTGACACGGCTCATATACGACGTATTCGAGGTCGATGTTTCGCCGCTGGACCGGTTGGGCCATGATCCGAGCGTTGTCGCGTTCGGTTGGTGGCTCGGGGGGCAGTTGGTGGCCAATGTCAGCCTCTATGAGCGGCGGCTATGGCTCTTGGGAGAACAGGTCCAAGCCTTCGGCGTTCAATCCGTTGCGGTTCGACCAGAGTGGCGAGGGAAAGGTTTGTTTCGCGATCTGATGCGGCGAGCGCTCAGTTACGCCGATGCGCGGGCGGATCTCGTGATCCTGGGAACCGGCACGCCGGATCTCTATACGCCGTTCGGCTTCCGTCAGATCCTGGAAACGACGTTCAGTGCCAGTCTAGCCCCGAAGCCGGCGAAGCCCGCATACCGTCTTTTGACGCTCGCCGAGGACCGGGATGTCGCGTTACTGAAGGATCTCTTCGCCCGTCGGAGCCCAACGTCGCAGGTGGCATCGGCCTGCGATCACCCGGCCTTGTTCATGTTGATGGCGGTTACGGCGCCTGAAATGGAATTGATCCACTTGTCCGATCTCGACGCGGTCGTCGCGGTCGAAGGGCGGCAGGAAACATCGATGACACTGCTCGATATCGTTGCACCATCGATCCCATCGCTCGACGCAATCGTTTCAGCGTTGGGCTATGCCGGTGAGCGGATCGAGGTGCATCTGACGCCTGATCGGCTCTCGTGGACGCCCGAGCGGGAAACACGGATCGACAACGGCCACATGGTTCGCGGCGTCTTCTCACCAGAGGCGCATCCATTTATGTTGTCCGGGATGCAGATTTAACCCGGAAGCATGACGGCTCGATGCGGCAGGGGACGAGAGGGCAGCCATGCCCAATGCCAACGCAAGATAGAGGTGTCCCGCTTCCGGCCGAGTGAGGCTGATCCGACCTCCGGGAGAGCTCAGGCGGTATGCCTGATCGAGGTCGAATATCTGTTTGTCGGCCTGCACCCATGCCGCCGAAGTAAGCACCACCATCTTGGTGCCGCATGGTTTTAATCTGCGTAAAACCTCTGAATCCTGGCGCGAGTTCAGGGTTTGACCTAATGGCACAACGGTACGCGGCAGTCGCATAATGACACATCGGGACGGAGGTTTCGGGGCTGCCACAGCACCTGTTCCGTCTACCGGTCCGCCCGTTGCCGATTGTTATCCTTGAGTGATCGAGCGCGTACCCAGACTAGCTCCAGCGCATGCCAACGCACGCTAAGAGAACGGGGCACCCCATGATCAACGATGTGACAAAGATGCAGCAGAATGGCATCCAAGCGGATGAGGCGGGCCATGGCCTCAACCGACGCAAGCTACTTCTGACGGGTACCGCGATCGCGGCCGCCATGGCGGTCGGCAACGAAGCATCGAGCCAGCCCGCACCATCGCAGCCCCGACCGGCCACGCCATCGGGGCGGCCGCCGAACATCCTCGTCATCTGGGGCGATGACATCGGCTGGCAGAATGTGTCCGCCTACGGCATGGGAACGATGGGCTACACGACCCCCAACATCGACCGCATCGGCAACGATGGCATCCGCTTCACCGACCATTACGCGCAGCCGAGCTGCACCGCAGGACGCGCGGCCTTCATCACGGGTCAGTATCCGATCCGTTCCGGCATGACCACCGTCGGACAGCCCGGCTCGGCGCTGGGCTTGCAGGCCGCCTCGCCTTGCCTCGCCGAGGTGATGAAGGCGGCGGGATACCGGACCGGGCAGTTCGGCAAGAACCATCTCGGTGACCGCAACGAGCATCTGCCGACGGTCCACGGCTTCGACGAGTTCTTCGGCAATCTCTACCATCTCAACACGCAGGAGGAGTCCGAGCAGCGGGATTACCAGCGCTTCGGCAGGGCCTTCTCCGGCAACATCGAGGACTATGAGAAGCGCTTCGGCACACGCGGCGTGTTGCATGCCAGGGCAAGCACAAGGGACGACCCGACGGAGGATCCACGCTTCGGGCGAGTGGGCAAGCAGACGATCGAGGACACGGGTCCCTTGACGCAGGAGCGGATGAAAAATTTCGATGAAGGCGAGGTCATTCCGAAGGCGCTCGCCTTCATGGGGGCCGCGAGACAGGCGAATGAGCCCTTCTTCGTCTGGCTCAACACAAGCCGCATGCATCTTTATACGAGGCTGAACGACAAGTGGCGCTACGCCGCAGAAACCTACACGTCCGAAGCCGACTTCCACGGATCCGGGATGTTGCAGCACGACCATGATATCGGCCTGGTCCTCGACTGGCTCGATCAGCAGGGTCTCGCGGACAACACCGTTGTCTGGTACTCGACCGACAATGGGCCCGAGCACTCGTCGTGGCCTTATGGCGGAACAACCCCGTTCCGCGGCGAGAAGATGACCACCTACGAGGGCGGCGTCAGGGTCATCTCTATGGTGCGCTGGCCGGCTGCGCTGCCGAAAGGCAAGGTGCTCAACGGCATCCAGGCGCACCAGGACATGTTCACCACGCTTGCAGCCGCAGCGGGCATCGCCGACGTCAACGCCAGGATGTTGCAGGACAAGAAGCAATACATCGACGGCGTCAACAATCTGGCCTACTGGAAGGGGGACGCCGCCGATTCCCAACGCAACCACATCTTCCACTACTACGAGAGCAAGCTGACCGCAGTGCGCATGGGGCCGTGGAAATTCCACTTCTCCACGAAGGAGGATTACTACGCCGACGTGCTGCCGAGGACGGTTCCGCTCGTCTTCAATATCCGCATGGACCCGTTCGAGAGCTTTTCCTCGGCGGATGCCTACGGCCACCTGATGCAGAAGGTGTCCTGGCTGATCCAGCCCATGGGCGTCCTGATGCAGCAGCATCTGAAAACGCTGGCGGATTACCCGCCCGTCCAAGGAGGCTCATCGTTCGACATGTCCAATGTCGTCGAGCAGTTCATGAGCAAGGCGCAACAGTAGGCGTGCCTCACCGTTTGAGCATATCGCATCAACCCAATTCCAGCAGGCCCAGTGACGCATGCTGTTCATGCCGCATAGTCGATCACCGTCACGTATTGGCCGGCGAGGGGCCCTTGTAATCTCGTTCGGTTCGACGATGAACATCACCTTGCCGGACTGGAGCTTGAGGTTGCAGGCGACCGTGCGCAGTGCACCGACATCTGTGTATGGCAGCCACATCTAAAGTTCGCATAAGATATATTATGGAACTTATATGGGCCGTCGTATTGCCGTATGGCCGTGACATGCTGCCCCCGTCCGTATCCTACCGACCAAGAAGCCAACTCCGGGTCCGAGGGTCGGCAAGATACCGTCCCACTTGGTAACGGATGCGGCGGACGGTCCGTTGGATCGGACCGAGCCGGAAATCGAAACCGTTCCGGTCGCGGCGGTGGCCATCGTGCCCAAGAGCCACCGGCTCGCATTGCACGATGATGGGGATCGGTCGAGGATCAACCCGGCTCTTGTCGTCGTTCCTCGAATAATCTCGCTCGAAGCACCTTTATCCCACATCGCCTGCCTTTTGGTAGCCAACGGTGACGGCGTCGGCCTCGTCAGCTCACGGCATCGGCCACCGCTTTACCGAGCGTTTCGGTAGCGGCGTTTCCACCGAGATCGCGTGTGCGCAGGGTCCGCTCGCTCAGGACCTCTTCGATGGCCCGAACGATGGCGGCGGCGGCCTCCGTCTCTCCCAGATGCTCCAGCATCATCGCGCCCGACCAGATCTGGCCGATAGGGTTCGCGATCCCCTGCCCTGCAATGTCCGGCGCCGACCCGTGGACGGGCTCGAAAAGGGACGGGAAGGTCCGATCCGGGTTGATGTTGCCCGACGGCGCAATGCCGATCGTGCCGGTGCAGGCCGGGCCCAGATCGGACAGGATGTCGCCGAACAGGTTCGAGGCGACGACCACGTCGAACCAGTCCGGGTGCAGCACGAAATGCGCCGTGAGGATGTCGATATGGTACTTGTCCCATGTCACATCGGGATAGTTGCGGGCCATCTCCTCCACACGCTCGTCCCAATAGGGCATCGTGATCGAGATGCCGTTCGATTTGGTCGCGGAGGTCAGGTGCTTCCTGGGCCGCTTCTGCGCCAGATCGAACGCGAACCGCAGGACCCGGTCGACCCCGATGCGCGTCATCACGGTTTCCTGGATCACCACCTCGCGGTCCGTGCCCGGGAACATCTTGCCGCCGACGGAGGAGTACTCGCCCTCGGTGTTCTCACGCACGACCCAGAAGTCGATATCGCCGGGCTTGCGGTTGGCGAGCGGCGTCGGCACGCCGGGCATCAAGCGCACAGGACGCAAGTTGATGTATTGATCGAACTCGCGCCGGAACTGCAACAGCGAGCCCCAGAGCGAGACGTGGTCCGGGATCTTCTCCGGCCAGCCGACGGCGCCGAAGAAGATGGCCTCGTGCGAGCCAATCTGCTGCTTCCAGTCCTCCGGCAGCATGCGCCCGTGCTTGGCATAGTAGTCGTAGGAGGAGAAATCGAAGTGATCGAGCTGCAGCTCGAAACCGAACTTCTTGGCCGCCGCCTCCAGAACCCGCACGCCCTCGGGCGTCGTTTCCTTGCCGATGCCGTCGCCCGGAATGACCGCCAGTCGATACCGCTTCTTCTGTTCAGATGACATGGTAACTCTTGCTATTCGTTGTCAGAGGAATGTGAGGTCGGTTATTCCGCCAACTCGCGCATGACCTTGATCAGGTCCGACTTGCCTTCGAATCCGATGCCCGGAAGGTCGGGCATGACGATATGGCCGTTCTCGACCCGCACGCTGTCCGGGAAGCCGCCATAGGGCTGGAACAGGTCCGGATAGCTCTCATTGCCTCCGAGACCAAGGCCTGCCGCGATGTTAAGGGACATTTGGTGCCCGCCGTGTGGAATACAGCGGGAGGGCGACCAGCCGAACTGCGCCAGCACGTCGAGAGTGCGCAGGTATTCCACGAGCCCATAGGCCAGAGCGCAATCGAATTGCAGCCAGTCGCGATCCGGCCGCATGCCGCCGTAGCGCAGAAGATTCCGGGCATCCTGATGCGAGAACAGGTTCTCGCCGGTCGCCATCGGGCCGGGATAGAACTCGGAGAGCGCGGCCTGGAGCGAATAATCGAGGGGATCGCCCGCTTCCTCGTACCAGAACAGCGGGTAGTTGCGGAGCATCTTGGCATAGGCGATGGCGGTTTCGAGGTCGAAGCGGCCGTTCGCGTCGACGGCGAGCCGCGCCTGCGAGCCGATCTCCGTCAGCACCGCCTCGATCCGGCGCTGGTCCTCTGCAATGGAGGCGCCGCCGATCTTCATCTTCACGACATTGTAGCCCCGGTCGAGATAGCTGCGCATCTCGGCCCGCAAAGCGCTGTCGTCCTTGCCCGGGTAATAGTAGCCGCCAGCGGCATAGACGAAGACCCTCGGGTTGGCCTCGCGCCCCTCACGCTCCGCCAGCAGGCGGAAAAGCGGCTTGCCGGCGATCTTGGCCGTGGCGTCCCAGATCGCCATGTCGAGGGTGCCTACCGCCACCGAGCGCTCGCCATGCCCGCCGGGCTTCTCGTTCTTCATCATCGTGGCCCAGATCCTGTGCGGATCCAGGTTGCTGCCGCTGTCGTCGAGAAGGCTCTCAGGGCTGGCC
Organism: Microvirga mediterraneensis; assembly: GCF_013520865.1. NCBI lineage: Bacteria > Pseudomonadati > Pseudomonadota > Alphaproteobacteria > Hyphomicrobiales > Methylobacteriaceae > Microvirga > Microvirga mediterraneensis. The sequence continues at coordinate 3,078,482 of NZ_JACDXJ010000001.1, forward strand.
TCCAGGATCCGGTCACGGAAGCGCTCGTGAATGAGGCCGCCCTGCCCGTAGCGGCCGTTCGAGTTGAACCCGTAGCCGACGACGCGGCGACCGTCGCGCACCACGTCGGTCACGACGGCGACGAGGCTGGTCGTCATCTTCGAGAAATCGATGTAGGCGTTGCGGATCGGCGAGGCGATCGGTTGGGTGATCTCGCGGACGTCGATGATACGCATGTGAACCTCGTTCAGGGGCAGTGTGGGTTAGAGCAGGCAGCCGTCAGCAGAAATCGAAATCGCAGCCTTCGTCGGCCTGCAGCACGCTCTTCAAATAGAGGCCGCGGTATCCACGGCTCTCCTCTGCGAGATGGCTTGGTGGCGTCCATTCCTGAGCGCGGCGCTTCAGTTCGTCTTCGTCCACGAGGAGTTCGAGGCGCCGCTCGGGTACGTCCAGCCGGATCATGTCCCCGTTCCGGACGAGGCCAAGGGGGCCGCCGGTCGCTGATTCCGGGGCGATATGCAGGACGATCGTGCCGAAGGCGGTGCCGCTCATGCGGGCGTCGGAAATTCTGACCATGTCGATCACGCCTGCCTGGGCGAGCTTCCTCGGGATCGGCAGATAGCCCGCCTCGGGCATGCCCGGCGCTCCTTTCGGCCCGGCATTTCGCAGGACGAGAATGTCCTGCGCCGTCACATCGAGATCCGGATCGTCGATGCGGGTGACGAGATCCTCGGCCGATTCGAACACGATTGCGCGGCCGGTATGCTGCAGAAGGTTGGGAGACGCCGCCGAGTGCTTGATCACCGCCCCCAGAGGCGCGAGGTTCCCGCGCAGGACGGCCATCGCCCCGGTCGCCTTGAGAGGATCGGCCAGACTACGGATCACCGTCTGCTCAGGCACGTCCTCGGCGCCATCGGCGATTGCCCCGATGGTCTCGCCCGTGATCGTTACGGCGTCCAGGACGAGGTGGCCGCGCAGCTCCCGCAATAGACGGGGTACGCCCCCGGCCCAGTGGAAATGCTCCATGTATTGGCCGCCCGAGGGCTTCAGGTCTACGAGAACCGGAACCTCGCGGCCGATCCGGTCGAACTCCTCCAGATCGATCCGGAGGCCGCGACGGCGCGCGATCGCCGCCAGATGGACCAAGCCGTTGGTCGAGCCTCCGATCGCCTGGAGCACCACCATGGCGTTGCGGAAGGCCGCCTCGGTCAGCAGCTCGCTCGGGCGTGGCCCCTGCCCTGCCAGCGCGACCGCCCGGCGACCGCTCGCCTCGGCGGCCCGGATCCGGTCCGCATGGGTCGCCGGGATCGTTCCCGTCCCTGGTAGGGCGATGCCGAGCGCTTCGACGAGACAGCCCATGGTGCTCGCCGTGCCCATGACCATGCATGTGCCCTGGGTCGGGGCCAGGCGTCCGCTGACGATCTCCACCTCGTCCTGATCCATGACGCCGGCCCGGTGCCGCCCCCACAGGCGGCGGCAATCGGTGCAGGCCCCGAGCATTTCACCCTTGTGATGGCCGACCAGCATCGGCCCCGTAATCAGCTGGATGGCCGGAACGTCGGCACTCGCGGCCGCCATCAGCTGGGCCGGCACGGTCTTGTCGCAGCCCCCGATGAGCACCACCGCATCCATCGGCTGTGCGCGGATCATCTCCTCCGTGTCCATGGCCATGAGATTGCGCAGGAACATGCTGGTCGGGCTGGCGAAGGATTCGTGGATGGAGATCGTCGGGAACTCCATCGGGAGCCCGCCTGCCAGCATGACGCCACGCTTTACCGCCTCGAGCAGCCGGGGCACGTTGCCGTGGCAGGGGTTGAAGTCGCTGAAGGTGTTGGTGATCCCGACGATGGGCCGCTCCAGCGCATCGTCCGAGAAGCCGGCCGCCTTGATGAACGCCTTGCGCAGGAACAAGGAGAATTCGGGGTCGCCGTAGCTGGTGAGATTGCGGCGCAGGCCGAATGCGGGAGGTTTGGGATCATCGCTCATGACGAGCGATCATTGATGTGCTATCAAGATTGTCAACAATAATGTTGATGAGAATGGACCGGAATGGACGGTGCGGAACGTCAGGCCTCGACTGCCAGGGCGAGGCAGGTGGCGCAGGCTCTCGAGGAGGACATCGTCCTCGGCTGGCTGCAGCCCCGGGAAAGGCTGATCGAGGAGAACCTCGCAGCACGATTCGAGGTCAAACGGCACGTGGTGCGCGAGGCCATCGCCGAGCTTGAACGGATGGGCCTGGTCGAACGCGTTCAGAACAAGGGCGCCACGGTACGCATGCTGAGCCCGACCGATGTGCGCCAGATCTATTTCGTGCGGGAGGCCCTGGAAACGCTGGCGGCGCAGCAGATCCCGCTGCCGCCCGGGCCGGAGACGCTGGCCGCGCTCACGGAGATCCACGAGCAGCATTCCGCCGCCGTTGACCGAATGGATTCCCGGGCCGCCTTTCGGACGAACATAGCCTTTCACAATGCGCTGTTCGGCATCTGCGGCAATCCGCATCTCATCGAGCTCATCCGGAACCTCGCACAGAAGGCTCATGGCGTGCGCTCCTATACGGCGGCGGATCCCGGACATCTCGCTAAAGCCAAAGAGGATCACGGGGCGATGATCGAAGCCCTCAGGGCCTCGGATCGCGAGAGGCTGGTGCAGCTGTGCCGCGACCACCTGAAGCCGTCCCGCGACGCCTATATCGCGGCCCTGGAGCAGCGCTTCGGCAAGGCGGTCTGAAGCCTCAGGGAGCCTCGATCTGCAACCCGTCAAAGGCGGGTTCGACGTGCTGCGGCAGTTTGCGGCGCAGGGTTTCGTAGTCCAGATCCGTATGCAGGTTCGTCAGGATAGCCCGCTTCGGCCGGACCCTGTCGATCAGCTCCAAGGCTTCCGATACGGAAAAATGCGTCGGATGCGGCGTGTATCGTAAGGCATCCAGGATCAGGACATCGAGACCCTCGAGGACCGGCAGGCTCTCCTCGGGCATACGGCTCACATCCGGTGCGTAAGCGATCTTACCAAACCGGAAACCCAAAGCGTCGATATCCCCGTGGACCATCCTGAACGGCAAGGCCTCGATCGTGCCCCCGGCGCCCGGAACCGCCGTCGTCGCGCCGGGCTGAAGGTGGCGCATCTTCAGGATCGGCGGATAGCTGCTCCCCGCCGGCGTTTCGAAGCAATAGCCGAACCGCATCTGGAGAAGCTCGGACGTCATTCGATCCGCATGGATCGGGATCCGCTGACGCTGCACGAGGGCGAGCGGACGCAGATCGTCGATCCCATGGATGTGGTCCGCATGCTCATGCGTGACGAGAATGGCATCGAGGTGCCGGACGTCGGCGCTCAGAAGCTGCTCGCGCAGATCCGGGCCGGTATCGACCAGCACGGTCGTCTTCGCCCCGTCCGGGCCGATTTTCTCGACCAGGATCGAGCAGCGGCGGCGGCGATTCTTAGGGTTCGAGGGGTCGCAGGCGCCCCAGCCGACGCCCACGCGCGGTACGCCTGCCGAGGATCCGCAACCGAGAATCGTGACTTTCAAGGTCATGACGCGAGCGCCTGGCCCTCGACCGCATCGGCGGCGGCTGCCTTGGAAAACAGACGATAGAAATTGGCTGTCGTCAGCCGGGCAATGTCCTGATCGCTCACTCCGACGACCTCCCCGAGCACGCGGGCCGTATGGGCCACGAAGGCCGGTTCATTGGTCTTTCCGCGATGCGGCACGGGGGCCAGATAGGGTGCGTCCGTCTCGACCAGCAGGCGATCATGGGGAACGGCCGCCGCGATCCGGCGGATCTCCTCCGAGTTCCGGAAGGTCAGAATGCCCGAGAAGGAGACGTAGAGACCGAGTTCGACGCCGACCTGAGCCAGCTTCTCGCCGGACGAGAAACAGTGAAGCACCGCATCGAAGCGCCCTCGCCTCATCTCCTCGGTCAGGATCCTGATCATGTCCTCGTCGGCGTTGCGGGCATGGATCACCAACGGCAATCCGGTCGCCCGCGCCGCCTCGATATGGGTGCGGAAGACCCGCTGCTGCACGTCGTGAGGGCTCTTGTCGTAATGATAATCGAGACCGGCCTCGCCTATGGCGATGCAGCGGGGATGGGCCGAAAGCTCGGCCAAGCGCTCGGCCGGCACGTCCGGTTCATCGGCGGCATTGTGCGGGTGGGTGCCGACGGAGCAGAAGATACTCTCATGCGCCTCTGCCAGGGACCGGTAGGTGTCGAAACGCGCCACATGGGTCGAGATCGTCACCATGCGACCGACGCCGGCTGCGGCCGCCGCAGCCAGCACCTCGGGAAGGCGCGTCTGAAAGTCCGGAAAGTCCAAGTGGCAATGGCTGTCGACCAACATGGGTGAAGGCGCCCTCCTCTGCGGCGGCTAGCTGAATAAAGCGGTTCAGCCCATCCGTCTACCGACGGACGCCCTGGGCGGTCGCCACCGGCTCCTCGTCCTCCTTCGACTCCTTATGGAGCATCTTGCGCATCCGGTCCTGATGTCGGCGGATGGGAGCCTCGTCGTGATCCTGAGGACGGACGACGGGTACCGTCAGGCACACGCTCTGGGCGGGAAGCACGTCGCACCAATCGTGGATCAGCTTTTTGTAGCGGCGCCCCACGGGACGGATGTTCCGGTCGAGATCGTAAAGACCCACCGGAGTCACTCTGTTGTTCTCCTCCCGGAGCGCCGTATCCCAATCCATCTGATCGGTGAGCGAGTACCAGGTGAATCCGACGATCGGAACGCCCGTGTTGCGGACCCTCAGCACATTCGCCCATTGCTTCCAGAGCCAGTTGACGGCCTCGTCGCCATGGGGCCCCTGCATGAGGTTCGTCTCGGTATGCATCACGGGAAGCCGATAGCGGTCATAGTACTGCCTGGTGATCTCGTCGTAACCGAAAACATCCCCGGCGGCCTCGGTGGTGCCGTCCTCCCGAACCCGGTGCTCATTGGTGAGGTAGTAGTCGTTGCCCATGATGCAATGGTGGCGCAGGGACGAACGGCTGAGGAAGAAATGGTACTCGTCCCGGGTCATGCCACTGTCCATCAGGAACTCGTACATTTCCGAGTCGACCCGTCGCCCGTAGTTCAGGTCCAGGGACAGGAAACGCCGGGAGTTCATGATTTCGGAAGGCTTGATGGCCGCCGGGTTCTCGGCGTGGAAATATTCGGAAGACTCGCTCTGAATAAAGAGAGCATCCGGCCGAACCTTTAGAATCCGCTCCATGGCCAGGACATTGGCCTTCACGATGTGCTTGAGAGCGGTCACGAACCCCTGGTCACTGGTCAGCTGCTCGTTCCACCAGCCATAGGCGGCCGAGAACTGGGCGCAGATGAACATCTCGTTGATGGGAGTGTAGAGCTGAAGCCAGGGAAAGCGGCGCGCGAAGTCTTCCGCGTAAGATGCGAACAGAGCTGGAAAATCCGGATTCTGGAAGTTGCCGATCCAGTCGGGAACGCCGAAATGGCAAAGATCGACGATGGGTATCACGTTGCGGCGCTGAAGCTCGGCGAAGGTCATGTCCGCGAAGGCCCAGTCGTACCGCCCCGGGCCGATGAATGTCTTGTGGAGCGGCGGACCGTAACGCAGGACCTGGATATCCAGCTCCTCCAGGAGTTCGAAATCCGTGCGCCAATGGGTATAATGGCCGCACTTCTCCATCTGGTCGATGCGGGTGCGGCCATTGTTGATAGTCGGGATGCTGTTCTCGATCCCGGTGGCGAACATGAAGGTGGTGTACATCGCGCTTCCGCAGAGGGCCCGGGAGGGCCGATCAAAGCGGATGCGTCAGGACGCTTCCGCCTCGATATAACGCGGGAAAATCGGCGCAGGTTGCGGAAGGGCCGTTCCGGACATCAGGCGATGCTCCGGGCCGACCGCCGCAAGTACCCTGCCCTCCGGCGGAACCGCCAGCAGGTCGAGCAGCTTGGCCGCAGCCGTCGGCACGAAGGGCTGGGCCAGGATCCCGACCGCCCGCAGCACCTCGGCCGTCACGTAGAGCACCGTGCTCATGCGCGCCGGGTCGCTCTTGCGCAGCACCCAGGGCTCTTGGGAAGCGAAATAGCGGTTGGCTTCCGCCACCACGGCCCAAATCTCGGCCAGGGTGGTATGGACGGCGAAGTCCTTCATGGCCGCCCGCGTCTTGCCGGGCAAGGCGTCGGCCAGCCAGAGCATGTCCTGATCGGCCTGGGTGAACTCACCCGGCTGCGGCACGGCGGCGTCGCAGTTCTTGGCGATCATCGACAGGGAGCGCTGGGCGAGGTTGCCGAGATCGTTCGCCAGATCCGCGTTGATGCGGTTGACGATAGCCTCGTGGGAGTAGTTTCCATCCTGGCCGAAGGGCACTTCCCGCATGAAGAAATAGCGGATCTGGTCGACCCCGTAGGTATCGGCGAGATCGAAAGGATCGACCACGTTGCCGACCGACTTCGACATCTTCTCGCCCTTGTTGAGCAGGAACCCGTGCCCGAAGACGCGCTTCGGCAGCGGCAGCTCGGCCGACATGAGGAAAGCAGGCCAATAGACCGTGTGGAAGCGCACGATATCCTTGCCGATGATGTGCACGTCCGCCGGCCAGTAGTGCCAGCGCGGATCATTCTCGTTCGGGAAGCCGCAGCCGGTCATGTAGTTGTTGAGGGCGTCGATCCACACATACATGACGTGCTTCGGATCGCCCGGCACCGGAAGACCCCAGTTGAAGGTGGTTCGGCTGATCGAGAGGTCCTGCAGGCCGGAGCGCACGAAGCTCGCGACCTCGTTGCGGCGGGTTCCGGGGCTGATGAAGTCCGGATTGGCCTCATAATGGGCAAGCAGCCGGTCCTGGTAAGCGGACAGGCGGAAGAAGTAGCTCTCCTCCTCGATCCATTCGACCGGCGCTCCGGTCGGCGCCCGCCAGCTCCCGTCGGGTTGCTTGGTCAGCTCGCTCTCGTCGTAGTACGCTTCGTCCCGGACCGAGTACCAGCCGGAATACTTGGAAAGATAGATATCTCCCTTCTCCTGCATCCGGCGCCACAATTCCTGGGTCGACGGCAGGTGGTCAGCGTCGGTCGTGCGGATGAAGCGGTCATAAGAGCAGTCGAGCCGGTCGGCCATGGCCTTGAACTTCGCCGCCATCTCGTCGACGAAGGCCTTGGGCGTCGTGCCGTTCTTGTCCGCCGTCTGCTGGATCTTCAGGCCATGCTCGTCCGTGCCCGTCATGAAGAACACGTCATAGCCGTCGATACGCTTGAAACGCGCGATCGCGTCCGATGCGACGACCTCGTAGGCATGGCCGATATGGGGAGCCCCATTCGGGTACGAAATAGCCGTGGTGATGTAGAATTTCTGCTTGTCGGCCATGTCGAATCCTAAGTCCTGAAATCGAAACCCTTCGGACGATGGGGCTTCAGGCCGCCCGCCGAACCGCGTCGGCGAGATCGTCGAACATCGTCAGAATGAAGGGCCGGCGGTCGAGGTTGAACACATCGATCTCGCGCGCCGAACGGCCGATCTTGTCACATACCTCCACCAAAGGCGCAAGGCGGGACGCGCCCAGGCCAGCCCGCTCATGGAGCCGGTCGGAAACCCAGCGCTGCACCGTTTCAAGGGCAAGCTCGTAGCTGTCGTCCGCATCGCGCTTGGACAGGGCTTCCGCAAGGGCTAGGACCTGCTTGGTGTCGGCTTTCGGCAGGCCGTTCAGGAGCCGGTTCACCTGCTCGATGAAGGCCACCTTTTCGGCGTCGAGAAGCTCCAGGGTGCGCCGGACCGAGCCTTCCCCGTACCGAAGCGCCTGATCCACCACGTCCTGCGAGATATCGGTCCAGGGGGAGCCGAGGGACGCGATGGCCCCCCTGATGTCCTGGTCCTCAAGGGGGCGGAGCAAAAGCCTGCGGCAGCGCGACCGGATGGTGGGCAGAACTCTCTGCGGCGCGTGGCTGACGATCAGGAACAACGAACGCGGCGGCGGCTCTTCGATCACCTTGAGCAGCGCATTGGCACTCGAAACGGTCAGGTCCTCGGCGCTGTCGACGATACAGACCCGGTAGCCGCCATCGGCGGCCGTCGAGCCGAACATGCCGAGCGCTCGGCGCACCGCATCGACCGGGATCGTCGCGGAAGGACCTTTCTTGTCCGTGGCCGGCGCGCGCCTCAGCACGGAAAGATTGGGATGGGAGAGAACCGCCACCTGGCGCGCCACATGCGAGCCGGCCGGCACGTCCAGGCTCGAAATGGTCCGGTCGTTGGATCTTTGCGGGTCGAGCACCGTGCGGGCCACGCGATAGGCCAGGGTGGCCTTGCCGATTCCCTGGGCTCCGCCGATGAGCCAGGCATGATGAAGCCGACCGCTGCGCAGCCCCTCCAGGAAAGCCTCCTCGCCGTCCCGGTGGCCGAAGAAGGCGAACTGCTCCCGGGGATGCCGCGCATTGTCGAGCTGATCCGGCTCCGCAACGCCCTGATCGTCACGCGACATCGAGAGGCCTCACCGCATGTTCGGTCACTTGGGGAAGTCGCTCCCGCACGGCAGCCCAGATCGCCGTCTCGACCTCGTCGGGATCCTGGTCCGCATTGATGACGGCGCACCGTTTCGGTTCGGCCCGAGCGATGGACAGGTAGGCCTGCCTCAGGGACTGATGGAAGGAGATATCCTCCCCCTCGAAACGATCGGCCCCCTCGCCTTTCCCTGCCTGTCGGGCTCCGGCCCGGGCCAGCCCCGTTTCGGCGGGCAGATCGAGGATCAAGGTGAGATCGGGTTTCACGCCCTGCAGGGTCACCGCCTCGAGCTGACCGATCAGATCTTCGTCGATATTGCCCAGGGAGCCCTGATAGGCACGGGTCGAATCCGCAAACCGATCGCAGAGGACGTGGGTCCCGCTCTTGAGCGCCGGCTTGATGGTCTTGTCCAGATGGTCGATCCGGGCAGCGGCGAACAGGAGAGCTTCCGCCAGCGGCCCCAGATGCTTGGCCCGGCCGCTGAGGATGAAGGCACGAATCTCCTCGGCATGCGGAGAGCCGCCGGGTTCGCGGGTCACGAGGACCGGCTGGGCAAGGCGCTCCAGCCGGATCTTGAGCCTCTGGATCTGGGTCGACTTGCCTGCGCCCTCCCCGCCTTCGAACGTAATGAAGCAGCCTGCCATCAAATGCCTTCGATCACGCTCGTGAAAGCGCGGCGGACCCATCCCGTGCTGAACTCCAGCAGGCCATCCAGGGCCCGCTGGCTCAGCGTCCCTTCCTGAATGTCCTCATCGGCATAGAGCGGCATGTCGAGCGCCTGCATGTCCCCGCGGTTGACCTGGAGCCGGGCCACCTCCGCTCCCTTCTGGACAGGAGCCTTCAGCGGTCCGGTGTAGACAATGCGAGCGGTGACCCGTTCGCTCTCTCCACGGGGCACAAGTACACGAACAGGCTTCTTGGACACAAGCGGCAGTGACCGCTTGTTACCGCCGAACACTTGAGCCTCGCCCACGACCTGCCCCTCGGCGAAGAGCTGCTGGGTCTCGAAGGCCCGGAAACCCCAGTCCAGAAGCTTGCGGGCCTCGTTGGCGCGATCCTTAGCCGTCTTAAGGCCGTTGACGACCACGATCAGACGCTGGTCGTTCTGGACGGCGGAGCCCATCAGGCCGAAGCCGGACTCGTCGATATTGCCGGTTTTCAGCCCATCCGCGCCGATATCCATGAAAAGCAAGGGATTGCGGTTCTGCTGACGGATCTTGTTCCAGGTGAACTCGCGCTCGCCGAACATCTTGTAGAGGTCAGGGTAAGCCTCGATCAGATGAAGGGCGAGCTTCGCCAGATCGCGGACGGTGACCTTCTGCTCGGGATGGCCGTAGCCCGTAGCGTTGCGGAATGTCGATTGCGACAGGCCGATCTGCTTGGCCCGCTCGTTCATCTTGCGGGCAAAATTGTCTTCCGTTCCGGCAACGCCCTCGGCGATGGCGATGGCCGCGTCGTTGCCCGATTGAACGATGAGCCCACGAAGCAGATCCTCGAGACGGACCGGCGTGTTCACCTTGGCGAACATGGACGAGCCGCCCGATCCCCCACCGCCCTTGCGCCAGGCGTTCTCCGAGATCATGAACTCGCTGTCGAAGTTCAGGCGGCCGTTCTTGATTTCGTTGAAGACCACTTCGGCCGTCATGGTCTTGGCCATGCTGGCGGGTGCCGTCAGCTCATCGGCGTTCTTCTCGAAGAGAACCGCGTGGCTTCCTGCGTCCATGAGGATGGCCGTGGGGGCGCTCGTCTGAAAATTCTGCGCCCGCGCCGCTTGCGGCCAAGCGAACGAAAGTGAGACAGCGCTCCACACGAATCCAACCGCCGCCAGGGCTCGGGCGACTTTAACATGACGCATCGTCAGCTTCTCCAGGCTCTTCCCCTAGGAGACCCCGAATCTGTGGCGCGTCAACAACAAATCAACCGCTGCTACGCTCGTGCGACGACCCTGAAAGTGGGTTACATTCCGGGATCGATCAGCTGCGCCAGCCGGTGCGTGATGTTGTTTTAATCAGGCAGGAAGGGATTGCTTATCGAAGCACGAACTTCGTGGGATCGGCTGCCGTATAGGCGCCGCTTCTCTGGAAGCCGGGGCGCGCATCGTCAGCCGGCGATCCGTAGAGGCTTGCCACCACGGGACGCGACGCGGGAGTTGCGGAACTGATCCGGGCAACCGGGCTTGCCGCCCCGGGGATCGTGCCGAGATCGAACGGACGCTCGGGCGGAAGCGGTACATTGCTGGCAACCACTCCGGAGCCTGCCGCCTGCGTCGGACGGGCCGGTGCCGCATACGCTCCGTCATCCGGCTCGTAGGTGCGAAGCGCAATGGCCTGACGCGGTACATTGGTCTGGGGCGCCTGGGCAATCATGGTCGGCGCCGAGCCGGTCAGAGCCGCAGGCGTTCCGTCGGTCCGCAGGCTCGCCAGGAGGATGCGATCGTCGCTGCCGTTCGTGGACGCGCGGCCGACGTAATCCACGCGCACCCGGGCCGTTCCGGCCTGCCGGAACCCAAGGGCAGCGGCGGCGCGCTCGGACACGTCGATGACCCGGTTGCCGTGGAACGGCCCGCGATCGTTCACGCGGACGATCATCGAGTGGCCGTTCTGCAGGTTGGTCACACGGGCATAGCTCGGAAGCGGCATGGTGGTGTGGGCGGCCGCAATCGAATCCCGGTCGAAGACCTCCCCGTTCGCCGTCATGCGGCCATGGAAATTGGACCCGTACCAGGACGCCAAGCCTTCACTGGAGCGAGGCGTTTCGTTGGGGACATAGGTCCGGCCGGCCACGGTGTAGGGTTTGCCGACCATATCACGGCCGCCGCCCTTGGGAACGGGCTGGCCATCGGCGACCACCTTCGGACTCGGGGCGACGCCGTATTTGGGATCGATGCCTCCGCGGACATTGGAGGAGCAGTTGGCTGCAGTCAGCGCAATGGCGGTCACGCCTGCGACGCGAAGGAGAGTCCATCGATTGAAGGAAGAGGCATTCCCCTTCAGCTCGGTCGTCACTTCTGCGCGATTCGAAGGCATGTGGTCTCGCATTCCATTATCCGCACCGTGCATGGCAGAGCCGGGGTTAGCCCGGGCATCGAGCCAAAGTGCTTTCGGGTCCTTAAAGGAAAGTTAAATAGCCGCGCTTGTCAATGGCAAAGCTATGAATTTCGAAACATCATATCGATTTTATGTTTATCCAATATTTTCAGTTGGATACATCAGTTTCTTCCGTTAAAGCTTCAGCGCATGCTCGTTCCCGAGGACCAAGCTGACTCTTGAGACTTCGGCCGGGACCGCATTCGGAGCTTTAAGGGATGAAACCAAAAACCCTTATTCGCCAGCACCTTATATCGTGATGATCGCCGTCAGCCGTTATTCGGCCTAGCGAATCCTCCCGAAGAACGGCCCGGAAGCATGCTCAAGCCTGTCCCATGGTCTCGTTTGAGATGTTTTGGTTAATGAATCGGTCCCGCCGAAGCAGCCCTGACGACTGGAAACGCGAAACTGGACGATGGCGGAGAGGGTGGGATTCGAACCCACGGTGGGCTTGCACCCACGGCGGTTTTCAAGACCGCTGCCTTAAACCACTCGGCCACCTCTCCGGAAACGGTGAGCACCGCCCTGCCGTCAAATCCTCTCTAAGGCCGGGGCCCGTGACACGTCAACAGAAACGGGTCGTCGGGAGCATCGGATCCGATGCTCCGGCCGTCCAGGGATGATGCGCGCCGACGCCTCACGACCAGTGGGTCCTGGCGGATTCGATCTGGAGGTCGTCGACGGGCTGGACGTGATCTGCGACGGGCTGATCGAGCTCCACGGGCTGGTGCATCGCCGTCTCCGGAGCCTGACCGGCGTCTATCTGTTCGGTCCAGGCTCCTCCGGCGCCATGGCCCGGATCGATCGTGCCATCGGCCATCATCAAGAGAATGTCGGACCCGGACAGATCCTGGGTGGTCCCGGAAGCCGCGGCCGCCATGAGGCCATGGGCCTCGACCGTGGATGGCGGAGGCTCATCCACGACCACCTCGATGGTCTGCGGCACCGAGGCGGCTCCCTCGCTGTCGAAGAGCGTCACGCCGATGCTGCGGGATCCGGCCGCGAGGCCGCTCGTGTCCACGCTCTCCAGCACGAGGGATTGCAGCACGGCCGAGTAGACCTCAGGCGCCGCAGACCCGCTCAGGGTCAAAGTCCCCATATGCGCCTCATAGCCTCCGCCGACGACCTCGATGCCTGTGTCCCCGATCATCATGCGCCCGTTTTCCTCGTGCAGCACGAAGCCGTCGAAATCGAGCCTGTCGCCGGCCTGCGCGCCGGCGAGCGTTACGGTCGCGCCGCCGAGCTGGGGACTGTCCACGTCATGCGCCGCGACGAGGCCTAGCGCGCTTGCCTGATGGGCGCCCGCCTCTGCATGAGCCGGTGCGGTCAGGGCAAGTTCCGGCGCATCGTTCACGGCGTCGATTGTCACGGTGAAGGGCGTCGTCGTCGTCGCGGTGCCGCCTGCCGTTTCGGTGCTCGTGGCCTGGAGCATTAGGTGAAGAGTTCCGTTCCAGTCCTGCGCGGGATGGAGCTGCAGCCCCGGGAGAACGTCGGCCGCAACCCGCCACACGCCGCCTCCAAGGGATGTGCCCTGGGACAGGGTGAAGCCGTCCGGAACGCCCAGGATGCTGACTGTCAGCGCCTCCGAGCCGTCCGTGTCCAAGAGGGCGGCGGACAGGTTCAGCGCGATGGCATTGTCCTCCTGCCCGGCCGCATCCTGGGCCGTTGCGACCGGCGCGTCGGCGACCGCATGGACGGTGACCGCGTGCGTGCCCGTCACCTCCCGGCTGACGGAGATGCCGTTGCCCGTATCCGTGATCGTCGCCTTCAGGGTCAGGGTGAAGTCCGCATCGCTGTGCTCAGCCGGATTGACCTTGATCAGGCCTGCCCGCAGATCGGCCGTCGCGACCAGCCATGTGCCCGGCGCGAGCTGCGATCCGAGATTGAGGCTCGCACCTGTCGGCAGGCCAGACACCTGGGTGAACTCGGACCAAGTCTCCGAGCCATCGTTGTCCATCAGCGTGAAAGTCGGATTGAGGACGATCGACGTACCCTCGTCTCCCGTGCTCGCACCGCTGATCGTGCCGGCATCCGCCACCGGGTTGACGCCGATGGTGAAGTCCCGGGACGTGCGGGCCACCGACCCACCGGAGCTTTCGGTCGCGATGCCGGTGAGCGTGAGGGTAAACTGCCCCGACACGTTCGCCGGAGGTGTGAAACTCAGGTTGCCGAGTTGGGCCGGCGTGAGCAGCCAGCTGCCGTCGGGCTGCCTGGTTCCCGCGTTCAGGCTCGCTCCGGCCGGCAGTCCGCTGAGGACGAAGCTCAGGCTTTCCGAGCCATCCGTGTCGAAAAGGGCACCCGCCAAGCCGGTCAGCCTGATGGAGGTGTCCTCGTTTCCGGTGAAATCGCGCACCGTGACGTTCGGCGCATCGGCCACCGCCTCGACCTGCACGCGGAAGCTTGCCTCGCTCGTGGCCGTGTCGCCATTGGTTTCCCGCGCGGTGGCCCGCATGGTGAGGCCGAAAGTGCCGGAGAAGTTCTCCGGGGGAACGATGGCAAGACCCGGCAGGTCGGCAGGCGCCACGATCCAGCTCCCGTCGGATTGCCGCGTGCCGTAGGTAAGGCTCGCCCCGGAGGGTAACCCCAGAATGACCACGGACAGCACCTCGGAGCCGTCCCGATCCGTCAGGGCCGCCGAGAGATTCAGGGCAATCGGCTGGTCCTCCAGGCCGGTCGCATCGCGGACGGCCACTACGGGGGCGTCGGCGACGGCATCGACATCGACCCGGAACGTCGCCTCCGTGGTTGCAACAGAACCGTTGGAGACTTCCCGTGCATGCGCCTGAACGGTCAGGTTCATGGTGCCGCTCCAGTCGGCAGGCGGCTTCACGGTCAGTCCCGCGAGTTGCGACGGCGTCAGAGTCCAGCTGCCGTCGCCGTTGTTGATGCCCTTGGAAAGCCTTGCGCCCTCGGGCAGTCCCTGGATGACCACCGAGAGAACTTCCGAACCGTCGGTGTCGACCAGGGCAGCCGACACGTCGAGAGCAATCGTCCCGTCCTCCTGTCCCGATGCATCATGGACTGTGACAGTCGGTGCATCCGCCTTCGGCGCGACGGTCACGGCGATCGTCCGCTGCGTCTCGTGCGTGTCGTCGTTGCTCCTCTCCTGCGTCGTCGCCGTCACCGTAAGCTGATATGTGCCATGGCTGTTGGCCGGCGGCACGAACTGGAGGCTCGCGATCTGGGCGGGGTCGACCGACCAGCGGCCGCTCCCAAGATCGACGGCGCCTGCACCTTCGAGGCGGCCTCCCGCCGGGACGCCGGAGACGATCACGGCTGCCACGAATTCGCTGCCGTCACTGTCGCCGGGCGTGACGGTGAGCTTCAAGGGAACGGCGCCGTCCTCTTCGCCGACCGAGGGATCGGCATTGATGACGGCATTGTCGGCGACGGCGTCGACATTGACGCTGATCGTGGCCGAAACGGCTTTCTGGTCTCCCGTGCCCTCCGTCGATATGGCGACAACCTCAAGATCGATCCGACCGGAGAAATTCGCCGGAGGGATGAGACGGACGTCCTTCAGCTGGTCCGGATGCAGCGCCCAGGCTCCCGTCAGCGGATCCCTCACGCCGACCGACAGGCTCGCGCCCGGGGGGAGGCCGTTGATACGGATGCCGAGGGATTCACGACCTCCGTCATTGTCCTTCGTCTCGGCCTCGATGGACAGAAGGACGCTGCGATCCTCGAGGGTATCGGCATTTCGGACCACGAGCGAAGGGTCCTGCGCCGACGGGGCGTCGTCCGGATCGGGACCCGGGCCCGTTCCACCGCTTCCATCCCCGCCCCCATCACCGGGTACCGTGATGGTGACCGGGACTCTCACCGTCAGATCGGTCTGGTCGCCCTCACGCTCCACGGCCACGGCGGTGATCGTCAGCTCGAAGCTTTGGGTGAAACCTGCCCTCGGGCGAATGGAGAGGGTCGGAAGATCCTGGACCGGCACCAGCCATATGCCGTCGCCGACGGCGATGCCGGACGAGAGAACGGCCCCTGCCGGCACATCTCGGACCCACATTTGTAGGGTTTCCGAACCGTCCTTGTCCCCCGGCACGGCCGCGATCTGGAGAGGGATCCAGCCCTGATCCGGGTTCAGGCTCTTATGGGCGCTCCCAGTCGACGGCTCGAACGCTATTTCCGGCATGTCGGCATCGCCGAGCGGATCCACCACCATCTTTCCGCCGACGGACACCCGAACGCCGCCGCTGTCCTCGATGGTCATCACCACCTTGAGCGTGTGCGCTTGGTCGCTGTCGTGAGGCATCGTCAGCGTCACGCCAACCATATGCGCCGAGGCGATCCTGTAGATCCCATGCTCGTCGGGATTGACGACGGTGCCGTCGGCCAGGCGCAGAACCGCCCCGGCGGGGACGTCGCCGATGAGAATGTCACCCACCACCTTCTCGGACCCGTCGGTATCTCCGAGGCCGGGATCGAGACGCAACAGGATCGGCCGGTCTTCCGTGCCGTGCATCGTTCCCCAATCGCCGGATACACCGTCGAGGCCGCCGACTGCGGGGGCATCGACAACGGATTCGACCTCGACGCGGAATTCCACGGTGGTCGATGCCTGATCGCCTCCCCGCTCCTCCTGGGTGATCGCCGTGACGGAGAGTTTGATGGTTCCCGAAAAGTTGGCGGGCGGCAGCAAGGTCGCCAGCCTGGCCTCCTCGGCCGTCAGGGACCAGATTCCGGGACCGCGATAGGTGCCGTGGGACATGACGGCGCCATCGGGCACTCCCCTGATCACGAAACTCAGAGTCTCGGATCCGTCGTTGTCCGGCATCGTCGCAGAGAGATTGAGTGCGATCGGAGTATCTTCGAAGCCGTTCGCGCCGGTCACGTTCATGACGGGAGCGTCGGCCACGGCGCGGACCGTCACACGCAGATCGAGCGGCGGGCTTTCGGCCGTGCTGCCGTTGGGCTCCGCGGAGATTGCGGACACTTTGATGGTGAAATCATCGTCCGAATGGGCGGGAGGTGTAACGGTCAGGCTGTTCGCCACGGCCGGATCGACCAACACGCTACCGTTGACCACGACGAGCGCCACGCCGCCGGCCCGCACCACCGCTCCTTCCGGAATGCCGGTGAGCCGAAACCCGACGATCTTCTCCGAACCGTCCCGGTCGGTCGTCCAAGCTGTCATGGTGAGCGGAATCGCCTTGTCTTCGTCTCCTACGGCCGGTGCCACGCGCAGTCCCGGCTCGTCCGCCACCGCGTCGACCTCCACCTGAAAGGATGCTTCCCTCCAGGCGGTCTTTCCGTTCGAGCTTTCCGTCGCGGTCGCTCGGATCTTGAGGTCCAGCGTGCCGGAGAAATCAGCGGGCGGCTTCAGGGCGACGTTCGGCAGGTCGGCGGCCTGGACGATCCAGGAGCCGTCGGATTGCAACACTCCCTTCGTCAGAGTGGCGGAGGCCGGAACGCCGTAGATCCTGACAGTCAGCGTTTCCGACCCATCGGTGTCGACGAGGCTCGCGGACAGATTGAGGGGGATCTCATGGTCTTCCCGGCCCGTGACGTTCGATGCGGTCACGTTCGGTTTGTCGGCCACGGCATTCACGGTCACGAAATTCGTGCCCGTCAGCTCCTGGCTGACGGATTTCCCGTTGCCTGAGTCCGTCAGCGTCGCGGTAAACGTCAGGGTGAAATCCGCGTCGCTGTTCAACGGCGGCTTGATCCTGACGAGCCCCGCCTGAAGGGAACTCGTCGGAACCTTCCACACGCCTGGCTCCACCATCGCACCGCGGTCGAGCGACGCGCCGGCGGGAACACCGGAGATCATGGTGAATTCGGACCAGGTTTCGGAGCCGTCCTTGTCGGGGGTATCGAATTTCGGGCTGAGCTTGATCCAGGTATCCTCATCGCCGGCGGCGGAACCGGTGATGGTGCCTGGGTCCAGAACGGGATCGAGGTCGACCGTGAATTTCGCGGAATTGCGCGCACTCGGCACGCCGGGCTCGCTTTCGGTCGCAACCGCCGTGAGGGTCAGCTCGAACCGTCCGGAGCCGTTCGCCGGGGGCGTGAGGACGAGGCCGTTGAGCTGCGCGGGCGTCAGGAGCCAAGTGCCGTCTGCCTGCTTTGTCCCGGCGTTGAGTGTCGCACCGGGAGGCACCGTGAGGATGAAACTCAGGGTTTCCGAACCATCGAGGTCACGCAGAGCGCCGCCGAGGCCCGTGAGCGCAACCGGCTCGTCTTCGCGACCCGTGTAATGGGCCACGGTGACGTCGGGCATGTCGGCGACCGCGTGGACCTGCACGCGGAAATCGGCCGTGCTTGTCGCAGTATCGCCGTTGCTCTCCCGGGCGGTGGCCTCGATGCGAAGATCCACCGGGCCGGAAAAGTCGGGCTTGGGGATGAATTTCAAGTCGGCCAGGTCGGCGGGAGCGACATTCCAGCTGCCGTCGGGCTGGCGGGTGCCGTGCGACAGCGCGGCGCCGTCCGGGACGCCCCGGATCACCACCGCGAGCACCTCGGAGCCGTCCCGGTCCTTCAGCATTGCCGACAGATCCAGCGCCACCGGCGTGTCCTCGCGGCCGGCCACGTCCTGCGCCGCCACCTGCGGCGCATCCGCCACCGCTTCCACGGCCACGCTGAACGGGGCCCGCACGGTCGCGGTCGAGCCGTTCGAACTCTCCCGCGCCTGCGCCACCAGGGTCAGGTCCATGCGCCCGCTCCAGTCGAGCGGCGGCGTCAGGGTCAGGCCGGCAAGCTGGCCGGGCGTGAGCGTCCAGCGGCCGTTGCCGGTGTCGCTGCCCGCCGACAGGCGCGCGCCCGGCGGCAGGCCTTCGATCACCAGCAGGAGCACCTCCGAGCCGTCGGTGTCGGTCAGCGCCGCCGCCAGATCGAGGGCGATCGGCTGGTCTTCCCGGGTGGCGGCGTCGTGCACGCCGACGACGGGCGTGTCGGCGACGGCCTCGACATGGACCCGGAACGGCGCCTCGTGGGTGGCGGTCGCGCCGTTGGGGCTCACCGCGGTGGCGCGCAGGGTCAGGCTGAGGGGGCCGGAGAAGTTCTCTGGTGGGAGAATGGCAAGATCTGCCAGTTCACCTGGCAGCACCTGCCAGCTGCCGTCCGGCGCGCGGGTGCCGTGTGACAGCCGCGCCCCGGACGGGACGCCGAGAATGGTCACCGACAGCGTCTCCGAGCCGTCGCTGTCAGCGAGCGTCGCCCCGAGGTCCAGGGACGTCCATTCGTCCTCACGCCCCGCGGCATCGTGGACGCTCACCAGCGGGGTATCCGATACATCCTCCACATCCACCCGGAAGCCGATGCTCCGCGTCGCGGTTGAACCGTTCGAGCTTTCGCGGACGGTTGCCTCCAGCGTCAGCTTGATCGTGCCGGAGAAGTCCTGGGGCGGGGTGATGGAGAGATGGGCCAGGTCGGCGGGGGCGACGCCCCAGCTGCCGTCGGGCTGACGCGTACCGGGCGACAGCGAAGCGCCGTCCGGCACGCCGAGGATGCGCACCGTCAGGGCCTCGGAGCCGTCCGTGTCCACGAGGGCGGCCGAGACGTTGAGCGGGATCGGCCGGTCCTCGTCCCCCGTCACGTCGTGCGCCGCCACCAGAGGTTCGTCGGCGATGGCCTCGACCGTCACCATGTGAGATCCCGTCACCAACCGGCTGACGCTCTTGTCGTTGCCGGAATCCGTAAGGGTAGCCGTCAGGGTGAGCGTGAAATCATCGTCGCTGTGCTCCGCCGGGCGGATCATTACGAGGCCGGCGCGCAAGTCCGCCGTCTGGACCTGCCACAGACCGGGCGCGATCTCGGAGCCGAGATTGAGCGAAGCGCCCGGCGGCAGTCCCGCCACCTGGGTGAACTCCGACCAAGTTTCCGAGCCGTCCTGATCGGACGTATCGAAGGCGGGGCGGAGCTGGATCAGCGTATCTTCCGAACCCGCGCTCGAGCCGGCGATGCTGCCTGCATCCACCACCGGGTCCACGTTCACCGTGAACGTGGCAGAGGTCCGAGCGCTGGGCACGCCCGGCTCGCTTTCGGTCGCGATGGCCGTGAGCGTCAGGGTGAACTGGCCCGACATCTGGGGCGGCGGGAAAAGGGTCAGGCCCGCCAGCTGCGCGGATGTCAGGGCCCAGCGGCCGCCGCCGAGCGGGGTGCCGGCGCTGAGCGTTGCATCGGCGGGGACGCCGCTGAGGACGAAGCTGACGCTCTCGGAGCCGTCAGTGTCGCGCAAGGCGCCACCCAGGCCCGAAAGGCTGACCGGCATGTCCTCGTAGCCATGGGCGTCGGCGACCGTCACATCCGGCGCATCGGCGACCGCGTGGACCTGCACGCGCAAATCGGCCGTGCTTGTCGCAGTATCGCCGTTGCTCTCCCGGGCGGTGGCCTCGATGCGAAGATCCACCGGGCCGGAAAAGTCGGGCTTGGGGATGAATTTCAAGTCGGCCAGGTCGGCGGGAGCGACATTCCAGCTGCCGTCGGGCTGGCGGGTGCCGTGCGACAGCGCGGCGCCGTCCGGGACGCCCCGGATCACCACCGCGAGCACCTCGGAGCCGTCCCGGTCCTTCAGCATTGCCGACAGATCCAGCGCCACCGGCGTGTCCTCGCGGCCGGCCACGTCCTGCGCCGCCACCTGCGGCGCATCCGCCACCGCTTCCACGGCCACGCTGAACGGGGCCCGCACGGTCGCGGTCGAGCCGTTCGAACTCTCCCGCGCCTGCGCCACCAGGGTCAGATCCATGCGCCCGCTCCAGTCGAGCGGCGGCGTCAGGGTCAGACCGGCAAGCTGGCCGGGCGTGAGCGTCCAGCGGCCGTTGCCGGTGTCGCTGCCCGCCGACAGGCGCGCGCCCGGCGGCAGGCCTTCGATCACCAGCAGGAGCACCTCCGAGCCGTCGGTGTCGGTCAGCGCCGCCGCCAGATCGAGGGCGATCGGCTGGTCTTCCCGGGTGGCGGCGTCGTGCACGCCGACGACGGGCGTGTCGGCGACGGCCTCGACATGGACCCGGAACGGCGCCTCGTGGGTGGCGGTCGCGCCGTTGGGGCTCACCGCGGTGGCGCGCAGGGTCAGGCTGAGGGTGCCGGAGAAGTTCTCTGGTGGGAGAATGGCAAGACCTGCCAGTTCACCTGGCAGCACCTGCCAGCTGCCGTCCGGCGCGCGGGTGCCGTGTGACAGCCGCGCCCCGGACGGGACGCCGAGAATGGTCACGAGCAGGACCTCCGACCCGTTCGTACCGGTCAGAGCTGCCGATAGGTCAAGAGCAATCGATTGATCCTCTTGGCCCGCCGCATCTGCGACCCGTACGCCCGGGGGTGAGGGCGGATCGTCCTGCGGGTCTTCGGGTTGCGGCTCGGAATGCCCGGGATTCGGAATCGTGACAGGTTCATCCCTCACGACGGGGCGCGTCGTTGCAGGCTCGGACGAGATCGCCATGCCATGCAAGGAGTTCGATGGTTCAGGCATCCCGTGGGACCCCGTGACCTTCGGCGTCGCGGCCGGTCGGGATTCGGGGACCTCGACGAGGATCGGCGGCTCGGTCGGTGCAGCATCCAAGGACATTGCCTTGGATGCGGGAGCCGCTTCACGGAGCGGCTCCAGCCGAACCTCCTCCGGACGAGGAGCCGATTCTTCGGTCGTCGGCAGGATGCCGCCCATCTCGCCCAGACCGCCACCGGAGGGCATGCCCCGCATCATGCCGAAGGCCGCGACCGCCTCGGTCCCCCCGGCGAGGTTGCCGGCTGCTCCGCCATCACCGACGGGGACTGTCCGCTGCACGGCGCGAAGGGCACGGAGGGCTTCCTCGTCCACGACGCTGGCGTCGAACGGGATGGTGAGGTCGGGTTGCCGGGTCATGATGCGCTCAGCGTTCGTGGAAGGATGCGGCCATGGCCGAATAGATCGGCTTCAGCAGGTATTGCAGAACCGTCTTGGTGCCGGTGGTGATATCCGCCTGGACGGTCATCCC
This sequence comes from Microvirga mediterraneensis, assembly GCF_013520865.1. Lineage (NCBI taxonomy): Bacteria > Pseudomonadati > Pseudomonadota > Alphaproteobacteria > Hyphomicrobiales > Methylobacteriaceae > Microvirga > Microvirga mediterraneensis. Next base: position 3,099,916 of record NZ_JACDXJ010000001.1, read on the forward strand.
CGCCACGAGCTGCGCATGACGCGGATCGTGGCCGACATATTGCTGCTTGAGCGCGATGCGCGCGCGGTAATGCGGCTGCCGCTGCTCGTCGAGGAAGGTGCCGGCCGACACGCGCTCCACCCTGCCCTCCACGGACCCGAAGCGCGCGTAATCGAAGGCCTGCACTTTCACATGGACCTGCTGGCCGACCTCGATGAAACCGATATCGCGGGGCATGAGGCGGACATCGGCCACGAGCTGCGCATCCTGCGGCATGATTTCGGCCACGAGACCGCCGGGAGGGAGAACCGTTCCGGGCCGATGGACCGCGAGTCCGCGCACGACACCCTCGATCGGGGCCCGGAGCATGACACGATCCGCGCGGTCTTCCAGCTTGCGGACGAGTTCGGTCGTCTCGGCAACGTCCAGGGCGACCCTCGCCGCTTCTTGACGCGCCTCGTCCACGGCCGCCGACTGCGCTTCGGTGATGCGGGCTTCCGCCTCGGCCAGGCTGCGCTGCGCCGTCACGCGCTGGCCGTTGAGCCGCTCGTGCTCGGCCTTCGCGCTCATGAAGAGCCGCTGGGCCTCCAGCACCGAGAGGCGCGTCGTCAGGCCATTGCTGGCGAGGTCTTCCCGGATGCTGAGCTCTTTGGAATGCAGCGCCATCTGCTCCTGCACCGAGGAGATTTGCCCCCCGAGCGTCAGAAGATCGCTCCGGCGCTGCGCCACCTGCTCCTGCAGAACCGCGACACGGTCCGCCAGCACCCGCAGGCGCGAGTTCAATGCGGCGCGCTGCGGTTCGGCGAACATGCCGGAGCTCATTGGCGGCATGGCCTGCGCGTCTCCGCCGGCACTGGCGACGATTCCGGCCGAAGGCGTCTGGCGCCCGCGCAGGTCGAGAGCCACGATGTGGCCGTCCGCGGCGGCTGCAAGGCGCTGCGCCTGGAGCTGCAGGGATTCCAGCCGGTGCCGGGCCTGCGACAGCTCGGATTGCGCTATTGCGTCGTTCATGCGCAGTAGCGGCTGTCCCGCCTCGACCGTCTCGCCCTCGTTCACCAGCACTTCCGCGACGATGCCGCCCTCGAGATGCTGGATGGGAGCGGCGGCCACAACCGGAGAAATTTCACCTGTACCGACCGCGACTTCGGGGACCCGGGTCAGCGCCGCCCAGGACACGCCTGCGGCCACCAGGATCCCGGTCCCCAGCACGACGGCCCGCTCCAGGCCTTTCACACGCAGCTCTTCGAGGGCCAGCACGTGGCCGTCCGGACGCGGTTGGCGGCTGGCCCGAGGCAGAGCGTGACGCTCGACGCTCGCGGGCAGGATCTCGCCGTTGACGGCAGGTGTCGCGGTCTTGCTCATCATGCAACCTTCGGACTGTTGGCGGCCGACATGTTCGCGAAGGCGGCATTCGCCAGCGATGGGCCGATCGGGGCTCTCGTGGGGCGCGGGCCGCCGGGAGCCGTCTGCTGTTCGAGTTCTTCGACCTGCCCATCGCGCAGGCGCAGGACGCGGTCGGCCAACCGGATGTGGCTCGGCCGGTGCGTCGCCATGAGGATGGTGCAACGGCCGCGACGCGAGGCGATGACGTCGGTGAAGGCTTTGGCGCAGGCATCGTCGAGACCCGCAACCGGCTCGTCGAGCAGCAGGATGGGCGCATCGCGCAGCAGGGCGGCCGCAAGGGAGATCCTCTGCAGGATGCTGCGCGGAAGCCGTCCGCTCTGGTTGTCGCCGACGCGCGTGTCGAAGCCCTGCGGCAGAGACTCGATGGCTTCGAGCACACCGGCCTCATCGGCTGCCGCGCGAAGGTCCGCGTCGGACGCGCTGGGACGGGCGAGACGCAGGTTCTGGGCCACGGTGCCGTAGAGAAGCCCGGGTGATTGCGGCACCCAGCCGATGCTGCGCCGGAGAACCGCCGGATTGAAGGACCGCACGTCATGGCTGTCGATCCGCACCAGACCGCCTTGCGGCCGGTACAGGCCCGCCGTCAGCAGCAACAGGGTCGACTTGCCGCTCCCTTCCGCACCCGTGACGGCGACGACCTGCCCGGGCTTGATGGAGAAGCTGGCACCGGCGAGAACCGGCTCGGATTGCGGAAGATAGCGGAGGGTCACGCGGTGGAACACGATGGCGCCGTGCTCCGGCGGCGCCATACGCGCCTCGAGCGGCGGAGGCCGCTCGGTCTCCAGCGACATCAGGCCGTCCACCTGCCGGATCGACGCCTGCGTCTGCTCCAGGCGGGAGAGCATGACGAAGCAGGTCTGCATGGGGCCGAGAATGCGCCAGATCAACATCATGCCGGCGATGAGCGCACCGGCCGTCATGGCGCCGCCCAGAACCGACAGCACACCCATCACCACCGCGGCCAGTCCGGACAGCGTCACGAGCGCCTGGCTCGCCGCAAGGACGGATCCGGCGAGCGTGCTGACGCGCGCCGACGAGACGGCGGCCGCTGCGGCGGCGGACGTGTAACGATCGATCCAGCGCTCCTCGGCTCCGACAAGCTTCAGGGTCCGCACGGTTTCGAGGGCTTCCACGGCCAGTGCTTCCCGCATCTGGTTGGCGCGGGCCGCCTGCTCGATGGCAAGCCGCATCGATCCACGGGACACCAGGAACAGGATCACGAAACCGACGGCCGTGCCGACGGGCACGATGGCGATCCAGCCCCCCAGCAGCACCATGAGCATGATGACGAGCAGCGTGAACGGCATATCGAGAAGCGCGACGGCGAAGCTTCCGGTGAGGAACTCGCGGATGGCCGCGAAATCCCGCAGGCGCGACACCTGCGAGGCCGTTCCCGCACGCTCCACCAGGGCTGTCGGCAAGGACATGAGCTGGGTGAAGACGGCGCTTGGAACCAGCCGGTCGAGCCGCTCGGCGATGCTGAGCAGGGCGCGCTGGCGGACGGCGCGAAACGCCACTTCGAGGAGGATGGCCGCAACCGCACCCGCCACGAGCATCGGCAGGGTTTCCGGGCTGTATCCCGCGATCACCGTGTCGAAGACCGACATGGTGAAGACCGGCACGGCGAGCCCGAGCACGGCCATCAATCCGCTGATCCCGAGAAGCGCCGGCAGATCGCCCCGGAAGCGCCGGGCGATGCCGCCGAACCAGCTCTTGCGCGGAGCCCCGGCATCCATGTCGATGACCAGCATCAAGGTGCCGCGAAGGGTCTTCGGATCGCAGGGCTCCACATCGCCGGTCTCGCCGTCGAGGAGCAGGACGCGCCCCTGTTCATCGCGATAGACGATGGCCGCGGGCTCGCCAGCCGGGAGGAGAATCGCCGGAAGGCGTCTCGGATCCAGGGCCCCCTGCGACACCCGCTCCATGCGGGTCGGATAGCCGAGAATGGCGAGGGTGTTCCGTACATCGGTGATGTCGATATCGGGCTTGACGTGAGGCAGGGCCGACAGGAGATCGTCTACGCTGCCCGGCCATTCCAGCAGCCACAGCATCGCGGAAAGGCAGCGGGCGAGATCGGACGGAGCCAGGAGATCCTCCGGCAGCTCCAGCGGCGCGCACGAACGGTCTTCTCTGAATGGCCTCATGCCACACGCTCCAATCGACCCTCACGGATCGCATAGACCCGGTCGGCAATGTTCAAGGTGGAGGGCCGATGAGTGACGTTGACCACCGTCACCCTGCCCCGCAGATCCGCCAGCAGCCGGGCAAGACGCGCATCGCTGTCGCCGTCGATCTGCGAGGTGATGTCGTCGAGGAGGAGAATGCGCGGCTCTTCCACCAGGGCACGGACGACGCCGATGCGTTGGGCGGCGCCGCGCGGCAGAGGCGTCGCGGCCACGCCGACCTGGGTGTGCCAGCCGCCCGGAAGAGCGCTGGCGACCTGATCCAGACCCAGCTCCGTTGCCAGGCGAAGCGCCAGGGCCTCGCGCTGCGGCTGATGCATCGTCAGATTCTGCAGGAGGGTGCCGCGCACCAGCGCCGGATCCGGCGGAACCAGCGCGACAAGCCTGCGGGCCGATCCGACATCCACATGGCCGAGATCCTGTCCGTCGATCAGGACCTGCCCGTCATTGGCCTTCAGCTCGCCGGCGATCAGGCGCAGCAGGGCGGAACGGCCCGATCCATTGGAACCCGTGATGCCAACGATCTCGCCGGGCTGCACCTCCAGGTCGATTCCTTCGAACAGCCAGTCGGAATAGCGAGGCGTTCGGAACCGGACACCCTGAAGGAAGATGTGTCCGGCCGTGATCTGCAGCAGCGGCCTGTCGGGGCTGCGCTCCTGCGGCAGCGCACCGATTTCAGCGACGCGCCTCTTGCTCTCCCTGAGCGATTGCAGGCGCGACCAGAGGGCGACACCGCCGAGAAGAGGCTGCATCGTGCGGCCGACGAGCATGGTGCACGCGCTGAGGCCGCCGACGCTGAGCTGTCCCTCGAGGACCATCAGGCAGCCGAAGGTCGCGACGCCGATGGTGGCGACCTGGGACAGGAGCATGCCGCCCTCCTGCCCGGTCGAAATGGTATGCGACAGCTTGCGACGCAGTTGGGCGGAGCCATTCTGGAGACGCTCGTAACGCCGCTCGAGCAAGGGCTCGGCGCCCAATACCTTCATCGAATGGATGCAGTTCAACGTGTCGAACAGAAAGTTGAAGCGGCGCTCCTCGGCCAGGGCGAGATTCTGGGCGGCACGGCGGACGCGACGGCCGGTCAGCACGGCCAGAAGACCCACACCTGCCAAGAGCGTCAGGGGCACGAGCACGAGTGGGCCGGCCAGATACCAGATGCCGACGAGGTAGAGGAGCGCAAAGGGCAGATCGAGCATCGCCTGCAGGGCGGGGCCGGACCACGCCTCGCGCAGCGTGCCGATGGCGGAGAGACGCTCCGCATAATAGCCGTTGCCGTGAGCTTCCAGAGCCGAGAGCGGTGCGTTCAGCAGGCATTGCATGGCCTGGCGATGCGCCTGGGCCTCGGACGTCGCGGCAACACGGGCGAGCACCCGGCCGCGCACATGGCGCAACAAAGCCTCCAGCAGGATCGCGAGCGTCACCGTCGTCGCGAGCACGGCCAGTGTCCCGACGGCCTTGTTCGGGAGAATCCGGTCATAGACCTGCAGCAGCGCTACAGGGAGCGCGAGCGCCAGGAGGGTGATGAGCAGGGTGGCTTCGACAACCGGGATCAGGAATCCGATTCCGAAGCGGCCGATCAGACCTCTGAACGGGCGTGTCAGCCAGGGGCCGGCGGACACCAGCGATGGTGCCGCGGATGAAACGGCGGACCGGTCCATAACGCTACCAATGGCCTTGCGGCCGATAAGGGACGGATGATGAAGCTGGTGAAATATACCGGGCTTTCACCGGTATGGCGGGGCGGCATCATGCCTTTGAGACGGCATCACCTCTGTGAGCGCTCAATCCGCCATGAGTATCAGCATAGTGATAGTTAGAATTCGGAAATATTTTCTTATTAGTCAACGTAACGTCATATCAGATTTCACATTAATGCTCTGGTAAAGTTAATGGTGCGATCAATGCAAGCAATCTGATGATCTTCTGTTTTTGCCGAAGGCGATGACGTTCGAAAATTCAAAGGGCGTCATGGCGGATATCTCAGATCCGCAGTCCGGTGTAGTTCTCCGCCAGGGAACGAGCGGCGGCTTCCGAACCCCTGAGGTAGTCGAACTCCGCCCGCTGGATTCGGCGGCTGAAGGAATCCGTGTCGGGAAATGTGTGAAGGATGGAAGTCATCCACCAGGAAAAGCGCTCGGCTTTCCAGATCCGCGACAGCGCGCGAGCGGAGTAGCCATCGATCCCGGCCGGGGAGTGCTCGTCGTAGAACTCGACAAGCGCCTCGGCCAGCGCGCCGACATCGCTCGCTGCGAGGTTCAGCCCCTTGGCGCCGGTCGGCGGAACGATGTGAGCGGCGTCGCCCGCGAGAAAGAGGCGCCCGAACCGCAGAGGCTCCGCCACGAAGCTCCTCAACGGCGCGATGGACTTCTCGATGGAAGGGCCCGTCACAAGATTGCCTGCCGTTTCCCCGTCGAGCCTGCGGCGCAACTCGTCCCAGAACCGGTCGTCCGACCATTCCTCGACTTTTTCGTCCGCAGGGACCTGGACGTAGTAGCGGCTGCGGGTGTGCGAGCGCATGGAGCAGAGCGCGAAGCCGCGCTCGTGATGGGCATAGATCAGCTCCTCGGCCACCGGGGGGCTGTCGACGAGAATGCCGAGCCAGCCGAAGGGATAGACCCGCTCGAAGGTGCGGATCGCCGCCTCGGGCAGGCTTGCGCGGGCCACGCCGTGATAGCCGTCGCAACCCGCGATGAAATCGCAGGTTATCTCGTGCTCGACGCCGTTCTTGACGTAGCGCACCTTGGGCCCGTCACCGTCGAAATCATGCAATGATACGTTCTCGGCCTCGTAGATCGTCGTCGCACCGGAGATGTCGCGGGCCTGCATGAGATCGCGGGTGACCTCGGTCTGCCCATAGACGGTCACCGTTCGCCCGATCAGCGCGCGGAAATCGAACCGGTGCCTGTCGCCGTCGAAGCAGAACTCGACCCCGTCATGGACGAGGCCGTCCGCATGAAGCCTTTCGCCGACGCCTGCCTTGTCGAGAAGCTCCACCGTGCCCTGCTCGAGCACGCCGGCGCGGATTCGTCCGAGCACATAGTCGGGACTGCGCCGCTCAAGGATGACGGTCTCGATCCCGGCCTTGTCCAGAAGGCGTCCGAGCAGAAGCCCGGCCGGTCCGGCGCCAATGATGGCCACCTGGGTCCGCATGCTCATGTCCTCCGCAACGACGGTCTGAGCCGTCTATTTCACGTTGCCGCAGAATGAACCCGACCCGTCGAAGGGCCAATAGACAAAGCGAGCATCGGATTGGACATTTCGAACATTCGACAATGCAGGACGGATCGCAAGAATTTGGCCTTCGGAGACATCCCTTCTTACGCACTCTATGGAGAATCGGGCGAGGATCCCGGCGCGGACTGGGTTCATTGCGAAACCATTCAAAGCCGCAGCCGATTGCATAATTACAGGATTTTACCGCACCGGCACGAGAAGCTGTTCCAGATCCTTCATCTCGCCTGCGGCACCGCCGACATCGTGGTCGACGGCCAGGGTGCGACGTTGGCCGGTCCCGCAATCGTGGCCCTGCCGCCGATGACGGTGCATGGCTACACGTTCTCGCCGGACGTGCAGGGAACAGTATTCACCCTGTTCGACAGCCGCTTGACCCATATCCTCGCAGAGATGGACGGCATCCGGGAGACGGTCCGGTCTATTCGGATTATCGGCCTTCATGACCATGCGGATGCCGCGCGCGGCTTGGCTGACGACATCGCGGCCCTGACGGCGGAATTCACCGGACGCGGCCTTGGGCGCTCGGAGGCCATTCAGGCGCGCCTGCTGCTCGTTCTGATCGCACTCCACAGGATTGGAGGCTCGACAAAGGCCGGGACCCGCAGCCCCGGAGGCCGGGCGCTTCAGCATGCCCTCCGCTTTCGCGAACTCGTCGACCAGGATTTCCGCAAGCATCACCCTGTTGAGGCCTATGCCCGCAGGCTCGGCCTGACGCCGACCCACCTCAACCGGATCTGCCGTGAACATCTCGGCGACACCGCACTGGGTGTCGTCCATCAGAGGATCATCCTCGAGGCCAAGCGCTATTTGACCTTCACGAGCCTGAGCGCCAAGGAAATCGCCTTGGCGCTCGATTTCGACGACCCGGCCTACTTTGCCCGCTTCTTCAAACAGAAGACCGGCCTCCCGCCCCTCGCCTTCCGGGCCATGCGACGGTCCTCAACGCACGAGTGAAATGCCGATCGTGGAGCCTTTGAAACGGGCAGAGCTTGCAGGTCGGAAGCTCCCCGTCCGCTCCTGTTCAGCGGCGGCATCATGTCACCGACATGCCTGACGGGCTTTCTTCATGACGGCGGTAAATCCTTTGAGAGGGAAGGTGTAAGTCGTCTTGTTTCCACGCTTCGAGGTCGCCTCCACGACCGCCACGCGTCCTTTCTCCAGAGCGCGCACGAACTCGGTCTCGCGCTCGGTGCGCCTCAACCACGCATGGTTCCCGCGCGGGATCATGGTGAAGGAGCGGCCGTCCACCGCAATGCGGATCGCCGTGGGAGCGAAGTCGTAGCCCGCCTGCAGGCTGGCTTCTGTTCGGAACTTGCCGTGATCAAGCCTGCGCACGAACAGGGTGACACGTCCGTGATCGAGATGCTCGGGCTTCATGGATGAAGCGTCGGAATAGACATAGCAGGCAGCAGACTTGTTCTCGTAGTCTTTCCACGCGCTCCAACTTTCGCTTGTTCCGATCGCTCGCGGGGACTGTGCAAGGGCAAAGGTGCTCGAGAGGACAAGGATTGCGGCAGCTGTGCTTGTGGCCTTCATCTACGGGATACTCGCTTTGGCGGTTGCAGAGCCCGCAACCTTCCAAGGCGAGGTTACCTGAGGGTTAACCGCGCTGGTCTAGGACCGGCCAAGCGAAAAATGCCCCAAATTCCGGCAAAAGGCGCAAGGGCTTACAGCGCGTTCAAGAAAATGTGAGCGCATGCCGAATGACGCAGTCCCGGTGCTCACCGGGACCGCGTCGTGGTGTCAGGGCTCATCTTTATCCTAGAGGTTATTCCGTGCGCTCATTCTGTGCGGCCACGACCTTCGCGGACCGCATGAGAGATTGCAGTGTTTGGGCATGAAGCTGGCCGGTGACGGTCAGTCCGACGAGACGCTGATATTCTTCGATCGCCTGACGCGTCGTTGCTCCGACGACGCCGTCGGCCTCGAGTTTGCCAAAGCCGAGATCCGTGAGGGCCTTCTGCGCTGCGATCACATCCTGCTTCGTGGGCAATGGCGTAACGCCGCGCAGGGCGACCGCGCCGTCGAGGGCCGGAGGGGCATGGATGTCCTGGAGCGATGCCAGTTGTTCTCTCGCGGCGGAAAGGCTTGCCTCGGTTTCCGTGTGCTTCACCGTCAGCTGCTCTATCTCGCCCTTAGCCAGCGCGAGCTGCTCCTGGAGTTTTCTAATCTCTCCCGCTTCATTCTCCGCCTTCCTGCGCTCCGACAGGAACTGGGCTTGATATTCTCGGAGCGCGGCCGTCTGGCCACTCACCTGCTGTTCGAGCTGCGTGGATGAAAGAACCGAATAGGCATAGGCTCCCCATCCCGTGATGGCTGCAACGGCGAGGCCTGAGATCGTGAGGCGGCTGATCGACGAGCCCCTGCGTTCTGGCGTCCGAGTCACGATGATCCTTTCAACGGTCAAGGCCTCAAGGGCCGGGTGAAGTACCCGGCCAAGGTGAGCAAGAACGTGGTCAAAGAATGACCGGCCTCGAAGGAAACAATGAACAGTGATGCCGTCGACCGTACCCGGCGCAGATCCTTACGCGGCGGAGTTCGAGCGGAACGCCGTGATGAAGGCTGGAGCCGCTTCGGCGACAGCTGCCAGCGAATAACCGCCTTCCTGGACTATCAAGGTCGGCAGGTCGATCTTGCCCCAGATGTCTCCGACCCGTGCGAAAGCATCCGAGGTCACGTTGAGCTTGGACAAGGGATCGTCCCGGTGAGCGTCCCAGCCTGCGGACAGGACGAGCGCCTCGGCTCCATGGGCCTGCACGGCCAACGCCAGACGCTGGTTGGCGTCGATGAAGGCCTCGTCGTCGGCACCCGGTGCGAGGGGCAGGTTGTGGTTGGCCCCCTCGCCGGGACCCGCACCGGTCTCGTCGGCATAACCAGCATAATGCGGGTAGTAGGACGAGGGGTCGGTATGCACGGAGCCGTAGAAGACGTCCTGGCGGGTGTAGAAGATCGCCTGCGTGCCGTCGCCGTGATGCGTATCGAAATCCACGATGGCCACTTTGGGAAAGTGGCTCCGCAGCACCGCGGCCGCGATGGCGGCGTTGTTGAAGAAGCAGAATCCCGAGGCTCTGTCGGCATAGGCATGATGACCGGGCGGACGGCAAAGTGCGTAGGCGGCTCGTTCGCCTGCCAACACTGCCTGGGCACCGGCAACCGCCGCCTGTGACGACGCATAGGCAGCCTGGAACGTGCCCGCCATGATCGCGCAGGACATGCCGCCGATGTACCATCCTGCCTGGCCGAGAATCCCGGTCGTGCGCGGCTTGCCGCGTTCCTCCAGGTCGATCCCGGCCCCGCGATAGGGATGGACGTTCGGCAGGACTTCCGGGCCGTGATCGGGAAGTTCCATGAAGCGGGCATAGGCGTCTTCGAGAAAGTCCACGTAATGGGCGGCATGGACCGCCAGGATCGGGTCGCGTCCGAAATCGCCGGGATCGGTCCGCGTCAATCCTTGTCTCTCCAGGACTGTGAGGAGCGTCGTGGCCCGATCGGGGTTTTCGAAGGGATCCACGATCCGCCCATGCACCATGTATTGCGTCGGCCGGTGGGCCAATTGTGCTTCGGAAAAGAACAGCTTCATGACCGTGGATCCCGGATGCGAATGGTTCAGGAGGAAGCCGCTTCCGCCTCCTCAGCCTCGTCGATCGCCGTCCAGGAATGGGTGATCTTGGCCACGGCTCCCAGCATGATCGAGGCGGAGCAGTATTTTTCCTTGGAAAGATCGATGGCTCTTTCCACCTTGGCCGGTGCAAGGCGCCTGCCTTTGACCTTGTAGTCGAGGTGGATTGCGGTGAAGACCTTCGGGTCCGTCTCCGCGCGCTCGGCGGTAACCTCGACGTCGCAATCCGTCACCTGCTCGCGGCCCTTCCTGAGGATCTGGACCACATCGAAGGCCGTGCAGCCTCCAAGCCCGATGAGGAGCATCTCCATGGGGCGAATGCCGACATTGCGGCCGCCATATTCCGGCGCCCCGTCCATGACGACGGCATGGCCGCTGCCGGACTCTCCCACGAACATCATGCCGTCGACCAGTTTCACCCGCGCTTTCATATGATTCTATCCTCGTTGTGGCTGAAGCCTTCATCCTCCCTTATACCGCTAACGCAAGGAAATGGCGCGAATCCAGCTAGCCCGGCGTTTTGTCCTCAGGCTATGACACGGGCCGAGCGACCAGGGATCTCATCATGACGCCTTCCAAGGACATCACGCGGCTTATCGAAATCATGGCGGCCCTGCGGACGCCTGGAACCGGGTGCCCTTGGGATATCGAGCAGGATTTCGCCTCGATTGCTCCCTACACCCTCGAAGAGGCCTACGAAGTCGTCGACGCCATCGAGCGGGGCGATCTGGCCGATCTGCGGGACGAACTCGGGGATCTGCTGCTTCAGGTCGTCTTTCACGCCCGGATGGCCGAGGAGCAGGGTGCCTTCGCCTTTCCCGACGTGGTCGAAGCCATCACGAGAAAGCTCATCCGGCGCCACCCACACGTCTTCGGGGACATCAAGGACCTGTCGCCCGAGGAGGTGAAGAACCTCTGGGATACGATCAAAGCCGAAGAGAAGGCCGAACGGCGCGCGGCCCGCGAGACGATGGGGCACATGCCCGAGCCTCACGAAGCTGGCCTTCTCGGAGGCATCCCGACTACCCTGCCCGCCTTGACGCGAGCCCAGAAGCTGACGGCCAAAGCCGCGAAGGTGGGCTTCGACTGGCCCGAGGCGGTACAGGTCATCGACAAGATTCATGAGGAGCTGGAGGAGGTCAAGGAAGCGTCCTCTTCCGGACAGAAAGACAGGATCGAGGACGAGATCGGCGATCTCCTGTTCTCCGTCACCAACCTTGCCCGGCATTTCGGCATCGATCCGGAGCGGGCTCTGCGGCGGACGAATGCCAAGTTCGAGCGGCGGTTCAAAGCCATCGAGACGGCTCTCGGAGAGCGGGATCGGAGCCTCGACGAGGCCTCACTCGAAGAGATGGAGGAGCTTTGGGTCGCGGCGAAGCTGGCCGAGCGCGAGCCCGGCCCGACATCATAGGACGCGGGCGTCGGGAAAACGGTTCAGGAACCGGGGCTCCTTGCCGGCGACGAGGCGGATCCGCAGGATGGTATGCCCGTTTTCCTTCGTCTCGCGATCCAGGATTTCTGTATTCTCGTGCAGCCAGGCGAGCCCCTGCCCGTCTTCCGGCGCGACATCGACCTCGTAGGTCGGCCGCCCCATGGACAGGTGCTGTTCGATCGTCGCGAGAAGCTCGGGAATCCCGTCCCCCGTCAGAGCCGAGATGAGGATCGGCCGCCGCTCCTCGCCAGTTCGGTGCGAGGCGGTCGCAAGCCGCTCGCGATCCTCCGCCGACAGCAGGTCCGCCTTGTTCCAGACCTCGACGATGCGTCTCGTATCGTCCGGATCGATGCCGAGTTCCCGCAGAACAATGGCGACGTCGCCGGCCTGGGCCTCGGTCTCCCCGTGCGATACGTCGCGGACGTGCAGCAGGACGTCGGCTTCGACCACATCCTCGAGCGTGGCGCGGAACGCCGCCACCAACATTGTCGGAAGATCCGAGATGAACCCGACCGTGTCCGACAGGATGGCCTTCTCGCCATGGGGAAGCTCGATGGCGCGGGACGTCGGGTCGAGGGTCGCAAACAGCATGTTCTCGGCCAGAACGTCGGCCTGGGTCATGCGGTTGAACAGGGTCGACTTCCCCGCATTGGTGTAGCCGACGAGGGCGATGATCGGGTAAGGCACCCGTCTGCGGCTCGTCCGGTGCAGGGACCGCGTCTTCACGACGCTTTCCAGATCCCGCTCGATCCGGTTCATCCGCTCCTGGATCAGGCGGCGATCCGCTTCGATCTGCGTCTCGCCCGGCCCCCCGAGGAAGCCGAACCCGCCGCGCTGGCGCTCGAGGTGCGTCCAGGATCGGACCAGCCGGCCCTTCTGGTAGGACAGATGTGCCAATTCGACCTGAAGGGTGCCTTCCTTGGTCCTGGCCCGCCGTCCAAATATTTCGAGGATGAGGCCCGTCCGGTCGATGACCTTCGCCCCCCAGGCCTTTTCCAGGTTGCGCTGCTGCACCGGGCTGAGGGCGCAATCCATGACTACGAGGCCGATGTCCTCTGCCCGGATCAGCCCCGCCAGTTCCTCGACCTTGCCGCTACCGATGAAGGTGGCGGGTCGCGGGGATGAGAGAGGCGCGATCAACGATTGGCTGATGGTCAGATCGATTGCGAGCGCAAGCCCGGTGATTTCATCGAGGCGAGCTTCCGGAGGGCGCGGATTGCCCCCCTCCCCATCTGCTTCGGCTGCACCGCGCCGCCGGCGTGTGAGATACGGACCGATAACGAGCGTCCGCGTTCCTGCCGCAACCTCTTTTTCCGGTTCGGCAAGCTGAGCGAGACGTTCTTCCCCCGGACTGCGTGGTTCCGTCACCTCAAGCCTTCTCGCCAGCCTCGTCGATCTGATCGAACAACTGGACGGGCTGTCCCGGCATGATGGTGGAAATGGCGTGTTTGTAAACCAGCTGGGAATGACCATCCCTGCGCAGGAGGACGCAGAAGTTGTCGAACCAGGTGACGACACCCTGAAGCTTCACCCCGTTCACGAGAAAGATCGTCAGGGGAATTTTTTGCTTCCGGACGTAGTTCAGAAAAGTGTCCTGAAGATTCTGCGCGCGATCGCCCGCCATTGAAGTTGCCTCGCCAGCCCATCGCCGCCGGTCTTGGCTATGGGGCCGCCTGGATATGGTTGTCCGCATTCGTGCGGTCGGTGACCGGCAGATCTATTACAGGGCGAACGGCAGCGTTCGGCAAGAGGCAGTCAATGCTTCTACCTCCCTGGGGTTATATTTTCCCGTGGATTGTAGATTTTCGACCTTCCCGACCGGCGGGAGAAACGCAGGAACGCGTTCTCAGCCGCCAATGCCGAGGGATTTCAGCTTCCGGTGCAGCGCGGAGCGCTCCATGCCGATGAACTCCGCCGTTCGTGAGATATTGCCGCTGAATCGGGCAATCTGCGCCAGGAGATATTCCCGCTCGAAGATCTCGCGGGCCTCGCGAAGGGGCAGGCTCATGAGCTTCTCGCCTCCTGCCCCGCCCGGAGTGCTCGGAACGAGCGCGCCGATCTCGGTGGGCAACATGTCGGCCGTGATCTCGGCGTCCGGGTCGCCCGAGGTGAGAATCATCAGCCGTTCAACATTGTTGCGAAGCTGACGGACGTTGCCGGGCCAGTCATGCGACTGAAGAACTGCCATGGCATCCTCGGCGATGCGCCGCTTGGGCAGGCCCGTCGTGGACGAGATCTGCTCCATGAAGAACTCGATCAGCTCCGGCACATCCTCGCGCCGCTCGGCGAGGGACGGAACCCGGATCGGGATGACGCCGAGCCGATGGAACAGGTCCTCCCGGAACTGACCCGCCGCAATGGCGGCGGGTAGGTCGCGGCTGGACGACGAGACGATTCGGACGTCCACATGCACCCGCGTCGTCCCGCCGACGCGCTGGAAGTTCTGATCGACCAGCACGCGCAGGATCCGGTTCTGCGTCTCCCGCGGCATGTCGGCGATCTCATCGATGTAGAGAGTGCCGCCATGGGCCTCTTCGAGGGCGCCGACACGGCGTCCCCCGCCCTCGCCGCCTTCGGTGCCGAAAAGCTCCGCCTCCATGGTGTCGGGGGTGATCGTTGCGGCCGACAGGACGATGAAGGGGCCGTTGGCCCGGGTCGAAAGACCGTGAATGGTTCGGGCCGTCAGCTCCTTGCCGGATCCGGGCGCGCCGGTGATCAGGATGCGGGCGTTCGTCGGCGCCGCCCGCTCCACCGCCTGCCTGAGCTGGTTGATGATGATCGACCGGCCGGCGATGCGGCTGGCCTGAACCGAACGCGAGCGCAGGTCGCGGACCTCGCGTTTCAGGCGGGAGGCCTCCAGGGCGCGCTCGGCCACCAGAACCAGGCGATCCGCCTTGAAGGGCTTCTCGATGAAATCATAGGCGCCCGCCTTGATAGCGGACACGGCTGTCTCGATGTTGCCGTGGCCGGAGATCATCACGACCGGCAGGTCCGGGTGCTGGGACTTGATGATCTCCAGAACCTGAAGGCCGTCGAGACGGCTTCCCTGCAGCCAGATATCGAGAAATACGAGGTGGGGACGCCGGGTTTCGATGGCGGCCAGAGCCTCATCGGACGTGCCGGCCGTGCGGGTGCGGTTGCCTTCATCCTCGAGAATGCCGGCGACCAGCTCACGAATATCGACTTCGTCGTCGACGACGAGAATATCTGCGCTCATAGGCTTGCCCTGCGGGAGTCGTTTCGGCTGGAAGCGGCCGATGTCTCTTCCGATACAACGTGCTTCGTCTTTGGGATCCACATGCGAACCTGCCCGCCCCTGCCGGTTGGATTGTCGGCGAGTTCCATGCCACCTCCATGGTCTTCCAGAATCTTTGCAACGATCGGCAGCCCCAGTCCGGTTCCGCCCTCGCGCGTCGTCATGTAGGGCTCCAACAGGCGCTGTCGGCCTTCGACCGGGAAGCCCTTGCCGTTATCCGTCACGGCCAGGATCAGATAATCCGGATGCGTGTCATCGAGCAGCACCGAGATCCGCGCCTGCCCTCTCTCTTCCTCCGGCACCGCCGCAATTGCCTCGGTGGCGTTCTTGACGATGTTCGTCACCGCCTGCGAGACCAGCCGCCGGTCGAAGGGAGCGATGAGGGACCCGGGCGGGACCCGATCGTCGAACTCGATCTCGGGATGGGCGATCTTCATCATGAAGATCACCTGCCTGATCGTCTCGGCCAGATCCTCGTCGCCGATGGTCGGCTTCGGCATGCGGGCGAAGGACGAGAACTCGTCCACCATCCGCTTGATATCGTCGACCTGCCGCACGATGGTGTCGGTGCACTGGTCGAACACCTCCCGGTCCGTGGTGATCACCTTGCCGTATTTCCGGCGGATGCGCTCGGCCGACAGCTGGATGGGCGTCAGGGGGTTCTTGATCTCGTGCGCAATGCGCCGGGCCACGTCAGCCCAGGCGGAGGTCCGCTGCGCCAGCACGAGGTCCGTGATGTCGTCGAGGGTGATGACGAGGTCCCTCTGTCCCCCGCGCGCCTGCTCGCTGGTGACGCGGACGTTGATGGTGCGCTCCTTGCCCTTGCGGGAAATGTGGATCTGCTGCTGCATCAGGCGCTGGCGGCCCTGGCTCATCTCCTCAACGAGCGGGGCCACCTCGGGCAGAACCATGGTGATCGGCTGGCCGAGCAGTTCCTTGTGCGAGGTGCCGAGCAGGGCCTCCGTCGACGGGTTGACGATGGTGATCTGCGCTCTCGCATTGACGCCGATGACGCCGGCCGACACGCCCGCCAGGACCGCCTCGGTGAACCGGCGCCGCCGGTCCATGAGGTCGCTGGCTGCCGTCAGCCCGTCGTGCTGGCGGCGCAGTTCCGAGGTCATCTTGTTGAACGTCTCGCCCAGATGTCCGAGATCGCCCTCGCCTCGCTTCACCGGGACCTGGACATAGAAATTGCCGGTCGCCACCTGATCCGTCGCATGGATGAGACGCCGGATCGGGGCAACGAGGCGGTTCGCGAAGTTCAGCCCGAACCAGACGGCCGAGAGCAGGACGATCAGCGCGATCAGCGTGAACATGGACGCGAAGGCGATCTGGATGCCCGCCTTCTTCTGGTCGAGAGCCTCGTAAAAGGCCACGCCGGCTTCCGCCACCTGAGGGAATTCGAGCGCGCGCGGATCGACCTCCCTGGCCACGTAGAGGATGCGACCGCCATGGGCGTCCAGCTTCAGGGCCGAGCGGAAGATGTTTCCGGTTTTCGGGAAAAGGCAGAGCGCCTCCCGGTTGCTTGCCTCCCGAAGGTCCGTCTCCGTCGGCAGAGGGACGTTATCGAGCTTCTTGGCGTCGATGCGTTCGACGACCGATCCGTCCGTATCCACGATCATGGCAAGCGGGAAGCCGAGAAAGACCGCGCGGGAATTCATGAACTCCCGAAACAGATTGCGGTCCGCGTCGAAGAGGACCTTGGCGCGGTTGAGATCGGCCGCCATGAGTTGGGTCTCGCGGGCGAGCGTGCGGCACTGCACCTCGCGATAGGACCGGGCAATGGCAACCGTGTTGGTCATCAGGTCCTTGAGCGCGCCAGTGAACCAGGGGTCCAAGCCGCGTTCCAGGGTAACGGTGGCGACGGCCGCGACCAGAATCGCCGGCAGCACCGCCACGAGGCTGAACAGCCCGACGATCCTCACGTGAAGTCCGGCCGCAGCCGCGCCAGCCCGCCGCTCGCGGACCAGCTTTCGGGTCTGCCAGGCGACGATGCCGAGCAGGAGCGCGATCAGCACGCCGTTCAGCAGGAAGACCCACACCACCACGTTGTGGGTGGGCAGGAGCGGGGTCGCGCCGGCGAGGATAAGGAACGTGGCCAGGGCCGAGGCCAGAGCGGACAGCACGGCGCCATAGCCCAGCCAGCCGAGGCCGCTCTGGGACGGTTCGGCCGCCTGCCGTTGTGCAATGGTGTCCTGTTCGATCAAGACTGAAGCCCCGCCAATCGGGTGCTTTCGGTCCAGCACCCCCGCCACGGGTGATGCACCAACACAACACTGTGGTCAAATTATTACAGCGGCCAAGGCTCAGCCGCGGTTGGAGCGGACCACCATGAGCTCCAGATCCCGTACTTTCTTGCGAAGGGTGTTGCGGTTGACGCCCAGAAGCTCGGCCGCGCGGATCTGGTTGCCCCTGGTCGCGGCCAGGGCCGCACCGATCAACGGGCCCTCGATCTCTCGCAGGATGCGGTGATAGAGGCCAGGAGGCGGCAGCGTGTCCCTGAAGCCCGAGAAATACTCGTTGAGATGCCGTTCGACCGCATCGGACAGCCCTTCCGCGTTCTGCTGGGACGATTGGGCTGTCTTTCCGACCGGCTGAGGTGGCAGCAGGGGCTGAGAATCGAGTTCTGCTTCGATGATGGCGCCTGTGATGGTGTCCTGCGGGTACAGGGCCGCCAAGCGTCGCACCAGGTTCTCCAGCTCGCGGACGTTGCCCGGCCAGCGGTACCGCTTCAGCCGGTCCATGGCTTCCGTGTCGAGCTGCTTGCGAGCCAGCCCCTCCTTTTCCACCAGCATGAAGAAATGCCGGGCCAGATCCGGGATGTCCTCGACCCGTTCCCGCAGCGGCGGAAGGCGCAGGGGCACCACGTTGAGCCGGAAGTAAAGATCCTCGCGGAAGAGGCCCTGCTGGATCAGCACGCGCAGGTCCTTGTTCGTGGCCGCCACGATGCGGACATTCGTCTTGATCGGCACCCGGCCGCCGACGGTCGTGTACTCGCCCTGCTGGAGAACGCGCAGGAGGCGGGTCTGCGCCTCCATGGGCATGTCGCCGATCTCGTCGAGGAAAAGCGTGCCGCCTTCCGCCTGTTCGAAACGACCCGTATTGCGGGCGGTCGCGCCGGTGAAGGCGCCCTTCTCGTGGCCGAAGAGCTCGGATTCGATGAGTTCGCGTGGAATCGCCGCCATGTTCACGGCAACGAACGGCCCCTGACGGCGCTTGCCGTAATCGTGCAGGGCCTTTGCCACGAGTTCCTTGCCGGTCCCGGACTCGCCCGTAATCATCACCGTGAGGTCGGTCGGCATGAGGCGTGCGAGCGCCCGGTAGATCTCCTGCATGGCATGCGAACGGCCCACGAGCGGGATATCCTCGTTCTCCGGCGGCGGACTGGCCCCGGCGGGAACATTCCGGGGGCGGGACAGGGCCCGGCCGACGACCGCAACGAGTTCCTTCAGATCGAAGGGCTTCGGCAGGTACTCGTAGGCCCCGCGCTCGGAGGCCTTGATGGCGGTCATGAACGTGTTCTGAGCGCTCATGACGATGATCGGCAGATCCGGGCGCATCTTCTTGATGCGGGGCAGGAGATCGAAGGCATTCTCGTCCGGCATCATGACGTCCGTGATGACCAGATCGCCCTCCCCTTGAGCAATCCATCGCCAGAGGGTCGCAGCATTGCTGGTGGAGCGAACCTCGTATCCGGCCCGAGACAGGGCCTGGTTCAAGACGGTCCGGATGGCCGCGTCGTCGTCGGCGAGAAGAATCTGTCCGCTAGGCATCGCTCAATCTCACAATTCGGCCCCGCGACCGTCGTCGGCGCGGTGCATGGGCAGGAGAATTCGAAAAGTGGTTCGTCTGGGCGCCGGCTCGCATTCGACGATTCCGCCGTGATCGCCCACGATCTTCGCCACGAGGGCGAGCCCCAGGCCGCTGCCCTGAACCTTCGTCGTTACGAACGGATCGAAGAGATCGGTCATAAGCTCGGGAGGAATGCCGGGACCGTTGTCCGTGACGCTCAGATCGATCGGAAGGCTGACCCGCTCCTGGGAGCCGGGCACCTGGAGCCGGACGCCGGTACGGAAGGCCGTGGAGAGAACGATCTCGCCGTCCGGCGCATCGATGCCGACGGCTTCGGCCGCGTTCTTGACCAGGTTCAGAATGACCTGGATCAACTGATCGCGGTTGCCGAGCACGGGCGGGAGCGACGGATCGTAGTTCTCGACGAAGCGGATATGCCGGGCAAAACCCGACTGCGCGAGGCGCTTCACGTGATCGAGCACGCCATGGATGTTCACGGGTCCCCGTTCCACGGGCCTTTCCTCGCCGAACAGCTCCATGCGCTCCACGAGCTTCACGATCCGGTCGGTCTCGTCGCAGATCAGGCGCGTCAGCAGCCGGTCATCCTCGCTGGCCGATTGCTCGAGGAGTTGCGCCGCACCACGGATGCCCGACAGGGGATTCTTGATCTCATGCGCCAGAAGCGCGCCCAAGGCCGTGATCGACCGGGCAGCGCCGCGATGGGTCAGCTGACGGTTCATCTTGTCGGCGATCGTCCGCTCCTGGAGCATGACGATCACATGATCGGTGTCGTCGCCCAAAGGGCTGGCTGATACGTCGACGATGCGCTCCGCACCAAGGCGCGGGCTGCCGATATCGACCCGATGCTCGCTGACGCTGGAGCCGCGCTGGCGAACATCCTCCACCAGGGCCATCACCGGCGAGCCGAAGGGCAGGAAATCGCTGAGCTTCTGGCGCAGCATCATGCGCAGGCTCATCTCGAAGAAGGATTCGGCCGCCGCATTGGCATGCACGATGCGGTGCTCCGGCCCTATCATCAGAACCGGGATCGGCAGCGCATTCATGATCAGGTCGTTCATGCCCGTCATGCCGCCTCTCGATCCTGATGGCGGTAAAGGGAGCGCAGCAAGTCAGTCACGGCCCTGGGTTCCTCGGATGTGACGAGCGCCGTCCTGACGCTCGGCGGGATGTGGAAGCCCGAAGCCCTGGCCACGTCCGCATAGGCGGCGAGATGCTTGCGGGCATGGCGAACGCCGGTCCTTTCCCCGTAGAGGGACAGGAGGCCCTCGTAATGCTCGACGGCAATCCCGGTCATGTCTTCGGGCGAGGGATCGGGGATCGTTACACCCTGCAGGGCACCGCCGATCTGGCCCACGAGCCAGGGTCGGCCGACGGCGGAGCGCCCGATCATCACGGCAGCCGCACCGGAAGCCGACAGGCATTTTCTCGCATCGTCGAGCGTGCCGATATCGCCATTGGCGATCACAGGGATGCCGACGTTCCGGACAACAGCCGCGATCGCGTTCCAGTCCGCTTGGCCCTTGTAGAATTGCTGACGTGTCCGGCCGTGCACCGTCACGGCCTGCACGCCAAGGCTCTCGGCGCGGCGGGCCAGCTCCGGCGCGTTGAGGGTGTCATGATCCCAGCCGAGCCGCATCTTGACCGTCACGGGAACGCTGGCGGCCTGGACGGTCGCCTCTATCAGCCGGGCCGCATGGTCGAGATCGCGCATGAGCGCCGACCCGGCATAGCCGCCGATCACGCGCTTGGCCGGGCAACCCATATTGATGTCGATGATGCGCGCCCCTGCCCCCTCGGCGACCCGGGCGGCCTCGGCCATCCAATGCGGCTCGCAGCCGGCCAGCTGGACGACGTGAGGCTCGATTCCGGCCCCTTCGGCTCTCAGCTGCGCTTCTTCCGAACCTTGGACCAGCTCGTCGGAAGCCACCATCTCGGACACGACGAGACCAGCCCCCAGACGGTTGGCAATGCGCCGGAATGCGACATCCGTAACTCCGGACAAAGGTGCAAGAATGGCCGCCGCCTCGACACGCACAGGGCCGATGTCGAAACCGTTTGCGCCTATTTTTTGATCAAAACTCATTGTGCCTAATCAATAGACAATTCGACGTTCGGTGCAAGCCCCTCGCATGGGGATTTGCCTTCCCTCTGCGTCACGCTTAGGAGAGCATCCGTTACAAAGAGGTCCTTGAATGTCAGTTGCCGCCCTCATCGTTGCTGCCGGTCGCGGATCAAGAGCGGGCGAAGGGGCACCCAAGCAATATCGGGAACTTGGCGGGATGCAGGTCCTGGCGAGGACGCTCTCCGCCTTTCTCGAATATCCCGAGATCGGCCACACCGTGGTAGTGATCCATCCCGACGACCTGGCGCTCTATGAAGAAGCCGTCGCGGTCCTGCCAACTCCCTCCGCGACATTGCTGCCATGCGTTCATGGTGGTGCGACAAGGCAGGATTCGGTGAAGAACGGCCTGGAGGCCCTCTCGGGCCTCGATCCGGAACTCATTCTCGTTCACGATGCCGCGCGTCCATTCGCCGGCTCCGACCTGATCGAGAGGGCCATCGAGGCGGCTCGGCGCTGGGGCGCCGCCGTTCCGGGAACGCCCGTCACCGATACGATCAAGGTGATCGGAGAGCAATCGGAAGTGCTCTCCACGCCGGACCGTTCGACGCTCAGGGCCGTGCAGACGCCGCAGGCTTTTCGTTTCCCGCTTCTTCTCGATGCGCATCGCCGGGCCGCGGCGGCAGGCCTCCACGCCTTCACGGATGATGGCGCTCTCGCGGAATGGGCCGGTCTGCCGGTCCATGTCTTCGAAGGCGATGGCGGCAACATCAAGCTCACGCATCCGGCGGATTTTCAGGAGGCTGAGAGGCGTTTGAAAGGAAACACAATGGCTTACGTAACCCGCCTCGGGACGGGATTCGACGTCCATGCCTTTGGAGATGGTGATCATATCTGGCTCGGCGGCATCAGGGTTCCCCATGACCGCGGGGTGCTCGCCCATTCGGACGGGGATGTGATCCTTCACGCCCTCACGGACGCGATCCTCGGCGCCCTCGCGGACGGTGATATCGGCACTCATTTCCCGCCGAGCGACCCGCAATGGCGCGGCGCTTCCTCCGACCGGTTCCTGGCCCACGCGGTTGGGCTCGTCGCCGAACGGGGCGGCCTCCTGGATCATCTCGACGCCACCCTCCTGTGCGAGAAGCCGCGCCTCGGCCCTCATCGGGAGGCGATGCGGCAGCGGATCGCCGGGATCGCCGGGCTTCGCCTGGACCAGGTCTCGCTCAAGGCGACGACGACGGAGAAGCTTGGATTTACCGGCCGCGCCGAGGGAATCGCCGCTCAGGCGGCCGCAACGATCCGCCTGCCGGAGGTGAGCGCATGACGCCCGAAATCAAGGCTCGCGTCGCGGCGCTGCTCGACGCCTACAAGGCCAAGGGCCTGAAGATCGCCACCGCCGAATCCTGCACCGGCGGCCTCGTGGCCGCCCTGCTGACGGAGATCTCCGGCTCCTCGGCCGTCGTGGAGCGTGGATTCGTGACTTATTCCAACGAGGCGAAAACCGAGCTGATCGGTGTCCCGGCGGACCTGATCGCTGCGCACGGAGCCGTCAGCGAGCCGGTGGCCCGCGCCATGGCCGAGGGGGCGCTGGCCCATTCCCGGGCCGACGTGGCCGTCGGCATCACGGGCGTGGCCGGCCCGAGCGGCGGAACGGCCGCGAAGCCGGTGGGTCTCGTCCATTTTGGCCTCACCCGCAAGGGAGCCGCGACGGTTCATCTGGAGCGGCGCTACGGCGATCTCGGCCGCGAGAACGTCCGCCGCCGGGCGGTGGAGGACGCCCTGTCCCTGCTGGAGCAGGCCCTTCGCTGATCAGGCCCTTCTCGCCCCGGCCTGCGCCTGGGAGGGCGTGCCGTAGATCTCGTCCGCCCGCTCCTCGAAGGCCTCGGTGAACTTGCGGAAGGCCTTGTCGAAGACGGACCCCATGAGCAGGCCCAGGGCGAAGCTCTTGAACTCGTAGTTGATGTAGAACTCCACCTCGCAGCCGCCGCCGGGCGTTTCCCGAAAGGTCCAGCGGTTCTCGAGATACTTGAATGGGCCGTCCACGTATTCGACCGTGATCTTCCGGCGCGGATCGTCCAGCGTCACCCGGGTGGTGAAGGTCTCCTTGATGGCCTTGTAGCCCACCGACATGGTGGCCACGAGGGACTCGATGCCTTCGCCGCTCTGGACCCGACGCATGATTCTCAAGTCCTCGCACAGCGGCACGAATTCCGGATAGCGCTCCACATCGGCCACGAGGGCGAACATCTGGGCCGGACTATGCTGGACGGAACGCGTGGTGCGAAAGGTCGGCATGCTCAGGCGGCCTCTTTGACGGTTGAAAGCGCGGCCTCCAGGGCCGGAATGTCGGAACGGGAACGCAGCACGTGGACCTTCTGGTCCGCGCGCAGACGCTCCAGCATGCGTAGGGTCTTCGGCCGCATCCTGTCGGGATAGGACCAGATCCAGCGCATGAAGGACCAGTCGAAGCGCTCGGGCCCGGCGGACCCGAGATCCGGCCGCGAGCGGCCGTAATTGCGCGCCACGCGCCAGAGCACGCTGGAAGCGCATTGCCAGCGCGGCAGGTCGAGCCAGACGATCGTCGTAGCGCGGGGCACACGGATATCGAAGGTGCTGGCGTAATTGCCGTCCATGATCCAGGCCGGCCGGGCAGCAAGCGCCCGGACCCGATCGCGCCACTCCTCCTTGGACGGCATGGTCCAGCCTGGGCCGAAATATTCCCGGTCGAGATGGATCAGCGGCAGGTCGAGGCGTCCGGCGAGGCGGCTCGCCAGGGTGCTCTTGCCCGCGCCCGGGCTGCCGATGACCAGAATGCGCTGCATTGGCTCTCGCGAATCTCTAGCCGAGCTTCGTCAGACGAGCCGCCTTCAGCTTGGCAAAATCCTCGCCGGCGTGATGCGAGGACCGCGTCAGTGGGGTCGAGGAGACGAGGAGGAAACCCTTGGCATAGGCGGTGGTTTCATAGGCCTTGAACTCGTCCGGCGTCACGAAGCGGATCACCTGATGGTGCTTCTTCGTCGGCTGGAGGTACTGGCCGATGGTCATGAAATCCACATCCGCCGAGCGCAGGTCGTCCATAAGTTGCAGGACCTCGTTCCGCTCCTCGCCCAGGCCGACCATGATGCCGGACTTGGTGAAGATGGTCCGATCCAGCTCCTTCACCTGCTGCAGCAGGCGGATGGAATGGAAATAGCGCGCGCCGGGGCGGACCTTCAGGTACTTGGACGGAACGGTTTCGAGATTGTGGTTGAACACGTCGGGCTTGGCCGCGACCACGATCTCGAGCGCGCCGGGCTTGCGCAGGAAATCGGGCGTCAGGATCTCGATGGTGGTCTTCGGCGAGCGCGCCCGGATGGCGTGGATCACGTCGGCGAAGTGCTGCGCCCCGCCGTCGGCCAGGTCGTCCCGGTCCACCGAGGTGATGACCACGTGCTCCAGGCCGAGCTTCTCGACCGCCTTCGCCACGCTTTCTGGCTCATTCGGGTCGAGCGCCTGCGGCATTCCCGTCTTCACGTTGCAGAAGGCGCAGGCCCGGGTGCAGGTATCGCCCATGATCATGAAGGTGGCGTGCTTCTTTTCCCAGCACTCGCCGATGTTGGGGCAGCCCGCCTCCTCGCAGACGGTCACGAGCTTGTTCTCGCGCACGATCCGGTTGGTCTCGGCCCATTTGGGCGATCCGGGCGCCTTCACGCGGATCCATTCAGGCTTGCGCTGCTGAACGGGCTGGTCCGGCCGGTGCGCCTTTTCCGGATGGCGAGGACGCTGATCCTTGTTGAGGAGGTCGAGAACGACGGCCATGAAGCTAAACCCCTGAGGCGAAGGGCCCCGCCCTTCCTGACATGCCGCTGATTTAAGACTTTCGGAGCACAATCGCAATTGCTCAGATGGCAGGGCTGCGTTTCCCGGCGGAACGGCGGGTCGGGTTCTGCCTCATTGGTGGTTCAGGGTCTCGGAGCCACGCGGCTACGCTTCCGTCGACATCGAAGATGCGAAGCCCATGGTCGCAACAAGGCCCTGAGCCTTGCTCAGGGCCGAGGCGGCGGCGACAACCATCTGCGGCAGAACCATCCATTCCAAGGTCCAGGCCGCTCCCGAACGCTCGCCCTCATGCACCAGGGCCTGGTGCAGTGTCCCGAGCATTCCGGCATTGAAGCGCGCAAGCGTCACCAACACCTCGGCCGGGACAGGGTTCGATTTGTGCGGCATGGCGGACGAGCCGCCGCCCGTTGCAAGCCGCACCTCGCCAACCTCGTTCTGGGCCATCAGGGCAATGTCCTGACCGATCTTGCCCAGCGTTCCGGTGAGGAGAGACAGGAAGGCGCCGAACTCGCCGATCCTGTCGCGCTGGGAATGCCAGGAGGGGGCAAGACCAAGCTCCAGGATCTCGGCCATGGCATCCGCCACGGCGTCGCCCTGCCCCTTCAGCTCGCCCCGGGTGCCGATGGGGCCGCCGAGCTGGACGACGAGCAGGCGCGGTGCGAGGTCCTGCAGTTGCTCCCGGTGCCGCTCCAGCGGCTGGAGCCACGTATCGATCTTATCGGCCGCGCTGAACGGGAGCGCCTGCTGCATCCGGGTATGCGCCATAACGCGCGTCGCGCCGTCCCGGCGCTTCAACCCATCGAGATTATGGATCAGCGTAGCGAGGCGCTGCCCGAGAATCTCGACGACGCTCCTGAGGCGCAGAACCAGGGATGTGTCGATGATGTCCTGGCTGGTCGCTCCCACATGAACCGATCGGGCATGAGGTTCACCGACGGCGGCCCGCAGCTGCCTGACGAAATCCGGGACGATCACGCCGTCGCGGGCCAATCCTTCAGCGAGCCTGGACCAATCCGCCTGGAAGGTGCGACTGACTTCGGCGATGCGCTTCGCAGCCCCCTCGTCGATCAGCCCGACCTTCGCCTCGGCTTCGGCCAGGGCGGTCTCGACACGCAGCATGGCGGCAAGTTCCGCCTCGTCGGAGAAGAACGCCCCCACCTCCCCGTCGCCGACGAGGGCCTGCAGGATGGGATGCGGGGGCGTCTGTGTCATGAGGACCTCCGCGTCACACGGCTTCGAGGGCGACGGCGATGCCCTGCCCTACGCCGATGCACATGGTGGCGAGCGCTCGCTTCTTACCCCTGAGCTTCAGCTCGAGCGCCGCCGTGCCGGTGATGCGCGCGCCGGACATGCCGAGCGGATGGCCGAGCGCGATGGCTCCGCCGTTCGGGTTCACATGCTCCGCATCCTCAGGGATGCCGAGATCGCGCAGCACCGCGATGCCCTGGCTGGCGAAAGCCTCGTTCAGCTCCACGATGTCGAAATCTGTCGGCTTGAGGCCGAGGCGGGCGCAGAGCTTCTTTGTCGCCGGCGCCGGCCCGATGCCCATGATGCGAGGCGCAACGCCTGCGGCGGCTCCGCCGGCCACGCGGGCGATCGGTTCGAGGCCGAACTTCCGGACGGCCTCCTCGGACGCCACGATCAATGCGGCCGAGCCGTCATTGACGCCGGAGGCATTGCCGGCCGTCACCGTTCCGTCCTTGCGGAAAGGCGTCGGCAACTTGGCGAGTTGCTCCAGGGTAGCGTCGCCACGCGGGTGCTCGTCCTTGTCGACAATCACCGGGTCGCCCTTTCGCTTCAGGATCGTGACCGGCACGATCTCCTGCGCCAAACGCCCATTGGCCTGCGCCGCTGCGGCCTTCTTCTGGGAGCGCAGCGCAAACGCGTCCTGATCTTCGCGCGAGACGTTGAAATCCGCCGCCACGTTCTCGCCGGTCTCCGGCATGGAATCGACGCCGTACTGGCTCTTGATCACCGGATTGATGAAGCGCCAGCCGATGGTGGTGTCGTAGATCTCTGCGTTGCGCGAGAAGGCCGTCTCGGCCTTCGGCATCACGAGGGGCGCGCGCGACATGGATTCGCCGCCGCCCGCGATCATGATCTCCGCTTCGCCTGCCTTGATGGCGCGAGCCGCCGCGATGACCGCATCCATGCCCGAACCGCAGAGGCGGTTCATGGTGGTTCCGGGAATCGAGCCGGGCAATCCCGCCAGCAGCACGGCCATGCGGGCCACGTTGCGGTTGTCCTCGCCGGCCTGGTTGGCGCAGCCATAGATCACGTCGTCGACGGCCTCGAAGTCGAGGTTCGGGAGGCGTTCCCGCAACGCTTTCAACGGCACCGCCGCGAGGTCGTCCGCACGGACGCCGGAGAGAGAACCGCCGTAACGGCCGATGGGCGTGCGCACGTAGGCGCAGATAAAGGCTTCGCGCATGTTCAATGTCCCTTCTTGCCGCCGTGAGCTTTCTCGGTCCTGGCCTGAAGCTCGCGCAGGGTGGTGAGTTCGAGTTCGGATGGCGGAGGCGTCTCCTCCAGATAATCCGAGAATCGCACCTTCCAGCCGCAGGTTTCCTGCACCTTATCGCGAGTGACGCCGCGATGCATCGACACAACGGTGAATTCCTTTGTCTCGGGATCCGGCTTCCAGATCGCCAGATCCGTGATCAGGAGTGTCGGCCCCTTGGTCTTGATGCCGAGACGCTCGCGGTGGTTCCCGCCTTCGCCATGGCCGAAGGAGGTGTAGAAGTCGATCTTTTCCACCATGCCGCGGGTCGCCTGCTTCATGGTGATGAAAACTTCCTTGCAGGAGCTGGCGATTTCGGGCGCGCCACCGCCGCCGGGCAGGCGCACCTTGGGCTTGTGATAGTCGCCGATGACCGTGGTGTTGATGTTGCCGAAACGGTCGAGCTGGGCCGCTCCGAGGAAGCCGATGGAAATGCGCCCGCCCTGAAGCCAATAGCGGAACATCTCCGGCACGGACACGGTGGTGACCGCCGTCTCGCACAGCTCGCCGTCGCCGATGGAGAGCGGAAGCACGTTCGGCGCCGTGCCGATGGTGCCGCTCTCATAGATCAGGGTGATGTCGGGCGCATGGGTCAGCCGGGCCACGTTGCAGGCCGCCGAGGGAGCCCCGATGCCCACGAAGCACACATCGTCGTTGGACAGGGCGCGGGCCGCCGCGATGGTCATCATCTCGGTGGGCGTGAAATCGGAAACACTGGTCATTCTTGCAATCCCTTCACGCGCTCGGCGAACACCTCTGGGCCTCGACCGAGCACGTTCTCATTCATCCAGGCCGTGAATAGGTCACGGTCGGCGGAGATCCTGTCCCATTCCAAATAGGAGGCGTTGTCGCGCTCGTAATACCCATGGGTGTAGGATGGGTGCGCCCCGCCCGGGACCTGCACGATGGAAGTCACGGTCCAGTGCGGCAGCACGCAGAGGTTCGGATGCAGGTCGTCGAAATCCTCCACGATCTCCTCGACCGTCACCACCGAGCGCCTGGATGCCAGGACCGCCTCCTTCTGCACGCCGACGATGCCTTCCACCAGAACGTCACCGCGCCGGCTTGCCTTCTGCGCGTGGATCACCGCCACATCCGGACGATGGGCCGGCACCGCCGCGAGCTCCTCGCCCGTGAACGGGCAGGTGATGCTCTTGATCGCCGGGTTCACGTCCTTCAGGCCTGCCCCGAGATAGCCTCGGAACACGGCGCAGGGCAGTCCCGCGGCTCCCGCCTCATAGGCATTGGCCATGGCCGCGTGGCTGTGCTCCACCGTCTCGATGGATCGGGGCCAGCCGTTCTCGATGGCGTCGCGCATGCGGCGCAGGAGTCCGACGCCGGGATTGCCCGCGTAGGAGAAGATGATCTTCTTCACGAGGCCCATACCGATCATCTGATCGTAAATGATGTCCGGGGTCATGCGGATCAGCGTGAGATCCCTGATCCCTTGTCGGATCACCTCATGGGCGGCCGCATGGGGAATGAGGTGGGTGAACCCCTCGAAGGCGACCGTATCGCCGTCATGCAGGTTCTCGGCAACGGCCTCCTTGAGGCTTTGAAACTTGGCCATGATATGCTTTCAGCTCGGCAATCAGATATCGAAGAACACGGTTTCCTTCTCACCCTGCAGGTGAATGTCGAAGGTGTAGGTCGGCATCCCGTTCTCCTCGCTGCGCGAGGCGATGAGGGTCGGAACCCGGAACTTGTGCTCGATCCGCGCTAGAACCGGACATTCCGCGTTGGCGGCTTCCTCGTCGCCGAAATACATCCGCGTGTGCAGGCCGATATTGATGCCGCGCGCCACGATCCAGAACGTGATGTGCGGCGCCATCGGACGGCCGTCCCTGTAGGGAACACGGCCCGGCTTGATGGTCTCGAAGCGATACTCGCCCGTCGTGGCGTCCGTCGGCTGACGGCCCCATCCGGCGAAGTTCGGATCGGCTTGCCCGCGCATCTCCTCGCGGCTATTGTAGAGGCCTGCCGCGTCGGCCTGCCAGCTCTCGACGAGCGCATCCTTGATCGCGTTTCCGCTGCCGTCGAAGATGCGGCCCTTGACGATAATCCGCTCGCCCTTGGTCTCAGGCCCGACGATGACGAGGCCGAGATCCTCCTCCCACACGCCGGTGATCTCGACCCAATTCGGCGTAGCGCCGATATGGACGTAGGGCCCGGCGGTCTGGGAGGGCGATTCCTTGAGTGTCGTCGGCTTCTGGAACATCAGTTCCCCTCCATCCTGTTCTCGAACATCGTGGAGCGGCGTCCGCGCAGGACGATGTCGAACTTGTAGGCGAGCGCGTCCATGGGCAGCGTGGCGTTGCGGTCGAGCACGGCAGTCAGCTGGTCGATGGCGGCCTTGTCGGCAATGGTCGAGACGATCGGGCATTGCCAGATCATCGGGTCGCCCTCGAAATACATCTGCGTGATCAGGCGCTGCGCGAAGGCGTGGCCGAAAAGCGAGAAATGGATGTGCGCCGGGCGCCAGTCGTTGACACCGTTCGGCCAGGGATAGGCGCCTGGCTTGATGGTGCGGAACCAGTATCGCCCCTCCCCGTCCGTGATCGTGCGCCCGCAGCCGCCGAAATTAGGATCGATGGCAGCCAGATACGTCTCTTTCTTGTGCCGGTAGCGTCCGCCCGCATTGGCCTGCCAGAACTCCACAAGGGTGCCCGGTACGGGGCGAGCGTTCTCGTCGAGCACGCGGCCATAGACGACGATGCGCTGGCCGATGGGATCCCCCGTCTTGGCGAAGTTGCGGATCAGGTCGTTGTCGAGCGGGCCGATCTTGTCGTGACCGAACCGTGGTCCCGTCATCTCGGAAATGGTGTTGTCGAGGGACAGCAGCGGATATCGCGGCGAGCGCAGCACCGAGGTCTTGTATTGCGGCGTAAGCGCGGCCGGATGCCAGCTCCGGTCCCTCTGGTAGTATGATCCCTGATCCGACATCCTGGCTCTCCCTCGCAGCCCTAACCGAAGCTGCGCCAACAACCCTCACCTCTTACTTTTGAGGCTCGGGATCCGCTTCCATTTCGGCAAAAGTCTTCTTGACGATCTTGATGGCATGGTTGGCCGCCGGCACGCCCGCATAGACCGCCACGTGCAGCAGCGCCTCCTTGATGTCGTCTTTCGTCGCGCCGGTGTTGCGCGTCGCTCGGACATGCATGGCGACCTCGTCGTCCTGGCCGAGCGCAGCGAGGAGCGCAATGGTCACGATGGAGCGCTCTCGCTTCGTGAAACCGGGACGCGACCATACCGAACCCCAGGCGCCTTCCGTGATGAAGGTCTGGAAGTCGGCGTCGAATTCCGTCATCTGGGCGCTCGCCCGGTCCACATGGGCATCGCCGAGCACCTCGCGGCGCACCGCCATCCCGGCCTTGTAGCGTTCGCTGTGTTCGTTCTCAGACAAGTCCAGCCTCCTGCATATGCCGGTTGATGAGGTTCGACAGCACGGCAGGCTTCTCGACGCAGGGAATGTGTCCAGCTCCGTCGATCAGCGCGAACCTCGCGCCAGGGATGAGCTCGGCCGTGTCCTTGACCACGTCCGCGGGAGTCGACCCATCCTGATCGCCGGCGACGCACAGGGTCGGCGCCGCGATCCGGCCGGCATCGGGTCTCAGGTCCGCATCGCGGATCGCCGCGCAGGTCCCGGCATAGCCGTGAGCGGGCGTGCGAACCAGCATGTTGCGCCAGCCAGCGACCTCGTCCGCATGGCTTTCCCGGAACGAAGGCGTGAACCAGCGCTGGAGGACGTTGTCCGCGAGCGGCTCGATTCCACCCTTCTCGACGCCAGCAATCCGCTCGGCCCAGAGTTCCGGCGTCCCGATCTTCGCAGCCGTGCAGCACAGCGTGAGAGCCTGTACCCGCTCGGGTGACCGCACCGCCAGGCGCTGCGCGATCATCCCCCCGACCGACAGGCCGATGAGGGCGGCCTTGTCGATATCGAGATGATCGAGGAGCGCGATCAGATCGCCCGTATGATCGTCGATCGTATAGGGCGCAGGCGGCGCGTCCGAGAGGCCATGCCCGCGCTTGTCGTAGAGGACGACCCGGAACCGATCCGCGAAGGCGGGCACGACCTCCTGCCAGATGCGGAAATCGCTCCCCAGGGAATTGATGAAGACAAGGGCCGGTCCCTCGGCCCGGCCGAGAACTTGATGGTGCAGAACGATCCTGTTGACGCGTATGAATGCCATGCCCCACCTCAATGCAACGAGCCGACGCCGATGTAATGCTCGACCAGTCCCTGGTCGGCGCGCAGAGCTGCGCTCGTTCCCTGCCAGGCGATCTGCCCACGCTCCAGGATCAGGACGGACTCCGCGAAGTCGAGTGCGCTTTCCAGGCGCTGTTCGACGAGCAGGATCGTCATTTCGCCGCTGGACGCGAGCCGCGTGAAAGCGGCCATGAGTTCCTCGCAGATGACGGGCGCCAAGCCTTCGAGCGGCTCGTCGAGAAGCAGAACCGAAGGCCGGCCGAGGATGCTCCGGGCGGTCGAGAGCATCTGCTGCTCGCCGCCGGACAATTGCCAGCCGAGGTTGCTGCGTCGCTCACGGAGACGCGGGAACATCTCATACGCCTCATGAATGACGCTGCGCGGCCGGTCCTTCACGCCCACGATCAGGTTCTCCTCGACGGTCAGCGAGCGGAAGATGTCCCGCGTTTGCGGCACAAGCCCGATGCCCTTGCGCGCCCGTTCCGAGCTCCTGAGGGACGTGACGTCGGCGCCGCCAATCAGGATTTCACCGCCGTAGCGCCGGTTCAGGCCCATGAGAGTCGAGAGCAGCGTCGTCTTGCCCATCCCGTTCCGTCCGAGGATGGACAGGCGCGCGCCGGCGGGCACAGAGAAGGACACATCCTCCAGGACGATCGTCGGGCCGTAGCCCGCGCTCAATCCTCGCACTTCAAGCGACGCTGCGGGCATGGGCATAGTTCCCCAGATAGGCTTCACGGACCTTTTCGTTGGCGGCGACCTCCGAGGGCCGTCCCTCGAAAATGATCTCGCCCGCCGCCAGCACGACTACGCGCTTGGCGAAGCGGAAGACGAGATCCATGTCGTGCTCGATCATCAGCACCGCCAGGCTCGGCGGCAGGCGCTCCAGCGCCTGTTCGATCCTCGGCGTATCGCTGGACGGAACGCCGGCCGCCGGCTCATCGAGAAGCAGCACCTTCGGGCGCAGCGCCAGGGCGATGCCGATCTCCAGCAGGCGCTGCTGGCCATAGGCGATCTCGCCGACTTTCCGCCGGGCCACGTCCAGCAATCCGAGGGCGGACAGGATGCTCTCGACTTCCCCTGCCACCTCGGAGTTTCCGGTAAAACGGCTCAGGATCCGCGCGGCCTTGCCTTGCCGTTGAAGCACCGTCAGCGTCACGTGCTCCTCGGGGGTCATCTGCGAGAACAATCGCGTGACCTGAAATGTCCGGACAAGCCCGCTGCGAACCCGCTGTACGGCGCCAAGTCCCGTGACGTCCTGTCCGTTGAGGGTCACGCGACCGGCACTCGGGCGAAGCTGCCCGGTCACCAGATTGACGAAAGTGGTCTTGCCGGCGCCGTTCGGCCCGATGAGGGCAAGCCGCTCGCCCGCCGTCATCGACAACGATATATCCCGGCTGACGGCGAGGCCGCCGAAATTCCTGGTGAGGCCTTCGACGCGGAAGAGGTCGCTCATCCCCGGCCTCCGTTGATGCGCTTGCCGTCTCTGAAGAACCTTTCGTAGAGGCCGCTAAGGCCGTCGGGCGCCGCGAGCACGACGGCGATCAGCAGGGCCCCGACCATCGTCATCCAGTGAAATGGGTTGATGGCCGAGACGATATGCTCGAATCCCATGAAGATGACGGTTCCGGCGATCGCGCCGTAAAGGGTGCCGAGTCCGCCGAGCACCAGCATGACCAGCGCGTTGGCGGAAAGCTCGAAACTGACGCTGTCGAGACCGACCACCTGGGTCGAGATGGCAGCCAGGGCTCCACCCGTTCCGGCCACCGCCCCTGCGATCACGAACATCTTCAGCAGAACCGGAAACACGTAGGAGCCCATGGCGCGGATGCGGACCGGATCCTGCTTGATGCCCCGGCACAGCATGCCGAACGGCGAGGAGACGATGAACTTCAGGGCGACGAACACGACGACCAGTAGGGCGAGCCCGAAGAGATAGGCCGTCTTTCCCCAGAGATCGAACTCGAACATGCCGAAGAGCGGGCTCACCATGAGGCCCGCGAGCCCGTCGCTGCCGCCCGTGTAAGCCGATGCTTTGTTGGCGGCCTCGTGGAAGAGCTGGACGATGGCGATCGACAGGACGAGCTGGGCAAGTCCGTGGGCGCGCAGCATGATCGTGCCCATGAGAAGTCCTGCCATCGCTCCCGCACCGGCCCCGATGGCGACGAGCGTCAAGGGTTCGGTGACGCCGTTCACACAGGCGATCCCGGCCGCATAGGCGCCGGCTCCGAATAACGACGCCTGCCCGAGGGAGGCCACGCCGCAATAACCCGTGATGAGATCGAGCGAGAGGACGAGAAG
Organism: Microvirga mediterraneensis; assembly: GCF_013520865.1. NCBI lineage: Bacteria > Pseudomonadati > Pseudomonadota > Alphaproteobacteria > Hyphomicrobiales > Methylobacteriaceae > Microvirga > Microvirga mediterraneensis. The sequence goes on from NZ_JACDXJ010000001.1 coordinate 3,133,722, forward strand.
CGCCACGGCAATGACGCGGGTGAGCAGCGCGAGGTTGTCCGGGAACAGCCAATACCCTGCAAGGCCCGCGGCGATGATCAGGATCACGCCGGCCATATCCCGCAGCCATCGGCCTCCCACGGAAGGAGTGGCGGCAACTCTCTCTGTCCGAGCGATGACCTGCACGTTACTGGGCCCTTCCGAAGAAGCCGCGCGGGAACACGCAGACGATGGCGATGACGGCCGCATAGAAGAAGAAGTTGCCGAACTCCGGCATCAGGTAGCGGCCCGTGGTGTCGACGGCGCCGAGCAGGAGGCAGGCCACCACGGCGCCGGGGATCGATCCTGCCCCACCGACGGACACGACGACGAGGAAGGTCACCATGTAGCGGAGCGCGTAGTACGGCTCGATCGGGAGGAACTCGGCGCCGACAACGCCGCCCAGGGCCGCCAGACCGATGGCGATGGCGAAGCTGATGGCATAGATCGCCGGGGTGCGCACGCCGAGCGCATCGGCCATGGCCGCATTGTCGACCGTTGCCCGTAGCTTGATGCCGAAATCGGTTTTCTCGATCAGGTACCAGAGGCCGCCGGCCACGACGACACCGCAGGCCATGACGAAGAGGCGATGCCCAGCAATGGTCCGGATCCCCACATCAACGGGCTGGCTCAAGCTGCCGGGAAGCGGAATGGTCTTGAGGGTCGGGCCGAAGAAGTAGTTGGTGATGCCGATGATGCAGAACGTGATGCCGATGGTCATCAGCACCTGGGTGAGCTCGGGGCTGCCGTAGATGCGACGGTAGAGAAGACGCTCCAGGGGAATGGAGATGATGACGGTGCCGATGATCGCCAGGAAGATGGCGACCGCATATCCCAGCCCGAGATCACGGGCCGCATAGGAAGCGATGTATCCCGCGATCATCGCGAAGGCACCATGCGCCAGGTTCACCACCCGCATCAGGCCCATCGTGAGCGACAGGCCGATGCAGATGATGAACAGAGCCATGCCATAAGCAAAGGCGTCGATCGCAATGCTGAGGATGGTCTGCATGCATATTCCCGGGCGCTTGTCTGGCCTGCCGATGAGAAGACGCGGCATCGGATGGCCGCGCCTTCTGAATTGCTAATGTCATAGCCTCACTGCGTCGCGAGGCCGGGATCCTTCTGGTTCGGGAAGGTCTGGATTTCCTTGTTGTAGGTTTTCCCATCGGCGCCCTTGGCGACTTCGCGAAGATAGATGTTCTCCGTGATGTGGCGCGTCTCGGCGTCGATGCTGACCGGGCCGCGCGGGCTCGTCCAGGACAGGCCCTTCACGGCATCCACGGCCTTCTGGGCATCCTGCTTGCCGTCCGTCGCCTCGATCATCTTATAGATCACGTGCATGCCGTCATAGGCACCCACGGACGGGAACGACAGCTGATCGGCACCGCCGATGGCTTTGCTCGCCGCTTCGACGAATTTCTTGTTCTCCGGTGAGTCGTGCGAGACGGCATAATGGAAGGTAGTCAGGAGGCCGAGGGCGCCGTCTCCGAGGGCCGGCAGGTCGGATTCCTGCGTCAGGTCGCCGGGCGCGAAGAACTTGATGCCGGCCTGCTTCAAGCCGGTCTCATTGTAGGCCTTCACGAAGCCCAGGGTCGTCGGTCCTGAAGGAAGGAAGGCGAAGACAGCCTCGGCGCCGGAATCCTTGATGCGCTGCATGATCGGGCTGAAATCGTTGGTGTTCAGCGGCATGCGAATGGCCTCGACCACCTGGCCGCCGGCCGCCTCGAAAGCCTTCTTGAACGCCACTTCCGCGTCAACGCCCGGTCCATAGTCGCTGACCGCGGAGATGACCTTCTTCACGCCGCGCTCGACGGCGATCTTGCCGAGAGGCGTTGTCGTTTGCGCCGTGGTGAAGGACGTGCGCACCACGAGCGACGACTGGGTCATGATGGCGGAGGTCGCGGCGTTGAAGATCACGAGCGGCACATTCGCCTGCTTGAGCAGGGGCGTGATGGCCATGGCGTCCGGGGTGAAATAGACGCCGCCGAGGTACTGAACCTTGTCCTTCACCACCAGTTCCTGCGCGAGGGCGCGCGATTGCGCTGGATTGGCGGCCGGAAGGTCGCGGTAGATCACCTCGATCTCGTGACCCTTCACGGACTTGCCGTTCAGGGCCATGTAGGCCTCGACGCCGGCCTGGAAGTTCTTGCCCTGCAATGCGAAGGGGCCGGAGAACGGGCCGATGATCCCGACTTTGATCGTATCCGCATAGGCCGAGACCGTGCCGGCCAGCAGGGCGCCGATGGCAACGCCGAGAACCTTCTTTGAAACTTTCATTCCGTTCCTCCCTCAGAGCTGCCTCGATCTCATTGCGCTGGATCGCGGTTTTCTCATCCTATCGTCTAGCCGATTGTGCGCATTGCGTACATTGAAAGCTATATCGCACATGTAGTACGATTTGCCGAGGTAGTGTCAAGGCTACCAAAGTTCACCATACTCCTTCGGGGAACGAGATGCAGGGTGCCAATATCGAGGATCAGGGCGGCGACCGGGACTTTGTGGCAAGTCTCGAAAAGGGCCTCCTCGTCATCGAGGCCTTCGACGCCAGCCGGCCGCGCCTGACCCTGTCCGACGTGGCGAAGCTGACCGGCATCACCCGCGCAGCCGCCCGCCGCTATCTTCTGACGCTTACCAAGCTCAACTATGCGGATTTCGACGGGCGCTACTTCTCCTTGAGCCCCCGCATCCTCAGGCTCGGATACGCCTATCTCTCCTCGGCCTCGCTCTCGACCCGGGTGCAGCCCTTTCTCGAACAGATCTCGGAGGCGACGGGCGAATCGAGTTCGGCGGCGATCCTCGACGGCGACGACATCGTCTACATCGCCCGTTCCGCCACGCGGCGGATCATGTCCATCGGCCTCGGGGTCGGAAGCCGCCTTCCGGTCTATTGCACCTCCCTGGGGCGGGCCATTCTGGCCCACCAGTCCGAGGACACGATCGAAGCCTATCTCGGGCGCGTGCGTCTGGAGGCGAGGACGCCGAAGACCGTCACCGACAAGACAGAACTCCGCAATGTCCTGGAAAAGACCCGCGATCAGGGTTTCGCCATCGTCAACGAGGAACTGGAATTCGGTCTGCGCTCCATTGCCGTGCCTGTGATCCAGAAGAACGGCCAAGTGACGATCGCCCTCAATCTCAGCGCCCAGGCCGGTCGCGTCTCGGCGGACGACATGCGGGAACGCTTCCTGCCATCCTTGAGGGCCGCGAGCGAGTCCCTCCGGTACTTGCTCTAAAGCATGGGGCCCAAAAGCGCATTCCACTTCTGGCATCCAATCCGATGCTTTCTTCTTGAATGAGAGCATCGTTCCGAGCGGACCCAGTGGGCCGGTGCGCAAAAGGCCTTTGATTCAGATCAAGGCTCCGGACCGTGCCGTCATGCAAGGCTTTCGGCATGAAACCAGAACTCATCGCCCGCTACGATCAGCGCGTCCCCCGCTATACGAGCTATCCGACGGCGCCACACTTCAAGCCGGATGTCACGGCTGAAACCTACGCATCCTGGCTGGCTGAACTGGCGCCGGTCCGGCCCGTGTCGCTCTATCTGCACGTGCCGTTCTGCGCGGAACTCTGTCTCTATTGCGGGTGCAACACCGCGGTGACCCGGAGCTACAAGGCCGTCGCTGCCTATGTGGAGTGCCTGGAGCGTGAAATCGACCTTGTGGCGCGCCACCTGCCCGGCCGCATGGCCGTCTCCCATATCCATTGGGGCGGCGGAACGCCGACCATTCTGTCTCCGGACGATCTGCAGCGCATCTCGCGTCATCTCGGAAACGCCTTCAGGATTCTGCCGGAAGCCGAGATCGCCGTTGAGATCGATCCGAGAACCATCACTCCGGAGCATGTGACGGCCCTTGCCGCATCCGGCCTCAACCGGGCGAGCCTGGGCGTCCAGGATTTCGACCCGAAGGTCCAGGAGACTATCCGCCGGGTGCAGTCCTTCGAGCAGACGGCGCAGGTCGCTTCCTGGCTCAGGCAGGCGGGTGTGAGCGGCTTGAACCTCGACCTCATGTACGGCCTGCCGTACCAGAGCGTCGAGAGCGTGAAGCGCTCCGTGGATCTTGCCCTGAAGCTCGATCCGGACCGGATCGCGCTTTTTGGCTACGCCCATGTCCCCTGGATGAAGCGCCATCAGGCTCTCCTGCCGGAGGCCTCGCTTCCCGATTCCGTCGCTCGCGTCGAGCAGCGCGAGGCGGCGACCGAGGCCTTCATCCGCGCAGGCTACGTCCAGATTGGTCTCGACCATTTCGCCCAGCCTGAGGATCCCATGGCGGTTCGCCAGAAGGATGGGCGGCTTCATCGCAACTTCCAGGGTTACACCACCGACGAGGCGACAGCCCTGATCGGTTTCGGCACCTCGGCCATCGGCTCCCTGCCCCAGGGCTACATCCAGAATGCGCCGACCACGGTCGCGTATCGCGAGGCTGTCCAGAAAGGCCAATTCCCTGTCGTGCGCGGCGTCGCTCTGTCCGACGACGACCGCCTTCGCCGCACGATCATCGAGCGCCTGATGTGCGACTTCTCGGTCGATCTCAATGAAGTCGCTTCAGATTTTCAATCGACGGCGGATGGCTTCAGGCCCGAGATCGACGCAATCGACGAGCTGGCGCGGGATGGTCTCGTCAACCGCAAGGGGCTTGTCCTGACGATTCCCGATGAGGGTCGCGCCCTGGTCCGGAATGTCTGCGCCGTCTTCGACCGCTATCTCGAAAGCGGCGCCCAGCGGCATTCCCACGCCCTGTGAGGCGCCGGCCCGACCGGGGCGTTTGATCTGCGTCAATGCCCCTTCCCATTACGACACGTAAACGAATTGACTGACGGCGAAGCTCACCGCATCGCCGATTTTCTCAAAAGGTTGAAGCCTATGGCTCAAGCGGTAGCACCCTCAAAGGGCATGACATTCGGCGAGATGGGCTCAGCCCTTGCCCTCGCCGGACTGGCATTCCTCAGCATCATCATCGCGGCGAAGGCCTATACGCCCGAATACGCCTTCCACGCCTATCTCTTCGCCGCAGCCAGTGTGGCGTCCGTGTTCGCCATCGTGAACCGGTACTACGAGCGCCCTGCGCAACTGCCCCCGCTGACCATCGGCGGCAAGCCGAACTACAACATGGATCCGGTGAAGTTCGGCACGATCGCCTCCATCGTCTGGGGGATTGCGGGCTTCACCATCGGGTTGCTGATCGCCCTCCAGCTCGCCTTCCCCGCGCTCAATTTCGACATCGCATGGCTCTCCTTCGGCCGGATGCGCCCGTTGCACACCTCTGCGGTGATCTTCGCCTTCGGCGGCAATGTGCTCATCGCCAGCTCCTTTTACGTGGTCCAGCGCACCTGCCGCGCGCGGCTAGCCGGCGAGATCGCCCCCTGGTTCGTGGTGCTGGGCTATAATTTCTTCATCGTCATCGCCGGAACGGGCTACTTGCTCGGAATCACCCAGGGCAAGGAATACGCCGAGCCGGAATGGTACGCGGACCTCTTCCTGACCATCGTATGGGTGACCTACTTCCTGGTCTTCCTCGGCACGATCATGCGCCGCAAGGAGCCGCACATCTATGTGGCGAACTGGTTCTATCTCGCCTTCATCCTGACCATCGCGGTGCTGCATCTCGGCAACAACGCGTCGATCCCCGTGTCGATCTTCTCGCCCAAGAGCTACATCGTATGGTCGGGCGTACAGGATGCCCTGGTGCAGTGGTGGTACGGCCATAACGCGGTCGGCTTCTTCCTCACCGCCGGCTTCCTCGCCATCATGTACTATTTCATCCCGAAGCGGGCCGAGCGGCCGGTCTATTCCTACCGCCTCTCGATCATTCACTTCTGGTCGCTGATCTTCATGTATATCTGGGCGGGTCCCCACCACCTGCACTACACTGCCCTGCCCGATTGGGCGCAGACGCTCGGCATGGTATTCTCGGTCATGCTGTGGATGCCGTCCTGGGGCGGAATGATCAACGGGCTGATGACCCTCTCGGGCGCCTGGGACAAGCTGCGCACCGATCCGGTCCTGCGCCTCATGGTCGTGTCGGTCGCCTTCTACGGCATGGCGACCTTCGAGGGACCGCTCATGTCCGTGAAGGCCGTGAACTCCCTGTCGCACTACACCGACTGGACCATCGGCCACGTCCATGCCGGCGCCCTCGGCTGGGTCGCGTACATCTCCTTCGGGGCGATCTACTGCCTCGTCCCATGGCTGTGGAACAAGAAGTCGCTCTACTCCATGAAGGCCGTGTCCTGGCATTTCTGGATCTCCACCCTCGGCATCGTCCTCTACATCTCGTCGATGTGGGTCGCGGGCATCCTTCAGGGCCTCATGTGGCGCGCCTATACCAGCCTCGGTTTCCTCGAATACTCCTTCATCGAGACCGTCGAGGCGATGAACCCCTTCTATGTCATCCGTGCTCTCGGAGGCGCGTTCTTCGTGGCCGGCAGCCTGATCATGGCCTGGAACGTCTGGAAGACGATCACGGTCGGAGAGGCGGTCGAGGAAGCTCCTCAGGCCATGCAGCCCGCGCTCATCGCCGCGGAATAAAGGAAACGATCATGTCATTCTGGTCCCGTCACAAGATCTTCGAGACCAACTCGATCATCCTCATCATCGGCGTGCTGATCGTGATATCCATCGGCGGCCTGGTGGAGATCGTGCCGCTCTTCTACCTGAAAAGCACCATCGAGAAGGTGGCGGGCGTCAGGCCCTACACCCCGCTCGAACTCGCCGGCCGCAACATCTATGTGCGCGAGGGTTGCTACAACTGCCACAGCCAGATGATCCGTCCGCTGCGGGACGAGGTCGAGCGCTACGGCCATTACTCGCTGGCGGCCGAGAGCATGTACGACCGGCCTTTCCAGTGGGGTTCCAAGCGCACCGGGCCGGACCTCGCGCGTGTCGGCAACAAATATTCCGACGACTGGCATCGAGATCACCTGAAGGATCCCCGCGCGGTCGTGCCGGGTTCGATCATGCCGGGCTATCCCTGGCTTGAGAGGACCGAGCTCGACACGTCGACCATCGCGCAGGACCTTCAGGTGCAGGCGACCCTCGGCGTTCCCTATACCGAGGAGATGATCAAGCATGCCGAGAGCGACATCCGCATCCAGGCCGCGGCCGACGATCCGAATGCCATCGACCTCGCCAAGCGCTATCCGAACGCCCAGTCGCGATCCTTCGACGCCAACCCGCAGAAGGTCACGGAAGCCGACGCCCTGATCGCCTATCTGCAGATGCTGGGAACGCAGGTCGACTTCAAGCTCTACGACAACAAGGCCAACGTGCGCTGAGGATCGGGAATCATGCCAGCCGCCTATAAATTCTTCGCAGAATTCGCCCAGACCTGGGGGCTCCTCTACTTCGTCGTCGTCTTCCTAGCGATGCTGATCTACGCCCTCGCCCCCTCGCGGAAGGACCGCTTCGACGCGGCCGCCCGCATGCCTCTCCAGGAGGATTGATCCCATGGCCCATGACAAGCACGAACAGGTCGACGCCATTTCGGGCGTCACCACCACCGGGCACAGCTGGGACGATATCCAGGAACTCAACAACCCGCTTCCGCGCTGGTGGCTGTGGACCTTCTATGCCTGTATCGCCTGGGCTATCGCCTATTGCATCGCCTACCCGGCCTGGCCGATGGTCTCGTCCTACACCAAGGGCGTCCTCGGCTGGCAGTCACGGGACGCGGTCGTGGCCGATCTGGAAGCTCTCAAGCAGCAGCGCTCCGGCATGACGGCGAAACTTGCCGGGAGTTCGCTGGAAGAAATCAGGCAGAACCCCGAGATGTTCGCCTTCGCGCGGGCTCAGGGCAAGGCCGCCTTCGGCGACAACTGCGCTCCGTGCCATGGGGCCGGCGGCGCCGGCGCCAAGGGATATCCGAACCTGAACGACGACGACTGGCTCTGGGGCGGTTCCCTCGCTCAGATCGAGCAGACCATCCGCTATGGAGCGCGCTCCACCAGCGACCAGGGGCATTCCGGCGCCATGCCCGCCTTCGGCCGCGACGGGATGCTCAAGCGGGAGGAGATCCTGCAGGCGGCCGATTACGTCCGCTCCCTTTCGGGCCTTCCTACCGACAAAGGAGCCGATCTGGCGGCCGGCGCCAAGGTCTTCGCCGACAATTGCGCCGCCTGCCACGGCGACAAAGGCCTGGGCAACCAGGAACTCGGGGCTCCCAATCTGACCGACCAGATCTGGCTCTTCGGTTCCGACAAGGCGGCGATCGTGGAGGGATTGATGAACGGGCGCGGCGGCGTCATGCCGACATGGCACGGACGCCTGGACGACACGACCATCAAGTCGCTGACGCTCTACGTCCACTCCCTGGGCGGCGACCAGCGGCCCTGAAAGTTCCGAAACCTGCGTGATGAAAGGCCGGGGGGCAACCTCCGGCCTTTGCTTGATATGGATCAAGGCGGTTTGGACGGCCTCATCGTATCCCATCGTCATACCTGATTGAGACGAACCGACGGATTCGATGGCCGACGCCCCTCTCCCCCATTCTCTCGGAGCTTCATCTTCGGCCTCGACCGACGACGCACCGCTCTATGCTCCCCGCAAGCAGATCTATCCTCAGGCCGTGAAGGGACGCTACCGTACGATCAAGTGGATCGTTCTCGCCGTGACGCTCGGCATTTATTACTTTCTGCCATTCATCCGCTGGGATCGTGGCCCCAATGCGCCGGACCAGGCCATCCTGGTCGACCTCGCCAACAGCCGCTTCTATTTCTTCTTCATCGAGATCTGGCCGCAGGAGGTCTATTATATCACCGGCCTGCTCGTGCTGGCGGCCCTCACCCTCTTCCTCATGAACGCGGTCGCCGGCCGCATCTGGTGCGGCTATCTCTGCCCTCAGACGGTCTGGACCGATCTGTTCTACGCGGTGGAGCGCTTCATCGAGGGCGACCGGCGCGAGCGCATGCGCCATGACAAGGAAAAGCTCAGCCTCAAGGTTCTCGGCCGCAAGTCCTTGAAGCACTTCATCTGGATCATGATCGCCTGGTGGACCGGCGGCGCCTGGGTTCTCTACTTCGCCGACGCTCCGACGCTGGTCTATGAGCTGGCGACGTTCCAGGCTCCGTTCGTCGCGTATCTCTGGATCGGCATCCTCACCTTCACGACCTACACCCTCGCCGGCTTCATGCGCGAACAGGTCTGCACCTATATGTGCCCCTGGCCTCGGATCCAAGCCGCGCTGACCGACGAGTACGCGCTCAACGTCACCTATCGCTACGACCGCGGCGAACCGCGCGGTTCGATGAAGAAGAACGAGGCTTTGAAGCTGCAGGGCCTGCCTGCGGGCGACTGCATCGATTGCGATCAGTGCGTCGCCGTGTGCCCCACGGGCGTCGATATCCGCAAGGGCCTGCAACTCGACTGCATTCAGTGTGGCCTGTGCATGGATGCCTGCGACAATGTCATGGCCAAGATCGGTCGTCCGCAGGGACTGATCGCCTACGATACCGACATGAACGTCCAGGCCCGGATTGAGGGCAGGCCGGAGGTGCGCCGCATCGTGCGTCCGCGGACCCTCTTCTATGCCGGCCTCATCGCTCTCGTCGGCTCCGTGATGATCGCCTCGCTCGCGATGCGTCAAAGCCTGTACCTGAGCGTGATGCACGACCGGAACCCGCTCTTCGTGCGCCTCTCGGACGGTTCGATCCGCAACGGTTTCACCATCCGCGTCGCCAACAAGAACCTGGACGAGCGCCGTTACGTGCTCTCTGTGGACGGCCTGCGCGGGGCCAGGATCGACGTGGTCGGCGGAGAAGTGGATCAGCAGGGCCGCTCCGTCGTGACCGTCGGGCCGGATCAGACCCTGGAGGCCCGCGTGCTGGTGACCGACACCGGATCTTCGACGGAAGAATCGACCGTCCTCCGGTTCGTCCTGACCGACCTCGCCAACGGCAATACCGTCAGCACAAGCGATCATTTCAAAGCTCCCTAAGGAACGGTCCATGTCCATGAAAGCAAACGCGGGACGACAGCCCCGCCACCTCACAGGACGCACGGTCCTCCTTTATTTCGTGACGTTCTTCGGCGTCATCTTCGCCGTGAATTTCTACATGGTGCGCGTCGCGATCTCGAGCTTCAGCGGAGTCGAGACGGAGAGCGTCTACAAGGCCGGGCTTTCGTTCAAGAACGATGTCGAAGCGGCCCACGCCCAGGATGCGCTTCATTGGAAGATCGAAGCGGCCCTGCAGCACGGCGAGGCGCCTGGCATCGTCATCACGGCCCGCGACGCCAAGGGGCAGGCGCTCACAGGCCTATCGCCGGAGATCCGCCTCGCCCACCCGACCGACAAGCGCCGCGATGTGCCCTTGGAATTCGTCGAGCTGTCGCCCGGCCGCTTCAGGAACCTCACCCCCATGCCGGAGGGCCAGTGGGATCTCGTCATCGGTTTGAAGCGCGATGCGGAAACCCTCTTCCGCTCTAAGAGCCGCATTGTGCTCTGAGGATCCGTTGGTCATGGCAGAAACCCTCGATCTCTCCATCTACGTCACGCGACAGGGCGATGGAACGGCTCATCTCGACCTCGCCGTCGAGGGCATCGATTGCGCCGCTTGCATCGACGACATCGAGGGTGGTTTGTGCCGACTGCCGGGTATCGTCGATGCCCGGCTCAACTACACGAACCATCGTCTCGCCGTCGAATGGCGCGACGGCGCCATTTCGCCCGCGCAGGTCGTGGAAGAGCTGCGGCAGCTCGGCTACCGGGCCCACCCCTTCTGGGCCAAGCTGATCGAGGAGGAGGAGACGCGCCGTGCCCAATGGCTTCTGAAATGCCTTGCGGTGGCGGGGTTCGCTTCCATGAACATCATGCTGCTGGCGGTTTCGGTCTGGTCCGGGAATGTCACGGACATCACGCCCGAGACCCGGGACTTCTTCCATTGGCTCGCCGCTCTCATCGCCCTCCCGGCGGTCGCCTATGCGGGCCAACCCTTCTTTCAGAGCGCCATGAGCGCCCTTCGCAACCGTCGCACCAACATGGACGTGCCGATCGTCATCGGCATTCTACTTGCGTTGAGCGTATCGGTGTACGAAACGATCAATTCCGCCGAGCATACGTATTTCGACTCGGTTGTGATGCTGCTGTTCTTCCTGCTCTGCGGCCGTTACCTCGATCAGGCCATGCGCCGGAAAACCCGAGCCGTCGCGAGCAATCTGGCCTCGTTCAGGGCCGAGGTCGCGCACAGGATCGAGGACAATGGCGAGGTCGTCCTGGTGCCGACCGCCGCCGTGAACCCCGGCGACCGGGTCCTCGTCCGCCCGGGCGAGCGCATCGCCGTCGATGGTATCGTGCTCTCCGGGGCCTCCGATGTCGATGAGAGCCTCGTCACGGGCGAGACCGCCCATCGTTCGGTCAAGGCTGATTCTCAGGTCTATGCCGGAAGCATGAACCACAACGGCACTCTGACCCTTCAGGTCACCGCAGCCGGCAAGGGGACGCTGCTTGACGAGGTCGAGCGCCTTCTTGAGAATGCAGCCGCGGCGAAATCCCGCTATGTGCAACTGGCGGACCGGGTCGCGAAAATCTACGCGCCGGTCGTGCACACGGCCGCTGCCGTCACGGCCGTCGCATGGATCGCGACCGGGGCCTCCGTTCACGATGCGCTTCTGACGGCCATCGCGGTTCTCATCATCACCTGCCCCTGCGCTCTGGCGCTTGCGGTGCCGGTCGTCCAGGTGGTCGCATCCGGCGCCCTCTTCCGCGCGGGCGTGTTCCTCAATGCGGGCGACGCCTTCGAGCGGCTGGCCAAGGTGGACACGATCGTGTTCGACAAGACCGGGACCCTGACCCTGCCGACCATGAGTGTGATCAATGCGGGTGATGTGGCGCCCGACCTGCTGGAGGCTGCAAGCCGGCTGGCGCTGTCGAGCCGCCATCCCCTCGCCGCCGCCGTAGCGCAGATGGCGCGTGACCGCCGTCCCTATGACGATGTAGCCGAGGAGACCGGCCAGGGCGTCCGTGCCGTCGTGGGCGGCATGGAGATGCGCCTCGGCAGCCCGACCTTCTGCGGCGCTGCGGAGATCGCCGACAAAGCGGCCGTAACCGATCCAGCGGCCTCCGTGATTGCGTTTTCCTGGGGTGAAAAGCGGAGCGTCCTCCTGGTGCGGCAGGCCCTGCGCCCCGATGCGGTCGCCATTGTGCAGAACCTCCGCGAACGCGGCTTCGATTGCCGCATCCTTTCCGGAGACCGGCCCGAAGCCGTGGCGCCGATCGCCGCGACGCTCGGCATCGCCACATGGCGCGGCGGCTGCAAGCCGTCCGACAAGATCGAGGCTCTCGAGGCTCTCAAGGTTGAAGGCTGCAAGGTCCTGATGGTGGGCGACGGGCTGAACGACGCGCCTGCGCTGGCGGCCGCCTATGTGTCGCTCTCACCCATCAGCGCCGCCGATCTCACCCAGGCCCATGCCGATGCCGTCTTCCTGGGCGACCGGTTGAAGCCCGTGCAGGACACGATCGACATTGCGCGCCGGGCCCATCGCCTCATGCGGCAGAACCTGGGAATTGCCCTGGTCTACAACCTCATCGCCGTTCCGCTGGCCTTCCTGGGCTTCGTCACGCCTCTCGTCGCGGCGCTCGCCATGTCGGGTTCATCGACCCTCGTCACGCTCAATGCCCTCCGGGCTCGCGGGCGCAGGTCGGAGCCCCGGCCCGAGACGGCGCAATATCCCATCGTTCCCGTCACGCAAGGAGCCTGAAAGATGGAAGTGCTGATCTATCTCGTTCCCATGGCGCTCCTGCTCGGCCTGTCCGGCCTCGCGGCCTTCATGTGGTCTCTGAAGAACGGCCAATATGACGATGTGCAGGGCGCGGCCGTGCGCGTCCTGTCAGACGACGATATCCGGAAATGACGTCCTCGACGGTGATACCCAGAGCGGGGCATCTGGAGTGCATCTGCGAGCCGGGCGCGCTCGACGACACCGTTGCGGATGTGCGCGGGACAGCGCCCCTTGCGGCTGGCTTCGCCCTCTCCGTCCTCGCCCAGGTCCTGACCCTCAGCATTCTGCCCTTGGCCGGATTGGCGCTTGCGCCGAGCCGGAGCCTCGCAACGCTTCCCTATACGGCCTTCTATGTCGGAGCGGCTCTTGCGAGTCTCCCCGCCTCGCTCCTCCTCGATTCCTTCGGCCGCCGCGCGGCCTTTTCCCTCGGCGCCAGCCTTGGTGCCGCCGGCGGCCTCGTTCTCGTCTGGGCGCTCGTGTCGATGCACTTCAACGCCCTCGTGCTCGGCGGGTTCTGGCTCGGAATCGCATGCGGCTTCAGCCTGTTCTATCGCCACGCCGCCGTGCCGGTCGGCGGCAAGGGAGCCGGTGGCGTCCTGATCGTTTTCGGAGCCGCCACCCTGGCGAGCCTGGCAGCCCCCACGATTTCCGGCATGGCCGAGTCACTGGCCTCGCCATGGACTTTCGCGGGCACGGCCGCCGCTGCCGCCCTCGCGCACGTGGCGTCCCTCTTTGCGACCGCATCTCTGCCCTACCGGCGTCTCAGGAACACGAAATCGAAAGCAGCCGGCTTTCAGGGATGGCGCTCCATCCTCCTTCCGACTGCGGTCGGGGCCCTGGGATGGCTCGCGATGACGGCCTTGATGGGCGCAACCCCCATGGCGGTCATCGGCTGCGCGCCGTCGGAAGCGGTTGTGGGCGCGGTGGCGTGGCATGTCATGGCCATGTATGCCCCGTCGCTGATCCTCGCGTTCTTCCCACGTCTGGCGCTCCCCGCCCCCCTGACGATGTTGGGCTGCATCCTGCTCGCGGCGGGAGCGGCGGCTTTCATGCTCTCCGGGACCGTCGGCGGCTTCTCCGCAGCGGCGGCCCTGGTCGGCTCCGGATGGTCGTTGACCACGCTTGGAACGACGCTCTGGATCCACCGAGCCGGTCCGGTCTCGCAATGGCTTCTGGGCCTGCATGACGCAACCCTGCTGTCGGGGGCGATCCTGGGCACTTTTGCGGCAGGTCTTTTCACTTAGGTTTCGCTGCTCCCGAGCCGTCTCTGGTCGCCCATAAGGCGACCTAAGGAAAACCCCTTAGGTATCAGACCTGAATTTTAGCCCAGCCCCTGCAGCTGTACCCATGAACTGCAACGTCAATTCAAAAGTTCACGAGGGTTCGATGCACACTGCGCTCCTCACCAAAGCCTCTTCTTCGGCCCTTCCTTCCCTTGATCTGAACATCCCGCCGCTGCGCCCCTATGCGGACGCCTCCACGCCCTCCGTCGGCTCCGTCCGGTCCTTCGCCAAGGACGAGGAGATCTTCGGCGAGGGGGACAGGGCCGCTTTCGTCTACAAGGTTCTCTCGGGCGTGGTGCGCACCTCCAAGCTCCTGAGCGACGGACGCCGCCAGATAGACGCCTTTCACCTGACGGGCGACATCTTCGGCATCGAAGCCGGCGAGGAGCACCGGTTCTGCGCCGAGGCCGTCGGTGATTGCATGGTCATCCTCTACCGCCGCACTCATCTCGCCTCTTCGGTCGGCAAGGATGCCCAGCTCGTTCAGGACATGACGACAGGCATGATGCGGTCCCTGGTGCGGGCCCAGAACCACATGCTTCTCCTGGGCCGCAAGTCGGCGGTCGAGAAGATTGCAACCTTTCTTCTCGACATGGCCGAGCGGACCGCCGACGACGACGCGCTGGATCTCCCCATGTCGCGGACGGATATCGCCGACCATCTTGGACTGACGATCGAAACCGTCTCCCGGTCCTTCACGCAGCTCGAGCGGCAGGGCATCATCGAGCTTCCTTCGGCACGCCATGTCGTGCTGGCGAACCGGGCCGCTCTCGAGCGCCTGAACACCTAACTTAAGCTCCTCAAGACCCGAGAGCCGCAACAGCCCTGCCGTTGCCGACGGCAGGGCTGTTGCGTCTTGAAAGCGCCCGACAAGCCGCCGGAACCGAATTGCGCCGCATCCTGAGACCGTTTCTACGGGAACTCAGGCCAGAGCCGCATGGATGCTGTCGAGAAGCTCGCTGTCGTGCAGGGGCTTCTCGAGAACGTTCCGGAAGCCGGATCGGGCCGCGCGAGCATAAAGGTCGTCGCTGACCCGGGACGCAATGAGGATCGCCCGGCAATCGCCCCGGCGCTGGCGCAGCCGGTTGACGAGTTCGATCCCCGTCATGCCCGGCATGTTGTAGTCGATCACGAAGCATCCGTTCTGCGGGAGATCGGCCTCGGACAGGAGCTCGGGGCCGTCCTTGAACAGGCGCACGGTCAGGCCCTCGAGCTCCAGGGCAAACTTCAATGAGTTCCTGACCGCTTCGTCATCGTCTACCACGATGACCGGCCCCAGGGGCTGAGACATCCGAAAAGCCTGCATCATCCTCGATCCCGGCCGAAATATATTCGGCCGGCCAGTCTCGCGGATTATGCACGAACACGGCTCTCGCCCTATTCAGGGATATTCCTTAAGGGGCTTATTCAGGAGACTACCTGGCCTCGATCAGCAAAGCGAGCCGGACGAGTTCCGACAGGCTCTTGGCATGCATCTTGGCCATGACGTTCGCCCGGTAGATTTCCACGGTGCGCGGGCTGATTCCGAGATCGTAGGCGATGACCTTGTTGGCCTTGCCGGCCACGAGCCCGTCGAGAACCTGCTTCTCCCGTTCCGACAGGGCCTCGAACCGGCCCTGGATCTCTGCCACCTGCAGGCCGTGGTGGCTGCTCTTTTCCTGGCGGGCCAGGGCGGATCGGACGGACGCGAGAAACACCTCGTCTCCGAAGGGCTTCTCCAGGAAGTCGACCGCCCCTTCCTTCATGGCCTCGACGGCCATCGGAACATCCGCGTGGCCCGTCATGACGATCACCGGGAGCACGATGCTGCGCGCCTTGAGCCTACGGATCAGTTCGATGCCGTCGATGCCGGGCATGCGCACATCCGTGACGATGCAACCGGCTTCCAGGCCCGGTGCGGCATCGAGGAAGGCGGAGGCGGATTCGTGCAGGCGGACCGGCACTCCCTCCGAGGCGAGCAGAAACGCCAGCGACTTGCGTACCGCCATGTCATCGTCAACCACATGCACGGCAACATCACTCTGCATGGGCCATCTCCTCCCGTCCGACCATCCTCAATGTGAAGCGAAAAGCGGTTCCCTCGCCCTGCTTGGAATCCGCCCAGATCTTCCCGCCATGGGCCTCCACGATCGTACGGCAGATCGACAGGCCGACGCCCATTCCATGTTTCTTGGTGGTCACGAAGGGCTGGAAGAGCTGGGCTGCGACCTCCGGAGCAAGGCCGGGTCCGGTATCCGCGACGCTCAGCTCCACATGCCCCTCATCCACATTGCGGGTTGCGACCCTGAGCTCCCGGCGCTCGGTCTCCTGCATGGCTTCGATGGCGTTCCGGATCAGGTTCAGCAGGACCTGCTGGATCTGAATGCGGTCGGCGAGCACGAAGGGGGCATTCGGATCGAAGTCGAAGACGACCCGGACACCCTGCTCTTTGGCCCCCACGAGAGAGAGAGCGCTTGCTTCCTCGATGAGCTTTGGCAGGTTCTCGATATGGCGCTCGCTCTCGCCGCGGGCGACGAATTCGCGCAGGTGACGGATCACCTGCCCTGCCCGCAGCGCCTGCTCGCCCGCCTCGTTGACCGCATCCCGCAGCATGGGGACCGTGTCGCCCTCCATGCGCTCCAGAATTCTTCGGCATCCTTTGAGGTAATTGGTGATGGCGGTCAGCGGCTGGTTGATCTCGTGAGCGAGGGTCGAGGCCATCTCGCCGAGGGCCGTGAAACGCGACATGTGGACGAGTTCGGATTGCAGTTCCTGCAGGCGGGTCTCCGTCCTTTGCCTCTCGGTCAGGTCGCGAATGAAACCGGTGAAGTAACGGATGCCGCCGGAATGCATCTCGCCCACGGCCAATTCCATCGGAAAGGTCGATCCGTCCTTGCGCTGGCCGACGACCACGCGCCCGACGCCGATGATCCGCCTCTCTCCTGTCGTGCGATAGCGCAGCATGTAGTTGTCATGCTGTTCACGATACGGCGACGGCATGAGGATCTTGACGTTCTCGCCGATCACCTCCTCCGGCTCGAATCCGAAGAGCCGCACGGCTGCCGCGCTGAAGGACTGGATCCGCGCGTCCTCGTCGATGACGACCATGGCGTCAGGAACGGTCTCCAGGATCGACCGCAGGTGAGCCTCCCGTGTCCTCAGCGCCTCTTCGGCCATCACCCATTCGGTGATGTCCCGCGTGATCATGGCGATTCCGCCCGGGCGGCCCTCCCCGTCTTCGACTTGGGCCATCGTGATCTGCGCCATGAACGTGGAACCGTTCTTGCGCGCCCGCAGTCCCTGAGCCTGGTGATGCCTCCTCTCATGAGCCGCCTGGAGGTCAAGCCGAAGAGCCTCCGAGCCCTGCTCCGGCATATAAAGAAGGACAGCGGAATGCCCGATCACCTCGCCGGCGCTCCATCCGTGGATATGCTCCGCTCCGCGGCTCCAACTGGCGATATTCCCGTCCGCGTCCAGGAGAATGAACGCGGTATCGGTCACGGTGTCGATGAGACGCTCGGCATAGCCGTCACGAACGACGGCCTGACCATCTATGGAACCTGACTGCGACACGAAGACCTCTCTGTGACGGACCGAACATAGCAATCGTGCGGCCCGACCCACCAGTGGCTAAACACCACAATGCACCATGATGCAAAATCGATGGTCATCGGAGTGCTATTGGCACGCTTGAAATATCAGCTAAGCGAACTATATCACTTAGGCTTCCTGAATAACGGCATTACGCGACCCCGGACGCAGATTTCATCCGTCGTCCGTCAAATCCCGTTTGCAAAACGGGTTGGAGGGTTTATAGGAGCGCCTCCTTCTGGGGGCTGTTTGCGAGAGCGTGGCCCTGAGGGGGGCTTTTCACCAGGATGGCGGCTGCCGCGGGTCCGGGCCCTGATCGGGGTTCGGGGCGGGGTGCTGCCGGGCGGTGCGGACCGGTCTCGTTCCGGGTCCGGGTCACGAGCGTCGGCGGTTCGAGGGATCGGGCCGGCCCGTTGCTCCTCTGGCGACGATCTTTTCCAGCAACGGCTGGGGTGCTGTCGAGCATTCCGGCACGGTGGCGCAGCAACGGCGACGTTTCTGCGGACGCTGTTGCTTGGCCTTTACTTGGGAGAGGCCCTGCAAAAGCTCTGACGATCGCGACGAAAGCTTGCAAAAACTTTCGTCGGGCGGTTGACAGGGCGGCGGCCGGGGACTAGATCAGACCCATCGGCGGCGGGGTTCGAACGGATCCTTCGCCAGGACCTTTCGGGGTTCGGACCTTCCGGGGTCTATGTTCTTTGACATTGTTGAGAGGGAAGAGAAGCGTAGGCGGCGGTGTCCTTGCGCCGGACCTTTTGGTTCGGGTGAATAGACATCGACCCGTTCTATGCTTTGATTGGTGAGTACACCGCTTCAGGGCGACCTGGAGTGAGATGGACTCTGTCAATTTGCGTAGTGACGACAGTCGAGATCAAATTCTTCAACTTGAGAGTTTGATCCTGGCTCAGAACGAACGCTGGCGGCAGGCTTAACACATGCAAGTCGAACGGGCCCTTCGGGGTCAGTGGCAGACGGGTGAGTAACGCGTGGGAACGTGCCCTTCAGTTTGGAATAACCCAGGGAAACTTGGGCTAATACCGGATACGCCCTTTGGGGGAAAGATTTATCGCTGAAGGATCGGCCCGCGTCTGATTAGCTGGTTGGTGAGGTAATGGCTCACCAAGGCGACGATCAGTAGCTGGTCTGAGAGGATGATCAGCCACATTGGGACTGAGACACGGCCCAAACTCCTACGGGAGGCAGCAGTGGGGAATATTGGACAATGGGCGCAAGCCTGATCCAGCCATGCCGCGTGAGTGATGACGGCCTTAGGGTTGTAAAGCTCTTTCGCACGCGACGATAATGACGGTAGCGTGAGAAGAAGCCCCGGCTAACTTCGTGCCAGCAGCCGCGGTAATACGAAGGGGGCTAGCGTTGTTCGGAATCACTGGGCGTAAAGGGCGCGTAGGCGGCTTTGTAAGTCGGGGGTGAAAGCCTGTGGCTCAACCACAGAATTGCCTTCGATACTGCGAGGCTTGAGACCGGAAGAGGTTAGTGGAACTGCGAGTGTAGAGGTGAAATTCGTAGATATTCGCAAGAACACCAGTGGCGAAGGCGGCTGACTGGTCCGGATCTGACGCTGAGGCGCGAAAGCGTGGGGAGCAAACAGGATTAGATACCCTGGTAGTCCACGCCGTAAACGATGAATGCCAGCCGTTGGCGAGCTTGCTCGTCAGTGGCGCAGCTAACGCTTTAAGCATTCCGCCTGGGGAGTACGGTCGCAAGATTAAAACTCAAAGGAATTGACGGGGGCCCGCACAAGCGGTGGAGCATGTGGTTTAATTCGAAGCAACGCGCAGAACCTTACCAGCCTTTGACATGTCCCGTATGAGGAGTGGAGACACACCTCTTCAGTTCGGCTGGCGGGAACACAGGTGCTGCATGGCTGTCGTCAGCTCGTGTCGTGAGATGTTGGGTTAAGTCCCGCAACGAGCGCAACCCTCGCCCCTAGTTGCCAGCATTTAAGGTGGGCACTCTAGGGGGACTGCCGGTGATAAGCCGCGAGGAAGGTGGGGATGACGTCAAGTCCTCATGGCCCTTACGGGCTGGGCTACACACGTGCTACAATGGCGGTGACAAAGGGCAGCGAACCCGCGAGGGGGAGCTAATCCTCAAAAGCCGTCTCAGTTCGGATTGCACTCTGCAACTCGAGTGCATGAAGGCGGAATCGCTAGTAATCGTGGATCAGAACGCCACGGTGAATACGTTCCCGGGCCTTGTACACACCGCCCGTCACACCATGGGAGTTGGTCTTACCCGACGGCGCTGCGCCAACCGCAAGGAGGCAGGCGACCACGGTAGGGTCAGCGACTGGGGTGAAGTCGTAACAAGGTAGCCGTAGGGGAACCTGCGGCTGGATCACCTCCTTTCTAAGGACGATCTCTTATGAGAAGGCTTCTCGCCTGCTCTATCGGATCGCTTGGAACAAAGAGCTTCAGTCAGAAGCTCATTCTGCGGGACGCTGCCGTCTTCGCTTCTCTTCTCAATTCCGGAACACATCGGTCGGGGTTGGCGCGGATGCCGCGCCTTGCTTCGATTGGGGCCTGTAGCTCAGGTGGTTAGAGCGCACCCCTGATAAGGGTGAGGTCGGACGTTCGAGTCGTCCCAGGCCCACCATTTTGGGGAAGCCTCAAGCGCCGGCAGGGACGTCCGTCCCTTTGGCTGTCCGCCGAAACGTCGGCGGCGCCCGGTCGGGCTTGCGACGCTCGCGCGTCGGTCCTGGCGCCAGCTCTTGCGAAGGCCGACCGGCCGCCGCGCCCCATGGCGCGGGAAGCCAAGAAAGCGGACGCTTTCGCCGGCGTCTGAGGCCAAAGCCAAAACGGGGCCTTAGCTCAGCTGGGAGAGCGGTAGCTTTGCAAGCTTCAGGTCGTCGGTTCGATCCCGACAGGCTCCACCATTTTTTGTGTTCTGGAAGTCCATAGGCCATGACCTTGTTCATGGCCGTGGATCGTCAAAGGAATTCGTGCCCTCCCCTTGGGGGTGAGCGGCGCGGATGTTTGAAATCGTAAAGAGGCAGCATCTTCGACCAGCGGACGACCTAGTTCCGCGCACCAGCCCCGGCCCGCAGCCGGGAGCGTCGGAGATGCTTGGCAAGCAAAATCGTCTTCAACGTTTGACGCGTTGAAGACAGGTCTTTCTTGAAGATCCGTGTTCGGCTTTTGCCGGGCGGACATGGATCATGAGAGTAATCAAGTGTCGTAAGAGCATCTGGTGGATGCCTTGGCGCTGAGAGGCGATGAAGGACGTGGTACGCTGCGATAAGCCTTGGGGAGCTGCGAACGAGCTTTGATCCAAGGATCTCCGAATGGGGAAACCCCCCTTCGACCCTTTGTATTGTCAGGGCAGGAGCGATCCTGTTCTGGCACTACGGAGGGTCAGATGAAGGGATTAGATCCTGAATACATAGGGGTTTAAGGCGAACCCGGGGAACTGAAACATCTAAGTACCCGGAGGAAAGGACATCAAACGAGACTCCGTTAGTAGTGGCGAGCGAACGCGGACCAGGCCAATGCCGACCTGATCTTCACCGGAACTGTTTGGAAAAGCAGGCACCAACGGGTGATAGCCCCGTACGGATAAGGGTGATGGTTGGATATGAGTAGGGCGGGACACGTGAAATCCTGTCTGAACATGGGGGGACCACCCTCCAAGCCTAAGTACTCCTCAGCGACCGATAGTGAACCAGTACCGTGAGGG